>CANQSF010000092.1 GCA_947626345.1 uncultured Oscillospiraceae bacterium | reverse complement strand
GGCATACGTGGTAAAGTCGTTCATCCCGTCCGCGAGGGAGACCGCGCCGTTCTCCGGGACCCAGGCAGCAAGGTCGCTGCAGTCCTTGGCTATGATGCGGCCTGAACTCGCACGGGTCCTCACCATCGTGGCGAGGTTTCGGAACAGCCCTTCCCTGCGGATGATGCGGTCAATGATCCCCTCGTCGCCGGAGGGGAGGGCAAAGCCCCCTGTCTCAGCGTCGTGCACCTGCCCAACGACCTCCATGCTGTCAAACTTGCCGCGCAGGGCATCCCAGAAGTGGCTCCAATATTCGTCCTTGCTGATGGACTTCCTTTCGATCATGATATTTACCTCCAAAATGTAATCAGTGCTTTTGCTTGGCCGTCAGGGTGTGCCGTAGAATACGAGCACCTCAAAGCCGAGCGCCTCAAGATACTTCTTTCGCCGGACCTGCTTGGGGCTGAGGCCCCTCTTGGGGTCCTGCAACTCCACGAACACGATCCGGCCGCCCGGCTTCCGTATGAAGCGGTCCGGAGGGCCGTCCTCGCTGAAGCTCAGGAACTTGCAAGCCAGGTCCTCCTCGCTCATTGAAGCCCACACCTTTAAACGCTTGTCCTCATTCATGTTCTGATCCTCCATACGATGGTTTTGCTCACAGGTACTGGTTGATGGGAACCTTGAAGCGGCTGTTGTAGTAGTTGACCAGCTCGCCGAAGGTGCTAAAGTAGTGGCCGCTGCCCAGGTACTCCACGCACCAGTGGGGGTTGTCCTTGTCGTTGCAGTACATGATGATGGCAGCGTTGTCCTCGTCCTGGGGGATGATCTTGAAAACGGAGTACCGCTCCAGATCCAGCCCCTTCCACAGGTACCGCGACAGATCTTCCTCCTGCATATCCTCACCTCCCTTCGTCTGTGGATTTGGGCGGCAAATGCGAGGCAGCATCTGCCCCCTCACTATCCATTGGAGATCAGGATGGCCTTTTGACGAAGGGAGAGAGGAACTTTAATAGGTAAAGATGTCGGGGAACTCGGCAGCGAGCTGCTTTCTCGCTTTTTTCAAGCGGGAGAGGAATGTGGTCCGCTTGATGCCAATGGCCTTGGCAATGGCCGCATCGGACAGGCCGGCTTGCCGGAGCTGGCCAATCTTGATGGCTTCAGGCATGAGCTCCTCCAGCCGGGCCAGCAGCTTTTCCAGAGCGACCTTGTCACAGATGATGGATTCAATGGATGGCGCTGGATCTTCAAGAGCATCCGGCGGTGTGTAGACAAAGCCGTTATCAGCCATCGTTGCACGATCCAGAGAGAGCGTATCCCCGGCACGACGGAACTCGCAGACACAGCAGTCCCCGTCACACAGCCAGAACTTGTCCTTCGGGCACACGCACCAACCGTGATACTGCTGCCGCTTGCGGAAAGCGTCATAGTAACGGGTGTGGTCTCGGTAGAACTCCTCCGGGACCTCCACCCACTGTCGGGTGGCCTTGAGATAGATGCTGTACCTTTTCTCTTCCTGCTTTTTCACGTTGCGTCCTTTCCGCCTGAACGCCATGGCGGAGGGACACACAGAAACAGCCGGTGGTAGGCATGCCCACCGGCTGGATGCCAAAAAATGCGCATAGCGAAGCTCGGTGGGTACACGCAGGTTTGCATAACTTAAAGTTCATGTTCCTGCAATATGTATCCCGCCGCCATCGTGCGCACTCAGGCATTGGTTATTTGGATCTACATACTAGGCCCCGAAAAAGCGCCAAATCCGAACCTGTCAGCGAAATTCTTTGAATTGGGGCTTTCTGGTCAGTTTTCACATGGCCCCCAATATACGTTCACGGGAGAGGCCAAAAATTAAGTACTTTTCGTGAAATTTCTTAAAATTTCCGGATTTTAGTCGAACCTCCTCAAATAACTAGGCACCGAAAAAGCGCAAAAATTGAACCCCATAGGCAGATTTTTTGAAAAAAACAAAAAGATGCCCCCTCTGAGCTCTCGTAGTTCAGAGGGGGCATTCTGTATGGTGTACACACTGGACCTTCGTCAAAACGCTTTCCTGATCTCCAGGGGATAGTGAAGGGGCGGGAAATACACGCCCTGGAACGGAGGTAAACGATATGAATGGAACACGCAATGTAGGCCCGGCGGCGGTGGAGACCATCGAAGTGCTGAACGCTATCAGCATTGTATCCGCCAGGCTGGCAAGGAACCTCGCGGTCCTCGCCGCGCAAAAACGTCCCAAGAGAGGAGGGAAACGCCGTGCTGCTGACGCTCTATACCGCGGACTGCACAGGTAACGCTACCAACTGCCTGTATCCGCACCGGGTAGACGTCACATCGGCGGCGGAGCTGGCTGCGGCTGTTGCCCATGACCATGTGGGAGCGAAGTACAGCGGCAATTACCGGGGCTCTAAAAGTTTCGTGGAGGCTACGGTCCTGCAGATGGACTGCGACAACGAACACTCCAATGATCCCGCCGAGTGGATCACACCGGAGATGCTGGCAGAGGACCCTGACCTGAGCAAGGTGGCGTTTGCCACCACGCCCAG
>CANQSF010000091.1 GCA_947626345.1 uncultured Oscillospiraceae bacterium | reverse complement strand
AGCTGCTTCTCGTAATTTGCAATCTCCTGTTCAATGGCGGAGGTATCCACCTTCATGTTGATCTTCTGCTGCATCATGGAAGCGAATTTAGGGTTGCTGACCAGCTTGGCGACGACCTCTGCCACGGCATCGTCCAGCAGCTCCTCATGGACCTGCTTTTTGTAGTCGCACCTGTGGTCGCCCACCATGGCGCGGTGCTTGCAGCCGTAGTAATAGAAGTCCTTGTATTTGGTGCCGTCCTTCTTGTGCTTGACGCTCTTGTTGCCGTACATGCCCGCGCCGCAGACCGGGCATTTCACGATGCCGGACAGCAGGTGGATGTGCTCGTCCTTGGTCTTGTTCACATGCTCATACCGCTTTGCCTGGGCCAGCAGCTTCACCTGGGCGGCTTGCCACGTCTCCTCCGAGACAATGGGCTCGTGCAGCCCATCCACCAGGATATAATTGTCCTGGGCCACCAGATGGTAATCGTTTCTGGTGCCGTGGACCTTCTCCGTTTTGCGCCGTCCGTAGGCGATCTTTCCGCAATAGACCGGGTTTTTCAGGATCATCCGCACCAGGTGGGCGTTGAACAGGGGACTTTTGCCGTTTTGCCGCTGGATCTTGCGGATGCCGTGATCGTCCAGGTATTTGGCGACGCCGTTGGCTCCCATCTCGGTGTTCACATACCGGTCGAAGATCGTCCGGACGGCGGAGGCTTCATCCTCCGCGATTTCCAGCTTGCCGTCATTGAGCCGGTAGCCATAGGGGGCAAAGCCGCCGTTCCATCTGCCCTCGCGGGCCTTCTGGATGCGGCCCTCCATGGTCTGAACGCGGATATTCTCCCGTTCGATCTCCGCCACGGCGGACAGTACGGAGATCATCAGCTTGCCCGCGTCCTTGGAGGAGTCGATGCCATCCTCCACACAGACCAGATTCACCCCGAAGTCCTGCATGACCTGCAGGGTAGACAGCACATCCGCCGCGTTGCGGCCAAAGCGGGACAGCTTGAAGACGAGAACAAAGGCCACGCCATCGTTTCCGGCCTTGATGTCATCCATCATGCGGTTGAATTCCGCCCGCCCCTCGATGGACTTGCCGGACTTGCCCGCATCTTCATATTCGCCGACGATCTCGTAATCATTATAATCGGCATACGCTTTGATCCGGGCTTTCTGCGCGTCCAGGGAGTACCCGTCGGTCTGCATGGCCGTTGACACCCGTGTGTAGGTATAAACTTTAGTCTTCTCTTTTGCCATTTGCGCATAGCCTCCCATTTGTGCAACGGCCGTTGCACTTTGTCTGTGTCCGTTGCGTTCTTGCTCTAAAATATACGATTTTCCCTTCATAGGCCGAACTAATTAAGGGATTTTTTGCGTAAGTGTTGATTTTTCCCTTATAAATGCATATAATTTAAGGGAAAATGAGGTGAACGTATGAGAGACTTTAACTATTCCGCGATCAAGGATAAAAAGTGGGATTCGGAACTGCTTGGCCTGGTCGCGGCGATTTATAAGGAGGCCGGGAAACAGGAGCTGTACTTGAAGCAGCGGCCGGGGGAACTGGAGAAGCTGGTGGAGATCGCCAAGGTACAGAGTACCCAGGCGTCCAACGCGATCGAAGGGATTATCACCACAAACATGCGCATCCGGCAGCTTGTCCAGGAGAAGACAGCGCCCAGAGACCGGAATGAGCAGGAGATAGCGGGCTACCGCGACGTGCTGAATATCATCCATGAGAGCTTTGACGCCATCCCGATCACACGAAACTATATCCTGCAGCTTCACAAGATCCTGTATAGCCACATGAACAATCCCATGGCGGGCAGGACCAAAAACGTACAGAATTATATCAGTGCCACCTATCCCGACGGCCATACGGAGACACTGTTCACACCGCTTGCCCCCTATGAAACGCCGGAGGCGCTGGACAGGATCTGCGAGGAATATAACCGGGTGATCGGGAACATGGAAGTGGAACCGCTGATCGCGATCGCCGTTTTCATCCACGACTTTCTCTGCATCCACCCGTTCAACGACGGAAACGGCAGGATGAGCCGTTTGTTGACTACACTGCTGCTTTACCGAAACGGTTTCTATGTTGGCAGGTATATCTCTTTGGAGGCAAAGATCGCAAAGAACAAGGACCTCTATTATGACGCCCTCAGCCAGGCGCAGATCGGCTGGCATGAGGGTAGCGAGGACAGCGTTCCTTTTATCAAGTATCTGCTTGGAACGATCCTGGCTGCGTATAAAGACTTTGCAGACCGTTTTGCTCTGGTCGAGACAAAACTTCCCGCCCTTGAGACTGTGCGGCGGGCCACGATGGACCGAGTGGGCAGGTTTACGAAGCAGGACATCCGGGAACTGTGCCCGTCGCTCAGCGTCAGCTCCGTTGAGGGTGCGCTGCGCAAGCTGGTGGCCTCCGGCGAGCTGACGCGGGAGGGAGCGGGGAAGAAGACACGCTATTACAGATCAAAATGATCTCATTATCGACTGGAGGTTTTGCCTCCAGTCGATAATGTTTGGACATCTAAATCATGTCTATTGTATCATGCTACTTTGTGTTTTTCAACTGTGCGTTCCAATATTTCTTTGTTTGGGGCGAGATCATCTTCGCCTGATACTGCATTCTCAACAGTGG
>CANQSF010000090.1 GCA_947626345.1 uncultured Oscillospiraceae bacterium | reverse complement strand
GCGAGCTCCAGCTGCACCTTCTCCCACTCCTCCGGCAGGATGATGGCCGGGTGGCTGTGCTCCACATAGTATTGGGGGACCTCCCCCTCGTTCACCTTCATCTTTTTCTGCAGGAAATCCACAGTGAACCGCTTTTGGAGCAGGGCGGAGCCCTTGTACTTCTCGTTGCGGAGGATGCTCTCCACCGTCTGCCGCCGCCAGGTATCCTTTCCGGCCGGGGTCGGGATGGCCCGCCCCGTCAGCCGCTTGGCGATGGCGTTGGTGGAAAGGCCACTCATGAACATCCGGTAGATGTCCCGGACGATCTCCGCCTCCTCCGGGATTATCTGTGGAAGCCCATTCGGTCCTTTTTCGTACCCAAGGAAATGGCCGTATGGCAGGCTGACCTTTCCATCCGCGAACCGCTTTCGCTGGCCCCAGGTGACGTTCTCGGATATGGAGCGACTCTTCTCCTGGGCCAGACTGGACATGATGGTGAGCAGCAGCTCGCCCTTGCCGTCGAAGGTGTAGATGTTCTCCTTCTCGAAGAAGCACTCGCAGCCGGCGTCCTTGAGCTTGCGGATGATGGTGAGGCTGTCCACGGTGTTGCGGGCGAAGCGGCTGACGGATTTGGTGACGATGAGGTCTATCTTTCCATCCAGGGCATCCGCCACCATGCGGTTGAAGCCGTCCCGGTTCTTGGTGTTCAGGCCGGAGATACCCTCGTCCGCATAGACGCCCACGAACTGCCAGTCGGCGTGGGCTTGGATGTACTGGGTGTAGTAGTCCACCTGGGCCTCATAGCTGGTATACTGCTCATCGCTGTCCGTGGACACACGGGCGTACCCGGCCACACGGCGCTTGGCGGTCGAGGCAAGCATTGATTTGGCGTGTATGGGCCTGGTGGCGGGGATGACGGTCACATTAGGCATGGCGGCGATTCCTTTCTATGGTTTTCCGGCGGGCCTCAGCCCGCTTCTCATCCGTCCAGGATTCGGAGCGGGAGCGGTCCTGCCAGCGTTTAAAGATTTCGGAGCCGTCGCCAAGGGTGAACACCAGGGCGTTGCCCCGCTCGGCCCGTATAGCCGTTATCTCACCGAGAGGGGCAACATCGGCAGCCAGAGCAAGCAGCACGTCCTCCGGGACGGCCTTGGAAGAACAGGCTTCCTTGCCGTAGAGGTTATACCTGCTGCACACCCAGATGGGCTTGCCGTGGTTCATCTTTCTGCGATACCGATCCCCGCAGATCCCGCAGACCACCATGCCGGAGAATGGGTAAGTGTTCCGCTTCTTGCCGGTGTTCTTACACTGGTTGGCTCGCCGCTGCATCTCTGCCTGCACAGCCGCGAACTGCTCCGCCGGGATGATGGCCTCGTGGCTGTCCTGGACGCGGTACTGCGGGAGCTGGCCCTCATTAAACAGCTTTTTCTTGTTTATGTGATTCTCGCGGTAGGTCTTTTGCAACAGCAGGCCGCCAGTGTATGCCTCGTTCATCAACACGAACCTCACACCGTTCCGGCACCAGTTGTGGCCGTTGCGGGTCCTGACCCCGGTGGTATTCAGCTTCTTCACGATAGCGTCAAGACCACACCCGGAAAGATAATCACTGAATATTTCCTGGACGATCGCTGCCTCCTCCGGCACGACCACCAGGGTCCCACGGTCATAGCGGTATCCCAGCATCGTGCCGTTCCATGGCATCCCGGCCTCGAAGTTTCGCCGTATCCGCCACAACTGGTTCTCACTGGCGGAGCGGCTCTCCTCCTGGGCGTAGCTGGCCAGGATCGTCATCATCAGCTCCCCGTCCGCACTCATGGTATGAATGTTCTGCTCCTCAAAGAAAACATCTACGCCCAGCCCCTTCAGCTCCCGGACCGTCCCCAGCAGCGTTACGGTGTTCCTCGCCAGCCGTGATATCGACTTGGTGATGACCATGTCCACCTCGCTGGTCCGACATGCGGCCAGAAGACGCTGGAAGCCCTCGCGGGCATCCTTCGTCCCCGTGATGGCCTCGTCCGCATACACGCCGGCGTACTGCCAGCCGGGGTGCTTTTGGATCATGTCGCTGTAGTAGCTGACCTGGGCCGAGAGGGAGTGGAGCATGGCGTCCTTGCCGGAGGACACCCTGGCGTATGCCGCCACCCGCGTGAGTCGAGGCAGAGGCGGCGCCGGGAACTGTATCTGTGCAACTGTACGTTCCATACGCGCCTCCCTCAAAGCATCTTGAATGTGTCGCTCTCGCCCGTCAGGACCGAGATCATCACCTTCGCGCCCAGACGAAAGCCCAGGATGAACCGCTCCCGCTCCGATATGTCTATCGTCTGGAGTTGGGCGGAGGAGAGCTGGTCCATGAGCGCAGCATGCTCCGGGCCGAGGAGCTTTCGGATCTCGTCCGACAGGCGTGTGACCTCGGCCAGCGCCTTCCCGTATTCCGAACAGCGCCGGAACTCCATCGCAATGGGCGTTATCTCCCCATAGTAGAGATCGCTCAGGATGTCGTCCATGTGGTGGCCTCCTTTGTATCGATTTGGGTCACCACATGTTCGCTCTGGCGGGCGGGGATATCAAGCAGTCTCGGCAAAAATACTAGCCGAAGATAGGCCGTACTTTTTGTTCAGGATAGCCCGTGCCCGGCGGTATTCGCCCTC
>CANQSF010000089.1 GCA_947626345.1 uncultured Oscillospiraceae bacterium | reverse complement strand
CAATATCAAATAGGACAGGGTAGAAAAGATCATCAGAAGACCGGTAATTGAAGATTTTACGGGGTAAACGATTGATCCAGCTTTCCACGAAAGCAACCTGCTCATCTGTAACATGGTCAAAAGAGGTTCCTTTGGGAAAGAAGCGACGGACAAGTGAATTTTGTTTTTCATTGATCCCGCGTTCGTAAGCAGAATACGGATGAGCATAGTAAACATTCGTGGATTTGGGCAGGTACCTGCCCAAATCTGCGAATTCGCTGCCGTTGTCGCAGGTGATCGATTTGAAAACCTTTTCAAAACTTTCCCCATAAAGCTTCGCGATCTTTCGCAGCGCATCGCCGACAGCTTCACTGCTCCGGGATGAAATCTTCACAAGATGACGGTGCAGTTTCATTCGCTCATCCAACGAAAGCAAGACAGCCGATGTGCCCTTTCTCCCTACGATGGTGTCGATTTCCCAGTGACCGAACGTAGTACGGCTGTTGATCTCCTCCGGTCTTTCCTCTATGCTTGTACCGAGGGCTCTTTTGCTCTGCCTGCCTTTTGGATCCGTATGCGCTTTCCTTTTCACTTTCAGCAATAGGTCTATGTTTCTGACCTTCAGTAGACATTGGTCGATGTAGTTATACAGCGTCTTGGTGCATACGATCTTTTCAAATTCCCCACTCAGCTTTGCTTCCCCACAGATCGCATCCGGCGACAGCTTGTTTTCCAGAATCTGCTCCTGTGCATGTTGGATAAATTCCCAACAATCCAGCAGTTTTAAGGGTGGGTGGCTGTTCTTTCGGTTTTCCTCATATACCCGTTGTCCGGCATCCCAAAAGTATGCTCGATACGGTTTCAAATTCGTATCGATCTGCTCGACTGTTCCTCGTTCCAGTTCACAATACAACGTTGAGCGCGATATTCCCACTGCTTGTGCAATTTGCGTTTTTGGCAGCTTTTGCCGCAGCAATATTTCGATCTGCGCCCGTTTTTCTCTCGTCAAGTGTTGGAATTTGCGTCTCTTTGTGGTATTATCCTTTTGAGTCATAGCAGTCCTCCGTGGTTTTTTGTTTGTGTGGTGACTTCAATTATACCACGTCTGCTATGACTCTTTCTATTTGTCCTATTTCATTTTACAATGAACCTTTAAAGCAAAATGAAAAAAGTTTGGGGAAATGTCTGTGCTAAAATGATATGAACCAATAAAAAGAGAAGATCGACCTTTGGTATGGTAGAATTAAGCTGCAAACCAAAACCAACCAAAACAAAGGAGATCTTCTCATGAACATTTTAGCACAGGAAGCAAGGAAAAGGCAAGCAGTAGTAAAGCTGGCGAGGCGAAAAGGGAAAAGCTTTGCAGCCAGGATATACGGAGTCAGCCTGTCCAGCGTAAAGCGTTGGGACAAACGGTACGATGGGAAAGATTGGCGGTCGCTGTTAGAGCGGTCGCACCGTCCTCACAGCCACCCAAAGCAGCATACGAAAGAGGAAGAGAAGATCATCTCAAAAGCCTTTTGGAAGAAGTATGAGCGGTATGGATGGGATGGGGTGTATACAGAGGTAAAAGAGCAGGGATACAGGCGAAGCTTGAGCGGAATGATTTATACGGCAAAACGGCTGGAGCTGGTGGAGAAGAAGAAAAAGCAGCCGCCGCGCCAACAAGGCCGCCGGTATCCGGAGATATTGGTTCCGGGAGAAAAAGTACAGGTAGATGTGAAAGAAGTACCGTACAGCTGCCTGCGGGGAAAAGTCTTGCGGGACGGCAAGCATCTGTATCAGTGGACAGCGATCGACGAATGCACGAGGATACGGTTTGTCTATGGGTTTGAGGAGCACACACCGGAAAACTCGGTAAAATTTTTAAGGATGCTGATAAAGGAATTTCCGTTCAAGATACAGACGATCCAGACAGACAACGGGACAGAATTCACCTACAAATATGTCAGCGAAGATACAGAATGCCCGTTTGACACGGAATTACGGAGGATGGGGATAGCACACAAGCTGATCCCACCGCGGACGCCGTGGCACAACGGAAAGGTAGAACGGAGTCATCGAAATGACCAGCGATATTTTTACGATTGGGAGACATTTCGCAGCGTAGAGGAACTGAACACGAAACTGGCAGAGCATCTCCGGTGGAGCAATAACAAGACGATGCGGACGCTGGAAAATAAAAGCCCACTGCAGGTGTTAAAGGAAAAGCTGGCAGCCTGAAAGACTCCGCCGCATTTGGCAGGCATTTTCGCCTTGCCCGACGGCCTTCGTCTCAAATGCCTGCCAATACGATACCATACAAAGGTTTTCTTTTTCAATTCAAAATGGTTCATATCAATTTACATCGCAGAGATTTTCGGGAATTTTTTCCCGCAACGTCTTGCAATCCCCCTTGGAATATGATAGAATAACAGCACGTTCCCCGAAGAGGGGCATACCGTTTGCGGGAGTAGTTCAGTGGCAGAACATCAGCTTCCCAAGCTGAATATGGGGGTTCGATTCCCCTCTTCCGCTCCATATTTGCACGTCACTATGGAGAATATAGTGTCGTACACACAGTGTAAAGACACCCCTGTTTTTCGGGGGTGTCTTTACTGTTGTGCGCCCGGCGGCACACGTTTCTAACGGGTGAAAGTCCCGAATCCGCCCGGTAGTGGGAAGGATATAGCCGAAG
>CANQSF010000088.1 GCA_947626345.1 uncultured Oscillospiraceae bacterium | reverse complement strand
TCCTTCATATTTTAGCATAATGAAAAAGGTAGGCACATGGTTGTTTCTCATGTGTCTACCTTTATCTTACTACCGCAGCCGTGGCAGGGTGGTTTTTACGCCTCCATCTGTTTGCCCAGGAAGCCGGAGACGGTGGTGGCCAGCTTCAGCTCCGTGTCGCCGGCCTTGGCGCCGTCGGGCCGCTCCAGAAACACCACGCAGCCCAGCACATCTCCCTCCGAGAGAATGGGCACGGCTACCGCTGCGGCGGGCGCGCCCTCGCCGTCCACCACGGGAACGGGCTTGGCGCCCGGCTCCGCCCGGTAGGCCCGGCGGGCCTCCATGAGCTGTTCCAGCTCGCCGCTGATGTGGCGGTCGATGATCTCCCGGCGCCCCGCGCCGGCGGCGGCGATGACGCTGTCCCGGTCGCACACGGCGGCGGAATAGTCAGCGGCCTTGTGCATGGATTCACATATCTGCTCGGCGAAGGAGCTCAGTTCCCCCATGGGGGAGTATTTCTTGAAGATGACCTCCCCGTCCTTCTCTGTATAGATCTCCAGCGGGTCACCGCCACTGATAACGTTGACGCCAAAACAGGAATTTATCAGCAATATGCTGCATTTGGCAAAGAGGATTTGTGGAGAGTGACGAGGCGAAATCTGCCGAGAGCTACTGGTTTGTCGTGTAATACTTCTGCTTTTTGCTGGTGGGATGAGCGGGGTCGACCATGGCCAGCACGCCGCTCTCCAGCATGGGCTGAACATAGCGCCGCATAGCATAGGGAACCGTTTTTACGCCGTAATATGCTGCGATCTCCTGACGGCTGCGGGGCGTTTTGCAGAATTCCAGCAAAGACATCGGCCTGGTTGCACCGTTCCAAGGCCGTTCCTGCGCCTGTTGTTCCCGAAGCGGTGTATTGTAGAAGGTCACAACAAATTCATTCCGGCGATTGTCAAAAACAGGGGCAGGCAGACCGTATGCCGCAAGCTCCCTGCGCATGGTAGGGATACCGGAATAGCGGTTTTCAGAGCCGGTGATCGCCTCGGCCATGACCGCCAGCGCGGGATTGCGCAGGTCCATTTTGGCGATACCCAGCTGCTCGACTGTCATCCGCCCATACAAACTGCCGGGACTGTGGATCTCCAGACGGTCAGTGAAGAAGTCGATCTGTACTGGTGTGCCCTCTGTATAAAGACTATAATCCCGGTGGATCAGGGCATTCAGGACAGCCTCGCGTATGGCGTCCGGCGGATATTCTGTCCGATCAGTGCGGGCTCCGGTGGAGGGGTCGATGATAGTACGCACTTTCATGTTTCGCAGACAGAATTGCATGGCCTCTGTGACCATGGTATAGATCGTACCCTCGATTCGTTTGTTGTCAAGGAATCGAGCATGGTCCTCGGCCACATCGCCGATCTCCCGCCCGGGTACCACGATGGCCGTGATACCGAGCTGGGGAAAGTAGCCCTGTGGGTAAATGCCCATGTTCATAACGGCCGCCATGGTGGGCACACCGTTCCGTGTGATGTTCAGCATCTCATAGGTCTGGTCAGGGTTCAGCTTGCTGAAACCGGGACGGTCTTTTTGGCGGTTTCGGATATATTCATCCACCAAGTTTTTGTCGAGCATAGCCTCCGTTGCCCGTTCTACGGGGCGCTCATCGTCGTGGAGATGTTGCCGGAATGCCTCATAGCAATAAACTTCGTAGTCGGTCATATGGAGGTCCGCTTCTCCGACGCGCACATAGGAACCCTGGAGCCTGCCGGCGCCTGCGTAGTAACAAGGACGCTCT
Organism: uncultured Oscillospiraceae bacterium; assembly: GCA_947626345.1. Lineage (GTDB taxonomy): Bacteria > Bacillota > Clostridia > Oscillospirales > Oscillospiraceae > CAJOIG01. Next base: position 962 of record CANQSF010000088.1, on the reverse strand, counting down.
GAAAGATCGACTGACGGTATCTCAGCTGAACAAAGCAGTACGTCATGGTACTCGGCAAGGGTGAAGACGGCGCGGACAGGCGGCATCATCTGGTTGCACTGTTCTGTTACGTGCTTTTGCAGATCCTGTGCGTCATAGATTCCGATGGGCTCAAAGCCGGCGTTCTCATCCAGCCCGAACACGATCGTGCCTCCCGCATCTTGGTTGGAAAAGCTGGAGAGTGTATCCCGCAGCTTCTCAGGGCATCCTTTGTTTGCAGCCTTTACCTCTACGGTCTGCATTTCTGCTTTTCGGGCTCGGATCATATCAGCGAGTTCGACCAATTCATTTGGCAGCATTTTGATCACCTCTTTGTTGAGGTAACAATAACACGAAAAGAAGTAAAAATCAATCAAAAATGAGTGAACAACTTAAAAGATGAGGTAATTAATTTCACTGATTTCAACGAATGTTAATAGATTTTCTTAAAAAGACTTAACATTTAGCCGTTTGCAAAAAACAGTGAAACTCAAATGTATAACAGTCAACTCTTGGAACTCTGTGTCGGGCATCAAAGTATTGCTCATGAAATGATAAATATGAGCGATGAGATGAGCGATGTATTGCCTCTCAGAGAAAAGCGCGTTATAATTTCGTCGGGAAAGTACATAACCCTGGCGATCATGGTGCCAGAGGAAAAGCGAGCAGTATTATGGAGCAAAGGAGAGACGTACCTTGACGATATCTCAAATCATGGAAAAGATGATCAGCTGTTCCAATGGGAATATCCATGACATCGAACATCTGACTCATGTGTGGACATATGCTAAGACCATTGGAGAGCTGGAGGAGCTGGACGGGGAGACGCAGTTCATCCTTGAGGTGTCGGCCATCACCCACGACATTGCCTGTCCCCTGTGTCGGGAGAAGTACGGCAGCGCCAGCGGGAAACGTCAGGAGGAGGAAGGCCCTGCCCTGGTTCG
>CANQSF010000087.1 GCA_947626345.1 uncultured Oscillospiraceae bacterium | reverse complement strand
TCTGAAGGAGGGATCACAATGCTCCCAACAAGATACAAAACACCGCTTTTCGCCGCCCCGCTGTCCCGGCCCGGCGGGCAAGCGAAAACGCGCTCACAGCGCCGAAAAATCGCCAAAATGACACCGGGAAAATACAGAAATCTTCCCGGAACCCCAAATCTCAATTATCGTATGAAAAGGAGTAACAATGCCGCGTATGAGCAAGAAACGGCGGGAGGAATGGTCTTTCTTCCTCAACCGCCGTAATCGTATCACATATAACCCTATCTGCCGGGGCTGCACCCAGGACTGCAAGCAGAGCTTCCGCATGGGCATCGTCGTCTGTGACCGCTACTGGTCCAAGCGCTGGAACCCCCAGGATCGGAGGTCGCAGTAATGGAACAGGCGCAACACGCCATTTTGCGTTTTCTCAAGCACAAGGGTCCCGCCATCAGCAAGATCGAAGCCCACGATGAGCGCACCAAGGAGGAATACGCCAGCAATCCCGATATAGACCGAAGCCGCAGCAAGTACAATTTCCACATCGTAGAGCCGCAGGGCAAATACCGCAAATCGGTCGAGCAGCAGATCCGCGAGTCCGGCTGCCGGACCCGCACGGACAGCGTTCGCATGGTGGAGGCCCTCATTACTGCCAGTCCGGGATTTTTCAAGGGTAAAAAGAAAGCGGAGATAAGGGAATATTTTGAATTTGCTCTTCAGTTCATCGAAAAGCATCAGTCCAAAAAGACAATTATATCCGCTGTGGTGCATATGGACGAGAAAACGCCCCATATGCACCTTTGCTTTGTCCCGCTGACCGAGGACGGCCGGTTATGCGCCAAAGAGATCATCGGGAACAAGAAGAAGCTGACATGGTGGCAGGACGAGTTCTGGAAGCACATGGTCAAACGATACCCGGACCTGGAGCGGGGCGAGAGCGCCAGTCAGACCGGCCGGGACCATATCCCGACCAGGCTGTTCAAAGAGGCCGTCCATCTAAACCAGCAGCGGGACAAGCTCATGCAGCTCTTGTCTGAGATCACGCCCTTCAACGCGGGCAAAAAGACCGCCGAGATCGAGGCCATCCTGAGTACATATATCCCCGGTGTGGAAAAGATGAAGACACGCCTCAAGAAGTTTGACGGTGCCTATCGCCAGCTCAAAGATGAAAATGAGCAGTTGGAGAAAAAACTGGACGCCGCATCCAGAAAAAGCGTAAAGGAGCAGATGGACATCGCGCAAAGGCTGAGCGACTACGAGGCTTTGCGCCGGACGGTGGAATCTATCCCGCCGGAAGTGATGGACCTCTACGCTCGGATGTCAAAGCAGTCCAAAAAGGAGGTCGATAGAAATAGCGTCCAATAGAGATGTTTGGAGCGGTCTGGCAGACCTGCTGGCAGGTCTGATCGAGAAATACGCATTGACTCTTGATATTGACAACATGACACCCACTGTTGAGAATGCAGTATCAGGCGAAGATGATCTCGCCCCAAACAAAGAAATATTGGAACGCACAGTTGAAAAAGGCAAAGCAGCATGATACAATAAACATGATTTAGATGTCCAAACGCCATACACCGGGGTCCATCCCCCGGTGTATGGCAGCAAAAGAAATGAGGTGCTGGAATTGGATGATCGCAAGCGCATGGGAAAGGATAAAGATGGCGTGATATTCCCCGTGGCTCCGCAGCTTTCTGAAATGAGTGACAGCTATTTGGATTTTATCGAAGGGATCAAAGAAAAGATCAAAACACAGCGGCTCTCTGTCGTTGTGGCTGCCAATTCCAGTATGATCTGTCTCTATTGGACGATCGGCAAGGCGATCCTGGAAAAGCAGCGTGAAGAGGGCTGGGGTGCGAAGGTCATTGACCGCATGGCAAAGGACCTGAAGGATGCGTTTCCGGAAATGTCCGGCTTCTCGCCCAGAAACATCAAATATATGCGGAAGTTTGCCGAATGCTGGCCAGACTATGAATTTGTGCAACAGGTCGTTGCACAAATTCCCTGGCGCACGAATATTCAGCTGCTGGACAAGCTGGATGACCGGGAGAGCCGTATCTGGTACGCGCAGAAGGTGCTTGAGAATGGCTGGAGCAGCACAGTCCTGGAGTTCCAGATCGAGGGCAGGTTGATGGAGCGGACCGGGAAGAGCGTCAACAACTTCCCAGTCGCCCTCCCTCCTTCCGATTCCGACATGGCCAACCAGATTTTTAAGGACCCGTATCTGTTTGATTTTCTGGGAACCGATATGCCGCGGCGCGAAGTGGAGATCGAGAGGCAGTTGACGGAGCATATCCAGAATTTTCTGCTGGAGTTAGGTCAGGGTTTTGCTTTTGTGGGCCGTCAGGTCCCGCTGGAAGTCGGCGGTCAAGACTTCTATATCGACCTTCTGTTCTACCACCTAAAGCTGCGTTGCTATGTGGTCATTGAACTGAAAGCCCGCGATTTTGAACCGGGTTTTGTCAGTCAGCTGAATATGTACCAAAACGTGGTAGACGACATCCTGCGCCATCCGGACGACAAGCCCACAATTGGCCTGTTGCTGGTCAAGGGCAAAAACAAGACCGTCGTAGAGTATTCTCTGACCGGTTATCAGAATCCCATCGGCGTGGCAGAATGGAAAAACCAGCTGGCTCACGCGCTGCCGGAAGAGCTGAAGAGCAGTCTCCCCTCTATTGAGGAGATCGAAAAGGAGCTGGAACAAAAGTGACCGCCAAAAGTGCAACGGCCGTTGCACAAATGGGAGGCTATGCGCAAATGGCAAAAGAGAAGACAAAAGTTTATACCTACACACGGGTGTCAACGGC
>CANQSF010000086.1 GCA_947626345.1 uncultured Oscillospiraceae bacterium | reverse complement strand
TCTGGAACGGTAGCGTTCAAAAAAGGGTTTTTCGTGATGTATTCCCACTTTTTTGCTTGGTTGAAGGCGCAGCGCATCACCTTGTGTATGTCGCGTATTACAGATGGAGCGATCTTCTCACGTTTTGGCCGGCCCAGGTTTGCAACAGGCTCCGCCTCGTCCAAGAGATAATCGTAAAAATCATCGACCGTTTTGGTCCTGACGCTACGAAGGGGCTTGTCACCCAGATACGGTATCACATAGTTGTTTATCAAGCCAACATTGCCCTCGTAGGTTGAGGCCACCCATTTCTTTTCTCCATATTTTTTATGAACTCGAGAAGAAACGCCTTTACGGTGATGTCCCGCGTCTGGGCAGCAGGTTCGTTTTCGATCTCGTTTTCAATGATACGTTTCTGGGCTTTCGCATCTTTATAGGACAGCCCGGATTTCCAAACCTGACGCCGATCCTTTCCTTTCCCTATGTAGTACACAACTGCATAGGCTTTTCCTTTTTTGGTGATAAATGCCATGATTACATTCCTCCGTTCGTTTGAGAAGCATCAAGCCATCTGTCAAAAGAGATTTTGGAAACGCGAATCGTTCGCCCGATACGAACGATGCTGAAGTTGCCAGATTTGCAAAGATCATAGGCTTTCCTTTTGCAGATGCCCAACATATCCTGTATCTCATCGACGGAGTAAGTCCGTTTTCCAACAGAGGTGAACGGTACGATCTGTTCCATGATACAAAGCTCCTTTCCTGAACAAGTGACTGGTCGTACCGTAGCTGTGATGTCAAGGAGAGCATATCACAGTTTAGGTAGAGTGTCACTTGTGCGAATTAATCTTTTTCAGTTCTGGTATCAAACTAAGCATCTGGTTTAGCTTTAGGTATCAGCTCATAGTCATACCCCAGGCGGCGGTTGCAGTAAGTACAGGTGTCACGCTCGACCTGATAAGGGTCGATCCGGCGCAGATAGTTGTTGCCTGCGTTGCGGAAGCTCTCTGCACAGGTGCGGCACAGGCGCATGACGAGCGCATTTGGCACCTGTTCAATCAGGTCGATGCTGACAGCCAGGGCATGATCCATGCCGGCGATGTGTTCCTTGCTCAAATGCCCGATGTAACCATCCAGGCGGCTCTTGTCGATGGTGCGGAGCTGTTCCAGAAGAATAATGGACGGCATTTCCAGGCCGTCCTCTCCATTGATATAGTAGTGCGTCGGCAGACGGGGTTTCACACCTGCCTTGCTGGTGACAGCTGCCACGATCACGGTGGGGCTATACTTGTTGCCCACGTTGTTCTGAATGATGACGACGGGGCGATACCCCTCCTGTTCGGAGCCGACGCCTTTCCGGAGGTCGGCATAGTATATGTCGCCTCGCGTATATGTTCGTTCCATCCTTTTCTGACCTCCCGAAAACAAATAAGGCGGGAGGAGCCCCGCCTATGTAGAGGCCGAACAAGTTTACATAACATTTGGAGAGATGTGATCATCCCTGGTGCTGTTGTTCACCTGCCCGGCCAATATGGGGAGGCGATCCAATTTGTCCACGACGCCCCGGATCGCGTCGGAGCAGAGTCCGCTTTGTTCCGTTTCCGGCAGAGCCGAAAACTACACACGCTCCCTTGCTCCTCCTTTTTCCCATCGCAATCGCTATGCTGGAGCGCGATGGAAGCCCAGGAAGGGAAGTCATCAGGCGGCTGGCGGCTTCAGCTCCACGGGAATCACACCCTCGCGTGGGTCTCACGCGACTGCCCCCATTGCCTGTGACGGGTCTGCGCCTGCCAAACGCAGAGAGCCGCCGACTGTGGCTGGACAGGAGTATCATTGTCCCCGCTGCCGGTCATTGCCGCGCCGGGTGCCGCCCGGCGCTTATAGTGGCTGTGTGTCGCTCCCTGCCGTCGGCAGATCGTGGCGCAGCTGCTAAAGTGGCTCATGCTCATCACAATAGCAGCGGGAATGTGTCTGATGAATGTATATTTGGTTGTAAGCGGCATTTTTGCCCAGAAGTCCTCTTCCGAGCTGTTGGGGGAATACCCTCTGTGTTTTATATTATAGCCGCTTACGAACTGCTGGGATGGTACTGGTAGTCCCACTTTAGACGATCTTTTGGATTCTCTGAAGCACCCTGATCACTGCGCCAAGTTCCGCAGAAATGTTCAACGGGTCCTTTTCGCCGCGGAGAAGGTAATCGGTAGTGATCCCCAGATAATCTGCCAACGACAACACGATATCCAGTGATGGATGTCTGGTGCCGTACTCGATTTTACGGAGGTAATCGGGGGATATATGTAGATCGAGAGCGACTTTTGTGAGAGAAAGGTTCAATTCTAACCGGCGATCGTGGATCCTTTCTCCGATTATCCGGGCGTCAATGGCCATGTCAGACTCCTTTCCAAACGTACTTTGGAAAGATACAAGCGATGCTCTCTGACTGCGGAACTGAGAAAAGGCATTATCGAAGAAGGCGTACCAATACGTCGTTCTGCCGCCGCCAGAAAAGACGCTATTTGTATCCCCTTGCATATGAACAACCTTTAATTTGTAAAATAATATTGCTTTTAAAACTATTTTGTAATAATTATAGCGCGCTGTTTTGTCGAATTGTGCTGAAATAGATAGAAGTTGTTAAATTGTTAGATATTATTCTCAAAAAGGCGTATTCTTAGCCTTAGACTTCATTGATCGACCTAAAAAGTGAAACCAATTTGCGCATAGGGGCTATGACGAAAAACGAAACAAAATGTAATGTGACACGTGACATTATGCGTAAAAATGACATGGCTCCAGATTTGCTAAAAGCATCTGGAGCCATTGAAGAGGTAAATAGTCAGTAGACAGAAAAATGCAGAAACCAAGGTTTATGCGAAGAAGCAAATGCCGGTTATCAGATTCAACAGACAGCGTCTGTTAAATTGACATGGTCCCATTACTGTGAGTTGCTGTCCATCTCCGACGCGGA
>CANQSF010000085.1 GCA_947626345.1 uncultured Oscillospiraceae bacterium | reverse complement strand
CAGCACGAATGTGCTAATTGACACTTTGTAACTCGGTTACTATTGATCCAGCTTGGATACCCGGAAACTTACATTTGCATTATACCATGGGTGCTTTCAACTGTCAATAATGGCTCTGCATACCGATCTAAGGGCTAAAATAGTGGGCGATTTATGCCGCTCAACGAAAAAGCCAACTAACTATAAATGTTAATCGGCTTTTCTGTCAATGAAATCAAAGCTGCTTTAGTGCCGCCATAATATCATCTGCTGACTTGCCACTATTGACAAGCTTTGCAATTACGTCCTCTAATTCAGTTTTCTTTGCCTCGGCCTCTTCGATTGCAACGGCTTCTTCACGTTTTTTTGCCAGAACATCTTTGATCTTCTCAGCCGCACGCAATTCTTTGTTTGTAGCCTTTAACTCATTTTTCTTGTCAGCGAGTTCTTTTTCAATATCAACCGCACGTGACCTTAGTTGAGCAATAACAGCATCCTGTTTCTCAATATCGGCTTCGATCTGAGCAACTGTCAATTTCGACTTCTTATTTTTACTTCCTTTTGGTCTGGGCATATTTGCATCCTCCTTCATATTCGGCTTGGTAAACTGAATTATACACACTACTCACAGAATACGCAAGAGATAATTTGAGATTTTGATATCTACCCGCTTACTTGACTTATCCATATCACGAACCTAGAATGGTAATGCCGGAAGGACGGAGTAGCAACCATTTTCAAAACAATCTGTGCGTATCCTATAATCCTTCTTGCACCTTAGTCATCAACTCTCCGAAAGATAAGTCAACAATAATCAAGGCAATAATTCTACGTCGTGGCAACTCCGATCCGGTCCAGATATTTGAAGGTATCCTACGCAGCTTACGTCCGTTCTACATAACGTTTGCACTTTTGGGACTTTCTTACCAGGAATTCTTATTGTCATTCCTGTAATGACGGATGAGATGATTGCTATGAATAGGCCGAACCACTCTGTTGCCGATCATACATTTGTTCCATCAAAACAGTATGTTTACGGCACATGGGTGCCTCATCTCACGCTGGCTACAGAATTGACGAATTTGGAACTGGTAAAGGCTTTTGATATTGCCGGACTGGACTGGATGCCCCTTTCATCATGGACTGTCAGAATCTCTCTGGTGCATCATTTTCCTTATACGGAGGAACTTGTCGTATCGTTGGTGTGAGCCAGCATACTAAATCGTTCTGATGTGTCATAGAGCTTGCCAGGTTGGAAGCATCTGTCTAATGCTTCCAACCTAGCTATTTCAATGGCTTCTTGTCGATTAATTTACTCTTTTCGTAATAGTTGCCATTCAATCCCGCTTCACACGATCCAACAATCATTTTGATTCCCGATGGCAGCCGCCGTAGCCTTCAATGGCATAGTATCCGTACAAATGGTCACAGCCGTCTCTCATATATATAGGCGTCCGGTCAGAAGTATAGACAACCACCGTATCCCCCTCACGGATCGAACATCGCCGCTGATGAAGCTGAACCCGAACGGGAGAGCCATCAACGACGATCACGGCCGCCGTCGGTCTTCTCCTCAGGCCTGCCGTTTCCACTCCTCTACAGACTCCTACAATGGTCGTGATCTTCCCGGATATGCAGTTGATGGCCAGCAGTGTGCTGCTGCCTATCAGGCAGGCAGCTATCAGGAACCAAGGCAAGCCGATGTACGGTCCTGCACTGAAAAGCAGAACGATCCCTACGACACTCATAACGACACCAAGGCCGAAACGGATCCATATCTGCTCCTCCAACACCTCAGGCACCTTCGCCATTTTCTTCCTCAGTCGGTCCTTCTTCATAGCAAATTCGTCTCCTTTCCCATATCCGTTCACAGGAAATACATGATGCTCACGCAGGCACCAACAACAAACAGCACGCCGGCGACAAGGGCAGACACCTTCTTCACCAAGGTCACGTCCACCCCCTGGCGGGTCCCCCCATTGTCAACAGGAACAATGTCTTCGTAGTATCCATCGTAGCCGTCAAAGTACCTGTTCCGGCGAGGCTTGGATGTACGGTTCTGTGCCGTGCGTGCAGGGTTTGCACGTTTCTTTCCCGTCTTCTGCTTTGCTGCTTTGCCCTTGGGTGCAGCCTTTCCAGATGCCTTTTTCTGCTCAATGTTTGCCTCGGCATAATCACATCCAAGATGTTTTGCGCGATCCTTTCTGCGGGCCGGTTCCCGTGCCACTCTACATCTGGTGCATTTTCGGTTCGGCCGTTCAGGTATCTCGCCGGCCTTATACGGGCACCGCTTTTCGCTGCACTCTGTTTTCTTCATAAGAACATCCTCCTTAATAACATAAAAAAGTGGGCCCCGGAAAAGACCCACTAATGCATGGTATAACTGTAACATGTTTAAATTTACATGTCATCGGCAAAACTGTGCCATTTTTGTGCCATTTCGTTTTCACCCCCGTGTTTCGACTAAAACCACTGTTCTTCGTGAACCGAAGGGGGCAATTGCTCGATTCCTTGCGGCTGCTTGGGCTCTGAAGGTTTCTTCGCCGTGCGTTCAGACATGCCCTGCGCATACCACGCTCCCAGCCAGGCATTAAAATGTGCCTGTGTGAGGAGCAGCAGCTCACTGAATGCTTCAAACGACATGCTCACAGCTACATGGTTTTCCGGGTTTTTCCCGAATTTGGGAACGATCAGGCCTGTGGCATTTGCCTCCCCCGGGCCGCTGTCAGCGACCAGAAGAAAATCGGAGCGACTGCCGCAGAGCAGCTGCATCGTTCTGGATAGGCTCTTTCCGTCGGCCCTCTCCCGGCCAATCTTCTTAAGCTTATCAGCACTGGTACCGCCCAGCTGCTGGAACAGGGGTTTCGGATCATTGCTCTCCTTTCGGCTTTTCATCATATACCGAAGTTCCCCGCAGTTCAGCTTTCGGCAGAGCTCCAGAAACTCATCCGCAGATATGTAGATGTGGACGTTGTTCGTCTGCCGCTTGCCCGCCGGCCGGGATGTGTC
>CANQSF010000084.1 GCA_947626345.1 uncultured Oscillospiraceae bacterium | reverse complement strand
GGTGCCCTGGAGGAGCGCCGCCAGCGTCAGATCCGTCAGCAGAAGAAAGGCGAAATCTTCAAAGGCCCCCACAAAGCCCCCAGCCGCTGACACACTACGGAAAAGCGCCCCTCGCGGGCGCTTTTCCTATCTTATAAATAAGGAGTTGATCACCTGACCGTATTAGTTGTTGAACCCGGATATGCCCCTTTTGTGAAAGAACTGAATAACAGCGACAGTCTGCACGAAATGCAGAAAATCGTTGAAGGGCCTATACAGGCGATATATCCGTTTGAGGAACGAGTGGGCCTTATCTGTAACGAAGAAGCACATCTTCTTTCACTTCCATTCAACCGGGCCGTGGGCGGTGGATATGGTGCTGTGTTCGGCACATTTCTCATTTGCGGCCTGGGAGAAGAAAACTTTTGTTCACTGACCCCGGAGCAAATCTCACGCTATAAGAAAGCGTTTTACCATGCAGAAAGGCTGATAGGCATAGCAGGCAATTCCCCGATGGTCATGCTCACGAAACCAAAGCCGAGAAATCCCCGTCCAAAAAACAAGGGTCGCAGCGCACCGGGGCATGACAGATGAAGCCCAGTGATGAACGAATCCAGGAGCTGACGGACAAACTGGAAAAGGGCATCACCCAGGTATTTGAAAGCGGCCAATACGCTCTGTATCTGAAAACCATGTCCAAATTCCATCGGTACAGCTTTAGGAACGTCCTGCTCATCTTCTCCCAGTACCCGGAGGCAAGCCGCGTGGCGGGCTTCAAAGCCTGGAAAAAGGATTTTGGCCGGACGGTCAAGCGGGGCGAACACGGCATACAGATTTTTGCCCCGTTCACCTATACGACCCTGGAGGCACAACCTGTTCTTGATCCCGTGACCTTAAAACCCCTGAACAACCCGGACGGAACCGTAAAAACCGTTGTTGCCCCCGTCAAGCGCCAGAGCTTCAAAGTGGCCTATGTATTTGACATCAGCCAGACGGAGGGCGCGGAATTGCCGAGCCTGGGCGTGGACGAGCTAACGGGAACTGTCGAGGGGTACAACGCCATATTCAAGGCCATCTGCGATATATCCCCCGTCCCGGTGCTGTTCCGGGACAAAGCAGAGCAATATTCCAAAGGGGCATTTTATCACGATGACCAAAATATCCGCATCAACCCCGGTATGAGCGAAGTCCAGACGGTAAAGACAGGCATCCATGAGCTTGCCCACGCCAAGCTGCATAACACCACGGGAGATGAAACCATCCCGGAAAAGGACAGGCACACCAAGGAGGTGGAGGCCGAGAGCGTGGCCTATGTTGTCTGCCAGCACTTCGGGATTGATACGTCGGATTATTCTTTCGCATACGTCGCCGGGTGGAGCAAGGGCAGGGAAATGGACGAGCTGAAAGCATCCCTGGACACTATAAGCAATACGGCAAAAGAGATCATCGACGGCATAGAGAGCCGCTGCCCGGAACTGTTCCAGCAACCCGATCAGGAGGAACAGACGGAATACCGCTACTACTCCACCCAGCGCCCGGTGGACATCGGAACATTCCCGAAGCCGGACGGCAACGCGCCAACCCGGATCGTAAACTACGATAAACGCCTCCCTGTGGAGAAAGGCACCATGCGGGCTTGGGGCGAACTGTTCTACGCCAAACCGTTGACCGCCAGGGAAATGGACGACTATGAACTCAAGCCCGCCCCGGACAATCCCGATGTAAAAGCCAAGAAACGGCAAATGCTCCGTTCCTATTCTGCCCCTAACCTATGAGCGCGAAGCGCAGATCATTGACGCCATGGGCGTCAATGATTTTGCAAGTATGGCAGTTGTTTAACAACTGCCCCTTGTTAGGGGGCGCCGCCCCCTAAAACCCCACGCGGGAAATGCGTCTCACCATGAGACGCATTTCCTTTACGGCGCATATAAGAAATATATCTCACCGTGAGACGCATTTTCAGTAAAGGAGCCTTATATGAGAAAGCGCACCCACTTTATCGGGCTCTGGCTGAACGACGGCGAATATGAACACATGACCAAACAATGCGCCACCGCCGGACTATCCGCCAGCGTCCTTGTCCGCAACCTCATTATGGGTGTGGAACTCCAACCCCGCCCGCCTGATACATACGGCGCTCTGTTGCGGGAGCTTCACGCCATCGGCAACAACGTCAATCAGATCGCAAAATGGGCCAACGCCAAAAAGGGCATAACCGACCCGGAAATAGAGACTGCCGCCGCTCTTATCAGTAAGGCGTGGCGGCTGGTGAAGGACAGCCTGTAATGGCATACGACAAGATACTCTCCTGCCATGCCCGGCTGGATCGGCTCATTCAGTACGTCTGCAATCCCCAAAAGACCACCACGCCGGAAACCGGGCTCATACTGGCCGAGGCCCTTAACTGTGATCTGGAGACGGCCTACCAGGATATGAAAAAGACCAAACGCCGCTGGGGAAAGCAAGACGGCATACTGGCCTATCACATCATCCATTCCTACGCGCCCGGAGAAGTGACCCCGGAGCAGGCCCAGGCCCTCGGTGTGGAAATGGCGGCCCGGCTTGTGGGAGATCGTTTTGAAACCGTCGTCACCACCCATATCGATCACGCCCACATCCATTGTCATATCGTGTTCAACTCCGTTTCCTTTATGGACGGAAAGCGATACCGAAGCAACTTCAAAGCCTACTATGGGGACATCCGGGGCATATCCAACGACATAAGCCGGGAAAACGGCCTGTCCGTCATAGAGCCGAAAAGCAGCGGCAGGCACTATGTCGAATGGGAGGCCGAGCGCCAGGGTAAGCCCAATATCCGTAAGCTCATTCGCCAGGATATAGACGCCGCCGTTGAGGACAGCTTCACCTTTCAGAGCTTTTTCGCCGTCCTGGAAAAACGGGGCTACACCGTCAAGCGCGGCCCCAATATCACCCATACCGCCGTCCGGCCACCGGGCGGCGACCGTTTTATCCGGCTGGACAGCCTGGGGGACGGCTACACCGAGGCGGCGAT
>CANQSF010000083.1 GCA_947626345.1 uncultured Oscillospiraceae bacterium | reverse complement strand
GAACAATACTTGACATCTTTCCTCGTGGTGATAAACGTCGTGCCGCAATTTCCGCAGACGCACTCACGGCTTCTTTCTTTCGCCGCTTCCCGTATATAGAATTTCGCACGACAGTTTGGACTGCAGAACAGCGCATTTGAATGCTTAGATTCAAAAGATCCGCCGCAGCATTTACAGGTCAGCTTGTATGGTTCGCCAACCGTATGCGTTCCCGCCTTGATCTGCTGATACCGTTCGCGGCTTTTGATCCGATGCCTGCGCAGTTGCTCCTGCCGCTTTATTTCCTCCGGTGTAGGCTCCGGCGGAGCAACCTCAAACCGACCAATTAATTTCAGATGGATCTCCACTTCCTGCGTCCGGTCCCCGTCGCTCCTATCCGGCGCGTGAACGATGATCTTATCAATAAACTCGTTGATCATCGGCGTGGTCAGCTCTGAAAAATCGGTGTACTTTTTCGCCAGAGCAAGGAACTGTTCCACACGGGCGGTATCTTCCTCAAAAGAGGAAAGACGTTCTTCCGCTTCCGCAACAGAAGTGCGGAGAGCTTTCTGCTCTGCCTCGTACCCGGCCAGCAGCGTGTCGAACCGCTCATCGGACAACCGCCCCGTGGCGAAAGACTCATAGAGCTTTCGGATGATGGTGTCCAAATCGGCAGTGCGCTTTTTGTCCCTGTTCAGCTTCCGCTTGGTATCTTTCGCGGCCTCTGTCTGCCGGATCTGAGACGCCGCCCGTACCTTTTCCATGAACTCGTCCTGATTGGAGATGGCGTAGGTGCTGACCGTGCGGATGGTGTCCAGGATCAGTGTGCGCAGCGCCTTTGTTGTGATATAGTGGCCTTTACAGCCTTTTGTGCGTTTCTGCAGAGAAAGCGTGTAGGTCGAACAGTCGAAGAAGTCGGATGGATAGGGATTTTTCTCCGTGCCGCCCTTGGATCGGTGGTTGTACATCTTCTCGCCGCAGTCAGCGCAGAACACAAGCCCTGTCAGCGGATTCGCCACGCCGATGGTGTCGATGCGCCGGGGCGTTTTCCGCAGCTGCTGGGCCAGCGCCCATGTCTCCCGGTCAACAATGGCCTCATGGGTATTCTCAAAGATCAACCAATCCTCTTTTGGGTTACGGACGCTGCTCTTGTCCTTGTACGAAGCCTTGTGAGAACGGAAATTGACCGTATCCCCCATATATTCCGGCTTGGACAGGATACTTCCCACGATGAAGCCGCTCCAGTTGTACGGGTTGGGAAATTCCTCTCTGTTTTTCCACGGGCCTGTTCCACGCTTGGCGGCATAAACAGCGGGCGCTTCCACCTTTTCGTCGAACAGCTTCCGGGCGATGTCATAGGGGCCGAGGCCTTCAATGGTCAAGCGGAATATCCTGCGGACCACCGCCGCCGCTTCTTCGTCGATCAGCCAGCGATTCTTGTCGTTAGGGTCTTTCTTATATCCGTAGATCGCCTGATTGGTCGTAGGTTTGCCGGATTCCCCCTTGACGCGAATGGCGGTGCGCTGCTTGCGGCTCAAATCCCGCAAATACCATTCATTCATGATATTGAGGAATGGCGCAAACTCGTTGCTGTTCTGATCGTCGCTGTCCACACTGTTGGCAATGGCGACAAAATGAACGCCGTGCTGCCTGAAAAAGACTTCGGTATAGAAGCCGGTCTGAAGGTAGTCTCTGCCGATACGGCTCATGTCCTTTACCAGCACATGGGCCACTTTTCCGGCCTCTATATCAGCGATGAGCTGTTTCCAGGACGGGCGTTCAAAATTACCGCCGCTCCATCCGTCGTCGGTGTAGTGGACGCAATTGCCGTAGCCTCTCTGGGCGGCGTACTCTTCCAAGTACCGTTTTTGATTGATGATGGAGTTGCTGTCCCCTGTGAGGTCATCGTCACGGGAGAGACGCTCGTACAGCGCCGTGATTTTTCTTTCAGTCTGATCTGCGCTCATGACGCGCTCCTTTCAGACTGACGGCCCATTTGTGACACGTCTATTATACCACACTCTGGGCCGTCTGTGGTAGCTTCATTGCGGATCAGGCGCAAAATTTTGTCCTCCATCGTCTCGGTGGCATCGTTGCTGAAGTGGATGGTAACTTTATAAGTGGTCGAACCAATCCTCCGGCTCAGGGAAAAAGTATTGCTGGGTCTAATTGCCATAGTGCTCCTTTCCGCGCATAACGCGCTCTGTGATTAAATTCCCTTGATCTGTTTCATTTGAACTTCCTCCATATGTAGTGGTGTCGTATCACTGGGGGCCTGCTGTCAAAAAGTGATAGCAGTTATTTAATTACTGATTTTGCGAAGAGGCGGCCTTACGGCAAAAGAAATCGCCCCGTCGCTGACAGTTTCGGCAAGCGACGGGGCGCGTTCGATTATTCATCTGTCTTGATTTGGATGATTTTTGGGTCCTCTGTCTTCTCAGCGTAGGGCGTGGTGGAAATGTAGAGCTCTTCCGCCTCCAGCAATGCCCTCTGCAACTGCTGGGCATATGGAGCGGCAAGCGGTATATGTTTCAGCGGATCTATCACGTCATCTATCGCTTTGCATAGAAGGTAATACATTTTTCTATAGTCTGCCATGGCGTACCCTCCGGCTTGAAATACCCATATTCGGGTAATGCGATTTTAACGCCAAAAAGCCGCGCAAGTCAACCCGTATTCGGGTTAATGCGCTCGGTTCTCTTGTTATCATCAGGTTAACCCACAAACGGGTAACAAGAGGAGGCAGCCATGGAGTATTCCGATCTGTACGTCCGCCGCATCCGTCAGCTTTGCAAGGAACGGGGTATCGCCATCAACAAGCTGGCCACGATGAGCGGTATCAATCAGTCCACCATTGATAATATCGTCCGCGGCCTTACCAAGAATCCCAGGGTCATGACGCTCCATAAGATCGCCATTGCTTTCAACATGACGGTCTCGGAGTTTCTGGATTTCAAAGAGCTGAATGATTACTCCTTTGACGACCAGAACGAGGAGTGACACGGGTATGCCCTCAGAGCGGACATGTTCATCAAAAGAGTCGGGCGATCGGCTCTTTTTTCTTGAGCCTTTTCAAAAGTGATAGCAGTTATTTAATTATGAA
>CANQSF010000082.1 GCA_947626345.1 uncultured Oscillospiraceae bacterium | reverse complement strand
GATAGGGGATGTCACGGGCCGCCTCTGGCAAGGCTGTCATAACTCTGCGATACCGCTGCTTGTAGGGCTGGCGCATATCGTAGGGCTTCCCCTCAAGTCCATGGGAGAGCGTGAGCAAGTTTCATTATCCACCGCGCTGTCGTTGCGCCCGATTTGCCAGGTCGGGTCCAGGGTATACGTTGGTCGCTCCGAGACTTATCCTATATGGGTCCTCATCGTGGCGTCGCACCCTGCGTCGCTATCACGCGGTTTTTGTGCCTGTGACACCGTGTATTCACTTGTCAGGGTAGGGGAGGTAGTTCCTTACCTCGCTGATATTATAGCGCGTTATAAGCGCCTTGACTGTGCGTAGTACGCACAAACATCATGCGAGATACGCACACTATATGTTGCCTTTTATTGATGTGAGCATATTGATGACAATCTCAAGCGCCTCGTGAATCTCTGCATTGTTAGATCGCCCGTAGATGAGATAATCGATGCTGACGTGATAAAGCTCTGAGAAAGTGGCAATGGTTGCTAATGTTTGCTTTCTTGCCCCGTTTTCAAGCATACGGTAATGCTCCACCGTGAAATTCAGCTCTGTTGCGACCCTGGTCACGCTAAAGCCAAGTTCAATCCGCCGCGCACGCATCCTTTGGCCAATTTTCTTATCGTCGATGCTCATAGATAACTCCTTTCCGCCTTAGCTAGAAGGAACCCAATGAGCCTCCGTTAACCTTACGCGACCAGGTGTTAAACAATACTACAGCAACGAGGCGGATGCCTCCCCTCCCCAAAAGAAGGCATCATGGCAAAGCAGTGTCCTCCTAGTGGCCCGCTGAATATAGCGAGTGTAAGTATTTGTTGTAATTGAAACCATTTTGTAACCATTTGCACGTAAATACTCCCCGGCCTTGGCCGGGGGAGTAACATTTATTCAAATCATTATGTCAAAACTACATCGCAGTTTTTCTTGGATTTCATCGGAAATCAGTATTAGGTATTCGCCATGAGAAATTATTCGCAGATTCGCGCCCTACTTATAGTACCTGCTCCTGTGTGGTTAGCTTTGGTAGACAAACGGGTCATTTCAGTTGTAGTGAAATGACCCGTCTCGTTGCTCATACCTACTTTTTCCGTTTTGCGAAGGCCACGACCCGTACAATGACATAGGTGAGCGGAAGGCCAAATAGTGCCGCTAACCCATAGACGATGATATTGTTCCAATGTAGAATATTGATAAAGACAGCGACGAAACTAAATAGGATCAGAAAATTTGGAATATACGAAATCACAAAGCGGACATATCGCTGCAGGGATAACTTTTCGTGGAACGTCAGCTTACTGTTCAGCGTATATGTCACAAATGAGCTGCCAAAATAACCGCAGACATAAGCAACGGTAGCATTAATCTTCAGGGAACACAAAGTGGAGATCAACATATTGGCAAGCGTTCCCATACCGCCGCAGAATACGAAAGTCAGGAATTTCTTTGTAAAAAAGGCAGTGTCAAGAAAAGTGTGTAAGTTTTTTAAGGCCGAAGTTAAGAATCCTCAAATTTTAGGAAGCGGTCGTGAATTTTATCATCCATGGCGAGTTGGTTGCGAACCATAGACCAGTTCGGCACAGGACGCCCACCCCATTTTTGGTACAGTTCCGTGACCCTAAGATAAAGCAGCTTCAGCAACGCGTTCTGGTTGGGAAAAGCGCCCTTTTTCGTGACCTTTCGGAAACTGGAATTGACACTTTCAATGGCGTTGGTCGTATACATGACCTTGCGGACCGCGCTGCCGTAGTTGAACAGTTGGGCCACATGGACCCAATTTCGTACCCATACGTCAACGGCGCCAGGGTAAGCGCTCCATGCCGTCCGAAATCGCTCAAACTCCGCCTCCGCGGCCGTGAGACTGGGCGCGCCGTAGATCTTCTTCAAGTGAGCGGTAAATCGCTTATATTCTTTTGAAGGGATATAGCGTACGGAATTGCGGATCAAATGGACGATGCAGCGCTGGACGACCACCTCCGGGAAGATGGCACGGGCCCCTTCCTCCAGGCCGGATACGCCGTCCATGCTGATGAACAGAACATCCTCCACGCCCCGGGATTTGAGCTCGTCAAAAATCTGCATCCAGTTGTGTTTCCCTTCCGTTTCGCTCAGCCACAGACCGAGAATATCCTTGATCCCGTTAGCGTCATAGCCCAGAATCACGTATACAGCGCAGCTTTTGGTCTCATACTCCTGCCGGAGCGTCACGTACAGACAGTCTACAAACAGGAACGTATAGAACTTCTTCAACGGACGGTTTTGCCAGTCTGTTACCTGCTCCAGCACCTTATCTGTGATCGTGGAGATCGTCTCGTGGGATATCTCAAAACCGTATATGTCCTTCACCGTCTGTGCTATATCCCGCTGACTCATCCCCTTGGCATACATCGCCAGAACCTTGTCTTCGATACCGCTCACATCCCGGCTGCGTTTCGGGATGATCTGCGGCTCAAAGGTACCGTCCCGGTCTCTGGGCACTGATACCGGAACCGCACCGTATGACGTTTTTACACTCTTGTCTATGTACCCATTTCGGCGATTGTCGGTCTCTTTGCTGCCGTGGTCGTTGCTGGCATATCCCAGATGCCCTTCCATTTCTCCCTGCAGCATCGCCTCAAAGATGGGTCCAAAGACATCCTTGATCGCATCCTGGACTTCTTCCCGACTGCCGGGCTTATACGCCTCCAGGATCATTTTTGCGATTGCCTCGCCCCGGGGATTGCTTTTCTTTCTTCTTCCCATTGCTCTTTCGTCCATTCCTTTGTTGTCCTTTCTAATTTACCGCACCCTATCGCAAAAATAAAGTGCATAAGTTACCTTCCCTGTAACTTACACACTTTATCTTACACTGCCTGACATTGCGAGAGTGGAGCAGCTGCTCAACTCTCGTCCCAGAAAATGTCTCGGTTGGCGCTCTCCTGCCGAAGTTTTTGGTGTTGCACTTGCTTGACAATCTACCGTGCCGAACGCAGTGAGGCGGGGGGATTGTTACCACGCCGGGTGATTATCCTGGCTTGGTAACAACCCCACCACCGCGCAAGCGCGGTCCCCCTCCCCTTACACAGGGGAGGCTTGGGCTGGAGGTGGACGATAGCATGTACGATAGGA
>CANQSF010000081.1 GCA_947626345.1 uncultured Oscillospiraceae bacterium | reverse complement strand
GTCGTGGTCCTCCGAATACTCCTCCTGCAGTTGTTCAAGAGACATCATAGGATGCCGGGTGCGGGTATGATACCACCGGCGGTAAAAGTCGGTCTTCTGTCGGCTGCTCCGGTAGTCGAAATCCTCAAAGCACCGGTATTCGTCCGCCGCTTCAATGACCTCGTTCATATGGTGGCGTTCCATCACCTGCGGAACGAGCCAGCTGAAAAGAAGAGCGATGGCGTCATCCGTCACATAGCCGAGGGGCTTGTCCATATCGCTGCTTCGGAAAAGCGCCTCCACCGTAGGGATGATCCCCATGTCGGTCATCTCCTGCACCCAAAAGCTGGGGGAGTGGGCCAGAATCCATGACGGCTCGTAGCCGGAATATATCTCCCGCTTGACGCCCGGCATCATATAGGGCCAGACCATATAAGCGTAGGTGTCAATGATAATCATTTGGAACAGGTCGCTTTCCACCAACGCTATAGCATCCCAGCTTCGCAGGATCTCTTTTGGATTACGCGGAAGGCTGTTCATCTCCTTGCCGCAACCGTCCAAAACGGACTTTGGGATGAAATAGTAAGCAGGGATATACTCTGCGTTGCGAAACGGGGTGATCTCGCCGTTTTTCCGTTTCACTCTAATAGGCATGTATGTTTGCCTCCTTTCTGAGGATGTGCCCTCCATTTTATAAACGACATTGAAGATTGGGGATTGTTCCCGCTGGTTGAAAAAATTGTAGCAAATTTTTCATTGGATGTACAGAAAAACTGCTCGTCCTGTTTCGCGCCCAAACGACAAAGGGGCCGCGGCCAATGCCGCAGCCCCCGCATATTCGGCGTTTAACTGTTGCTGCTCATATAGAACAGCGCTTGCCCTCATGTGTAGATGATCTCCTGGAGGATGATCTCTTCCGCACGGTTTTTAATGTTGTTCATCCTGCGGACCCACTCCATCTGATCTGTAGCCTTGAGTTCCTCCGTGACGCCCTCTTGTTCGGCCATGGCCGGTATAAGGGTATCCAGGCGCTCACGGCAGGCGGCGTCGATGTCCGCAATATGCTTTGCAAGCGTCTCGTTGGTGAGCATGATGGCAAACAGCACTCTGCGGTGTTCCTTCAGGTATCTGTGGCGCATACGTCCGTACTTGCCGACGTGATAATCGGTGGTGTCTGACAGCACCAAGTCTGGGATGAGGAAGTCACCCTCCCAATGATAGGTGATGCCCATTCGTTCGATCAGAGATTCCATTGCTGACTCCTTTCGTCGTGATAATGCTTACAGTTGCAAGGGTTTGCGCGATTTCGCTCCTTTCCCATAACTGCACTTCAATCTACCACTAATGAGCCGCAGTCATGTTGTATTAGGTGATGTGAAAATCACCCTTTACAACATACATCTTCATAGGTGTGCTGAAGGATCTCCTCGGCTGGCTGCTCACGCAGCCAGCCCTTGTACTTTTCCATTTCCGCGTCCATTTTGTCGTAAAGCGCCTTGTTCAAATCTTCACTGGTCATCAGCGTTCCTCCATTTGTTTATGATGGGACATGCGCGGGGCGGCGGACGGGACAGGTGTAGCCGCCCGGAGTTTGGCAAGGACGGATGGTCGCTCGCTCTTGGCGGCGGCCTGTTCGGGGAAGGTCTGCGCCGGATCAGGGCTTTCTATATTCAGCTCGGCGTTCAGTTGGGCGAGGCGGGCACTCTTTTCCCGGTACTCTGCCTCCTGTGGAAAGGGCTTGCCCAGCTCGGCTTTGGCAGCGTCCTGTTGCTGGTACAGATTATCCAGTTGGGTGCGCACGGCGGTAAGCCGTTTCGATGCATCCGCAAGAGCGTTTTCAATACGGGTCAGGTTGCCCCGCGCATCCTCGCCCAGCTCCACTTTATAGCTCATTTCCCCTTTCAATGTCAGCTGGTGCTTGAAACGTTCAAAGGTCAGATACATCGCCATCCCCCGGTAAGTCCCGATCTCCACCGGCTCCATGTCCTTGATCTCCTTGCAGGCTTCCAGAATGGCCGCGCCGGCGTTGTCCTTGTCGGTGAGTGTATCGCCCCGGACCACCATCCCGGCGAATTTGCCTTCCGGGGGCTTGCTGGCGGCGAGGGAGGCGATGTCCTTCTCAAAAGCGGCGATATAGCCCTTGTTTGCCTCTATCTCCTGTGGGAAGTATTGCAGCAGCCGGTCCTGAAGCCGGTATTGCTGGTTCTGGTGGTTGGCCCGGAGCAGCTTCAGCCGGGACACATCAATGTCCAGGTCCATTTTCTCCTTGATACGGGGATCACCGGCGCACAGGGCCTTGATCTCCGCATAGCTCAAAGCCGTCTCGTCTATATCCTCGCAGGAGCGGACGGGGGATTTTGAAGTCATGATTTGCGATATGAACTTCTGCTTCGTCTCCACCGTCTGCCAGAGGTACGAATCAAAGGTTCCCTCGGTCACATAGCGATAGATGTGTACGGTGGGATTTTTGTTGCCCTGCCGGACGATACGGCCCTTGCGCTGCTCCAGATCACCGGGCCGCCAGGGACAATCCAGATCGTGCAAGGCTATGAGCCTGTCCTGGACGTTCATGCCAGCGCCCATTTTGAACGTGCTGCCCATGAGGACCCGGACCTGTCCTTTCCGCACCTTGGAAAACAAGTCCTTTTTCTTGGCCTCGGTGTTGGCGTCATGGATGAACGCGATCTGCTCGGCGGGGATGCCGCGGGCGATGAGCTTATCCCTTATGTCGTCATAGACATTGAACGGCTTATCCCCCTCGGCGGGGAGAGCCAGAGCTTCCAGGGCGTTCAGCTCCGGGTTGTCCATCCGCTTGCCGTCCTTCTTGGATGAAGCGGCTTTCGGCGTGGAAATATCGCAGAAAACGAGCTGGGTGAGCTTTTCGGCCTGCCCGTCCTGCCAGATCTGCACGATCTTCTCCACGCACTTGTTGACCTTGCTTCGGGGATCGTCCGGGAGCAGCGGGTTCAACACACGCTGGTCCAGACCCAGCTTGCGCCCATCGCTGGTTA
The DNA here is from genome assembly GCA_947626345.1 of uncultured Oscillospiraceae bacterium. GTDB lineage: Bacteria > Bacillota > Clostridia > Oscillospirales > Oscillospiraceae > CAJOIG01. Next base: position 325 of record CANQSF010000081.1, on the reverse strand, counting down.
TCTTCAACATGTTGTCCTGCCAGGGCTTCACCAGACGGGCATGTACCTTGGCTGCCCGTTCAGACAGCTCCTGCACCATCTCTTTCTGCAATTCGGTTGGCTGTGCGACTTCGTTGTGGAAGAAGGCCTCCGGGACGGGAAGATGGAGCTGGTCTGAGGTCTTGATGTCGGCGGCCTCTTTCCAGAGGGTCATCAGCTCCGGGAGGTTGAAGAACTTGGAGAACCGCGTCCGCGCCCGGTAGCCGGTCCCCTCGGGGAACGGTTTGTCAAGAGGTTTTTGCGAGATTGTCTAAATTAAATTTTTGGACGGTGGAAGTACCGCCTA
>CANQSF010000080.1 GCA_947626345.1 uncultured Oscillospiraceae bacterium | reverse complement strand
CCCCGCTGGGCCTGGGACTGCTATCGCCGCTTCATCCAGATGTACTCCGACGTGGTCATGGAGGTGGGCAAGAAGTACTTCGAGCAGCTCATCGACAAGATGAAGGCCGCCCGGGGCGTCACCCAGGACGTGGAGCTGACCGCCGACGATCTGAAGGAGCTGGCCGAGCAGTTCAAGAGCGAGTATAAAGAAAAAGTGGGCGCCGAGTTCCCCACCGATCCCGTGGATCAGCTGATGGGCGCCATCCAGGCCGTGTTCCGTTCCTGGGACAACCCCCGGGCCAACGTGTACCGCCGGGACAACGACATCCCCTACTCCTGGGGCACCGCCGTCAACGTCCAGTCCATGGCATTCGGCAACATGGGCGACGACTGCGGCACCGGCGTGGCCTTCACCCGTAACCCCGCCACCGGCGAGAAGAAGCTGTTCGGCGAGTTTTTGACCAACGCCCAGGGCGAGGACGTGGTGGCCGGCGTGCGCACCCCCATGCCCATCAGCCAGATGGCCGAGAAGTTCCCCGAGGCGTTCGCCCAGTTCCAGAAGGTCTGCGCCACCCTGGAGGACCACTATCACGACATGCAGGACATGGAGTTCACCGTCGAGCACGGCAAGCTCTATATGCTCCAGACCCGTAACGGCAAGCGCACCCCCGCCGCCGCCCTGAAGATCGCCTGCGATCTGGTGGACGAGGGCATGATCGACGAGAAGCAGGCCGTGGCCATGATCGAGCCCCGGTCCCTGGACGCGCTGCTGCATCCCCAGTTCGACGCAGAGGCCCTGAAGAAGGCCCCCGTTCTGGGCACCGCCCTGGCCGCCTCCCCCGGCGCCGCCTCCGGCAAGATCGTCTTCTCCGCCGAGGAGGCTAAGGAGTGGGCCGCCCGCAAGGAGAAGGTGGTCCTGGTCCGCCTGGAGACCTCTCCCGAGGACATCGAGGGCATGAAGGCCGCCCAGGGCATCCTCACCGTCCGCGGCGGCATGACCAGCCACGCGGCCGTGGTGGCCCGTGGCATGGGCAAGTGCTGCGTGTCCGGCTGCACCGCCATCAACATGGACGAGGAGAACAAGCAGTTCACCCTGGCCGGCAAGACCTTCCACGAGGGCGACCAGATCTCCCTGGACGGCTCCACCGGCAAGATCTACGACGGCGCTGTGCCCACCGTGCCCGCCTCCATCGGCGGCGAGTTCGGCCGGGTCATGGCCTGGGCCGACAAGTATCGCCGCCTGGGCGTGCGCACCAACGCCGATACGCCGCATGACGCCGCTCAGGCCCGGAAGTTCGGCGCCGAGGGCATCGGCCTGTGCCGCACCGAGCACATGTTCTTCAACGAAGACCGCATCCCCGCCATCCGCGAGATGATCTGCTCCGACACCGTGGAGCAGCGGGAGAAGGCCCTGGCCAAGCTGGAGCCCATGCAGCAGGGCGACTTCGAGGGCATCTACGAGGCCATGGAGGGCTGCCCGGTGACCATCCGGTTCCTGGATCCCCCTCTGCACGAGTTCGTGCCCACCGAGGAGGCCGACATCGAGAAGCTGGCCGAGGATATGGGCAAGAGCGTGGCCGACATCAAGGCCATCATCGCCAGCCTGCATGAGTTCAACCCCATGATGGGCCACCGCGGCTGCCGTCTGGCCGTCACCTACCCTGAGATCGCCGCCATGCAGACCCGCGCCGTCATCAAGGCCGCGCTGAACGTCAACGCCAAGCACCCCGACTGGCACCTGGTGCCCGAGATCATGATCCCCCTGGTGGGCGAGGTCAAGGAGCTGAAGTACGTCAAGAACGTGGTGGTGGAGACCGCCGACAAGCTCATCGCCGAGGCCGGCTCCGACATGAAGTACTTGGTGGGCACCATGATCGAGATCCCGCGGGCTGCCCTGACCGCCGACGACATCGCCAAGGAGGCCGCCTTCTTCTCCTTCGGCACCAACGACCTGACCCAGATGACCTTCGGCTTCTCCCGCGACGACGCCGGCAAGTTCCTGGGCGCTTACTACGACAAGAAGATCTACGAGAACGACCCCTTCGCCAAGCTGGATCAGACCGGCGTGGGCAAGCTGGTGGCCATGGCCTGCAAGCTGGGCCGGTCCGTCAACCCCGACCTGCATCTGGGCATCTGCGGCGAGCACGGCGGCGACCCCTCCTCCGTGGAGTTCTGCCACAAGGTGGGCCTGGACTATGTCTCCTGCTCTCCCTTCCGCGTGCCTATCGCCCGCCTCGCCGCCGCCCAGGCCGCGATCAAGAACGGCTGAGGCGCTGTCACTCGTTAAGTTCGTCTCCTTAACGAATCCCCGGTCAGCATTGCGCTGACCGGGGATTTTGTGTGTATGGAGAACGCGCCCGTCTGCGGCGTGGCTTGGGGCGATATGTCGCCTTCTTGTGCTTTGGTGGGCGCGGGGGTATAACAGACGCTGCGCGCTGTTATACCAAAAAGATACCGGCCGTGCTCCCGGCTTGCGCCGGAACCGCACGACATGGTATAATGACACAAAGTGTCATTACGAAATGCCGGTCATGCTCCCGGCTGACGCCGGGACCGCGCGGTAGGGTATGTCAGACGGGCTAGATGCGGACAGCGCGGCAGATCGGGGTTTATGATCGTGGAGGTCACCATGAGGCTGCTATTTGAAATGGACAAAAAGGACTACGATAAATGTACGCATTCATTTATCCGTAACTCGGCGAGGAGTATCATTATCAAAAACAAAAGAGTAGCCATGATCCACATGATGTAATTTATAAAGGAGGGTTTCACCCTCGCATTACATCATGACTGCGGCTCATTTGTGACGATTTGAAAAGCAGTTGTGAGGAAAGGAGCAAAAGGAGCAGTCCTCAAACTGCAAGCCAAATCGACACACAGAAAGGAGCCATCAATGGAATCATTATTTGAACAAATGGGCGGTACATACCATCAGGAGGGTGACTTTCTCATCCCCAATCTGATCCTGTCAGACACCACTGACTATCATGTAGGTAAGTATGGACGCCTGCGCCACCGCTACCTAAAGGAGCACCGCAGAGTGCTGTTTAACATCATGCTCACCAACGAGACCCTTGCAAAGCACGTCGCGGACATCGACGCCGCCTGCCGCGAACGGCTGGAGGTCCTGATCCCCGCCATGGCCAAACAAGAGGGCGTCACAGAGCAGCTCAAAGCAACGGACCAAATGGAATGGGTCCGCAGAATGAACAACATCAAGGACCGCGCGGAAGAGATCGTCCTTCAGGAGCTGGTCTATAGTTGAGAGTACTATAACCTCAAAACACGCATTTGGCAAGGTCGCCGATGTCGTCCCGGAGCTTATACTTGCACACACCGTCAAGCACTTTTTTCTCGATCAGCGTTTTGGTCAAAGCCGC
>CANQSF010000079.1 GCA_947626345.1 uncultured Oscillospiraceae bacterium | reverse complement strand
GACGGCAGCGACGTGCGCATCGTGGACTACGCGGTGGTGCCGTCGGAGCGGACGTCGCCCAGCTTCACGCTGAACACAGTGATCGGCGCGTTGGTAGGGCTGGTGGTGTCGGCGGCTATCGTGATCCTGCGGTACATGTTCGACGACCAGATCCACGAGGAGGATTATCTGACCCAGACGTATCCGGATATCCCGCTTCTGGCGGTGGTGCCGGATATGCTGAGCAGCGAGGGCAAGGGATACTACTATGCCCCCTCCAATGCCAATGAGCCCAAGCGCAGCGGCAGCAAGAAGCCGCGGGAGGAGCAGAGCGGCCATTCCCAGCACGCCCGTCCCGCCCAGCCGCAGCGTCCTGCCCAGGCGCAGGCGCGTCCGCAGCAGGGCCAGCCGCAGCGCGGCGCCGGCCCGGCGGTGCGGCCTGAGAGCAGCCAGGCGCAGAAGAGAGACTGAAGGGGGGAGCGTCGACAATGGCAAAGAACAGCAAGGACAGAGCATCCGCCGCCAAGCAGGCAGCCTTCGAGCGGCAGAACATGATCGGCCCGAAGATGAACTTCGCCGCCGCAGAGGCGTATAAGCTGCTGCGGACCAACGTGATGTTCTCCTTCCCGGACGGAGGGACGGGTGTACATATAGTGGGCGTCACCAGCTCCTTCCGAGGCGAGGGGAAGAGCCTCACCGCCATCAACCTGGCCTACACCTTTGCGGAGATGGGCAAGTATGTGCTGCTGATCGAGGCGGACATGCGCCTGCCGACCATGGCGGGGCGCTTAGCGGTGGCGGGCAAGCCGGGTCTATCCAACGTGCTGGTGGGCACGGACAGCGTGGCGGCGGCGATGCAGGAGTACAGCGTCCACGCCGCGGAGCGAGACGTGTCCTTCGACGTGCTGGTGGCGGGGGATATCCCGCCGAACCCCTCCGAGCTTCTGGGGTCGGAGCGGACGGCGGCGTTCCTGAAGAAGGCGAAGGCGGAGTACGACATCATCATCATGGACCTGCCGCCGGTGACGGCGGTGACGGACGCCATCGTGGCGTCCCGGCTGGTGGACGGGATGATCGTGGTGGTGCGGGCCGGGCACGCGGTGCGGGGCGGCCTGGCGGACACCATGCGGCAGCTGAGCCTGGCGGAGGCCCACGTGCTGGGCTTCGTGTTCAACGGCGCAGCCTCCGGCGGAGGCAAGTACTACAAGAAGGGCTATTACAAGAAGGGCTACTACTCCTCCGAGTACTACGGCGACAGTCGGAAATGACCGATCTGCACATGCACGTCCTGCCGGGGATGGACGACGGGAGCCGTGACGCGGCCATGTCCGTGGCCATGCTGGAGCGGAGCGCTGCCGGCGGCGTGGATACGGTGGCGGCCACCTCCCACTTCTACGCGGAGGACAACGACATCCCCCGGTTCCTGGCGCGTCGCCGGACGGCCTGGGGACGGCTGGCGGAGGCCATAGGGGACAGGGAGGACCTGCCGCAGGTGCTGCTGGGGGCGGAGGTACTGTACTTTGGCGGCATAAGCGGGGTGGATACGCTGGACGCGCTGTGCCTGGAGGGAACGGACCTGCTGCTCCTGGAGATGCCCTTCGTCCCGTGGCCGGACCGGGTGCTCCGGGAGGTGGAGGCCATCCAGCGCAGCGGGCTGCAGGTGGTGGCGGCGCACATAGAGCGGTACATGGACATCCAGTCCCGGCGGGTCATGGAGGCGTTCTTTGACCTGGGGACGTTCATCCAGTGCAACGGCTCGTTCTTTCTCTCCCGGCGGACGGCGCGGCAGGCGCTGCGGATGTTCCGGCAGGGACAGATCCAGTTTCTGGGCTCGGACGCCCACAATCTGACGAGCCGCCCGCCGGATCTGGGCGAGGCCGTGCAGGTGATCGAGCGAAAGCTTGGCCGGGAGGCCGTCGGACGATTCTTTGCCGGTGTGGACTTCTTCATCGGCGGATAGGAGGCATACATGATGAAAAGACGAGTGATATCTCTGGTAATGAGCATCGCGCTGCTGCTGAGCGTGGGCGTGCCCGCCCTGGCCGCGGCGAAGGTCGAGGAGCCCGAAGCGACAGAGGAGCCGTATGAGAGCCCCATCGACTTTGAGGAGCTGCAGGAGACCAACCCGGACATCTACGGGTGGCTGAAGATCGAGGACACCAAGATCGACTTCGCGGTGGTGCAGCATCCCGACCGGGACGAGTACTACCTGACGCACAACAGCAAGGGGGAGATCGACCTGGACGGCGCGATCTTCTCCCAGGCGACCTACAACAGCAAGGACTTCGATGACCCTGTGACGGTCCTGTACGGCCACAACATGAAGGCCGGCCGCATGTTCGGCACGCTCCGTGCCAGCTTCACGGACCAGGAGTTCTTTGACGAGCACAAGGACATCACCATCTACACGCCGGAGGAGGCCCTGGTCTACAAGGTCTTCGCCGCGGTGCCCTATTCCAACGAGCTCATCCCCTATGAGCACGATTTCGAGGACGAGGACGAGTACACCGAGTTCTTCGAGGGGGTATTCAGGATCCGGAACCTGAGCGCCAAGTTCGACGAGGAGAACGCGCCGGAGTTTGGGGACCATGTGCTGATCCTGTCCACCTGCATATCCGGCACGCCCATGCGCTTCCTGGTCATGGCTACATTGGAGTCAGACCTTGAAAATAGAAGCGAATCTTGAAGAAAGGAGGAATGTTCCCATGAAAAAGTTGGTTTCTGTCCTGCTGATCGTCATGATGGTGCTGGCTCTGTCTGTGCCCGCTCTTGCGGCCGACAAGATCAGCCCCGAGCCTGAGATTAGCGATGTGACCGTCGCTAAGCCTGAGGTCGGAGATGCCATGGATGCGAGCGGTGAGAAGGTGGAGCTGGAAGTCTCCGCGCCTGAGCTGGCAGCCGGCGAGACGCTGGAAAGCGTTGCCGAGGATGCCCTGAAGGCTGCGGAAGACGCCGGCGTCGCCGCTGAGGACGTCACGGCCGCCGAGGTCTTTGACATCGCGATGTCCGATGGCTCTCAGCCCACCAGCGCTGTCACGGTCACCCTTGTCCGTGAGAAGTCGTCCGGCAAGGTCGCGGCGGTCATGTATCAGGCAGAAGACGGGACTTGGGACAGTGCGAAGTTCACGGACAATGGCGACGGCACCGTTACCATCACTTTCGAGCACTTCTGCACGGTCGTTCTTCTGGTGAAAGAGGCCTCTCAGGCCCCTGACGTGCCTGTGGATCCCGACGAGCCTGCCAAGCCCGACGAGGGCGGCAGCGGCAAGCCCACGTCTCCTCAGACCGGTTACGACTGATCCGTGACCAAACGCTGCCCGGAAACGGGCATCCGCCCCTTGGAGGGCGGAAGAAGGAAAACCAATTGATTTCCCTTTAGCGAGGGCGCCTGCCCCTCGGGGCAGGCGCTTTTTGAAAA
>CANQSF010000078.1 GCA_947626345.1 uncultured Oscillospiraceae bacterium | reverse complement strand
GCAATCATCATTGGACATCACTTCGGGGTTATCCCGAAAATACTCGCGGGGCGTGTAGTGGTAGCCGCAACTTGTGTCGCACACCGTCGCCAGCAAGGCAAGAAGAATCGTCGTAAATGTCGTCCGATAAATTTTCATCAGTATGAAAAATTTTCCGCTCAAAGAGGGTAATTTTTTCAATCTTTTTTTGTAATATTGTACTTGCCGGTTGACTCTACCGGGCATTGAAGTGCAAATGTTTAACGGGCGCAAGCCTTAAATAGATAATTCCGTAGCAATTTAGTACACTTTTTATATACTATACATACGCCCCATTATCAGCAGAATGTACCGTATGAGATACCGAATTCATGGGTGTGGACAACGGTAAACGATATATCAAAATCTATTTTATATGGCGTAAGCGAATCTGCTAAAACAAAAGGAAAGTATAAACTACTACGCATTACCGACATACAAGACAACCGTGTAGATTGGGATTCTGTTCCGTTTACAGATATTGATGACGACAAAGTATCTTCTTATTTATTACATGATGGAGACATTGTATTTGCACGTACAGGTGCAACCGTTGGCAAATCATATCTGATAAATGGACTTAACCAAAAAGCTATTTACGCCTCGTATTTGATACGTGTGAAAACATCCGACGCTATTTTACCACAGTACATGAAACTGTTTTTTGAATCTGGCTACTATTGGAAACAAATAGAATTGAATTCTGTTGGTATAGGGCAACCAAATGTAAATGGAACAATCCTCGGTAATCTTAACATACCATTACCGCCATTAGCCGAACAATATCGTATTGTCGCAGAGATAGAGCGTTGGGTTACTTTAATAAACCAAATCGAACAAGGCAAATCCGATTTACAAGCCGTCATTAAGCAAACCAAGAACAAAATTCTTGACCTTGCTATTCACGGTAAACTCGTGCCGCAAGACCCGAACGACGAACCCGCATCGGAACTGCTCAAACGCATCAATCCCAATGCCCAAATAACAACCGATAACGGGCATTATCCGCAATTGCCACAAGGTTGGGCTGTATGTCGGATTGAGGATATTGTAGATTATGAGCAACCTACGGCTTACATTGTTAATTCCACAAATTATGATGATACTTACTCCATACCGGTTTTAACGGCGGGCAAATCTTTCATTATAGGATACACTAATGAAACAAAAGGCATATATTCCAATTTGCCTTGTATCATCTTTGATGACTTTACTACCGATACAAAACTTGTTGATTTCCCTTTCAAAGTAAAATCATCAGCAATGAAGATTTTGCAGGTTAAAAGAAATATGGCAATAGATTTTGTCGCAATGTTTATGAGTATAACACGTTTAATCGGGGATACTCATAAACGATATTGGATTTCAGAATATTCTAAATTGCCAATGCCGATACCTCCTTATGCAGAACAAAAGCGAATAATCGATGCGGTTCATAAAATATTTGCCAAATTAGATACAATCATGGAGGGTTTATAAACTCTCCATGATTGTATCGATATGCTTGAAAGCGACATTTATTGCATTCACAATTCTTTGTTGTTCATTGTAAGGTGGAATCGGTATCTCTATTGCATTAAATAGTTTTTTGTTCAAATGAGGTATTGCCGAACCTACTTTGTTCTCACGTAAAGCCTTACGATGCAAGTTGATAACTTGTAATACATATTCAGTATTCATATTTTCGTTAATAATCAACTTTTTGAAAGTACTGCCTTGATAACCTTCGATTGGTGCCCGAAACACCTCGCCGGAGTTCTCGCCATCTACCAATATCAAAAGCGTATTTGCAGCAGTATATTTCCCGGAAGTCAGTATTTTAGCGACACCTTCTCCACGTAAATATTTGACATCGAGATTTATTCTTGCTATTCCTCCTTGTTTTTCCCCATCGACCAAAGAGCATAACATCTGCATAGGTGCGACACTCCATGAATCAGGCAACTGCGGATAATGCCCGTTACCTTTTCTTATATTGTTGCCATATTTACTATAAATCAATGTAATATGGTAACAAAATTCAAAAATCATCTCGCCAAGACAAACTTGGCAAAGAACACCGTTACATCGTATGTGTGGACGGCAGCGTATTTCCTCAATCATTATGGGGACGTGAACAAAAAGAACCTTTTGGCTTACAAAGGGTATTTAGTGGAAAATTTCAAACCGCAGACGGTAAACCTTCGATTGCAAGGCATCAACAAGTATCTGGAACTTACGAAACAAGAAAAATTGAAAGTAAAGTTCGTAAAAGTACAGCAAAAGAATTTTTTGGAAAATGTTATCAGCGACGCCGATTACAAATTTCTTAAAAGCCGGTTAAAGGCCGACGGTTACGATGAATGGTACTTCGTCGTATGGTTTATGGCTGCTACCGGCGCCCGTGTCAGCGAATTACTCCATGTCAAAGCAGAACATGTACAAGTCGGTCATCTCGACCTTTATAGCAAAGGAGGGAAGATACGCCGTTTGTATATTCCGAAGAACTTGCGAATAGAAACGGTGAAATGGCTCGAAGAAAAAGGGCTTAATTCCGGCTATATATTTTTGAACCGATTCGGAGAACGCATTACGACACGTGGTATAGCCCAGCAATTAAAACATTTTGCAGAAAAATACGGAATGAACAAGGAGGTGGTCTATCCTCATTCTTTTCGGCATCGGTTTGCGAAAAATTTTCTTGAACGTTTTAACGATCTTGCTCTGCTTGCCGACCTTATGGGGCATGAAAGCATTGAAACTACCCGTATCTATCTGCGCCGTACTGCAAGCGAACAACAGAAAATAGTGGATAAAGTGGTTAATTGGTAATTTTATTTGCAGGCATTAGAGATGTAATCATTTACACCTCTAATGCCTTTTGAATATTATCAAGAACCGAAAAAAGTTCTTCTATCTTATGAACGATACGCTGTTGCTCGGCAAGAGGAGGCAGTGATATTATCTCATTTTTTACTATATCGCCAGATATTGCCTTAAATGTAGTTCCTGTAGCTTGATTCTCAAACCTTTTCTGTAATGTCTGCAATAAATAGAAATAAAAGTCAACATCACCTTTAAAAGGTTTTAATGAACATAAGCCACGCCCAATGCAAATTTTGTTTTGTGTTATATTTACAATACCTACAGGAGCCCGAACACATAATAATAAAGGATTTGCATCTGCTATTTTTGTTGGTTCAGCAGTGAAAATATTTGATGACCTAAGATATTTATCAGAAAAACATAATTTTCCTTGATGAAATTCTATTCCTTTATTTTTATTAATAGAATCACCATTAGGAGACTGACCCATAGTTATTTTTAGAATATCACAAAGGCGACAATAACCCCACCCATTCGGTAACTTCTCACTATGCCCGTTATCGGTTGTTATTTGGGCATT
>CANQSF010000077.1 GCA_947626345.1 uncultured Oscillospiraceae bacterium | reverse complement strand
CTGACGCCGCTGTGGATATCTCCATAGGAGATGTTCTGCGCAGCTTCATTCAGTTCTTGCAGGCGTTCATTTTCCAATTGCTCACAGGCAGCACGCTCCGCCATCTTGTCCAAGAGCCGGTCAATGTCTGCAGCCGCCCCCTCATAGGGGTCAGGAGCATAGTCATCGTTTCGCTCTGTTGTACCACCTTCCGGGGCGCTGACATGGTCCGTGTGATGCAGCGGAATGTGCCCCTTTTCAGTTTCGGACGCACCTCGGTTCTCACCAGATTCACCGTCAGATGAAATATTACCGGAAAGTGATCCACCCTCGGCTCCTGCGTCGTCAGGCTCACTGTCTTTGCCGCCCTTTCCCTCGGGTTTGGAATCCTCTGCCTCCGGGCTGGTCTCAGCATCTCCAGCACCCGCAGCTCCGGCAGATGACTCTTTGGCGTCTTCCTTGGTCTGCTTGCGGACAGCTTCAGTTGCCGAAGCCTCTTCACCGCCCGCATCCGGGACAGGTGTAGATGACCCTTCTCCGATTTCGCTGGTACCCGCGATTTTGCTCAGCGCACTTTTCAGCATCTCACTTAACTCAGTAGATAATCCGACTGCTGCATCTGCCTTTTGCTGTTCCTTCATTGCCTCCAGGTACGGTTGGATATACTCCCAGCAGCGCACCAGAATGACATTGACAACGTCAAACCTCTCGCGGGCGTCGTGGGTAAGCAGGGCGCGGTCGATGTCAGGGATCATGCTGAAAACCACTTGGACCCGTTCATCCGTCTTGGGCTCGTCGCCGTACATGATCACCCCATACTTCGCATAGCTGAGCATGAGCTGCAGAATGCTGGAAAAGATGGGTTGATCCTCGGTTTCTTCTCTTTCGATCAGTTCTGTCACCGTGGGCATCTGTTTCATTTGTGTTGCCCGACGGGTCTCCAGTGCGTAACCCAAGGTGCCCGGGAAGTTGTTCAGCATTCGATTTTCGATATACCCATCCTCCAAGACATTAAAGATGTGGCGGGCAACGATCCGGAGCATCAGCAGATTGTCTTGGGATGCTTTGGCATAATCCCACAGCGCGGACTCATTGGCCCGGTCCTTGACCGTCTTCAGGTTCGGCGCCGCCGGATACCAGCGATACCTATCCAAACTATTGTCGTAAGTCTGGAGCGCAAGAAAGTCTGTGTAGAGGACATGCCCCAGTTCGTGGGCGAAAAGGCTCGTGACGGTCCAGTATCGGTTCTCTCTGCCGCGTACAGAAGTGACGATCTTATGCCCGGCATTGATGCATATACACTGATTGTCCGTGCCCGCCACCTGCTCATACTTTGGGTTCCAGATTATATTCACGCGGACCCGGCGGTTGTAGTGATACCGCCGGGTCTGCGCCACCGCCATATCTTCAAAATGCCCAGCGAGTATGCGGGACGTGAAAAACTGGCGGTCCGTGATCTTGCTGCGCTTCTCATTGAGAAGCTGCTTGACTCTTTTGTGATTCACCCTTGCCATTCAGGGTAATTCCTCCTTCCTTTTCAAGATGCTTTCTTCCGGCGGATCGGAGAGAAAATAGGCTCCAGCACGGCGCTGATGAGCGCCTCACGGTCGTTCTCATCCGAGGTCGCCTTGCTGATGACCGTATAGAGCGCCGAACGATACGGGTCGCCGGTGATCTCCGTGCTCACGATCCAGTCCAACAAGCTGCGCATGCCAACAGCGCCATCGGTGATGCTGTTCTTCCGGCAATAGTCTGCCATGTCGTTGACCACCTGCACCATCTGGGATACCTGATACTCGTCGGTGGCGCCGGTAACGCTCATGGCCCGTTCCACCATCACCTCCGGTGACGGCAGTTCGATATCGCGCACCAGGCTCATACGATCGACCACGCTCTGATTGAGCGATCTACACCCCTCATAGCCGACGTTTGTCGTGACGACCACCACCGTGTCAGGATGCCGCTCTATGATCTCCCCGGTCGGCAATGTGATTGAGCCTTCCTGCTCCAGCAGAGAGTTCAGACCCACCAGCACGCCGGGTTGCACGATCGTAGTGGGCTCCTGCAACTCGATGAGATAGCCGTTTTTCAGAGCCTTAATGAAATCGGTCTCCACATAGGTGAAGCTCTGGCCACCGCTTTTGGCGTCTTCGCTTCGTTTAGACAGTGCCTTGACCTTCTCCGTGACCTTTTCCATGACGATGGACATGCATTCCTGCGAGGTCGCTTCGGGATTCTCCATGCCCGTGAGCGCCTGGTAGACGCCCGCCGGGTCATAGTCCATATCCTCCAGATCCGGAAGGCCCAGCAGCTTCATCACGTTGGCACAGTTCATACCGCCCATCGCTTTCAGCTGCTCCCGCTCCATGTCCAGCTGGGCGCTGCCCGTGGACACTCCATCGGCGTCGGGAAAGATCTGACCGATGAAGTCAAATATCTCCGTGCCCGCCGAACATGTATACTTCATGTACGGCAGATGCAGACCAGCTGCGATTGCCTTGGCCCCCATGGTCTTTCCTGTGCCGGCCGGACCCCGCAGAAGGAAGTTGCGCATCTGCGTGGAGCGTCCTGTCGTGACCTGAGCATGCCGGCAGATGTCCACCACCTCTTCCGGGATGACATACCATTCAGGAAGCTTGGGGATCAGTTTCTCCTCCAGCGCGGAAAAAGCGCGTTTATGGAAGGCATACTGACCAACGAAGTCCTTGTGCTCAATGAAGGTGTTCGCCTTCTTGATCACGGAGGGCCCCGTTTTCGCAAAGATCCGAAACTCGCCCGCCAGAACAGATGTCGGTGTGAATGCCCCGGAATCCAGCTGCGCCTCAGAGACCCGGAGAAGATTGCCGGACTTATCCACTGTCACCTTGACATGGGCCGCACAGGCCTCGTCCTTTATCCGGCGGTAGGCGTTATCGCAGAGATAGGCCATGCTCTCGGTCGCTTTTTTGAAATCAGGAAACCCTTTGGTATATTCGTCGTAGTAGTCCTCGTACTTCTCCTTGAACTCATCGTCCTGCATCAGGAACGGCATGAGGGCGAGAAAGACCGCCGCGCCGTCCATTTTGGTAGGCAGAAGCGTGTAGCTCTCGATCACCTCGGTGCTGGCGTCGTATATGCTCGCCATAACAGATCCGGTAGTGTAGTCATAGACGACCAGATGATAGGCGTCCGGGCCCATGGAGGATTTATACTCGGCCACAGAGCGGTCGTCGATCGTACCCACAGCGCCCAGGCCGGAGCCATTCTGCATCGCGCACATGGCGTTCACTGCCTTGATCACCGTCGCGCAAAGCGTTGACTCGGTTCCTTTCCCATACTTGGACGATACCTTCACCTTCTTGTTGGTCAGCGTATCGAATGGGGAAGGAAGGCTCCGGGCAAAATTGAAAAGGTTGTTCATGCAAGTGCTCATATCTACTCCTCTTTATTTCATAAGATGTATCCTTATCCCTGACGGTGTGGTCTCCACGTCGCGCAGCCCTTCGCGCTTCAGCTGCTCGCAGATATCCTCCCAGCTCTCTTTCCTGGGAAGCTCCTC
>CANQSF010000076.1 GCA_947626345.1 uncultured Oscillospiraceae bacterium | reverse complement strand
TCAGTCGGTAGAGCGCGTCATTGGTAATGACGAGGTCGGCAGTCCGAATCTGCCCAGCAGCTCCACAGCAAAGCCCGCAATCCCAAGGGGTTGCGGGTTTTACTATTTTTTGGAAGTTCGCGGCTTTGCCGAAAAGTACATACAAAAGTACATACGGGGCTAAAGAAATGGCCAGTCAACCGGAGTTGACTGGCCGCTTTTTAGGCTCTGGGCGAGGTCTGACTCTTTGCTTCTTTGTCTGTTTCAGCGTCTTTCTTCGCAGGAGAAACCTTAATGGCAGAGCGAAAGATGTTGCTTGCCTGTTTCCGGCTCTCTTGATTAGCGTGGGTATACATTTTAAGGGTGGTGGTCTTGTCCGAATGCCCCAAGTTTTGAGACACGCTGGCAATGTCCGCTCCATAGGTAATAGCTATCGAAGCATAGGTATGCCTCAACTTGTGGGGATGCAGACCTGAAATGCCATAGCGTTTTGCAAAGCTTGCGAGATGTTCAGAAGGGCTTTGCGGGTTCATCGGTTCGCTTGACCCCTCTTTTGTGAAAACAAAATCGGAAGTAATTGTCGTAGCTTGCTCATTCTGAAGAGCCTTTAGCAGATTCATCACTTCGGGGTCAACGTCAATGGTGCGTGGCTTCCGGGTCTTTGGGGTATCGAGATAGACCCCGGCGCTGGCAGTGTAACAGAGGTTCGCGGCTATGGTAATCCGGCTTTCTTCGAAATCTACATAGCGCCATTGCAACCCGCAGGCTTCGCCGCGACGAATCCCTGTGTCGATTAACAGGCGGAAGTATGCTCGCCATTTTAAAGGCTCTTCTTCCAGGCAGGCCAAGATGTAGCGCACTTCATCAACGGTGAAAGCATCCATTTCATCATCTCCTAGTTCATCTTTTCTTGCTTTGGGCCGCTGTACCTTATCCATCGGATTGTGGTCTATGATGTCATATAAGTAGGCCATCTTAAAGAAGACATTAAGGATGGCATAGCATTTCACACATGAGCTATGAGATTTGCCCGCGGACTGCTCTGCCAGAAGCAGGGCAGAAATGTCTGCAGGAGAGACCTCTGTGATTTTCAAAGAGCCGATAACGGGATAAATCCAACGGTCCAAGAATCGCTGATAGCTGTCCCTTGTACTCTCTGAAATGGTAACGAGCTTTGCGGGCATAAACACCTGCTCACCAAATTGCCTGACAGTAAGGATTCTTGCAGCCGCTGCCTCTTGTGCTTCAATTTGCGCTTTGTGTTCACTGCGGGAAGTAACGTCCCCGGACTGGCACCTGCGCTCAAAATCAGCGGCATACTTTATCAGTTCGCGGTCTATTACTCGCTGGCTCCAGCCGTCTGGAGGATACCACCGAGTCGTTAAGTACGATTTGCCTCTCCCACGGCTGACGCGAATCTTATAGAAAACCTTGCCGTCTTTTGTTGTCATTTTTGTCCAAGATGGCAATGGTGGGCCTCCTTTCTAAACACAGTTGAGAACTAGAATTTACTCGAATGAGATGATATAATGTCAAAATAGGTCATTTTTCTGACTGCGCTTGTTGATGATTTCCAGTGCTGCAGGATAGTTTACATAATACTTTATTCCGCTGCTGATGTAGGGTACTATCCCTTGCCGGACATACTGCCTCCATATGTACTCGCTCAACCCTGACCGGGAGGCTGCCTCTTTGAGAGTGCAGTAGGGTGTGGTGGTTGTGGTTGTCATGGGACACCTCGCAATAGTCTGTTGATTAAATCAAGGATACTACTGCATTCCCATTAGTCAAAGTTTTGATGGAAACAGATAGATATAATTTGTAAGCTTTTTTATTTCTGACAAGAAGAAGGAGAGAGAACGTCATGCAGGATGGTGGACAGTATTTCTATTTTCGGGGTATGACCAATATCGTGCGAGTTCATTATGCTGACACGCCTTTGGAAAGTGCCGTAGGCGCGTATGTGTGTGCCCTCTTAAATATGGATAAATCATTCTTCGACAAGTTGGATGATATTGCAGAGCATATCGAAAGTATAGCTGAAGCATATATTGATACGTTGGGAGAGTACCCTAATGGAATATTTGCTTATAGACCTGATAAAGCAAAGCAGTGCATTACAGAGATACAAAAGACAATTACTGACTTTATTGATACGCCAAAACCGACAGATATTGAACTCCAGCTAACAGAACTTGTTTTCCTCCTGCCGTGTTATAGGACGTATAATACTCTCCTGAAAGAACTGCAGGAGAGTCCTTCAGAGATAGCTAGGGAGGCAATTCAGGAAGAGGTTTACCCTGGAGCGGGAATTAAAGTTGATAAGTATAACGGCCAAGATGGATTGACTGGAAGCACTCAGCAGGTGAGTTATGATAGAAGGATAATGTCCGGCTACAAGCAATGGATTGACTATCTCGCGTATCGGACAGAAGAGGGAGCTAATATATTTAGCCTAACTGATGCTATCTTCGGGATATATGATAATAACGCTAGATACGATGACGATGAAGGTGGCAATTCCCGTTTTTGCATGATTATAGATAAAGCATACGCGATAAACTTGCGGAAAGAAGTTGGCAAGGCGCGTAGACTTTGGGAGAGCGTTTGTGCGGCTTATCGAGAGTACGGGGAAGAAGAGATAAGAGCCGCATTGCCAGTGCTTTCAGAAGAAGATAGGGTGAAAGTAATTAATGCCCTAAAGAAGATGCCAGATATACTTGAAACGCGCATACCTGCAAGAGTGACATCTGAAGTGGCGACAAATCTATTTGGAGCGCCCGGAGGAAAGAAAATACGGTCGGCAACCGTTTTTGCCATAGAGTCGCTAGAGGAATTGGTCTGTGCGGATGTTCTGCATATTAAAAGCCGTGAGAGTGAAATTAAGAAATGCAAAATATGTGGAACTTATTTTGTTCCTTATCAAATAGGTGCTAGATATTGCCCGCAGTGTGCTAAACAAGGAGCTCGCGCCACTTTTCTACAAAAAAGGACCCCTGCAAAGATAATGCTTGATAGAAGAGTGAACACCTATTTTAAGTGGGTGAGCAACAACCAAGATGTAAATAGTGATATGGTGAACCTTGCCATACAATTTGTTGCTTCTCTGGATGATATACGGCGCCAGGACTACTTTGAATTGGATTATTATTCAGACAAGTTAACGGGAAGTGAAACGGACAAGGCGCTAGAAAAAGAAATAAGGGGTTTACGGAAGAAAATCAAAAATGAAATTTCCGACCGGTATGACGCTTGGAAAGAGCAGGCTACTATATCTGTGGATAAAATGGAGTCGGGGGGAATAGTTGTTATAGATATGGACCAGATTCCATCTTTGCCATCAATCGAAGACCGCTCCCCTTTGCTGAATAGAATAAAAAAGGCGGCAAGCAAGAAACTATAATTTATAAGTTATTCCTGTGCGTTGAGCGTTAAGGAAGGTCGAAGAGTTCGTCCTCCGCAGCCTGCTGAAGAAAGCGTTTGTAATCGGCCTTGTTGGGGTCGGCAACTGCGGCAGCTTGGTCTTGGCTGGCCCTGCTTAAGCCTTTGCAGGGCCGGCCAAACACCTTGCCGCACATATGACCGCCCGGGCCGATGCGTCTGATGATATGATAGTGAACACCGGAACTTTCCATATCAGCGCCTCCACACAGTATACTCTGTGGGTTCCTTTATGAAAGAGAGGACCTGCCCAGCATTGTAGACGATTTGACTGGGGGC
>CANQSF010000075.1 GCA_947626345.1 uncultured Oscillospiraceae bacterium | reverse complement strand
TACACCTCATCGGCGGGGCTGCGGGTCATGCTCATCATGTACAAGCAGCTGGGCCAGGGCCATTTCCGGCTCCTGCACGTCAACGACACTGTGAGCGCTATCCTGCAGGATACCGGCTTTGACCAGGTCTTTCTGGCTTGAATGATCTTTCGCTCCTCCTTCGGCTCGTTCGACCGGCTGGGACGCCCTTTGACTGCCGTGAGACCGTCTCCTGCGTGCTCTGCACCCACCGGGAGGACCAGCGCCCCATCGTCCGGGAATTTGTGGCCCTCCTGCGGGAGCATTATAAAAAGTCATAAGACAGACAGCCCCCATGTGGGTTTCTTAGGAAACACACATGGGAGCTATTATTTAATCGTCGGCTTTCAGCATTTGTTGATGTGGAAGTAAGGCAAGCGTGGGTCTTTGGTGTAGTCTCCTTAACTATGGGAAACACCGTTCTCCCAATTGGAGACGGACTGGCGGGTGGCGTACACCCGCGCTGCCAGCTCGTCCTGGGAAAGGCCCAGGGCCTGCCGTCGTTTCCGTATCTGACTGCCAAGCTCCATGTTCCGCGCCTCCTTGCCCTGCCAGCATAGGGGAAAAGGGTCCGGCTGTCTATCAAAGGTCTTTTACATGGCCCTCAGCGGCGGCGGCCGCTGTCGTCAAAGGTCTTTTTCAGGGCCCGCTCCACGGGGAAGATGGTCCCCAGCATGACCACCAGCTGCACGCCGGCGACGATGAGCCCCGTGTTGGCGACCGCGCCGATGTCCCGGCCCAGGACGAACAGCAGCGGGACCGCGGACGGGACCAGCATGATAAGCCCGCACCGATACCACAGCCTGCCGCAGTATCGGTGGGCGAAAGCCCAGGTGTCCCGGTTTTTCATGGACATCGTCGTGCGGTAGCCGAAGGCGGCGTTGATGGTCTTGGGCGGCTTTTTCAGAAACATCCTGCCAATGCCGATCATCGCCGCGGGGATGATCAGGTCCGCGCACAGCATAAACAGCCAAAACGCGATCATAAGGATACCTCCTGTCCCTTATCCCGCCGTGAACCGCCACAGCCGGGCCTGGTCCTCCGGCGCGGCGTAGCCGATGCCCACCCGGGGCGAGACGTCGATGCGCGCGGGGACGAAGCCGTCGTCCTCCAGCGAGAGGGCGTCTGCCAGCATCGTGTCGTTCAGGCTCTTGTCGATGTGCAGAAATCTCGTCACCCGCCCCGGGCCGGAGGCCCCTTCCACGCCCCGGATGAGCACCGCCTGGGGGTCGTCTGCCGGGCCGGTGACCAGGTTCAGCATCCAGTGGATGCCGTAGCAGAGGTACACATAGATGGTCCCAGCGGGATGGTAGAGCACCTCCGTCCGCTTGGTGCGGCCGTGGCTGGCGTGGCAGGCGGTGTCCGCCTCGCCGAAGTATGCCTCCGTCTCCGTGATCCGGGCCCGGAGCACCGTCCCGTCCGGCAGCCGGCGGACCAGCACCTTTCCCACCAGCGCCCGGGCCGCCTCCGGGGCGGGCATATCAAGGATATTCATAGGTACAGCCCTCGCCGTTTTCCTGAAAGCCCTCTGCCAGGCCCGCCGTGACGATCACCCGGCGGTCCTTGGTGACGAGCACCAGCTCCACATCGTCGTGGGCGGCGGCGTAGTCCAGCGCCCCCTGGCTGCCCAGCACGAACAGGGCTGTGGAGAGGGCGTCCGCCCGGGCCCCGTCCGCCGTCACCACCGTGACGGAGGCCAGGTCATTGTCCACCGGCATGCCGGTGGCCGGGTCCAGGATGTGGATGTAGGTGACGCCGTCCTGCTCGAAATACCGCTGATAGCCCCCGGAGGTGACCACCGCCGTCTGGCCCACGCTGAGGGTGCCCACATAGGAGCCGGTGTCCTCCGGGTCGGTGACGGCTACCTGCCAGCGCTTGCCGTCCGGGCGGGTATCCCCCAGGGTCTGCACGTTGCCCCCCAGGGACAGGATGGCGTGCTCCGCCCCGGCGGCCGCCATGGCCTCCGCCGCTTTTTGGGCGGCGTAGCCCTTGGCCACCGCCCCCAGGGAGACGGCCGTGCCCGCCGGCAGGGCAGCCGTGCCCGCGGCGGCGTCCAAGGCGATGCCGTCCGTGTCCTTTTTCGCCAGCAGGGCGTCCAGCTCCGCCGGCTCCGGCACCCGGTAGTCCCCAGTGGTGAAGCCCCAGGCACGGATGATGGGATAGAGCCCTACGTCCAGCGCCCCGCCGGTCTCCCGGCTCACGGCCAGGGCGGTGTCCAGCACCGCCAGGCAGTCCGCCGACACGGCCACAGGCCCGCCCGCCCCAGCGTTCAGGGCGTATACCGAGCCGCCTTCCTCCTCCGGGTCCAGGTCGGCGTCCAGGACGCCGATCACCTCCGCGGCCGCGGCCAGGGCGTCGTCTGCGGCGGGGCCGTAGGCGGTGAGGAACATCACCGTGTCCATGGCGAACAGCTGCTTTTCCTTCTTCTCCTCCCTGGCGCCGGCGCAGCCCGATGCCGCCAGCACCAGCGCCAGGGCCAGGGCCAGGACCTTAAAGCTCCGCCTTGTGGGCTTCATAGAACTCCCAATAGTCCTTCAGCATGTACTTGAGCACGTTGGGCGTGTCCAGATGGTAGGGGCACTTGGACTTGCACCGGCCGCAGTCCAAACAGGTCTTGATCTTGTTCATCTTCGCCTGCCACTCCGGGGTGAAGTAGGGCCGCCAGGGGCTGCGGCGGATGAGCATGTCCATCCGGGCGCAGTTGCGGATCTCGATGCCCTGGGGGCAGGGCATGCAGTAGCCGCAGCTGCGGCAGAACTGGCCGCACAGCTGGGCCCGGTCCTGGTCGATGACGGCCTGCAGCCCGTCGTCCAGCGCCGGGTCCTCCTCCGCCAGAGCCAGCCACTCGTTCAGCTCCTCCATGGTCTGGATGCCGTAGATGGGCACGACGCCCTCCTGCCCGGCCATGAACGCGTGCACCGCCCGGGCGTTGGCCAGCAGCCCGCCCGCCAGGGCCTTCATGGCGATGAAGCCCATGCCCGCGTCCAGGCAGGAGCGGACCAGAGCCTGCTCCTCGTCGTTGGACAGGTAGCTGAAGGGGTACTGCAGCGTCTCGAACCGGCCGGAGGCCACCGCCTCCCGGGCGAAGGCCAGGCTGTGGCAGGTGACGCCGATGTGGCGGATATAGCCCTTGGCCTTGGCCTCCTGAGCGGCGTCCCATGCCCCGGAGTCGATCTCCTGCCAGCTGGAGACCTGATGGAACTGGAACAGGTCGATGTAGTCGGTGCGCAGCCGCTCCAGGCTCAGCTGGATGTGGCGGGCCACGGTGTCGTGGTCGCGGCCCAGGCTCTTGGTGGAGATCACCACGTCGCCGCGCACGTCGGCCAGGGCCAGGCCCAGCTTCTCCTCGGAGTCAGTGTAGGCGTTGGCGGTGTCGAAGTAGCGGATGCCGGCCTCATAGGCCCGGCGGAGGATAGGCACCGCCTCGTCCTTCGCCGTGCGCTGGATGGGCAGGGCCCCAAAGGCGGGTTTCGTCACGGTCAGACCGGTCCCGCCAAGGATCATGGTTCTTATCATGGGCGATCACCTCAATGGATAGTAATTGAAAAAAGTATAGCATATTTTCCTTGCTATTCCAAGCGGGATGCGTTATAATAAGCAAGCTTTCCAAATAAGCGGCTGTAGCTCAGCTGGATAGAGCGTTGGCCTCCGGAGCCAAAGGTCGTGGGTTCGAATCCCGTCAGCCGTACCA
>CANQSF010000074.1 GCA_947626345.1 uncultured Oscillospiraceae bacterium | reverse complement strand
GAACAATACTTGACATCTTTCCTCGTGGTGATAAACGTCGTGCCGCAATTTCCGCAGACGCACTCACGGCTTCTTTCCTTCGCCGCTTCCCGTATATAGAATTTCGCCCGGCAGTTTGGTCCGCAGAACAAGGCATTTGAATGTTTGGATTCAAAAGATCCGCCGCAGCACTTACAGGTCAGCTTGTACGGTTCGCCCACGGTATGCTCGCCCGCCTTGATCTGCTGATACCGTTCACGACTCTTGATCCGATGCCTGCGCAGTTGCTCCTGCCGTTTTATTTCTTCCGGCGTCGGCTCCGGCAGAGGAAGCTCAAACCGACCGATAAATTTCAGATGGATCTCCACTTCCTGCGTCCGGTCCCCGTCACTTCTCTCCGGCGCGTGAACGATGATCTTATCAATAAACTCGTTGATCATCGGCGTGGTCAGCTCTGAAAAATCGGTGTACTTTTTCGCCAGAGCAAGGAACTGTTCCACACGGGCGGTATCTTCCTCAAAAGAGGAAAGACGTTCTTCCGCTTCCGCAACAGAAGTGCGGAGAGCTTTCTGCTCTGCCTCGTACCCGGCCAGCAGCGTGTCGAACCGCTCATCGGACAACCGCCCCGTGGCGAAAGACTCATAGAGCTTTCGGATGATGGTGTCCAAATCGGCAGTGCGCTTTTTGTCCCTGTTCAGCTTCCGCTTGGTATCTTTCGCGGCCTCTGTCTGCCGGATCTGAGACGCCGCCCGTACCTTTTCCATGAACTCGTCCTGATTGGAGATGGCGTAGGTGCTGACCGTGCGGATGGTGTCCAGGATCAGTGTGCGCAGCGCCTTTGTTGTGATATAGTGGCCTTTACAGCCTTTTGTGCGTTTCTGCAGAGAAAGCGTGTAGGTCGAACAGTCGAAGAAGTCGGATGGATAGGGATTTTTCTCCGTGCCGCCCTTGGATCGGTGGTTGTACATCTTCTCGCCGCAGTCAGCGCAGAACACAAGCCCTGTCAGCGGATTCGCCACGCCGATGGTGTCGATGCGCCGGGGCGTTTTCCGCAGCTGCTGGGCCAGCGCCCATGTCTCCCGGTCAACAATGGCCTCATGGGTATTCTCAAAGATCAACCAATCCTCTTTTGGGTTACGGACGCTGCTCTTGTCCTTGTACGAAGCCTTGTGAGAACGGAAATTGACCGTATCCCCCATATATTCCGGCTTGGACAGGATACTTCCCACGATGAAGCCGCTCCAGTTGTACGGGTTGGGAAATTCCTCTCTGTTTTTCCACGGGCCTGTTCCACGCTTGGCGGCATAAACAGCGGGCGCTTCCACCTTTTCGTCGAACAGCTTCCGGGCGATGTCATAGGGGCCGAGGCCTTCAATGGTCAAGCGGAATATCCTGCGGACCACCGCCGCCGCTTCTTCGTCGATCAGCCAGCGATTCTTGTCGTTAGGGTCTTTCTTATATCCGTAGATCGCCTGATTGGTCGTAGGTTTGCCGGATTCCCCCTTGACGCGAATGGCGGTGCGCTGCTTGCGGCTCAAATCCCGCAAATACCATTCATTCATGATATTGAGGAATGGCGCAAACTCGTTGCTGTTCTGATCGTCGCTGTCCACACTGTTGGCAATGGCGACAAAATGAACGCCGTGCTGCCTGAAAAAGACTTCGGTATAGAAGCCGGTCTGAAGGTAGTCTCTGCCGATACGGCTCATGTCCTTTACCAGCACATGGGCCACTTTTCCGGCCTCTATATCAGCGATGAGCTGTTTCCAGGACGGGCGTTCAAAATTACCGCCGCTCCATCCGTCGTCGGTGTAGTGGACGCAATTGCCGTAGCCTCTCTGGGCGGCGTACTCTTCCAAGTACCGTTTTTGATTGATGATGGAGTTGCTGTCCCCTGTGAGGTCATCGTCACGGGAGAGACGCTCGTACAGCGCCGTGATTTTTCTTTCAGTCTGATCTGCGCTCATGACGCGCTCCTTTCAGACTGACGGCCCATTTGTGACACGTCTATTATACCACACTCTGGGCCGTCTGTGGTAGCTTCATTGCGGATCAGGCGCAAAATTTTGTCCTCCATCGTCTCGGTGGCATCGTTGCTGAAGTGGATGGTAACTTTATAAGTGGTCGAACCAATCCTCCGGCTCAGGGAAAAAGTATTGCTGGGTCTAATTGCCATAGTGCTCCTTTCCGCGCATAACGCGCTCTGTGATTAAATTCCCTTGATCTGTTTCATTTGAACTTCCTCCATATGTAGTGGTGTCGTATCACTGGGGGCCTGCTGTCAAAAAGTGATAGCAGTTATTTAATTACTGATTTTGCGAAGAGGCGGCCTTACGGCAAAAGAAATCGCCCCGTCGCTGACAGTTTCGGCAAGCGACGGGGCGCGTTCGATTATTCATCTGTCTTGATTTGGATGATTTTTGGGTCCTCTGTCTTCTCAGCGTAGGGCGTGGTGGAAATATAGAGCTCTTCCGCCTCCAGCAATGCCCTCTGCAGTCGCTGGGCATATGGCGCGGCAAGCGGTATACGTTCCAGCGGATCTATTACATCATCTATCGCCTTGCATAGAAGGTAATACATTTTTCTATAGTCTGCCATGGCGTACCCTCCGGCTCGAAATACCCATATTCGGGTAATGCGATTCTAACGCCAAAAAGCCGCGCAAGTCAACCCGTATTCGGGTTAATGCGCTCGGTTCTCTTGTTATCATCAGGTTAACCCACAAACGGGTAACAAGAGGAGGCAGCCATGGAGTATTCCGATCTGTACGTCCGCCGCATCCGTCAGCTTTGCAAGGAACGGGGTATCGCCATCAACAAGCTGGCCACGATGAGCGGTATCAATCAGTCCACCATTGATAATATCGTCCGCGGCCTTACCAAGAATCCCAGGGTCATGACGCTCCATAAGATCGCCATTGCTTTCAACATGACGGTCTCGGAGTTTCTGGATTTCAAAGAGCTGAATGATTACTCCTTTGACGACCAGAACGAGGAGTGACACGGGCACGTTCATCAAAAGAGTCGGGCGATCGGCTCTTTTTTCTTGAGCCTTTTCAAAAGTGATAGCAGTTATTTATTTTTCAAAGAAGGTGAAGACAGCCTATGAAATTGCAGCAGTACAGTATCCTGCAGATCTCCGCACGGACGATCCTGAACTGTGGGCAAAAGACGGAGGACGGCTGGCGCTTCTGCTTTGATACCAACGACGAGACGAGCCGGTCTGCCGTCCGCAAAACCATGCAGGACGACTGCGCCATGTTTCATCAGCTGCTGCGCCTTACCGCCGACGATCCCGATCCTGTGTCAGCGGACCCTGAGGACAGGCTGATGGGCTCCCTGGTCTATCTGGACTTCACCGGTATCTTCGACCGCCGCGCCGTTGGGCAGGTGAAGCACCTGCAGGAGCTGGCGGAATGGCTGTTTCGTCCGGAGGGGATCGAACTCACCTTTACCCGCGGCCCGGTGCGCTTCCGCACCTTTGAGCGCTCTGCCAGCATGAGCCGGAACAACAGGCTCTCCTTTGTCCGCGCCGATCTCTATGACGCGCTGTGGGAGGCCATGACGCTGGGGATGACCATCGGGAACTGCCAGCTTTCCAAACTCTATGCCTACAACGGCCTCATGTTCACCAGCGGGCAGGTCATCGGCGAAGACTACTATACCATGTCGTGCGGTTCCGGCGTTAGCCGGGAGCACGAACGGTATCCGTTGGGAATAACAGCGCGCAGCGTCTGTTATTCCCTGGACGCCGATCACATCATCGTAGTGGACAACCCCCGGAGCATTATAAAGGACGTTCCCGTCATCA
>CANQSF010000073.1 GCA_947626345.1 uncultured Oscillospiraceae bacterium | reverse complement strand
ACAAAGCGGCATATTTGGCCGCATAACGTAACTACTTTGAATCTCAGGGGCCCGTTTTACCGAGCCTCTGCTTTGCTGTACATTTTTTCGTTCCTGAAAAATACAATTACCCTCTTGATTTTTATTAGCTGGACTTGTTCCAAAGGGATCATTTTTCCATATCGATTTACATTTGTGTTATTTCAAATTACAATGAAGCCATATAATTGATACCTGACATTTGCACAAGCAGTTTAGAATCAATTTTTCCACCCAGGTTCCTCGGAAATTCATCGACAAAGACCCAATCGAGGGGAACATCAGATTCACTAAGATTATTTGCGCACGCCTTGCTTAAGACTTCTTTTGCAATAGCGTTCTCTGCAAACACAGAGCGGTCCAAAATTACAAACGCAACGGGCACCATCTGTTCCTCCGGGTGCGGGACGCCGATGACGGTACACTCTTTTACGCCGGGTATCGTTTCAATGAATTCAGCGATTTTTGAGGGATGAACATTGAAGCCGGTGCGCATGAAGATGTTTTTGATGCGGTCAGTGATATACACTTGCCCATCTTCATCCATCTTGCCGAGGTCGGCAAGATGAAGCCAGGTTTGACCATCATGGTGCTTTTTCAGAACAAGCTGTGTTTCGTCGGGGTTGTTGAAATACTCCTTCATAATAGTTGGACCGCAGATACAAAGTTCTCCCTCTGTGTTATACGGCAACTCTTTATCTGTGCCCGGTTCAAACACAGCAAAGGTGTCTAACGGAAGTGGGATGCCCACACCGCCAAACTTATACGCACCCGGTCTTGCATACGCACCGCACCCCCCGTTTTCTGTCGCGCCGAATCCTTGTCGGACGAGAATACGCGAATCGAGAGAACCATTTTCTGAGAATCCCTCGCTTACGCCATTCAGTCGCTTTTCTAAATCCTTTGGCAAGGTCGCACCGCCTGATACAAGATTCCGGAGCCTTGGCAGATCATGATTTTTAAATTCCTCACTGATGGCCAGGTATTGACAGTGGACCGGGCCGCCTGTGAAATGGTCGGGCTTGGTCCGGCATAGCACTTCGGGGAAACGGGTGGTCAGAAGTTCTGGAATGAGAATGTTTTTACACCCGCAGTAGGTGGAATAGTGCATGGTGGAAATGCCATAAGCAATGGATTGGATGAGAGCGTCCAGCACGACTTCCTCTTCGTCAAGAATCCCACTCAACAGATGCTGGATGGCTATGGCGTTCATAGCCTTATCTGTCAAACAAACGCCTTTTGGCACACCTGTTGTCCCGCTTGTTCCTACAATGACAGCGACGTGATCTGGATGATAGTAGGGCTTTATATCGTGGGGCACATTCTTTTTGAGCTTATCAAATTCTGCCCAGAGCATGAGGTTTCCGCCGAGAGGCGGTTTGCTGGCACCACTTTTTATCTTACTGAGCATTTGCAAGGGCTTAGGCGCAGATTCCATGCCGGTGAGATAAAGGATGCTGTCCAATCCTGCACTGGATATCACAGAGGCAAATTTCTCGTAAAAACCGGCAAATATCGCAATGTGCTTCGCGTTGCACTCAGAAATGATTTTCTTCAACTGGGGAGCCGCGATCATGGGCGACACGGGATAGGCGGTAGCGCCCAAAATGTTCAGGCCATATATAAGCATTCTGCTTTCAGGAATGTTCGGCAGCAGGGTTATAACGATCTGGTTCTCCTTGACGCCCAGTTGTGCGTATGACTTTGCGATATCTTCGATTCTGGAAAAGAATTGCCCATAGGTGATCTCAATGCCCTTCTTGTAATCATTGGCGCTGTTCCTGAGATCGAGCGCGATCTTGTCCAATCGTTTGGCATTGCTGTGTTGGATCAGTTGATAGATCGAAAGCTCCGGTATGGGAGCCTTTTCGACCCCTTGGCTATAATACTTCAGCCAGGGTTTGTCGATAGACGGATAACCTGTACTCATGGACTTTCCTCCCAACAATTGTCAAAAAGTGTACCTTCTGACAAAAGCCGGTTTCCGTTTGGAAACTGGCTTTTGTCCTTCAAAACCACGCTTTTTGACAGGCAAAATCCCCGAAAACAGTTGCCAACAGGCGGAAAACACGCTATACTATGTAAAAATGTCCGGCTATCAGAAGGTACACCTTTTGATAGCTATTCTTTTACTCCCTGCGCTGCGCGATACTCCCGCAGACGCCGGTAGAACGTGGCCTCGCTCATGCCGCACCGGCGGATCGTGTCGGCAAACGAGACCTTGCCCCGCTCCCAAAGGGCCACCAGCCGCCCGAAATCCTCCGGCGGCAGCTTCGGCGGTCTGCCGAACCGCACGCCCCGGGCCTTGGCCGCCGCGATGCCCTCCGCCTGGCGCTGGCGGATATTGACGCGCTCGTTTTCCGCCACGAAGCTCAGTACCTGCAAAACGATGTCGGAGAGGAACGTGCCCATCAGGTCCTTGCCCCGCCGGGTGTCCAGCAGGGGCATGTCCAGCACCACGATGTCGATGCCCTTCTCTTTCGTGAGAATACGCCATTGCTCCAATATCTCCCCATAGTTGCGCCCCAGGCGGTCGATGCTCTTGATGTAGAGCAGATCGTCCCGCTTCATGCGCCGCACCAGGCGCTTATATTGAGGCCGCTCAAAGTCCTTGCCGGACTGCTTGTCCATATAGATGTTCTTCTCCGGGATATCCAGTTCCTGCAGCGCGATACGCTGCCGGTCCTCGTTCTGCTCCCGGGTGCTCACGCGGATATAACCGTAGTTCGCTATAGGTTTAACCTCCTTTTTTCTGTTCATGTGCGCCTACGCCATATTTTGCCGTTCTATCTAAAAGCCGTTCCTGCCCGGGACTCTCACCCCGGCGTTTTGTCCCCTTGGTGCGCTCTCGTGTTCACGGTCATAGCGGTCACTTCCCCGAAGGACATATCCCTTTCAGACGGTCATGTGGTTTTCAAGCTGCATCGTCTTGTGACATGACCATTCTAGCGAAAAAACAGGCCCTTTCCCGTATGTCTCAAAGGATGGAAATCCGCCTGAAAAGCGATAATTTCCACGAACGTGGAAATGTGTTATAATAGCCCCAGAAAAGGGGGAGTCGCCATGTATGCGAAGTTATCTACCCAGGAACGGCTGAAGGACCTGCGCGTGGAAAAGCACCTAACGCTGGAGCAGCTGGCCGAGGAGACGGGCCTTTCCAAGTCTGCTCTGGGCAAGTATGAATCCGATGATTACAAGGATATAAGCCCCTTTGCCATCGCGGAGCTGGCCAAGTTCTACGGGGTGTCCACGGACTATCTGATGGGTCTGACGGAAACAAAAAATCACCCAAATACAGCTCTGCACGAACTGCATTTGAGTGATGGGATGATCGACGTGTTAAAGAGCGGCCAGCTCAACAACCGGCTGCTTTGCGAGATGGTGACCCATGAGGGGTTCCAGCGGTTCCTGGTGGATGCGGAGATCTATGTGGACCGTATCGCGGATATGCGCGTCAACGATATGAACACCATGCTGACGGCGACGCGGGAGCAGGTCATTCAGAAATACGATCCGGGCGAGAACGACCTGTATGTGCGGACGCTGGAAGTGGCCCAGGTGAAAGAGGACGAGTACTTCAGCCATATTGCTGCCGGCGATATGGGCGCGATATTGAAGGACATCCGGGAGCGGCACAAGAAGGACACGACTACGGCGGACACAGCTTCCCCGGCGGCAGATGCCCAGAAACAGCTGCAGGAGGCCATGAGCTACGAAGGCAGCGAGAACGAGAAGAAGGCACGCGTGTTCCTCACCCAGCTCGGGATCGACTATGACGGCCTGACGAAAGAGGAGTTTGTGACGCTCATCGGGATATTGAAGAGGTCCAAGCTCCTGAAAAGCCCCTACAA
>CANQSF010000072.1 GCA_947626345.1 uncultured Oscillospiraceae bacterium | reverse complement strand
TCCTGATAGGTGACGGAGTCGCCCACGCCGGCGTCGTTGCTGCCGCTGACGGGCACGAACACCTTGCCCAGGATCAGGGCCAGGATCTCCTCGAAGATATCGCCCAGCTTGTCGGACTCCACGTCGTAGAATTCGTCGTTGTAGGCGATGTTGTCAAGGACCTCTTTGTTGGTTACAGTAACATCACCGTACGTGCCGCCGTCTTCAGGGAGCCATCCCAGCTTTATCCTGATGCCTGGCACCACACCGGCGGAAGGGGATGTTCCTCCGACATTCTTCCACTTGGCCCAGGCGTCTTTATAGTTTCCGAGTACTGCCGATGCGTATGCGTTGCCAGTGCCCATGTCGCTGCCATGGTACTCCGAGCCAAACAGCGAAGTGTTATAAAACCAATCATCAATCTCATCCAGGGGATACTCCTGGGGGTCCAGGGAGGGGAACAGACGCCAGCGGCCCCACTGGGGCACGTGCCGGGTGTCCACGTTCATGGTGTAGGTGGAAAGGTTGGACCGGCTGCTCTCGTCGGCGTCGTCTCTGTTCCAGCCGTTTTCGTAGTGCTCCTTCACCACCTGGCTCATGTAGGAGGCGGTGAGCAGCACCTCAAACACCGCACCGGAGGACCCGGCCAGGTCATTGTCGCTGCTGTACAGCACGCCCGGATGAAACCATCCCGGCGCAGTGGTCAGGGTGCCGTCCTTATAGTAGTCCGCACCGATGTTGTAGATGCCGTTCAGGCCGTTCCACCCCGAGAGGTTCCCCGCTCCGGGAAGGTAGACGTTGTACCACTCGTCGCCCACATTGCCGCCTGTGCCATTTTCGATACTTGTTTGGTCCCCCAGGCGGTATTGAATATCCAGCGGTCTGCCAGCAAAGACAGGATCACTGCCGGTGGCGTCATCGCCTAAGTACCATTTTCCTGGGATATTGCCGTCTTCCACCTCCGACGGCTTCGTACCCTCAGGAATGTCCGGTCTCTTCTCTCCCCAGCGGCCATTCCACTCCGACGCCATCGTAAAGGACGAACCCGGACCCATCGGGTTGAAGGCGAAGTTGGCGCCGCCGTCGGACATGATGATGGCCGCCGGGATGCGGGCCACACAGGCCTTCTCCCCGGTGGTGAGGGCCTCCTAGTAGGTGGTGGCGTCGGTATCCGCCAGCTGCTTGTAGGCCAGGTAGATGCCGCCCTGGGTGTTGGTGAAGTAGCCCACGTAGTCGTCGGCCTCCATTGCCTGGGTGCTTTCCATGGCGCTGATAAGGTCTTGTGACGCGGGGCCATAGTTGCCGGCCACCGAACCGTCATAGACCTCTTTGCTTTGCTCCGCATAATCAGCTTTTGGCGTCTTTCCGTCCGTGTCCCAGGCGCCGGGGAACGCCTTAGGGCGCTCTCCGCTGCTGTTCAGAGCATTGTTGCTGACGGTGCGCTTGGACATCGTCACCCAGTTGTTGCCGCCGCTGGTGTTGCCGTCCTTGAGGGGGCCGGTGTAGGTGTTGGACTGGTTGCCGGCGTTCACCACCACGGTGTAGCAGGTGTCCCGGTTGTTGGTCCAGTACCAGCCGTCTTCAGATACCGTGACGCCGTTGGCGCTGTCGCCATTGTTCAGGTACACCAGGTCGCTGGGGTGGTACAGGGTCTCCATGCCCCCTACGGAGAGATAGGGGGTCTTGCTGCCCTCAGCGTGGCGGTAATGGGCCAGGGGCAGGAGCACCACGGCGTTGGCGCCGTAACCGAGCACCGCCACCCGGTTCTGGGAGTTCTGGGCCATCAGCGTGTCGATGGTCGTGTTGATGGCGTCCAGGGTCTGCTGGACGCGGGAGTTGGCGATACGGTCGGCCATGGAGACCAGATAACCTTCATGGCTACGATAGTCGTTAACGCCCGTGTCGATGCTGGACCGGGTGTCCTGGCCCATGGAGCCGGACATATCGAACACGATCACCAGGTCCACCGGCGTAGGGGGATACTCGTTCACCACCTGGGAGCTGGTGAGAGCACTGAACACATGAGCAAAGTCAGATTCAAAACTCACCTTGGTGGCAAGGCCGTCGTCATCCGCCGTCAGCGTGATGGTGTTGGTGGTGGTTTTGCCGCCGCTCACCGTGGAGCCGTATGCAAATACGGTCTTGTCCGTCCAGACGCGGCCCGCGTAACGGGAGCCGTTGGCGTCGCTGAGCAGCGCGTCCTGGTAATCCTCCATGGTGTTGGGGTCGGCCTCCCGCTGGTTGACCCCCGGCGTGGCCCCCGACGAGCCCGCCGCCGCCAGTGCCCGGCTCCGCAGCAGGTCCGTGCCGTCGAATACCGACAGCGCCATCACCAGGCACAGCAGCCCCGCCAGAAGCCTCTTCGCGCCTATCCTCTTTCCCATGTGTCCACTTCTCCTTCCTTGCCCGGCACGCGCCGCTCTCTCCCGGCCGCGCGCCGGCTTGATGCGCCGGTCCCGCTCGCGCCGTTCATGCCGCGGCGCGGCGTTCGCCCCCGATCCGCCCGCCCGGCAGCGTCCCGGTAGGCGAAGGCATGGCCTCCGCCCAGACCGGGACCGCCGCCGCAGCCGGATCATACAAAGGCAGATCTTTGATGAAAAAATGCTGATGCTGATACCTGCGTGCCCCTTATAAAAGAACATGCAAATAAAACATAGAAATTATATCAAAGAGAACCTGCCGATGCAATACCCTACAGCGGTGAAGTACAGGCCTTTCGTGTTAAAATACCTGGCTTTTATGCGCGGCGGACCGCTGATCGGCCCATTTATGGAAGGTTTTGGCACTCACCCCCAGATCCCGCGCCGCTCTCCGGGCGGAGAGCTTCCCCGCCTCCCAGGAGCGGAAGGTGGCGTCGCTGCCCTCCGGCCAGGCCATAGGCGGCCGGCCGAACTTGACGCCCCGGGCCTTGGCCGCCGCGATGCCCTCCGCCTGGCGCTGGCGGATGAGCTCCCGCTCCGTCTGCGCCACGTAGCTGAGCAGCTGCAGCACGATGTCCGCGATCAGCGTCCCCGTCAGGTCCCGGCCCTGCCGGGTGTCCAGCAGGGGCATGTCCAGCACCACCACGCCCACCTTCTTCTCCTTCGTCAGAAGCCGCCACTGCTCCAATATCTCCTCGTAGTTGCGGCCCAGCCGGTCGATGCTCTTGACCGCCAGCACGTCCCCCGGTTTCATCCTCCGGACCATCCGGCGGTAGGCCGGCCGGTCGAAGTCCTTGCCGGACTGCCTGTCCGTGAAGATGTCCCCGTCCGCGACGCCGAACTGGCACAGGGCGATCCGTTGCCGGTCCGTGTTCTGCTCCTTGCTGGATACGCGGATGTAACCGTACGTTTTCTCAGCCATTGCTGATCCCTCCCTTTCGGTGTGATACACCTAGTGTAGAGGAACCTGCGCCAGAGTTATACAAATATATGTATAATTTTTTGTGTCCATCCCACTTTTCTGTTGCGGCGGCGGGGCGTGCTGGTATATAATCCGAAGGACCAGCCCCTCCCGCGCCGGACAGGGGAGGGGGAGAGGAGCGCCCGGATATGAGTGAAGAGAGGACCGTCAGCCAGATGGAGCAGGACCGGCGGGAAAAGCGGGTCATCGACACCCGCGGCCGGGACAGCTTTGTCCGCGGCAGCTATCCCGGCGCGGAGAACATCCCGTTGGAGAGCTTCGACGCGGCCGCCGTGGCCGCCGGGCCAGGGGGACCGGTCTATCTCATGTGCCAGCGGGGCGTCCAGTCCCAGGACCTGGCCGAGGAGCTTCAGGCGCTGGGCCGGGAGGCCTACAGCATCCGGGGCGGATATGTGGGCTATCTGCGGGACCGGCTGCTGACCATGACCGACGATCCCGGCCAGGTGGCCCAGCGGCGGCAAAAAGCGGAAAACAGCATCATCAAGAAGTTCCGAAAGCAGCTGTGGAGCCCCTTCACCCGGGCGCTGATGGAGTATAAGCTCATCGAGGATGGGGATAAGATCGCGGTGTGCATCTCCGGGGGCAAGGACTCCATGCTCATGGCCAAGCTCTTTCAGGAGCTGCTGCG
>CANQSF010000071.1 GCA_947626345.1 uncultured Oscillospiraceae bacterium | reverse complement strand
GACGGCAGCCATATCACCTTTGGCGGCATGAACCCGGAGATAGAGCTGCGGGAGCATCAGAAAAACGCCATCGCCCATATCCTCTACGGCGGCAACACGCTCCTGGCCCACGAAGTCGGTGCTGGCAAGACTTTTGAAATGGCTGCGGCAGCGATGGAAAGCAAGCGTCTGGGCCTCTCCACCAAGGCGCTGTTCGTCGTGCCCAATCACTTGACGGAACAGTGGGCGTCCGAGTTTCTGCGTCTGTACCCCTCCGCAAATATCCTCGTCACCACAAAAAAGGATTTTGAGAAGCGGAACCGCAAAAAGTTCTGTTCCCGGATCGCCACCGGCGACTATGACGCGATCATCATTGGACACAGCCAGTTCGAGAAGATACCCATGTCCATGGAACGGCAGGAGAATCTCATCTATGAGCAGATCGACGAGATCGAGAACGGCATTGAGGAGGTCAAAGCCGCGAATGGCGAACACTTCACCATCAAGGCGATGGAGCGGACTAAAAAATCTCTGCAAAAGCGGCTGGAAACACTCACCAAGCGTGACCGAAAAGATGATGTGGTTTCCTTTGAAGAATTGGGTGTGGACCGATTGTTCATAGACGAGGCACACAGTTATAAGAACCTCTTTTTGTTCACAAAAATGCGGAACGTAGCGGGCCTGTCCACATCAGACGCGCAGAAATCCAGCGATATGTACCTCAAATGCCGCTACATGGACGAGCTGACAGGCGGCAAGGGCGTGGTCTTTGCCACCGGCACCCCGGTGAGCAATTCCATGACCGAGCTTTACACCATGATGCGGTATCTCCAGGCCGGGATGCTTCAGGATAAGGAGTTGACCCATTTTGACAACTGGGCGTCAACCTTTGGCGAGACTACTACCGCCATAGAGCTGGCCCCGGAGGGCACCGGCTATCGGGCGCGGACGCGGTTCGCCAAGTTCTTCAATCTGCCGGAGCTTATGACCCTCTGGAAAGAGGCCGCCGACATCAAGACCGCAGACCAACTCCATCTCCCTGTCCCGGAGGCCATCTACCACACAGAAGTGTCCCAGCCTACCGAACTGCAACAGGCCATGGTTCAGGAGCTGTCCAAGCGGGCCTCCAAGGTCCACGCCCGGTTGGTGAAGCCCTGGCAGGACAATATGCTGAAGATCACCAGCGACGGGCGCAAGCTGGGCCTGGACCAGCGCGTGTTGAATCCGCTGCTCCCGGACGACCCCCGGAGCAAGGTCAACAAGTGCGTGGACAACATCGTGCGGATATGGCAGGACGGGCAGGCGGACAAGCTCACCCAGCTCGTCTTTTGCGACATATCCACCCCCAAAGCCGCCCCATCCCGGAAAGACGGCAAGCGGATGGACAACCCGGAGCTGAACGCGCTGGAAGCCCTGGCCCTCCCCGCCGAGGGGGACAAGCCTTTCAATGTCTATGACGATATTCGGGATAAGCTCGTCGCCCGCGGCATCCCCGCTGAGCAGATCGCGTTCATCCACGACGCCAACACCGAGGCGAAAAAGAAAGAGCTGTTTTCCAAGGTACGGAAAGGTCAGGTCCGCGTTCTAATGGGCAGCACGTTCAAGATGGGAGCGGGCATGAACGTCCAGGACCGGCTCATAGCCTTGCACGATTTGGACTGTCCCTGGCGTCCCGGCGACTTGGAACAGCGCAAGGGGCGCATCGTCCGGCAAGGCAATAAAAATCCCACCGTACATATTTACAGATATGTGACCGAGGGGACCTTTGACAGCTATCTGTGGCAGACAGTGGAAACCAAGCAGAAGTTCATCAGCCAGATCATGACCTCAAAATCCCCGGTCCGCTCCTGCGAGGACATAGACGAGACAGCTCTGAGCTATGCCGAGATCAAGGCTCTGTGCGCCGGTGATCCCCGTATCAAAGAGAAGATGGACCTGGACATCGACGTGTCCCGGCTGAAGCTGCTCCGCGCCAACCACCAAAACCAGCAGTATCGGCTCCAAGACCGGCTGCTCCAATACTTCCCGGAGGAAATAGAAAAGAACAAGGGCTATATTGCCGCGTTTGAAAAGGATATTGCCGACCTTGCCGCCAGCAAGCCCCCGGAGGGCAAGTTTGCCGGGATGGTCGTCCGTGGCGACACGCTCACCGATAAGGACAACGCCGGGGCCGCCATTCTGGAAGCCTGCAAGGAGATAAAGGACGCGCATCCGATGGAGATAGGCAGCTACCGGGGTATGACGATGTTCATTTCCTTTGAGCTTTTCCGGCACCATATCACCCTGAAAGGCGAAATGAGCTATAAGGTGGAGCTGGGCGATGATGCCAGGGGCAATTTGACCCGCATTGAAAACGCTCTGGCCGACGCCCCGGACAGGCTCACGGCGGTAAAGAACCAACTCAGCAACCTATACCAGCAGCAGGAGGCGGCAAAGGCTGAGCTGGGCAAGCCCTTCCCCCAGGAGGATGAATACCGGGAAAAAAGTGCCCGCCTCGCCCAACTGAACGCCGAGCTGAACATTGACGCGCCTGATCCGGCAGCGACTTTTCCCGAACAGGCTGCCGTCGCCAAGAGTGAGCGCCCGTCCGTTCTTGCCAAGCTACGGGAGGCTGCACCCGCGCCGGCCGCCGTGTCGCGGACGGCACATCATAAGCAACAGGAGGAACGCTGATGACCAGCAAAGAATTGAACGACGCCCTCTACGACAAGATGAATAAGGAGATGGAGGAATACAAAGGCTGGCTGCTCACGCAGCCAGCCGAGGAGATTCTTCAGCACACCTATGAATACACGATGAAGCAGGACACTCTACTTTCCATGGAGTTTCACGAGTTGGACTACGCCCAGGCGCAGGCGCTGTTGGGATCGCCCACACCGCTGGCAGATGTGTACGGCTATTTTCAGAATATGGACTGTGGCTATCTGGACACGTTGTGGGAGAGCATCCAGGGCCGGGCCAATGATGTGCTGGCCGAACAAAAGGCCCTCCCCGTGTATAACCATTCCGCCGCATACGCCCGCGAACACGGGGAGCTGGAGGCATACCGCGCCTCCCGCAACGCGAACAGGGCCTGTCGGGACGCCATTGACGACGCCATTTCCAGGCATTACCGTGACAACATCCTCCATACGGAGGCCGTCACGGAGGTTATAGACGGCTTTGGCTTTGAGCGGACCATGTACGTCCTCGCAAATACCGTCCAGCGCCAGGATTGGGATAAACGGTATTCCTCCGCCAACAGAGCATGGGCAAATACTGTGGATGTATGTGAGGACCGGGATGATTTTAATGGCGACAAACGGCTGGAGTTTACGCTGAGAAGTCATCCGGGGCTTGTAAATCTGTTCATTGGTGAGGCGAGGCACCAGCAGCTTCTTACTCTACCGCTCACCTCCGAGGAGATACGTCAGGAGGCGGAGGGGCTGCTCAAACAACTGCAAAGGCAGACGGAGCCGAACAGTCCCAGCGGGACATACTATATGGCAAAGCTGTCGGAGGATTTCATGGCGCGGGCCTCATCCACCGATACATACCAGATACCTGATATGTTCCAGATCAAGAACACCTTTTTGTCCAACCTGAAGGACCGGCCTGGGTTATTCTTCTTTGTTCCCAAGGACGCGGATCGCAGTCTCCCGCTCCGAAAGCCCAGGGCTTCGGTCCGGGCCAAGCTCCACGACGCCCAGCCGGTCGCCTCCACACCCAGGCCCGCCGCCAAGGACAAGGGCATAGATCGGTGACATGGCGAACAGAATAAGGACCGTACAGCTTCATTTCATGGTAACGGAGCAGGAACGTGAGCAGATACGGGAGAGGATGGCAAAGGCCGGTATCAACAACCTTGGCGCGTTTCTCCGTAAAATGGCGCTGGATGGCTACATCGTGATGCTGGACTTGCCGGAACTGCGCGAGATACTGTCTTTGCTTCGGCGTTCCAGCAACAACCTCAACCAGCTCACCCGTCGTGTCCATGAAACGGGGCATATCTATGACGCCGACCTGGAGGAGCTGCACCGGGAGCATGAACGGCTTTGGGATGGCGTTGGAAAAATTCTGTCTGCCCTCGCTGATCTGGAATGATCCACTTGGCGGCATCCTTGCAGTTCTCACGCAAATATGGTATTGCTTTTTTAAGATGTTTTTAGAAAG
>CANQSF010000070.1 GCA_947626345.1 uncultured Oscillospiraceae bacterium | reverse complement strand
CCCTTGCGGCGTGGGGCTTTCAGAGCGCCAAAATCAGGGGGGTAAGGGTAGTATATGGCGCACCCCGAAAACCGGGGGCCATTGCGTAACATACTTCAAATTATTTAATTACTTATCGCAGTACTTGTAATGCCATGAGTTCATGGGGGCCTATGTCACGCTTTAGGGCTTCTGAATCCCTTGCGGCATGGGGCTTTCAGAGTACCAAAGTCAGGGGGGTAAGGGTAACATACGGCACCCCTCAAAAACGAGGGTTCATTGCGTGACATGTTTCAAAGTTTTTAAGCGATTCAAAACAGACAACGGCTGGTGCATTTCGCACCAGCCGCTGTCTGTTTTTCAATTCCAATTCCGTAAGGCAGTCGCCAACTGTTCGTTTTCTCGAGGTCATACTGTCTTACGAAGCGCACCCATCAGAGGGGGCCTGTTTTTCTGTGAGTCTTGCATGCGGGGCGCAAACGCGCTATGATACAGAAAAACCTTGCGAGGCGTATATATGATCCGGGACAAGAGCTTTTACCGCACTTTTTTCTCTCTGGCGCTGGCGCTGGCGCTGCAAAACCTGCTGACCCACAGCGTGAACATGATGGACACGCTGATGCTGGGCCGCTACAGCCAGCAGGCCATGAGCGGCGTGAGCCTGTGCAACCAGATCCAGTTCCTCCTGCAGATGCTGGTGGTGGGCGCGGGAGAGGGGGCCGTGGTGCTGGGCAGCCAGTACTGGGGCAAGGACCGGCTGGAGCCCATCGGCCACATCATCGGCGCGGCCCTGCGCTGCGCCGTGCCGGTGGCGGCGGCGCTGATGGCGCTGGTGCTGGCCTTTCCCGGGGGCATCCTGCGCCTTCTCAGCAGCGACGGCGCCGTCATCGCCCAGGGCATGGCCTACTTCCGGGTGATCTGCTGGAGCTATATCCTCTTCGCCGTCACCAACGTGCTGGTGGCGGGGCTGCGCTCCATCGGAGCGGTCCGGATCGGCTATGTGGTCAGCCTGTCCACCCTGTGCATCAACGTGAGCCTCAACTGGCTGCTCATCTACGGCCGAATGGGCTTTCCCGAACTGGGGGTCCGGGGCGCGGCCGTGGCCACGCTGGTGAGCCGGACGGTGGAGCTGGCCATCGTGATCTATTACATCAAGTTCCGGGAAAAGCGCCTGCGCCTCACCGTGGGCAAGCTGCTGCGCCCGGAGCGGCTCTATGCGGCGGACTATATGCGCACCTGCTGGCCCATGCTCCTCAACCAGGGGCTGTGGGGCGTAGCCCAGATGGTCCAGACCGGCATCCTCGGCCACCTGGGCGGGGACGTCACCGCCGCCAACGCCCTGGCGGTGCAGCTGTTCCAGGTGCTGAGCGTGACCGCCTACGGCTCTGCCTCCGCCGCGGCCATCCTGGTGGGGAAGGCCGTGGGCGCCGGCGAGCGGGAGGGCCTGCGGCCGCTGGTGCGGACGCTGGAGACGCTGTTTCTCGCCATCGGCCTGCTCTCCGGCGCGGCCATCGCCCTGGCGGGGCGGCCGCTGCTGGCGGTCATGGGCGGCAGCCTCACCGCCAACGCCCGGACCCTGGCGGGGCAGTTCATCGCCGTCATCGCCCTGTGCACCGTGGGCACCGCCTACCAGATGGCCTGCGACAACGGCATCATCCGGGGCGGGGGAGACACGGCCTTCAGCGCCAAGATGAACCTGATCAGCATGTGGCTGGTGCTGGTGCCCCTGGCGGCCGCGGCGGCCTTCTGGTGGCGGCTGCCCCCGGTGGCGGTGTTCTTCCTGCTGAAGTGGGATCAGCTTTACAAGATCATCCCCGTGGCGATCCGGCTGCACAGCTGGAAATGGGTGCGTCCCCTGACCCGGGACGAAGAATAACGAGAATATCCTGAAAGATTTACGCAAACTGCAAAGAAAAATTTCCGGAAATTTCCGGACCGTGCCAGAGGCGGGCCTCTCATTTCTCACAATTTTATAAAGCTTGAAATGTAAAAAATGCTGAAAATCTGATTTCAGAGGCAAAATGATTGACGAAAACTCCATGTCTTGTTATAATTTTGTGCGTATTGGACAACGGAAACGTGTCCGATGCCGGCTGTCTGGAAATCAGAACGTATCAGCGGCTGTGAATGGTATGAGCGAAAGGAGAGTCCCGATGTGAAAAGGAAGAGACAGCACAGGCCGTTCAATCCCACCCGGCTGAAGAACCAGATCCTGAATGTGGTGAAGAACCCCTTCAACATGATCGTGGCCATCAGCCTCGTGGTCCTGTTCTGCCTGATCGTCATCCCCCTGCTGCAGATGATCGCCACCACCTTCACCGTTGCCAAGGGCGAGCTGCGCCGTATCCGCGGCGCGCAGGTGGGCGACTTTACCCTGTACTATTGGAAGTACATCCTCACCAGCGGCATGGCCGGCGCCACGCTGTGGACCCCGCTGAAGAACTCTCTGGTGGTGGGCTTCTTCACTGTGCTGGTGAGCGTGCCTCTGGGCTCGGTGCTGGGCTGGCTGATCGTGCGCACCGACATCCCCGGGAAAAAGCTGCTGGGCATGCTGGTGGTCATCCCCTACATGGTGCCGTCCTGGTGCAAGGCCCTCTCCTGGCTGGCGGTGTTCCGCAACAAGACCTCCGGCTCGTTGGGCTTTTTGGCCGGTCTGGGCATACCGATCCCCGACTGGCTGGCCTACGGCCCGGTGGCCATCGTGCTGTGCATGAGCCTGCACTATTACGCTTTCTCTTATATAAACGTTTCCTCCGCCCTGCGGAGCATCAACTCGGAGCTGGAGGAGATGGGCGAGATCTGCGGCGCCAATAAGATCCAGATCCTCAAGTCCATCACCATCCCCCTGGTGCTGCCCAGCGTGCTCAGCTCCGTCATCATGACCCTGTCCAAGTCCATCGGTACCTACGGCGTGGCGGCAAACCTGGGCAACCGGATCGGATACTTCACGCTGGCCACCAAGATGAAGACCTTCATCAACGGCTCGCCCCAGGCGGTGGGCTACGCCATGAGCCTGGTGCTGATCGCCCTGGCGGCGCTGATCATCTTCTCCAACCAGAAGGTCATCGGCGTGCGCAAGAGCTACGCCACCATCGGCGGCAAGGGCGGCCGGTCCACGGAGATGAAGCTGGGCAAGGCCAAGACCCCGCTGATGGTGTTCCTGGTGGTGTTCCTGTTCTTCGCCATGGTTGCGCCCATGTTCGTGTTGGTGATGGAGACCTTCCAGATCACCACCGGCAACGGCTACGGCCTGGACAACCTGACGCTGTACAACTGGATCGGCACCGTGGACGAGGCCCAGCGGTACATCAACTATCCCGGCATCTTCCGCAACCCCGAGTTCACCCGGGCCATCTACAACACCGTCCGGCTGACCTTCATCGGCTCCATCCTCACCGCTCTGTGCGGCCAGTTTTTGGGCTACATCTCCACCCGCGGCCGGGGCAAGTGGTACGGCTCCGCCACCGAGCAGCTGGTGTTCATCCCCTATCTGATGAGCGGCGTGGCCTTCTCGGCCATGTATGTGGCCATGTTCAACCGGCCCCGGCTGGGCGGGCTGATCCCGTCGCTGTACGGCACCTTCGGGCTGATCGTGCTGACCAGCGTGGTCAAGCACTTCCCCTTCGCCAGCCGCTCCGGCACTTCCAACATGATGCAGATCTCCACAGAGCTGGAGGAGGCGGCGGACATCAACGGCGCCAACTTCTGGCAGCGCATGGCCAAGATCGTCCTGCCCCTGGCCAAGAACGGCTTCGTCTCCGGCTTCATGCTGACCTTTATCAGCATCGCCAAGGAGCTGGACCTGATCATCATCATGATGGACAAACGGACCCAGACCATGAGCTATCTGGCGTTCACCTACTCCCAGGAGGGCTACAACCAGATGGCCGACGCCATCTCGGTGTGCGTGCTGCTGTTCATTCTGGTCT
Organism: uncultured Oscillospiraceae bacterium; assembly: GCA_947626345.1. Taxonomy (GTDB): domain Bacteria; phylum Bacillota; class Clostridia; order Oscillospirales; family Oscillospiraceae; genus CAJOIG01. The sequence continues at coordinate 229 of CANQSF010000070.1, read as the reverse complement.
GCTATATCATCGCCAACAAATTTGGCGCAGATATAGGCAAGGCGTGGTGACAGAAGGTTGAATCAGAGAAAGGGAAGGTTTATAATACAATGAGTAAGATCGTTTTGAGCCATATCGACAAATTCTACGGCGACAACCACGTCCTGCGGGATATCAACCTGACCATCGAGGACGGCGACTTCATGACCCTGCTGGGTCCCTCCGGCTGCGGCAAGACCACCACCCTGCG
>CANQSF010000069.1 GCA_947626345.1 uncultured Oscillospiraceae bacterium | reverse complement strand
TACAGCTCTTGCCGTTGATGGTATAGGTCCCGTTTACATAGGCCCGGCCAAAGGTGCCATTGTGCCTCGGATTGAAATAGTAGGTATTCCCACCCACGGTCTGCCAGCCAGTCATCACATGGCCGTATGTGCCGTCGTGTTTCTCGTTGAAATAGTAGAGCCCGTCATCGATCCGGCCCAAAGCGATCTGGCTCAAACCCTCCATCATCTTCCCGTCTGGCCCCACAAAGTACCATACGCCCCCGTCATATATCCAGTCGTTTGTGACCATTCGGCCAAAGGTCCCGTCATGTTTGGGATTAAAGTAGTACCAAGTGCCGTTGATATATTGCCACCCGGTCATCATGTGGCCAAAGGTGCCGTCGTGTTTCTCGTTGAAGTAGTACCATCCATCATCGGCCCGGCCCAGGTCGATCTCGGCAAAGCCCTCCAGCATTTTCCCGTCCGACCCGACAAAATACCATACGCCCGCATCATACTCCCAGTTGTTGCTGACCATCGCGCCGCTTTTCTCAAAGTAGTACCATGCGCCGCCGATGTGCTTCCAGCCGTTGCTGACCATGATGCCATTCGTGTCTATGTAATACCTCTCACCGGCATCGTCGATCCAGTTAGACCTGACCATCATTCCGTCATTATAGTAACGCCAGCCGCCGGATTCCCACTGCCAGCCGCTCTTCGCCGGTGCGGGCGCGGGTGTGGGAGTTGCCGTTGGAACAGGGGTCGGTTCCGCTGTCGGAACAGGCGTGGGAGCGGGCGTCGCGTCAGGCTTTGCCGCCGTTATCCCGTTGGCGTCCAGCCACGCGGAGATCGCCGCCCTGGTCGTCCCGGCGGGGAAACGGGTCCCGTTCAGCCAGTGCGCGTCCGGCGCGAGGACGTGTAAGTTGTCATCGCTGGAGCCGATGTCGCTTGAATGGGACGTGCAGAAGGGCAGAATGGTCTTGCCGGAAAAATCATAGCTCTCCAGGAATGTACTGATGATCCGGGGCGCCTGGCCGTGCCAGATGGGATAGCCTATGAGGACGGTATCATATTGCGCCATATCCTCCACACGGCCTGCGATGGCGGGCCGGGCAGAGGGGTCGTTCTGTTCCCGGTCGGCCCGGCCGCCAGTGTAATAGGCCAGGTCCTCCGGGGTATAAGGCTCGACCGGCACGATCTCATACAGGTCTGCACCCAGGATGTCCGCAGCGTACCCGGCCAGGGGCCGCGTGGTGTTGGTGGTGGAGAAATAGACGACCAAGATGGTGCTGTCTGTCTCCGCCTCTGATGCGTAGGCGGGACCGCCGATGCCGACGATCAGGCAAAAAGCCAGCGCCAAAACGCATAGCGCAGATAAGATGTGTTTCATAGTGTTACCTCCCCGAAGTTTTATAAGCTCTGCCTTTTTCGATGTTCCTCACCAGAAGATCGAGGCAGTCCACTTTACCCTGACTTTCATGGACCTCATCCATCAATGCACAGCGGTGACGGCGCAGCACCTTCACCGCGTCCTCTACCTGCCCGCCGTCATATAACCGGCAGACAGTGCCGATCGTCTCTTTATCACAGCCGGCGTCTTTCATACTTTGTGTAAGCTCGTCCATTGGCCTGCACCCCCTGTCAAGAGCGATCATACCACTCTTGATTATTCGGCAACAAATAGTTATAATTTATATCGTGATATAAATTATACGAATATCATGGAGGGTATCATGGAACTGCGGACGATGCGTTATTTCCTCGCGGTGGCCAGGGAGGAGAACATGACACGGGCGGCGGAGCTGCTGCACGTCACACAGCCCACGCTGTCCAAACAGATACAGGCGTTAGAGGATGAACTGGGAAAGAAGCTGTTTGTCCGGCACAGCTTCAGCATCGAACTGACCGAGGAAGGGATGCTCCTGCGAAAGCGGGCGGAGGACCTGGTATCCATGGCGGATAAGATCGCGGGGGAGTTTGCGGCGCTGGACGATGTGACCGGCGGGGACGTGTATCTGGGACTGGCAGAGTCCTACCAGATACGCAGCCTGGCCCGCCAGATTAAGAGGTTCAAGCAGACCTATCCGGGCCTGCGCTACCATATCACCAGCGGCGACACGGAGCAGGTCACGGAGAAGCTGGACAAGGGCCTTTTGGACTTCGCGGCGCTGGCAGATGAGCCCAACACCGCCAAGTACAACTATCTGCCCTTTCCCGCTGGGGATGTTTGGGGCGTGGTGATGCCGAGCGGCCATGACCTGGCCCGGAAAGAGGCCGTCACCGTGGACGATCTGGCGGGACTGCCCCTGTTCTGTTCGGAGCAGGGGTGGGCAAACGACATCCCCAGGTGGTGCGGTGAGCGCATGGATGAATTGCATCTGGAGGGGTCCTTCCGGCTTGCCTATAACGGCTCTCTCTTTGTCAAAGAGGGGCTGGGGCTTCTTTTGACCTTCGACCACCTCATTGACACGAGCCCGGACAGCGGCCTGGTGTTCCGGCCCCTGTCGCCCCGGCTGGAAACGCGGATATACCTGGTGTGGAAAAAGTATCAGGTCTTTTCACCCATCGCGGAGCGTTTTCTGGAAAACGTCCAGAAAGAAATGAACGCGAGGTAGCACACTGAACACTTCTTCTGTGATATTCCATTTGAGAACACAAAGAGAAATGCCCTCTATCCGAAGATAAGAGGACACTTTCAGTTAGGCGCAGAGATACTTTTTCATCTGCGCCTTTATTTTTTCTCTTGCTCGAATAACGGATTGCCGCACGGATTGCGGTCTACAATGCTCCAATGCACCGATTTGACAGTAAGTAAGGTCATACTCGTGATAAAGTAGAAATCGCCGTTTTTGAATTGCAGGCAGGGCAGCAATTAGTTTGTATAGCAGTTCATTACGCTCGGACTCTATCATGGTTTCTTCAACGGTTTTTGGCGTTACCCTTGCCCGCCTGTTCAGCGTTTCATCCCATACCTCACTAAACTCTCTATGGCGCTGATCCCAATTCTGTATCTTCCTGTTATTGAGTTCCAGACGCCGAAACTCTTGATAGAAAGCAGAGGAAACTTCCAATTCGTGATATTCACCCTGCCCATCCTTAAACCCGATAAAACACTGTGTGCCGTTTTCTGATATTTCCTCCCAAAGCGTGTACGACTTATATCTGAAGATTGCCATTGATTTTTCCTCCAAGCTGAAACTGGGCGAGAGGTTTTAACCTCTCACCCAGCAGCCCGTAGGAAACGGGATTTTCTACTCCTGCTTAAACTTTTTCAGCTTTTTCCGCAGATGGTCTAATCTCGCATAAATTGCCCCTGTGGTTAGGCAGACGAGCGCAGCGATCTCTTTTGTGGAATACCCCTGCATTTTCAGCAGAACAATTCGCAGAGTACGCTTGTCCACCGTGAGCAACGCTTGATATAGATTTTCATCTTCAATTTCGTCCAGCAGGTCACGGACGCTCCACACCTCGATACGCTGTTCATTTTCCGCAAGCGTTTCGAGATATGTACCCGCTTCCTGTTGGTGCGTATAATACCGTCTGTCAGAGTTAAACTCCGCTCTATCCGCAATACGAAGCTGCTCAATGGTATCTTCATCAACGCCCAATTCCCGCAGCTTCTTTTCCTCGGCTTCTTTCCAGAGCCGCCATTTCCTTTCTTCTTTGCCGTGGTTATACGACATCTTGTTATCCTCCAATCTGAATTTTTTGAGAAAAATTCAGATTGGCAGGCGGGCTGCGGCAACCTACGCCGAAAACAGGCTTGTCCTGTATTCCGACAAAAAGCGACAAAAGAAAAACCGCAGAGATCGTCAGACCTCTGCGGATATGAGAGTATTCGCTTCCATTGTGTAGATATTTGGCTTCTTGTTTTAAGGTGTAATACCGCCAAGTGCAAGCGAGGATTTTTTTAACAGATTATCCCCGTGTGTAAGAGTGGCTATGTAGAAAGTAGCTGCTTCGGATAAGCAGCACAGCGGCGGTATCAGACCATCGCAAAGAAAATCCCTCCAAACTCAAAACGGGTCTGGAAGGATGTTTTAACTCATAAGGGCATGACAAAGCCGCCCACCAAAACTCCGTTTTTTTATTTGGTGGGCGTGTCCTACCTTTGTCTGTTATAAAAACAGAGCCGATGATCTGTGAGGCATCTCACAAAATCATCGGCTCTGCGTCTGTGCGTCTGGCTCTTTGATGACGGTTACTTGTAAATT
>CANQSF010000068.1 GCA_947626345.1 uncultured Oscillospiraceae bacterium | reverse complement strand
GAGACGCTGGCCTATGAAGTGGATCAAATCCTGGTGGTGGAGCCGGAAGATACATCTTCCCTCGGCATTTTGTACGGTGAGGATCATACCACGCTCATCACCTGTACGCCTTTCGGCGTCAACTCCCACCGGCTGTTGGTACGAGGCCGTCAGGTCCCCTATGTGCAGGAGACGGAGGCACACATTGAAGCCTCTGCCGCCAGTCCGTCGTCTAACTGGCAAATGCAGTATATTCGCGGCGTTGCCATTGGGCTTTGCATCTTGCTGGGCGGCGTTGTTGTGCCGGTGCTTCTTTGGCGCATCTATCGGCTTTACCATCCCCGAAGGAGGTACAAACATGAGATTCGTTAGGGCGCTCCTGCTGACCATTCTTATCCTGGCGTTCACTGTGGGTTTGGTGATATGCCTGTGGCCGCAGCTCGTCGGTCTGCATCTGGACTATCAGGCCCATGTTGCTGTCAGCGATTTCTTTGAGCTGGCCGACGCGGAGGAAGTAGCAGAATCCGAGAAGCTGCCCGTTTCTTTAGAGTATGTGGAGGCCCCCGAATCCACGCCCGTACCCACCTACCAGGAACTGTACGCCGCCATGCAGGAGTACAACGAGAACATATACGCCACCGGCCAGTCCGGGCTTTGCGACGCCTGGGCATACCAGCAGCCGTCTTTCAACTTGACCGCCTACGGCGTGGAGAGCAACACCATCGGCGTGATAAACATCCCCGCTATGAACGTGGAGCTGCCCATCTACCTGGGGGCCACCAGCGAGAACATGGCAGCGGGCGCGGTACACCTGTCGCAGACGAGCTTACCCATCGGGGGACCAAACACCAACTGCGTGATCGCCGCCCACCGGGGCTGGTACGGTGCGCCGTACTTTCGCTACATCGACATCCTCAAAATCGGGGATGAAGTAAAAATCACAAATTTGTGGGAAACGCTCACATACCGAGTGGCAGAGGTAAAGATCATCGACCCGGATGATATTGACGAGATACTCATTCAGCCGGGGCGGGAGCTGCTCACCCTTGTGACCTGTCACCCCTATGCCTCCGGCGGTCTGTATAGGTATGTCGTCTACTGCGAGCGCGTCCCCTCATAAAAAATGTTTCTCAGGAGGAAGCAAGCATGGGAAAAACGCAGCCGGCCAGCAGCCGGTTTCCCCAGGTCATAGAAAGTGTGGTTCAGCTCCCGCTCACAGAGCTTGTCCCCTTTCCTGACCACCCCTTCTCCGTCCGGGACGACGAGGCCATGCAGGACACCACGGAGAGCGTCCGGCAATCGGGCGTTCTCATGCCCCTCATCGTGCGCCCCGGTACGGATGGCTGTTATCAGATCATATCCGGCCACCGGCGCAAACACGCCGCCGAGCTGTTGGGGCTTGAAACGGTCCCCGCCATCGTCCGCTACCTTGACGACGACGAGGCGATCATCTTCATGGTAGATTCCAATATCCAGCGTGAGAACATCCTGCCCAGCGAAAAGGCCAAGGCGTACAAGATGAAGATGGAGGCCATAAAACGGCAGGGCGCAAGGCGTGACCTAACTTCTGCCCAAGTTGGGCAGAAGTTGAAACCGCCCGAAAAATGGTCCATTGAGAAGGTCGCCGCCGACGCCCAATCCAGCCGGTCCCAGGTGCAAAGATTCATCCGTCTCACGGAACTTTCCCAGCCGTTGCAGCAGATGGTGGACGAACAGAAGATAGGGCTGACCCCCGCCGTGGAGATTTCCTATCTGAAGCCGGAGGAGCAGGCGCTGTTGGTGGAAACCATAGACAGCGAACAGGCCACGCCCTCGCTGTCCCAGGCCCAGCGGATGCGCCAGATGAGCAAGCTCGGCAAGCTCAACGAGGACACCATGCTCAAAGTCATGTCGGAGCAGAAAAAGCCGGAGGGCATGAACATCACCCTCCCGTGGAAGAAAGTCTCCAAATACTTCCCCAGCTCCTACACGCCCCGCCAGATAGAGGATGTGATATTCCGGCTGTTGGCACAGTGGCAGCGCAGGCAGCAGCAGAACCAGGAGCGATAACAATTTCATATCGTGTGCGCCGGGATCGTCCCGGCATTTTTGATACCCAAAATTTGAATTTAGGAGGGCAGATCATGTTATCTGTTGATGCTCTGGAGAGAGCCGTCACCGACCTTTTTCACGCGCACGGCGCGGTATGCGACTATGATCCCGACGAAGTGGAGGAAATGCTGAGCGGCATCGACTTCCACGCTCTGACACAGGTGGTCCGGCATAAGATGGGGACGGTGTATTCCTTTACCACCCAGGGGAATCTCCCCAAATCTTTCAACTATCGCGGGCCGGAGCTTTTCGGCCAGGAGGCCGTCTGCCTCTATGAAGAAATGAATCAGGTCAGCATGGAGGAAGTCACCACCGCCTCCCGCTACTATGAGCTGTGGCTGCTGGAGGATATGACCTTCATGCCGGTGGTCCGTGTGGCCGTTTCCTGGGGGGATAAGGAGTATTCCTGCGAATATCGCGTCAGCAAGGACTGCGAACCCTGGGAAACCGATATGTCCCTGGACCTGGAGAATTTCTCTGCGAATCTGATGAATATGTGCGACCCCTGCTATGAATCCGAGATTCCGGTGTATGAGCTGTGACCTATGAAACTAACGACGCTTTTTAAGACACTGGCGGCCACTTTCATCGTGGTTGCTCTTTTCATATCCTCGTCTTTTGCGCGCCCTCACCATGCCGCTGAAGTGCAGCGCACCCCGGAGCCGACCGTCGTTCCCACGGCCACGCCGGAGCCTATCGACTGGCGGGAGGTCATGGTCAACGCCGTGTGCCACGCCGACGAACACGGCGGACTGGAGGCGGAGTATGCCTTGGGCGGGGCCATCAAGTATGACGATCTCTACCTGCTGGCAAAGATCATCACCTGGGAGTGCGGCCCGAATTGGGAGGATTGGGGCATCATGGCCATTGGCGAAGTGGTCCTCAACCGTGTCGCCTCGCCGGAGTTTCCCGATACGATCCGGGAAGTTCTATACCAGACGGACCCCATGCAGTACGAGCCGGTATGGGAGGACGGCTGGGAGGATTACATCCCCTCGGAGCGGTACGTCCGTCTGGCCCTGCGGCTGCTGGAGGGAGAGCGTGTCTTTGCAGACCCGGCCATCGTGTTCCAGGCCCTCTTTCCCCAGGGGAGCGGGATCGCTTGCACATACCATGACTATGACTTGGACAATGACACCTATTTCTGCTGGACCAACTATCCAGACAACTATGCTGTGGGGTGATAACCATTCAGGAAGAAGTAGAGAACAAGACTTTGACCCTCATGGTCAACAGCGCCAAATTCACCGGGCGCACCATGCAGCGGGCCATAGACCGCTACATGAACCACCGCCGCGCCGTCAAGGGCGGCCAGGGCCGTGCCGGGCCCGTGGTCCACAAGGGCAAGCAGACGGTCAAGCAGCTCACCCGCCAGGGCCAGGAGCTTTCCAACGTGGAGCTTACGGACCCGGACATGAAGCAGTTTGACCGTATCGCCCGGAAATACGGCGTGGATTACGCCGTACAGAAGGACGCCAGCGAGACGCCGCCCAAGTACATGATCTTTTTCAAGGCCCGCGACGCCGGTGCCATTACCGCCGTTTTCAGGGAGTACACCAACAAAAAGGTCAAGGAAGCCTCCCGGTCCTCCGTACTGGACGCCCTGCACAGCGTCCCCGTGGCCGGGAAAGAGGCGGATCGCGGTAACAGAGGGGAGCGTGAACTCTGACCAAAAATCTGAAAAAGCTCATCATCACCAATATCCCCTATGTGGTCCTCGGCCTCTATGCCACCAAGCTGGGGCAGTTGTGGCGGCTGGCTCCCGGTGCGGACGCCTCCCAAAAGCTGCTGCACCTTATGGACGGCCTCACCGCCGCCTTTCAGTCCTACCTCCCCAGCTTCCATCCCAGCGACCTGCTGGTGGGCCTTTTCTGCGGCGGTGCGCTGCGGCTGGCCGTCTACATCAAGGGCAAGAACGCCAAGAAGTACCGCAAGGGCATTGAGTACGGCTCCGCCCGGTGGGGCACGTCGGAGGACATCAAGCCCTATATGGACCCGGTGTTCCGCAACAACGTGATCCTCACGCAGACCGAGGGCCTTACCATGAACAGCCGCCCCAAGGACCCCAAAACCGCGAGGAATAAGAATATCCTGGTGATCGGCGGCTCCGGCTCCGGCAAGACCCGCTTTTGGTTGAAACCCAACCTCATGCAGATGCACAGCTCCTATGTGGTGACGGACCCCAAGGGCAGCATCCTCGTCGAGTGCGGCAAGCT
>CANQSF010000067.1 GCA_947626345.1 uncultured Oscillospiraceae bacterium | reverse complement strand
AGCTGCGGGCTCTGCCTCGACAGGCACCGGGGCGTCCGGCGCTTCGTCTGCGGCCAGGGCTGGGGCGCTCATGCCGAGGGCCATCACCACAGCCAGAAACACACTAAAATACCATTTTTTCATATCGTCATCCTCCTTTTTGTGCGGCTATCAGATTTAAAGCTGTGTTCACCTATACCTACGAAACTGACAACAATAGGAATGAGAATAAAGGGATTCTTTCCGAAAACCGCTTACCAAGCATAATATGCATAGATGTGATACCCATACATACTATATAGATTGTCGTATTCATACTTGATGATTATATTGCCGTAGGTAGCTTTATCGCGTGCCCAGCCACCTTCGCCGTATGTGCCATCTGCTATTGCTTTTCCAAGTTCCACAAGACCGCTATACTCGGTAGTGGCATTAAGGCCTTTCCCGTTGTAAACACCGGTAATCCCAGCGTAAAATAGGGCGAATCCATTTTCCGGTGTTGCAAGCCCGTAATAAAACGAGTCGGCATAACCACCACCTACGTAGTGTTCGAGCCCATAGGTCTCTAACGAATACGCCAGAATCTCCTGTTCAGCCTGTGCCACCTGTTCGTCAGTCAACCAAGGCCCAGCGACCTTGTTGCCACGGGAGCCATCCGAATTGACATGATACCCGTCTACATCGCAGTTGGCGGCCATTTTGCCATCGGAGTAGAAGTAGTAATACTTGCCGCCGATGCTGTTCCAGCCGTTATCGAACGCCCGGCCAAAGGTGCCGTTGTGCTTGGGATTGAAGTAGTACCAATACCCATCGACCCGCTGCCAGCCGGTCAAAACCTTACCGAAAGTACCGTCATGCTTGGGGTTGAAGTAGTACAGGCCGTCATCAGCACGGCCCAGGTCGATGTTCTGCAGGCCTTCCAGCATCTTGCCATCCGCCCCGAGGAAGTACCAGCCATTGCCGTCCTGGGCCCAATCGCCCGTGACCATCTTGCCGGACTTGTCGAAGTAGTAGTAGGTGCCGTCAATGTACTTCCACCCGGTCACGGCCTTGCTGTTCTTATAGTAGTATTTGCTTCCATTGTCATCGGTGAACCAGCCGTTGGCGGGGTGAGAGGGGGCAGGGGGCGTGGTGCCGCCGCTGGGGCCGCCCTTGCTCCAGGTGTTGGTGCTGCGGTCGTAGTCGCCCCATACAGAGGTCCAAGTGCATTCTCCAAAATGGCCGTTGTGGTTGGGCTCAAACCAAGCTTCACCGGCGATGTCGGTATTCTGCCAGCCGGACAGCAGAGCCCCCTCGCAGCCATTGTAATTGGTGTCCTGGAACATAAACCAGCCGGTGCCGTTGGGATTCTCAACATATTGGAATCCGGTGGCCATCTTGCCGTCAGCGCCGAGATAGTACCATAAGCCATGGGCGGAGCCTTCGCCGAACAGCCAGTAGTCTTTCAGCATGGCGCCGTTTTTGTAGTAGTACCAGCTGCCGTCCTCTTTGACCCAGCCGTTGGTAACGGCGGCCACAGCGGGAACGTCGGCTGCAGATTCGGATTCTACCGCAACGGGGGCTGCGGGCTCTATGGCAGCTTCCTCCTCGGGCTCGACGGCGGCGGCCATCAGCGGGGCCTCAAGTTCCGCTTCTGGAAGGACAGGAGACGGATCTTCCGCGCCGAGGGCCGGAACGCACAAAACGACGGTCACAGCAATGATGCTCAACAGCATGGATAAAGTTTTCTTCATAAATGATGCACCTCCAGATAAGAATAGCGCCGCCACACCGAAAAAGGGTATGACGGCACCAGAATAATCGGCAGCGGCCGAATGATGTGATGCCGACAGGGCCGCAGGGGACCGGTTGCCCGGCCCCTGCATGGACCCCGCCGGAAAAGCAAAAAAGCGGTGCAGGGCTATCCCTACACCGCAGACACATCAAAAGGCCATCAACCCCCACTTGTAAAACCAAGCGTAAAAGGGTATAATGCCTATGGGCGCTGCAAAGCTGTGTAGGAGCCGTCTCTCCTGCATAGGGTCGTGAGGTGTTACCAGCGCCTCACGACCTGCCTTTTGCGTTTCCGTACTCCTAATTATACCACGATTTAGGAGATTTCGCAAGCGTTATTTCTATATTTTTAGAGGTTTTATTTCCGCAAATATTTATACTTCTTTTTATGGGAGAATGGCCCCGTGCCGTTCTCCCATTCGCTTTTTAAAAGTGGAATTACATAGAAGAAAAACGAGGTGCCCAAAAATTTGGCGATTTCGAGGTTTGGTGATATACTATCCCCAGACAAATAAGGAGTATAAAAATGAGTATAGATAGAGCAGACAGAGCGCGAAGAATTCTTGCGTTTGAACGTCGGCGGACAACGGACTTGAAGGAAGTTCTGTCGAGAATGATAAATAACTGCAGCCGGCATTTGGAGCGCGTTCAGTGCGAAGAGATGAATTTGGAAGCGGCAGAGAATAAATCTTTGGCAAACGATGTGACCTATGGCATCGGCAATGACGCAGCCGAGTTTGATTCAAAGAATCTTGGTGACATTGAGGATATCATTGATATTTTGTTTTCGTTCTCAGAAGAAGACAAGATATTAGTGGGGGATATGCTTGCTGCTCCTCCAGTGTCCGAAGAGAATATTTGGGGCGTTTTTGATGGCGTTCGGTTGATGCTCCATACGCCCCTGTTACCGCCAGGTGGTGACAGGAGCAAGTATCATACACATCGCAATAAATATGCGCCCAGTGCTGATTATGGACATCCATTCGTAGATGCTGTAAACAAAGCTATGTCTGAGCTCCTACCGACTGTTCCACCGGAAGCGTATCGGCGGTTTGCCACAAAGACTGTGTCCTTTTACTATATTTATCCGAAGAACAAGATGCAGATACCTGACAGCGACCGGTATGACACAAAGGCAATTATTGACGCGGTCACTGGGTGGCTGCCCGGAGGTGATGCGGCGTTGAGCTGTTCCTTGACGTTCCAGTCGATTCAATCTGATGTGCTTATGAAGGGGACATACATCGTTGTGCGCCCATCGGTGAACGAGCAGAAGGGCATTGAAGGCGACTTGAGAGCCATGATGGCCATGCGAAAAAATGACGATTTGCCGCTTTCATTTTTTCGCATGGAAAATTGACGGAAAACCCTTAATTTGAGCGGGTTTCGGGCGTCTCTGCACTTGAAAAAATGGCGAACAAAGGCGGTCGCCACATTTTCTATGTTTTACTACTGGAGGTCCCAACATGATGACAGCATTTGAGAGGGTAATGTATGAGGTGTTTGTCCATACGGTCGTCCCTAAGTCAGTTCTCCTGTTTATCCTGGGAAAGGCCAATGCCTACCGGTGCATTGAGAAGGCAAAGGCGCAACACCTTATCCGTGAGATTTCGTTTGTTTCCAGAAATGTTGTAACCGTGACCAGGTGGACGGAGGATGTACTGATTATCACGCCAGAGGGGGTGGAGTACGTCCGAGACCACATGACTTCTGTTATCCCCTGGGCGACTTACATCGAGAAGACGATAGACAAAATTGATATGTTTGGCGGGCCAGTATCCTGGGCGACGATTGCGACTCGTTATGGGCGCATCACTGCAGCCGCAGTAATGGCGACAAGTATAGGGGCTCGGTCAGAGCCTACATGCTTTAACTATAAAACCCAAGAATATGATGATGACGCTCTCCTGGACGATGAGGTGGATGCTATGCTGGCCGGTAAATCCTACGAACCACCGGCGACTGTATCAGCTTATGGCGTCCTAATGGCCAGCGCTCTTCAGGAATATTTAGATATAATTGACCGCTTTGGTAATACTCCTTTTTTTGCGGACGGAAGGTCAGACATTGAGTTCCTTTCGGCTCCGCAAGTAAAAAGAGACATAAGTAAATGGGCGGCAGCCAAAGAGGACAAACAACCAGACATTCAAGGCGGGCGGTACTGTGGTATTCTTACTTCACTGAAAAGGGCGGCCTTATTATACATGGTCACGCCCGCCGCTCAATTGATGTGGCATAAACATTTTATTGAGCGCGAAATACGGGCAATCAATATTATGAAGCGAATAAGAATAGGCTATGACCATGAGAGTAAAAGTATATCAGGAATGATTATTTTTACTAGCGTGGACATGTTCAAATATACTTATAATGCGCATCGTACAAAGGCAAACAAGCTTCCAGCAAATAACCGTGAGTTTGGGTATGGAGTCGAGTACCTTTGGGCGATTCCATACGGCAAAGATGGATGCAGAGAAATGTATTCCATCATGGAAACATCTCCCTACGAGGAGAATCAGAAAGCAATAGAATGTTTGGTTAAAACCGGGGAGTTTGAACGTAAAAAACTGGAC
>CANQSF010000066.1 GCA_947626345.1 uncultured Oscillospiraceae bacterium | reverse complement strand
ATCGTATCCGGCGACTGGCTTGAGCAAATGGTCGCGCAGTATAACCTGGAAGCGGACGCTGGAATTGCACTTCTGCGGGAGTACGGTGCGATCACCCCGTACCTTATGCCGGGTATGAGAGACAGACAGGAGCCTTTGATCCGTATCTCAGTAGGCAGGAATACGGAAATCTCCAAAATTGATTCTGCCGTGATTAACGAGTATTTGCGCTGTGTGCGAAGCAGGTATTGGCGTATGCTTTTGGACCGGCCGGAGATCAGTCATATATTACTTCGGCATCGTCGCGTCTGCCATGAAAGAAAACAACTACATTGATATCCACGACATCACCGATGACCTGCGGATAGGGCTGTTCTATATCCTTAAATGCTATGGCCTCGGTTTTTCTGAGTGCAGTTGGGGGGAGTGGCGATTCATACAAATAAAAGATGGAGAGGATGGCCCGCCGCTTCATTTCGCTGAGATCATCGAGCGAGAGATCAACATGGAGGAGTACTCAAAGCTGTATTCGGACTTCATGAATGGGAAACTGCCCAGTGTAACAAAAAGGGAAGTACGCAGCCGCGGAGAAAAAACTGACCTTGGATACGGCTGGCTGTCGCCGACTGGAGATTTTATCGAGTCACCGTTTGGAAGCCATGAGGAGAGCGCCGAGGGCATTTGCGAGAGAAACGGATGGTGTGAGGAGTTCTTTAACTGGAGGGACAAGAAAGAAGGGGATCTCTGTTTGTTCAGGGATTTCCTTGCAGAAGTCAAGGGGTATTGCCTTATTCACAATCCTGCAGGTGTTGGAGGGTATCTTGTGACACAGGTGAAGCCGCTTACAAAGCAACAGCGGGAGTTCCTGTATGGATACTTCATGGATAAAGGTGACAGGTATATGGCAGAACAGTATTGGAATGACCAGATCGCTTGAGAGATAATAGAGCGAGCACATCTATGGGCAGCCGGCAACGGCTGCCCATATGCAGTTTAAGAAACGACTTTAAGAACGTTGTTTTTCTCAGATCACTATGGTAAACTGTTTATGAAAAGAATGAATACCGCGGAACGAATCATTGGTGCGTATAGGAGGGCTCCAAACGGCTGAGATGAAAAGAGAGGAATTGCTCCGAATGGAGGAAGTTGGCGCTGAGCATGGTTGGGTCTCGCCTCTTTCGCAAGAGGATAAAGAATACTTTGCGTATCTGAGAACAGTATTCAAGCGGTATAGTATCGTTCCATCCAAGGCCACCAGTCTTGAATATGACTTTGTAGTGCGGGTAGCAGAGAACGAATTCTATCTTCAGCAGGCAAATACCTGATCAGCAGAGCAACCCGGTCAGATCACAACGAAAGTGGCTGGCCGGGTTGTTGTTGGCTTCGGAAATCACTGTCTCTTGCCCTTGGTGGTGTCGTGGAAAGCCTCAGCCACAAATCACGGACAATCATTTTTTGCTGTTTCGTGCGAATAGGAACGAACATAATTGTAAAGTCCGTGACAAATATAATTTTACAGACTTGCTTTTTCGTGATTATCGTGGTAAGGTGTTAATAAGGATGCAAAAGATCGATGCAAGGGGTGGCTTTAAGTATGTTGAAGCGAAAGATCTACGATGAACTGGTTTCGTGGAAGCAAAGGAGCAATGGGCAGACTGCGCTGCTGATTGATGGTGCGCGCCGAGTCGGAAAAAGCTACATTGCGGAGCATTTTGCTAGGCAAGAATATAAAAGCCATATCATCATTGATTTCGGAAATGCACCGCAGGACATCTTGGACCTTTTCATCCACGAAAGTGCAGACCTGGATCTTTTCTTTGCCAAACTGGCAGCGTTTTATTCGACGCTGCTCTATAGGCGAGAGTCGCTGATCGTCTTTGATGAAGTGCAGCAGTTTCCGAGGGCGCGGCAGCTCATAAAATACCTTGTGGCGGACGGGCGGTTTGACTTTCTGGAGACTGGATCGCTTATTCGCATGAAAAAGAATACAGAGAACATTATCATCCCGTCAGAAGAGGAACACATAGAGATGTTCCCGCTTGACTTTGAGGAGTTTCTTTGGGCAATGGGGGATGAGGCTACTGCGCCGTTGATCCGCAGGTGCTTTGAGACGAAGCAGCCGCTTGGCCAAGCCATTCACCGCAAGATAATGAATGATTTCCGACAGTATGTTCTTGTTGGCGGTATGCCGCAATCCATTCTGGCCTATATCAATGGGAAGGATTTCGCGGCGTCAGACGAGGCGAAGCGTAGGATCCTGCGGCTATATCGCGATGATATTTCAAAGTTTGCCGCCGGATATGAGGAAAAAGTTTATGCTGTCTTTGATGGGATACCGGGGCAGCTTGCGAAAAAGGAGAAGAAATACAGGCTTTCATCCATTAATAAGAACGCTCGCTTCCGAGCATATGAGGATTCTTTCATCTGGCTGAACGAAGCGATGGTAACGAATACATGCTTCAACGCCACAGATCCCAATGTTGGGCTGGCGATGAGTGCGGATCATGCCACGCAAAAATGCTATATGGCAGATACAGGGCTTCTTGTCACCCACGCCTTTATGGATCGGGCATTCACTGATAATGAGTTATATAGGGCGATCCTGTTTGATAAGCTGGATATCAACGAGGGGATGATCATGGAGAATATCGTGGCGCAGATGCTCCGGCGTAACGGCCACAAGCTCTATTTCTATTCCCGGAGTGACAGTGTCCATAGAGAAAACCACATGGAAGTCGACTTTTTGATCACAGAGAATAAGAAAATTGCGCCGATCGAAGTGAAATCCAGCAATTACCGCTCACATTCTTCATTGGATAAGTTCAGAAAGAAGTTTTCAGGCAAGATTGGTACCTCCTATATTTTCTATCCGAAGGATGTAATGGAGAAGGACGGGATATGGCATCTGCCCTTATACATGGCGATGCTTTTGTAAACGAACAGTGGGCATCTTGGGTTATAAACAAAGTAATATGCTAAATTGCTTGCTATTAAAGAAAAACTGGGATATAATTCTTTTGGTCATGTTGCCAATTATTATTTTGGAGGAATCAAATTATGCCCAGACCTAAAGGAAGCAAGAACAAGACGAAAAGCGTAGTCCAGCTTGCTGCACAGATAGAGACTGAAATTGAGAAGAGCAACACTGCTCTGCAGCAGTTTGCCGCCCGTCAGGAAGAAATCCTTCAAGAGATCGAAGAAAAGAAAGCGGAACTCAAAGGTGTAAAGAAGCAAGTAACTGCGGAAAAGAGGACGCTGGATAAGCTTCATAAAAAGCACGAGGAAGCTCTGGCCGCAGAAAAAGCCAGGGCACAGAAAAGCGAAATTGAGGCTGTTGTAGCAAAGCTGGTCAGCAGCGGAAAATCCGCCGATGATATAATGGCGGCGCTGAACAACGTCTGATAGTTTTTTCATAGAGCACCGACCATCTGCTATGGGATGGCCGGTGCTTTGTTGATATATGATTGAATCTGTTTTTGGCCTGTCAGGTGATACGGGGGCCATCGGCATATGCGCGGCAGTCAAATCATGTCATAAATTGTCAAATTAGCTCTTGCGGAATTGCTCGGATACAGCTAGATCAGTACTCTATAGACTACCAAAATATATAGAGAGGTAGTTCTATGAATGAAATCGAAGAGGTCGTTGAATCGTTTGGTGGCAGGCAGTTTTTGGAGTGCTATCGTGACCTGTGCGTGGCGATCGAGGTCGAAATGATGTATCTGTCAGACCGACCGCGAATGAAGGTCATCTGTGCGGAAGTATGCCGCCGTATAGGGAAGAGCAGTGTAGCCGTATCCAAATCGCTGTCCCGTGCTATAGATGATTTGTGGATCTTTGGCGAGCATGAGATAATTGCTCAGTACTGTCGAAGTTGGGGGAGCGGGAAGCCGACACCACATGAATTTATCTTTGCGGTTGCCAGGAAACTAAAAAGAGAGATGATGCATGTGTGAGATCGTCTATTCCGTTACTGGCCCCAGTGTTGACCGGAAGTACGGCATTGCTGTTCTGGATCAAAGAGACAGTCACTGCGCCGTAGTTATGCCTTTTTTGCAGGATTATAGTGATGCGAAGCGATTTGCTGACGCTCTCAATATGAAGCAAGTATCAGTCTCGGACTTTTGCGATGCCTTTTTGGCGGGCCATGTTGAAGAACTAATTTGATTGTTATTCTGCCGGCAAACAGAAATCCAATACGCTCGTTTCACCGGTACTACCTTAGTATGCAAGAGATCTTCTGCAAGTATAACATGTTTCTCTTTTCTGGATTGACGCGGGAGGCAAACTCTGATATAATCAACATATCAAGTTTCTAGTTCGGTGTACCACCGGGCACAGTTTATCAGAGTTCCAGAGTGTCATTTGCTTTATTGCAAATGGCACTTTTTTGTT
>CANQSF010000065.1 GCA_947626345.1 uncultured Oscillospiraceae bacterium | reverse complement strand
CCTATATCTTACAAACTTCCGTAAGCACACCAGTGCTCTTCACTATTTCATCCTTATACTCTTCCATAAACGCATCCGTCACCGTATGCAGATCCAGTGGCGTCTTGCCAAGGGAGATGTATTTGCTCTGGCCCAGATTGTGTTCCTTGATCAGCTCTACCTTCAGGGGACTGTATCGCTTGATCAGGTTTATGACCGCCTTGCAGTTCTCCGCGCTGTCTGTGTATCCGCCGATGACCGGAACACGAAAAACGACCGGCTTTCCCGCGGCGAACAGCGTCCTTACATTCGTCAAATACCGCTCCAGGTCTCCGTGCAGAACAGTTGCACAGCGCTCGGCGTTCAGTATCTTGATATCCACATAGAACAGGTCGATGTATTTCATTGCCAGTTCCAGCTTTTCCGTTGGGACAAAAAGGCTCGTCTCCACACACTGATGGATCCCTGCGTCTCGCAGCGCACGCAAGGCCGGTTCCAGCCTGTCCGCCTGCAAAAGCGGCTCACCGCCGGAATAGGTCACGCCACCTGGCAGGGCATCCAGACCCTCTCCCCAGCCATGCTGACGGTAGAACAGCTCATCCTTCATGACCTCCCGGACAAGCTCCTCACAGGATATATGCTGGCCATAGACCCCTTGTTTGCCGTCCTTCACATAGCTCTCCGGCTTGGACTCCAGATTCTCAGGATTGGCACACCAGGGACAGCGCAGGCCACAGCCCTTGCAAAACACGGTCGTGCGTATCCCGGGACCGTCATGGAGGGAAAACCGCTGGATATTGGTGATAAGAATATGCTCGTCCATATATCACCTGCAGAGATGAAGCCTTCTTAGGATGTTCTTGACATTGGAGAGGAAGAACTCGTCCCGCTCCACCAGAAGCATCAGGAAATAGGTGGCCGCTCCGCACGCCACGATCATGGCAGTGTGCAAGATCGATGGCGATAGCCGGCGGCAGATCGGCCACAGGACCAAGACCATAACGCCACCGGCGATGTAGTAATGGATGCCCTCGCTCAAAACCTTTCTTGGGAACAACTCTTTCCTCACGATCACCAGCTGCACCACAGCAATGATCGTTTCCGCCGCCACAGATGCGACCGCCGCGCCGATCGACTGATAATAGTGGATCAGGATCATATTCAGCGTGAAGTTCGTGCAAGCCCCTATGATGACCGTCAGCGTGAACAGATTCTGGCGTTTCGTCGGGATAAAATACTGGACCCCCGTCACGTTATTGATCCCGATCGCGAGGATCAGAAACGACAGCACCTGCAACAGCGGTACGACCTTGTCGTAACCCGGACCAAAGAACCACGGTACAAAATTCCCCGCCGCCATGATAACGCCAAAGCACAGGGGGATGCCCAGGAACCAGACGAACCGATAGCTCCGGTACATCAGCCGACGCACCTCACCGATCTCATCTTTTCCGAAGAGGTTCCCCACCCGCGGTACCATCACCGTACCCAGCGCCGTCACCAATGACAGCAGCATTCTGGATATCTTGATCGCCTGCTCATAGTAGCCGTTTTCAAAGGAACTGTCCGTGATCACACCGATCATCGTCTTGTCCAGAACAGTATAGATCTGGATGGCGATCGTGGGGATAAACAGAGACCACACCACTCTGATATCCCGGAAAGGATGCAATTGCCGGAAGTCGATCCTCTTTATGTATCGCGGCAGATACGCCCACAGGGAAAGATTCCCCAGCGCCGTGAACAGACCCACACCAAGCACATAGAGGGGCAGATCCTCCTTCGTCTTGACGAACAGAAAGATGTAAGCGATCTGCAGGATCTTGAACGCGGCATTGCGTGTTACCGTCTTGCCAAACTCCTCCAGCCCCTGAAAGAACCATGTGATATCAAAAAACACTGCCACCAGGTTCAGCGTCAGGATCAGATACAGCGTGGACCTTTCCTTTTGCAGCAGCGCAAAGGCCACATAGACCAGTGTCGCCGCCGCAGACGTGCAGAAGCCCAACACCTTCGTATTCCAAAAAACTAGGCTTCGCTTTTCCATGTCATCCTGGACATAGGATATCTCCCGCTGCCCATAGGTGGAGATGCCCATGGTGGCGAACAATGTAAAATACGCCACGATGGATTCCACATAGCTTGCCGTGCCCACGCCGTCCGGCTCCAGCACGCGGGACAGATAGGGCGCTGTGAGCAAGGGCGTGACAAGCAGCAGGACCTGATAGGCGGCATTGAATATGTAATTCAGTTTGACATTTTTTCGCTGCATAGCTCCGCTTGTATCACGCCGCCTTTTCGCTCTCGATGGCCCGGGCGATCAACACATCCTTATACTCCTCCGGCAAGTCGTTGAAGTACGCACTGAAGCCCCAGACACGCACCACCAGGTTGGGAAACAGCGTCGGGTCCGCTTTCGCCGCGATCAGGGTCTTACTGTCCACCACATTCATCTGCAGCTGGAAGATCCCGCCGGCAAAGCCCGCCCGCAAAAGCGCCGTGTATTTCTCAATGTTCTGCGTCAGCATTCCCGGCGACGTGATAAAATCGATCACATTGCCGTTGAGCCGGTTGTCGTTGTAATCCAGCTTCATGGCAAAGGACAGCAGCTCCGTCGTCGGTATAGCCGAGGCGGAGGAAATATGCACGCTGAACGGATCGCCATTCCGGCGTCCATCAAAAGTCGCAGGGATCTTATCTGCCCCGGAGATATAACTGGGGGAACTGAGGCCGAATTTGAACACGCCGCCATAGGGTGTTTTGTATTTCTTAAATTCTGCGCTCGTAAATGCGATCAGGCGCTTTGTCAGCGCCACTACCGTGTCATCATCGCTTCCAAAGGCTGGAGACAGACCTTTCAGTTCTTCGACCAAGCTGTCCTTCCCGACGAAATCTGCCTTCCGGGCAGCATTCAGTTCATTGAGGCCGATCCTGCTTCCGGAGAACACCAGCTTGTCCAGATTCAGAATGGAGTTGACGACCGTGCCGAGGCCGACCGATGTCAGGCCCATGTTATTGTACTTCGCACCGCCTCGGGTGATGTCCTTCCCACTCTTCATGCACGACGGGCTCAAAAGCGACAGGAGCGGGTCCTCCTCAAACGTCTTGGTCGTCAGTGGCGTAAGAAGCTTCTCAATATATTCCCGGAGACTGATCTCGTATAGCGAAATGACTTCTTCCGTTGATCGTGCCGCCTCAAATGCGGGCGAATCCGCCAATTTTGTGAACGGTTCGGCAAAATTCAAAGATGCAATGTTGTTCGGCTCAAAGCTCAGTCCCGGAATGAGCGGTTCCCAGCAAGCCGACACGCCATAGTCATACACATCAGCTTCATCAAAGCCACAGGAGAGCATGGCCGGGATGATCTCGTCGTCGTTGGACAGGAGCGGCGCGCCGATGCCCGTGGCGATACACTTTACCGCCGCCTCCAGCAGCTCCTCCGGCATATCCGCCGTGCAGCGCAGCATGATTTTTGGGTCGGGTAGTCTGAGCTCTTCTGACACCTCGATGAACAGATAGGTCAAGTCATTGCAGTGGTACTTCCCATCCGAGCCGCGTCCGCCGAGAATGATGATCTGCCCCGTATCGCCCAGAAGCACAGCGCTTTTGAACCAGTAATACTCATGGAGGACCCGGAAAAAGTCTTTAAGCAACTCTTTTGCCTCGCCGCGTGTCAAAACGCCTGTCTCCAGATCATGACGGTAGAGGTCATTCAGTATCCAGTCCAAATGTCCCAAGCCATTGAGCGTACGGCCGGTCTGCCAGAGGAACTGATTATAGAACAGAATGCGCTGCAGTGCTTCAAAAAAGTGCTCCGCAGGACGCTCAAAAAGTGTCTCGGCCGCGTTCAGCTGCTTTTCATACCGCTCTCTCACGCCGGGCGTCTGCCGGCATCGCTCCAGATAAGACCGCAGGGCTCGCAGGAGCAGATTCCTCTCCCTACCGAATCTGTCCGCCGAGGTCTCTTCCACCCGGAAGGCGCCGTGCACGAGCATGTCTATATTCGCGGTGCAGTTGCCATAGACCAAATTTTGGTTCTCCAGCGTCTTGAAGCAATCCGGGGAGTAGAAAAAGCTGTTGCTATCTACCGGATGGATGTCAACCTTTTGGAGCAGCTTGGCGATTTGTTCCGCCTTGCTCTCCTGCACCCGGCAAAAATACAGTCGCCGCCCTTCCCGCAACAGGAAGCGCGGAAGTCCCGCTCTTTGGGCAGACCGGCTGAACTTCCGATATAACCTTACGCCATAAACATAGTCTTTTACCACCGGCGTGGCATAGCAGACCCGTTTCACGCAGTCCTTTACCTTTCGTTTCATGCTCATCTGACCACCTCCGGCAGATGTTCGCCGACATTCCCCATCCGCTCACTCCGGTTGCTACGGTGCGCGATCACGAACAT
>CANQSF010000064.1 GCA_947626345.1 uncultured Oscillospiraceae bacterium | reverse complement strand
AAATCCACGCCGCGGTGCATACGGGAGCGGCGAAATCCGTAATCGGAGGTCTTGCGTCCGGGAACGGGCATTCGGAAATTGGCGACGTTCACGACGAAACTGTCCGGCGGCTGCACGCCGGCACGGCGGTAAGGATTGACCCAGCGGTTTTCCCACACGTTGCCGTAGAGGTCGCTGGCAGGGGCTATGCCGAATACCTGCCGCAACCGTTGGCTGTACGTGGTCGAGTCGTCGATGGTGAGCATCGCGGGCAGCATTTTGTTCTTTTGCAAATTCTCCTGCTGTGCGGCGATGTGTCGGGCAATGCCCGCGTCATTGCTTTGGGCGATAGCGGAATAGGGGTATATCGCGGCTGCCGTCGCGGCAAAAAGCAGGGTGGCAGCTATTTTGTTTTTCATCGGTATAGACACAAATTTTCCAAAGGTAATTATTTTTATGGAATATTCACCCTCTGCCGACAATAGTTTTTTTGTAACGAGTCGGCACGAAGTTTCGCCGCAACTTAAAAATCGGTATGGATTTTTACAAGAAATATTTTCCGACCGAGACGGCATTTATTTGGTGCCCGTTGTATGTAATGGTTTCGTCGGTGTCCCATGTAATCAACATCAGGTTTTCGCATTTCAACTCGCGGGCGGCTTCGTCCAAGGCTTTCAGTTCCCGTTCGCGGGTTTTTGTTTCGGATATTTCGTAAGATACCTGCATCAAGGTGGAAATCCGATTTCCGTTTTTGAGGACGAAATCTATCTCTCTGCCGTTTTTCGTGTGGAAATAAAACAAGGTGTTCCCGACTTTGTACCCGCGCCGGACAAGTTCCAAGAATACCATGTTTTCGAGCTGTCTTCCGTTATTCGGAGAGGATTCAAAAGCCCGTGCGAGAATAAAACCGTTATCGACGACATATATTTTTTGAGGCGCTTTTTTCATCAGTTTGAGTTTGTTGTCGAATCGGGGAAGGTAGAAAAACAGATAAGGCTCTGCCAAATAGTGACAAAACTTCTTGACCGTAGCGACGCTTCCCATGCCTGTGCCTTTTGCTATATCGTTGTACGAAAGCATATTGCAGTAATTGGAGATTAAATAATCGGCAAGGGAGTACAGCTCTTGTGTTTTGCGGATTTTATACCGTTGCGTCACATCTTTAAGGATTATGGAATCGAAAAGCGAACCGATATAGTTGGGCGCAATCTCTCGTATTTTAGAAATTTCGGGGAATCCGCCTGTTCGCATATACGATTCGGTTTCCCTCATCAAGGCGGCTTTCTGCTCCGGAAGCACGGGGTGTATGTCTACTTCCCGATACGCCAGACACTCAGACAGCGAAAACGGCAGCATCTCTATTTCGACGTATCTGCCGGTGAGCGCCGTCGCCATTTCGCTCGACAACATACGGGCGTTGGAACCCGTTATGACTAAATTGACTCCGCGCCGTTTCAATTTGTTGACCCAGATATCCCACCCGTCGAGATTTTGGATTTCATCTAAGAGCAGGTGGGTATATTCCGGATAGACTTCCGATAACGCTTGCATGATGTTGTCTTCATCGAATTTTTCCAGCAGCGTCGAATCGTCGAAGTTGAGATAGGCGAAGCGGTACCCTTTGAGCAGTTGGAGGGCAAAGACCGATTTGCCGGCGCGGCGCGGTCCGGTTATCAGCTTGATGACGTTTGATTCCAGATAGGGTTTCATATCTTCCGGCACCTGTCGTTGCTGGTACGAGTGCGAGGTCAGAATCCGCAATTCTTCTTTCTGTTGTAAAACGATATTTTTCATGCACTTTATTCTTTGTACTGCACAAAAATAGCATTTTTTATTCAATATACAATGTGTATTGAACAAAAATCGGATTTTTTGTTCAGTACAGCGACGATAATGAATATTTTTCGACACTTCTGTTCGGGTGGCGGAGAAATGCATTTGGGGCTTGCGAAACGTTCGGACGCCTTGTCGTGTCGAATAATTTACAAAAATTTGCAGGCTACCCCGCAAGAGTGTTTGCAGGAACGATATTTTTCGTATCTTTGTGGCGATACGGGGAACGGCGGTTCTCCGCAAACGATTGATTCGTAAAGCGTTTCGTTTTATCCTCATTCAGAAATTCGCCAAAATTCAGCAAAGATGGGTAAACAGTGCAAACGCTCATGCAGCCGATATGCACCGTGAGGTGTTCATATATGGCAGGCGTGGGGTAGCTGTTTGTTTCTTTGCGGGTGTTTGGCGATACCTCTGAATGAATGAACGGAAATTGTTCCCACGCTTTTTATATTCCTTATTAACCGCCTTGTCGGGGAACAGCGGGCACAAAATTTTTGAAACATGAAAAAACAGTATGGTTTTTGTCGCATGGTGCTGCTGCTGTGCGCGTGGCTGTTCTCCATTGCCGTATGGGCAGATAACTTTGTGGTAGACGGCATCTGTTACAACATTCTTTCGTCGGACGACAAAACGGTTGCAGTTACGAAATCTTATTCGAGCGATTATTCGGGCGATGTAGTCATTCCCGAAACGGTAACGAAAGAGGGTATTGAATATCGGGTTACCGCTATCGGTGACGGGGCTTTTCGATATTGCGACTATTTGAAGTCGGTAACGATACCCGAGAGTATTACCGCTATCGGCGACGAGGCTTTTTTTCGGTGCGACAACTTGACGTCGGTAACGATAGGTGAGGGTGTTACTACTATCGGTGAACTCGCTTTTTCCATGTGCTATAGCTTGACATCAATAACTATACCCGGGAGCGTTACATCTATCGGCGACGAGGCTTTTTCTCGGTGCTACGGCTTGACATCGGTAACGATACCTGAAAGTGTTACCTCTATCGGTCTCAGGGCATTTTTTAATTGTACCGGCTTGGCAAGGTTCGAGGGAAAATTTGCAGCGGATGGGCATTGTCTTATAGTCAATGACACGTTGAAAGCTTTTGCTCCGAGCGGATTGACTCAATACACCATACCCGATGATGTTACCGTTATCGGCGAAGGGGCTTTTCAAGCTTGTCACGGTTTGACGTCGGTAACGATACCCGAGAGCGTTCAGAGTATCGGTGAAAGCGCTTTTTCCGATTGTGACGGCATGATCTCAATAACGATACCCGAAAGCGTTACATCTATCGGCGACGCTGCTTTTTTTCAGTGCAGAGGTTTGACCTCGATAACGATAGAAAATGGTGTTCAGTCTATCGACGACAATGCTTTTTATCTTTGCATAGGCTTGACATCAGTAACGATACCCGAGAGCGTTACTTCTGTCGGCAACAGAGCTTTTTATCTTTGCTGGAATTTGACTTCGATAACGATACCCGAAAACGTTACCTTTATTGGTATGGGGGCTTTTGGAAATTGCAGCGGTTTGACAGAATTTAAGGGAAAATTTGCATCGGACAATGGGCATTGTCTTATTGTAAACGATACCTTGAAAGCCTTTGCTCCCAATTGCGGTCTGTCCGAATATACCATACCCGACGGTGTTAAAGTTATCGGCGACTATGCTTTTTCCAACTGTACGGGTTTGGCGTCGGTAACGATACCCAATAGTGTTACCTCTATCGGCGCCGGGGCTTTTTACGGTTGCACGGGCTTGACGTCGGTAACTGCTTATAATCCGACGCCGGTGGATATTGTAGTAACAAGTGAATGGTGGGGTGGTAGCTGCTTTGCTTTCGAGAATGTGGATTGTGCCAACTGTACGCTTTACGTGCCTGCCGAATCGGTAAATGAGTATCAACTTGCCGAAGGGTGGCGCGAGTTCGGAGAGATATTGCCGATAGACGAATCGTCCGCCATTACGGAAATACGACAAGACAATGCCGACGGACACGTAACGGTGTATAATCTGCAAGGCGTATTGGTACTCGAAACCGACGATGCCGCCGACCTTAAAACGTTACAGAACGGCACCTATATCGTGAACGGCAAAACGATGATTATCGCCCGATAGCGCAAAAGAATAGAATGAAAAGCGAATTTCCTGAATAAATTTTTGGCCGCCGCCCTGCAATCGAGAGATTGCTGGGCGGCTTTTTTATACACGTTTGAAATGTCC
This sequence comes from uncultured Oscillospiraceae bacterium, assembly GCA_947626345.1. Taxonomy (GTDB): domain Bacteria; phylum Bacillota; class Clostridia; order Oscillospirales; family Oscillospiraceae; genus CAJOIG01. The sequence continues at coordinate 652 of CANQSF010000064.1, read as the reverse complement.
GACTTCGCAGGTCGGACGGAAACACGTCAAGAAAGGGAAATTTCTTGTTCCACCGCTTTTTATTTCCGTCAAAATAATCCATTTCAAAAACCCCGATTTTTGCAAAATAAGATGATTTGCGAGTGCGATTTTTGCAAAATAAGATGATTCACGAGCGCAGTTTTTGCAAAATAAGATGATTCGCGAGCATGATTTTTGCAAAATAAGATGATTATTCGGATTGTTTTTTATATTTTTGTGTGGTAAAAAGAATACTTATGATAGATAAACGCACTCTTGAAATCGTCCTTTCCGAGCAAAAAGAGGAATTGGTACGAAAAGCCCGAACCCGTCGATGCGCGAGAAAAGAGGAATCGTTGGTGAATCTTGATAGCAATATGGCGCAAGTAGTCATAGGAATGCGTCGCAGCGGAAAATCCACGCTTTGTTTCAACGTATTGCATAATGCCGGAGTGAAATATGCGTATGTGAATTTCGATGACGAACGGTTCCTGAATCTGAAAACGGACGATCTCGATTCCGTACTCGAAACGTTGTATAAAATCAATGACGGGTCGTTTACGCACTTGTTTTTGGACGAAGTGCAGAACGTCGATGGTTGGCATCTGTTTGTCAATAGATTGCTTCGACAAGGTTTGCGGGTGATAGTTAC
>CANQSF010000063.1 GCA_947626345.1 uncultured Oscillospiraceae bacterium | reverse complement strand
TCTTTTTCGATTCATGAACGGCTCTGATAATCGCGCATATCATGTTTCCAAGTATTCCCACCCAAATCACAATCGCTGAAGCTGAAATAATGTCAGGATTCATATCTCCAAACACCGCTACTGTTAATGGAATAGCCGCGAAAACTTCAACAATTATAAAGATGATTTGCAACACACGAACTTTATTCATACGTTATTGTTTCCTCCCATTCAAACTTTGATTTTCATTTCAAACTTGTTGAACAGGTAAAGACGCGAAGCGGGTCTATCCGTTCGGCAAGTACACAGGGGATAGCCGCTTTAGCGGCGCAAGGGGGTTCGCAAAGCGACGAAGCCTCTCGGAGGTCGGCTTTCTGCTGTCAGAGAGAGCCTTCCGAGCGCACGATACATGGTCGAGAGACTATGTATAGCTGAATCCAAACAAAATCGAAGCGATACCAAATGCTATTTTTTCCCGTCATCTACCTCCTGCAAACAACGATCGTCGAACAGTCGCCTGCTCGACAATTCGCATTATACCACCCAAATGGGAAGAAATCCACTGTCCGTTAAGACGTCGATCGCAGACAAGCGCACGACAGGCTGTTTATGAACGCCCGCGAAAAGACCGGCCCCCGCGTGAGGGGCCGGTCTTTTCCTATGTGCGTCATCTCGTGAAGGTCAGGTCCAGCATATCGTGCACCGGCTGGCCGTCCCGCTGGCCGGAGCCCTTGCCCAGGGCGGTGACGGCCGTCACCTGCTCCGGGTCGATGAGCCGGTCGAAGACGAGGTCGGTCCTCTCGCCCTCATAGCACCCCGCCGTGCAGTTGTACATATTGGGTTCCTCTTGCTTCAGGACGTACTGCGTGCCGTCGGCCATGTGGATGACCAGGTCGTTGAAGTAATAGTTCTGGCCGTAGGGGTTCTCCGCCGGGGGCGCGATCTGCAGCCCCAGGGGGGAGACGCTGGCGCTCCAGCCATCTGGGCCGGAGAGGGCCGTGGCCGGCACCGCCGCGGACAGGGGGAAGAGCACCCCGCCCCGCTTTTGGGCCACCTCGCCGGTGTCCGGGTCATATCCGGTGACCACGCCGAAGCTCAGCCGCAGCTGCTCCATGCCGTCCATGCTCTCCAGGGGGGCGAAGTACACCGCCACGGTCCTGCGGGTGTCCGTGCCGTCCGCGGATACGTATTCCACGCAGGAGAGGGCGCGGCCCACGTTCCCGTCGCCGTCGCAGCTCTCCAGCAGGGGCGGCATCTGGCTGCCCGGGGTATAGGGGTCGTACTCCATGGCGCCGCCGTCGAAGTTCATCCCCGGGAAGCCGTTGGGGTCGTCCATGACGTAGGTGAGCGCGCCCATGCCGTGCTCGTCCATGACGAAGTCCTTCACGGTGTAGGTGACGTCCCCCACGGTGACGGTCTGGCTCACGGAGGCCGTCTCGTCCCCCACCAGGGCCTGGGCCGCCTCCGGGTCCGCCGGCGTCCGCTCCTGGCCGGGCAGATCGTACTCCGCCCAGACGTTGCCGTCGGCGTCGGTGTAGACCTTGTGCTCCGTGTCCCAGCCGGCGATGGCCTCGTCGCCGAACACCGTCTCGAAAAAGCCGGTGAATTCCCCCGCGGCGTAGGCCGCCACAGACAGCGCCGCCGCCACCGCCGCGGCGATGAGGGCGGTGCGCATGGCCCTGCGGCCGGCGCGCCGGGCAGCCATTTCATCTCTTGCGATCATATCCATTACCTCCTCCAAGGCGCTCTCGGAGGCATGGAGGGGCTCCAGGGCCCGCCGGATGCGTTCGGTGTCGGTCATAGTCTCTCTGCCTCCGTCAGTGAAAGTCTCAGTTTCTCCCGGGCCCGGGCCAGGCGGGTGCCCACCGTGGCGGGCGGCACCCCCAGCAGCTGGGCCGTCTCCCGGATGGAATAGCCCTCGTAGTAGTACAGCACGATCACCGCCCGGTATTTGCCGTCCAGGGCCATGATGGCGGCGTACAGCTCCCGGTCCTCCGGCCGGTCGAACCGGAGGGTGTTCTCATAGTCCTCCAATGGTTCGCCCCGCCGCCGCCAGGGGGAGCGCAGCAGCTTTTTGCTCTCGTTGGCCGCCACCCGGATGAGCCACGCCTTCACGTGCTCCTCGCCGTCGAACTCCCTGTCCGTCCGGTACAGCGCCAGGAGGGTGTTTTGCACCACGTCGTCTGCGTCCTCCCGGCTCTTCAGATAGCTGAAGGCCACCCGGAAGATCGTGTCCATATACCGTTGGGCAAGCTGGGTAAATCGTTCTTTTGTGAGCATTTCCATTTCCTCTTGAAAAGCTTTTCACCTATAATATCCGCCGGCCCGCCTGGATTTTTCAACCACCGGATAAAATTTTCCTCCCCGGCGGCGCCGGCGTCTTTTCATCCCGGCCACGCCATGGTATACTTATCCAAAACTATATAACCATGTAGGAGACAGCGCCATGATCCGCTTCAACAACGACTATAACCGCTCCGCCCATCCCGCCGTGCTGCGGGCCCTGGCCGACACCGCCGGCGACAGCTTCGCCGGCTACGGCACGGACAGCTGGTGCGAGAGAGCGGCGGAGGCCATCCGGCGGCACCTGGACTGCCCCCAGGCCGCGGTGCATTTCCTGGTGGGCGGCACACAGGTGAACTTCACCGCCATCGCCGCGGCCCTGCGGCCCTATCAGAGCCCGGTCTGCGCCCACACAGGCCACATCCACGCCCACGAGACCGGCGCGGTGGAGCACACCGGCCACAAGATCCTCACCGTCCCCGGCCGGGACGGCAAGCTCACCGCCGCCCAAGTGGCCGAGCTGGGGGAGGGCTACCGCCGCAGCCCCATCCGGGAGCACGTCACCCAGCCGAAGCTGGTGTACATCTCCTTCCCCACGGAGTACGGCACGGTCTACTCCCTGGCGGAGCTGACCGCCCTGCGGCAGGTCTGCGATGAATACGGGATGTATCTCTATGTGGACGGGGCCCGGATGGGCTACGGCCTGGCGGCATCGGACGTGACACTGGCGGACCTGGCCCGGCTGGCGGACATGTTCACCATCGGCGGCACCAAGTGCGGGGCCCTGTTCGGCGAGGCCCTGGTCGTATCCGACCCCGCCCTGCAGACGGATCTGCGCAGCTATATCAAGCAGAACGGCGGCATGCTGGCCAAGGGCTGGCTGCTGGGGCTGCAGTTCGCCGCCCTGTTCGAGGACGGGCTCTATTTCCACATCTGCCGCCGGGCGGTGGAGCAGGCCCAGCGGCTGAAGGCGGCCTTCGCCGCCCGGGGCGTGCCCCTGTACCTGGACAGCCCCACCAACCAGCAGTTCGTGGTGCTCACCCGGGCCCAGTGCGCCGCCCTGGCGGGGAAATACACCTTCGAGCGGGACCACGACGTGGACGAAGAGCACGTGTGCGCCCGCTTCTGCACCAGCTGGGCCACCAGGCCGGAGGAGATCGATGCTCTGCTGGAGGATATTTCCAGACTGTAAAAAACAGTTGCATCTGCCGCTGTAAAGTGTTATAGTGTTCTGGACAACTGAACGAGCGAACGATGTCTTCAGGGCAGGGTGAAATTCCCGATCGGCGGTAAAGTCCGCGAGCGCAGAGCGAAGCGACCGATGCGATGCGTTGACCCGGTGGAACTCCGGGACCGACAGTATAGTCTGGATGGAAGAAGATGTGTTGAGCGGCGCTGTTTCGGATGCGGGCCACCGGCCCGCTCCCTTGGAACGCAGCCCGATATGGACACCTGGAAGGCACACGTGCTTACCAGGTGTCAAATCTTTCTATCGGAGGTACACTTCCATGGACAGCTCACCCACCGTCAGCAAAAGCACCCGCGCCGCCGGCGCCCGCCGGCCCGCCACCATCGGCATGCTCTGCGCCGTGGCCTATGTGGTCATGCTCATAGGCCAGCTCATTCCCCCGGTCATGTTCCTCAGCTACGACCCCAAGGACGTGATCATCGTCATCAGCGGCTTCATCTTCGGGCCCCTCTCCGCCGTGCTCATCACCGTGCTGGTGGATCTGGTGGAGATGGTCACCGTCTCCTCCACCGGCATCTACGGCTTCATCATGAACACCGTCCAGACCTGCTCCTTCGTGGTGCCTGCCGCCCTCATCTACCGGCGCTGGCATACCTCCAAGGGGGCCGTCGGCGGTCTGGCCGCGTCCGTCGCCGCCATGACGGCGATGATGTGCCTGTGGAACTACATCATCACGCCCTTCTATATGGGCCAGCCCCGGGAGGCGGTGGCCGCCATGATCCCCACGCTGTTTTTGCCCTTCAACCTGGTGAAGGGCACCATCAACGCAGGGCTGACGCTGCTGCTGTACAAGCCCATCGTCACCGCGCTGCGGCGGGTGAATCTGGTGGAGCCCTCCACCGGCAGCGGCGGCAAGGGCGGCCTCAACTGGGGCATGGTGCTGCTGGGCGCGGTGCTGACCATCACCGGCGCGCTGCTGATCATGGTCCTCATGGGCGTGCTCTGATCCGGACAAAAGAAAAGACCGCCGCCTCCAAATGGAGGCGGCGGCCGCTTTTTTCAGGGCTCCACCGTCAGGTTGTCGATGCCGTGCTGCTCAAATTCGCTGTAATACTCCTCGATGCGGTTCATCAGCTCCGTCTCGTCGTCGGCGTCCAGGCCCTCGCCCTCCATGTCCCGGCGGGCCAGCTCCTCGGCCAGGATGTCGAAGAACACCGCGTCCTCATAATCCGCGATGGCCTCGTGGATGCCTCCTTCCTCGTAGGCCCGGGAGGGGAACACATGGCCCTGCCATGTCTCGATGAGCGAGCGCATGCCCACATGGGGACACATGGCAAACAGCTTCTCCTGGAGCATATCGTAATCCTCGAACCGGTCCTCCCCGCGGGCGGAGTTCAAGATCCAATCCCCCACATAGACCAGGTCGAGCAGTCTCCTGAATTCCTTCTCGGTAAGCTCGATCGTCACGACGCTCACCTCCTACAATAAAGATTGAGGCAAGGTACACGGCAGCCAGCCGTGTTTTGCCAACTCAAAGCCGAAGCTGT
>CANQSF010000062.1 GCA_947626345.1 uncultured Oscillospiraceae bacterium | reverse complement strand
GACGGCGGCGATGGTATGGGCAACGGACGGTTTTTCGGTGATTACGAGTTTACTCATTAGACCTCCATAGTTGATATATGAAAAGGCAGCCCATTTCTGGACTGCCTTGGAAAAAGGGAATATATTGATCGTGGGATTTGTACCATAGACGATATGCCTTGACAGGCAACAGCGGCTGGGTTATAATGAATATACAAAAAGGGCGCTGTGACAGCGGTTAGCCCTGGTTCAAATGAGCAGCTTTATAGAGGCCGTCACCTGCCGGGGTGGCGGTCTCTGCTCTTTACAACGATGATCGTGACCCGATAAGGTCCGATATGTAGTGTAATTCGCATAGCCTCACCCCCTTTCGGGGATTGTGGCCAACCGCCGCCGTTGTTCAGCGCCCTGGTGCATAGCACCACGGACAGGATAACACAGCACCTGTCAAATTGCAATACTGACCCGGTTCGCGGTATTTCGTCCCGGTTTACCGCGTCTGGTCAAAGCCGGTCACGCTCGGCTCGGCGGCCCGTGCCGCCTGTTCCGCCCGCCAACTGGCAAGGGTCTTTTTCCAGCATGGGAGAACGCAGGGACCGGGATAGTTGCCGCATCCGTAGCAGGGGTGGCCTGACCGGGGAGGAGCAGGACGCTCCGGCGCTTCGCGCGTGGTGTCCTGCATCATCCGCTCAAAGGGGCTGTCGGTGAAATAGCTCATGTGTCGCTGCCCTCACCCTCTCCCTGGTCCTCATCATCGTCATTTTCAAAGTCGAAGTCGTCCAGGTCTATGCCGCCGCTGGGCTTGGGGGCCGCGGCTTTTTTCTTTTTCAGGAAGATGAACGCCGCTGCCGCGCCTGCCGCGACCACGATGAGCATAAGAACCATAGCGCCCATGCTTCCGCCGCTAGATTCCTCGGCGGGCGGCTCTGTCTCCTCCGGCTCCGGCGTAGGCTCCACGCCCATGCACTCGGACATATTGACCCGGCACACGGGACAGGTGGTGTCGATGTGGCCCACCGTACATTTTTCCTCACAGGTGCAGATCTCCGGCTCCGGGGTAGCTTCCGGCTCCGTGCTGCTCTCCGGCAGAAAAGCTGTCAGATCAGCTCCGTCCACTGCGTTCAAGAAGTATGTCTCATACGCCTCGCCCTCCTCGTCCAGAGGCTTGTCGTAGTCCACGACCAGGTAAAAAAGGCTGCCATCCCGTGTTTCCACAGTGACGAACAGCTTGTTGGTGAACTTGTCATAGAGCATATCGCGTGTGATGAACTGGCCGGAGTTGGTGAAGCCGGTCCCCTCGTAGGGTTCCAGCGGTTCCGGCGTGGGCGTAGGCTCCGCCGTCGGTTCCGGCGTGACCGTGGGGACAGGCTCCGGCGTGGGCGTGACCGTCTGCACCGGCGTCTGCGTAGACTGCTGACCGCTGCTGGGGTAGGTCTGGCCGCTGCTCTGCGTTCCTTGCCCGCTCTGGGGCGGCTGTGTAGGCTGCGGGGCATTGGGGTCGCCGGTATAGATCACGATGGGCGTGGGCGTAGGCGTGGGCGGCTGGGTCGTGTCCGGCTCGTCCGAAAAGTAAGGATTGTCCAAAAGCGTCTCGTCGGAGAGGTTGCCCACGTTGTCCAGCGCGATGATGGAGATGGTGGGACCGGCGTTGATGTAGTCCTGGATTCGCAGGTCCAGCCCGCCGTTGGTGAGAGTGGTATAGAGGCACCCATCCACCATGATCCCGGCGATGCCGGACTGCGTATCGGACGCCTCGGTGTGGAGCAGCTTGTCCCGGATGCCCGCCCAAACGGTGGGCGGAGTGCTGTCGATGCACTCGACGCTCTGTTCCGTCTCATGCGTCTCCCCGCTGGGGTCGGTGATGCGGACGCGGTAGATACCGTTGGCCGAGATGTTCACCTTGGCGCTGCCGCTCTGAAGCTGGCCGGTCACATCCTCCCACGCGCTGGCACCGGGCCGCTGAAGCTCCGCCTTGGCCCAGGCATCGCCGGTGATCTCCACCTGGATGGACGCGGCATTGAGATACCAGCCATCCGGGGGCGTGATGGTGACGGTATAGGCATACACGGTGGGGTCAGCAGGCGGCTCCTCCGGCAAAGGTGTGGTTTCCTGTTCCTCCGGCGTGGGCGGTGCCTCCTGTTCATCCGACGCGGCGAAAGCCTTGACGGTGACGGTGCAGCACAGGCCCATACACACCAGGATGATGAGCGCGATATAAAGCCGTATGTGCTTCATTCGGCCTCCTGTTCCGGCTGGGGAGCGGGGATGCCCCCAGCCTTGATCTGCTGAATAAGGGCGGCGAACTGGTCCGGCGTCAGGTTGTACTCCCGGTACACCCCGATGATCTCCGTATTCTCTATCTCCTGGATCTGACCGTTGCGGTCCTTGATCCGGGCCTGGAGCGCGGCGATCTTCGCCCGGTCCTTTTCGTTCTCACCCATGAGTTTTTTAATTTTGCTGTTCATTTAGCCTCCTGTTGGTGCTGGCAGACGGCAGAATCCGGCGAGATGCGCCTGCCAGTAGGGTTGATTGAGATTTGCGTAACCGATGGGGTCCCCGGCGTGGATCATCATGCCGTTGCCAAGGTAAATCCCACAATGGGACATCCCATCCGTGTCATAAGTCCCCTCAAAGAATACGAGGTCGCCCGGTCTGGCTTCTTCGGCGGAGACAGGTGTTCCGACGTAGTACAAAGCGGTTGCGCCCAGCCGCCCATAATTCCAGCCGGAGTGGTTGATGACCCACGACACAAAGCCGGAGCAGTCGAAAGACGTGCTGGGTTGGTAGCCGCCCCACACATAGGGGTAGCCGATATACTTTTGGGCCTCCTCCATCATCCGGGCAAAGGTCTCATCGGCCAGAGCCTCCGGGGGAATCTCATACGTCGGGCGTTCGTCCGGGTAATACTTGCCAACGTACTCGGAATCGGGGAACAGGTCGGGCCGGTTGCCCAGGCCGGACATATACATAGCATACATACTCATTTGTTCCTCGCTCATAGAGTAAATGGGCAAGTGAGACAGGTCGAAGTTCTCCAGCGTGACATAGCAGACTGTTTTCTCCCCCTCGGTGTAGACGTTCTCCGTGAGCGTGTACTGCCGGTCAAAGATCATCTGCAAGGTGTCCTGTACTTCATCCAGTGTCCACGGGCCGCCTACCCACGCAGTCAGATAGGACAGAAGCACATAGGGATCATGCTCGATCTCGTCCAGGTCATAGTGGTACTCATTGTATTCGTGGGTCGTCTCATATTCGTCCAGATAGGCTTGAAGTTCCTGCTCCAACGCGCAGTAAGCCGCCTCCGCGCCCAACAGGTCCTCGTCCGAACAGGGGTAGGAGGTAGACGCAAGAGCGCCGGTCGTCCCCTCCACAAGCACCGAACAGGACGAAAAGACGTTCGCAAAAAACGTACAAATAAGGAATACGATGGCGATACCAAACAAACCCCGTTTGTGCCGGAAAACAAAGGCGGAGGCTTTCGTCCCCGCCCTTGCTGTTCTCCGTGCGGCCTGTTCCACAGATGCGGCGGTGCCAGCAACAGAGCCGCCGCGCCTCGCGGCGGCGTACTGCTTTTTGATGGTCCGCTTCTGGAAACGGCGGGAAATGGGATTACTGTGAACGCCGGACTGTATGGGCTTCGCGGTCCCTTTCTTGCTTCCTGTCTCCCTGATGGAGCTATTTTTCAGGCGCGTCCTGCGGACGCGATAGGAGGCGCGGGCACGATGAACGCCATCCTCGGCGGTGATCTCGGCGGCATGGGCGCTCTCCACGCCCACATTGTCGTCCTCCACCTCCGCGATCTTCCGATGGGCGGCGGTGACGACAGGCCGCTTGGGGTCATGGGCCAGCTTGGGCGCGGCGGCGGGCTTCCTGCCCTCGTCAAAGCGCAAGTGGGCCTTTGGCTGCCTGTTCTCCGGGGAAAGTGCGGGACGCGGGGCCGCTTTCGGCGGTTCCTGGGACACAGGCTGTTCAGCCGCTTTCTCCGCGCTCGTTGCCATATCCTGTTGGGGCCGCTTGGGACGTTTGATTCCCTTGTCTGCACCGGAGGCGGACGCCCCAGGCGCTGTCTCCTGGGTCCGGGTATGCTCCTTCAGCCGGGGAGCGCCCTTTTCCTCATCGGTGAATTGGAGACGGTGCAGATTTTTCCTGTCCTGCATATCAGCTCGCCATCTCCATAGGCTTGGTGGTCATCACCCGGTACATCTCCGTGTCCTTGGGGAAGCGGTCGATGAAGGGTAGGATCACATTGCCGTAGAACAGCAGCCCCTCGCCCTCGCCGGATTGGGTCACATAGGAGAGCTGGTGGGGCGATATGTTCAGCTTGGCCGCCAGGATAGAGCGGTCCCCGCTGGCCTGGTTGAGCATATAGATGTAGTCGCTGTTCTCAAAGATGTTCTCGACCTCCCGGCTGGAAAGCAGGTCCTTGACGTTCTGCGTGATGCCCGTGGGGATGCCGCCCCACTTACGAAACCGCTTCCAAATCTCCACGGAGTAGGCCGCCGTCTGTTCCTCTTTCAGAAGCAGATGAAACTCGTCCATGTAATACCGGGTGGAGCGGTGGGCCTCCCGGTTGAGGGTGACGCGGTTCCACACCTGGTCCTGGACGATGAGCATACCGATCTTTTTGAGCTGCTGGCCCAGCTCCTTGATGTCGTAGCAGACGATACGGTTGTCCAGCTCCACATTGGTCCTGTGATTGAACACGTTGAGGGAGCCGGTGACGTATATCTCCAGAGCGGTGGCCAAGTGCTGGGCCTGGGATTCCTCCTGTTCCCGCAGGGCGTTGTAAAGGTCCTCCAGGATCGGCATATTCTCCGGGCGGGGGTCGTTGAGATACTTCCGATACACCAGCCGGACACAGCGGTCTATGATGGTTTTCTCCACGGGCTGCAAGCCCTCCTTGCCGCCCACGATCAGCTCACACAGGGACAGGATGAAGTCGGACTTCAAAGACAGCGGGTTCTCGTCGTCCGAATAGTTCAGGTTGATGTCCATGGGGTTGATATAGTCGGTGCTGGTGGGAGAAATACGGATCACCTGACCGTGAAGCCGCTGGACCAGGGGGAAATACTCGCCCTCCGGGTCGCAGATGAGGATGTCGTCGTCCGTCACCAGAAATACGTTGAGTATCTCCCGCTTGGCGGAAAAGCTCTTGCCGCTGCCCGGTGTGCCCAGGATAAGGCCGTTGGGGTTTTTGAGCTTCTTGCGGTCCACCATGATGAGGTTGTTGGACAGGGCGTTCAGGCCGCAGTACAGCGCCTCCGGGCTGTACTG
>CANQSF010000061.1 GCA_947626345.1 uncultured Oscillospiraceae bacterium | reverse complement strand
TAAACCCTTGTCCCTATGCGATAGGCCGGGGCGAGGGGGTCGAAAGCAGGAGCGTCCTGTTCCGGGATCGCCGCTTGAATCTGCTCCCATTCATCATCCGTCACCGTGGCGGTGATCTCATGGGTGGTCGGGCCATTTCCGATGGTGATAGTATCGCCCTGCCGAGTGATGGGCTTGTCCGACAGGTCCGGCGCGGGAGGCGTCTCCGTAGGAGCGGCAAGCTCCGCATACGGCTTGAATGTGCCGGTAAATTCAAACAGCTCATTGGTGCTGGGAAGATAGAGCTTGCCGTTTTCCACGCAGCGGAACACGTCGGCAGACGAGTGGTTGGCCGCCGCGTAGAAGTCCGCGTGCGTGTACGGGCGCTGTGCGTCGGCATAAGTGGACATACCAAGCTCATTGTGGGAAATGGTATGCCGGATGGTGTCATTGGCATCAAAGTCCTCACCGAGAACACCTGCGGGGACAAAATGATACCCACCATAGGCAAATGCTCCCTCCAATAGCTCCGCCATGGGCGCTGCCTGCTCTGCCGCTTCCTGTTCCTCACGGGCAGCTATGCGATCCACGTCGGCCATGACCATTTCAACGAAGGGGCTGGTCCCTTGTGTCTGCCGCCGTTCCAGTTCCTCCCGGATGGCAACAGGGTCTATATCGTCGAAGCGGTCCTTTTCAGCCTCGGAGTAGAAGCGGTCCTCCGCTATGAGCTGGGCGATGCGCCGCTGGACCTTGGGCCAGGGTATATCCGTGGTAACGGCATCCGAAGTGACAGGAAAAGCGGGGAGATCATCGCCGTACTCGTTTCTCAGCCATGCAGCCGTGCCCTTTTCGCGGGCGTGGCTGTCCATATACCGCACGACAGCGTGTTTGCTCTCTATGCTTCCGTTCCAGTCACGGATGGCATTGTCTATTGCCTCCTGCGTGTCCATAGCCGGGGCCGGTGGCGGCGTTTCTTCCATGGGGGCGGCCTCCGGCTGGGCGCGGTCGATGTCTGCCGCGATCTCCCGGTCAACAAGCCGTGCCACTTCGGACCACGGGAGTGTGGTACGGGCATAAGCGGAGAGGTATTCGCCCTGCCATAGCTCCAGGCCACTCGCGGAGCCATGAAAGCCTATCATGGTATGGTCCTGCGCGTAAAATCCGGTGAACACTTCGCCAAAATGGGCGCGGAGAAGGTCTGTCCGGGCAGATTCGTCCTGCACAGATGGGAACTGTGCAAACAGATCTGCCCAGGTGTTGCCCCGGCCCACGTCATAGCGGATGATCTCGGCAACATATTCGTCCGATACGGGAGGCAGCTTTGCCGCTTCGCCGCTCTGCACTTCCTCCGGGGAGGGAAAAGCGGATTTCGGGTGCGGCATGGGGACGCCGCCGGGAATACCGGCGTATTCCTGTTCCAGCGCCCGGTACTGCGCCATTTCTGCCTCGGTGAGATACTGTCCGCCAGATACCAGCTCCCGCAGCCGTTTCTCTATGGCGGTCCAGGTCAGCTTCTGCTCATACGCAGGGTCAGAATGACGCAAAACCGCGCCTTTGGACGAGTAATCGACGAAGCCCCTGGACCCATCCAGGAAGGTATGAGAGTGGCCGTATGTTCCGTACTCATTTTTCAGGAATTTGACCGCATCTTTTTTGGTGGGATCATGCTGGTACAGCGCATATATACGCAGTTTGCCGTTTTCATAGCCGCTGCCGTGCCGCAGCGCGGCATCAATATCGTCCTGGGAAAAAGGGAAGGAACCGGGCGCTTCCGCGCTCGGCTCCCTCTCATTCTGTTGTACTAGCTCTGGCCTCGGATCCGGCTCCGGCACCGGCTCCGGGGCGAACAGGGAAAACTGGCTGTCAGCGTTTAGCTGAAGATCAGCTCCGCTTGAATGATCTCCTCCGCCTGGGCTTTGCAGTTGTTCATCAGGCCCACCCAGCGCATCTGATCCGTGGCTTTCAGTTCCTCCGTCGCCCCCGCCGCTTTCGCCAGCTCCGGCATCATCTGCTCCAGACGGCTCCTCGCCGCGTCCTCCGTCTCCAGAAGGTGCTTGTAAAGCGTCCCCTCCAACGTCAGGACGTTCAGCAGCGTCGGATTGTTCTCCTCCAGATACGTCCGGCGCATCCTCCCGTATTTGCCCAGGGGCCGGTCCGTCTGCTCCGGGGTCAGGTCGGGGATCAGAAAGTCCCCTCTCTTGGTGTAGGTCAGCTCGTTCATGTTCTTCGCTCCTTTCGCGCTCATATCTTTTGATGGTGACTTCTATCTGCCGCAGCACCTGGTTGCTGATCTGGCTCACCGCTGTGCCGAGGGCCGTGATGGTCCTCACGGTGTTGAAGTCGAAGATGCTCAGAAAATCCTCATGGGAGAAATAGCCCTCCGTCTCCAATCCGCATCGGTCCATCAGTGAGTAGGTGACGCTTGCGGCCACGGCGTTCCGAAAAGCCACGCCTACGTTGTAATCATCATAGTCCTCCAGGAAACTGCCGTCAACGATGTCGAGGATGTCCCGCTGGTGGTCCGTCCAGTATTCTTTGGCAAGCCTGATGGAAACTCTGGCAAACTGTTCTTCCAGGATCACGCCATGGTCCGGCACATTGTAGTTTTGCACCAGCATATCCCGGACAGCGGCCTCATGCTCCGGCTCAAACTGCCAGATGTAAGGCTGTCGGCCGCCGCCGGTGTCGGCCACGTCGAATACATAGCGTACCTGGGGCGTGTCGCCGTGGGTGTCAATGAGCGCGATCCCCTTTGTGCCTCGCCGCACATGACGGTCCAGAGCATCCGTCCAAACGTCATAGCTGGCGCAGGCGGTGGCGTCCGGGCGCTGGGCGTAGATCATCGCCTGTTCTACAAAGGGGTACTTATATAGACGGGAAGCGGTGGACAGGAAATCTGTCCACCGCTCATAACTGCTGGTCAGGATGGAGGCTGCGCCCTTGGCCAGCGCCGCGTAGCTTTGCAGCTTATCCGGCATCCGTCCCGCCGTCCTCGCCGTCGAAATCCACGGTCAGGTCCAGCTCGTCATACTCCGCGTCGGTCATGTTGGCGAGCTTTTCCAGCACGGAATCGGTGAGCGCCCGGAGGTCGGCGTCCTCCGCCTCCATGTGGGGCCGCATCTCCTCCAGCGCCATGATGGTGGCCTCCCGTGTGCCGCCGTTGTAGATGGCCATGAGCTGCTGCTCATCGTAGGTGATCGTCTGTTCCATAATCATATCTCCTTTTCTGCGCTCTTTTTGGGCGCGGTATTATTCTGTGTCTGCGCGGACTGGACCTTGGCGGCTTTGAGCCTGTCCAGAACGGAGGGCCGCTTGGGGGCCTGCTGCGCCTTTTCCCGGTGGATGGCGTCGGCCAGGTCCATGAGGGAAATACTCTGTCCCGCCTTGGCCTGGGCCTCCAGCTCTGCCACGGTGGGCTGGTCCTTGGGGCCGTTGTTGATGATGCCGTCTATCATGCCGTAGTCGTCCTCCACGGCCATCTCCGCGTTCTTCAGGGGGTTGTCGCCCAGGAAGCCGTCCAGCTCCTTGAATCCAACGCTGTCACAGTAATGACATGATACTTCGCCGCCCTGGTTGATGGCAACGATGTCGCTGACGCTCATGGAGGGGTGCAGAAAGTCCGCGGGCTTCTCCATATTGAACTTTTCCCACATATAGTTCAGAGCATCGTTGACGGTGGCCGCCTGGGGAAACTCCCCGGTATAGACCAGATCATAGTTGGCGCGATCCACAGTATGACCGGCCTTCTGCAAGTCGTCCAGCGGGGTATAGAAATAATCCCGGAGGGCGCTGTCGTCTTTGACCTGGTAGATGGCGAAGCTGTCGCCGGGGTGGGCCAGGAACGCGGCCTCCCGCTCCGGCTGGTGGTCCATGCGGTCCTTTACCTGGGCTTCAAAGTCCTTGCTGTTCTCCCAATCCTCACGGGCCACAGTGAACAGCACATCGTCCGGGGCGTTGATGATGTCGCCAGCCGTGAAGCACATACTGGCCTCGCCGCCCACGATGCTGTAAACCGCCATGTCAGCCGCCAGATATTCCACCGCTTTCTCCGGGGGGAGGGGGATCATGTCCCCGTCCATATAGTCGGTCTGTTCCACATCGGCCATGGACAGTTCTTTGCTGGGCATGGGGTACTCGTCCAGGTGCTGCGCCGGTGCCTCCGGCTGTTCGACCGCGCCGGTCGCCTGTTCGGGCTCCGGCTGTTCCATGGGCGTCTCAGCCTGGGGCTGCTCGACGGCAGGGGCCGTCACGGGCAAGTCCTGGGCCGCCTGAAGCTGCTCCACCATGTCCAGCGGCACAGGCTCCACCTTGATCCTGTCCACAAGGCCCAGCATCTTATAGACCTCGTTTCGGACCTCGGCAAGAGGGTCGGCGCTGTTGGCCCGGTCTATGGCCGCCCGGTCAAACTGGCCGCCGTCTATGAGCTTCATGCTCTCCTGGTCGTAGAGCGTGTAGTCGTACCCGTCCTCGCTGGCCTGGATGTGCAGATACATGGAATCGTTGAGAAGATAGAGCGCCTCCTGCATATCCGGGGACAGGTCAATGCCCCGCTCCTTGCAGACCTCCAGGAAATGCCCGTCGATGTCACGGATCAGCTTGCCCGCCGTCATGTTGATGGTTTCCAGGCTGTCCCGCAGCTCGGACAGTTCCTTGCCCTGGCTCCATCCGGCCAGATACCCGAAGCTGTTGGGGCTGGTGTCGATGCCGTAATACTGGCTTACGGTATAGGCCACGCTCTCGGCCTCGATCTCCTCTGTCTGGCGGCTCTTGGGCTTGGGCGGGTCCTTGCCCTCCTCCTGGGCCGCCATGCGCTGTTTCTCATAGTCGTGGAGGGTGGCGTGGGTGATCTCATGGATGGCGGCGCAGAAGGTCTGCGTTTCGCTCATGCCCTCCCGCAGCTTGATCTCCTGCGCTTCGGCATTGAAATAGCCGTCCATGTTGGGAGGCAGGGCCGCAATATCCATGGGGACCGGGGAAGTGCGCCGCAGCGCCTCCATGAACACGCTGTAATAGCGCACATCGCCCCGCAGATCGGCGGCCAGCCGGGGCAGAGGCTTGCCGTCCGTCT
Source organism: uncultured Oscillospiraceae bacterium (assembly GCA_947626345.1). Classification (GTDB taxonomy): domain Bacteria; phylum Bacillota; class Clostridia; order Oscillospirales; family Oscillospiraceae; genus CAJOIG01. The sequence continues at coordinate 373 of CANQSF010000061.1, read as the reverse complement.
GGCTCACGTCGAACACGCTGACCACCCGATACATGGGGACGGTGATCTCCTTTTCCTCCATCATCACCGTGCCGTCCTCGTTTAGCATGGGGGCCTTGGTTTCCGGGTCCAGCTTTTCCTCCTCCACCTTTTTCTTGAACGGAGTGGGCGCGATGATCTGGATGCCCTTTTCGCCCCGCATCACATGACGGCCAAAGTTCTTTTCCCACTTTTTGTACCCGGCCACCAGGGAGGCATTGGGGTTCTGCATATAGATGAGCATGGTGTTGTTCACGGAATAGCGGTGGAACCGGCTCATCACCTGCAGGTACTGCTTGTAGCGGTCACTCTGCCACAGGTCCTTAATGCCATTTTCTATGCCAGCCGTGATCTC
>CANQSF010000060.1 GCA_947626345.1 uncultured Oscillospiraceae bacterium | reverse complement strand
GTGCAGATCGGCTTCACCGGAGAAGGGTGGTTTTGCGTTCGCATCCCGGCGCTGCTTCCCAGAAAAGAGCACGGCTCAGCGGACTACATACGGTCGTTTTTATTTCCTGCCATGCGCCGCTTCTTCCGTGGAAAGCAGCCAGTCAAGTACGCCGACTGCGTACTGATCTATCGTCATTTGTACAGCCGAGACCGGCCGGAGAGGCAGTGGAGGGATCACGACAATATCGAGATCAACATGGTCACCGATATCGTGGCACTGTATGTCATGCCGGATGACTGCCCGAAGGTCTGCTCTCACTACTACTGCAGCGCGGCCGGGAGTGAAGATAGGACCGAAGTATATGTCGTCCCGAAGGAAGACTTCCCCGCTTGGCTGGAGGCGGAAAAGAATATGCCGGTTGAGGGGGTGAACATCTTTGAAAAGTGCCTTTGCCAGCAAAAAGAGGTCATGTAAAAAACCTCAAAAATCGGGTCATGAAAACTACATGAGCCCGCCACGGCCCAAAAAACGAACCAGTCCGGCATTTTGGGCGCGCAGGCAGATGGGCAATTGCGCCAGCGAGAAGAATGAACTGGGCGCAAAGAGAAAAAAACGGGGTGATGATAAATGATCGTGATTCGCCCGGGCAGTCATGTGCATCGGCTCATCACGATTCTTGGGGTGACAGGTGAGTTTCCCACATCAGCTCTTCATCTGATCGGCAATGAGCGTGTGGTGAAAGCCTATGTTCATGCGCTTGAATCTATCCAAGTGCTCAGAAACGATATCACAGGTGAAGAGGCAAGATGTCGACTCATCACCATATCGGGGAAAGCTGCCGGAAAGACCATTCGATTCCATAAATCTGGCCTTCCTATACTGAACTGGATCCATCCTAAAGCGCTGGAGTTGTACCTGGCGGAGTTTCGCAACCATCGCTTTTCCGGCGATGATGTCCATAAAGACCGAAACCATAGAAAGGCGGAAGCGGTTACGATGTGCGCCCGGGCAGGCATAGAGTTCCGCCCATATATGCTGCCAGAGCTTCAGAAAGAGGGGATACGGAAAGTCGTGCCCGATAAGCCGTCCTATTATGGGAGCAAGGATATCAAGCAGATCGCGGACTATGAAATAAACAAAACAGCATACGCCCGGCCGACGGGAATGCTGTTTTCGCCGGGAGAGGCACGAGCCGTTTATAACCTGCGGAAAATGCTCATGAAATGGAACGGTAAATCGGAGGAAAAAATACGACTGGCTATGACGGATATCGCCAGGTTAAATGCCAGGTTGGAACAGGTCTATGATGCAGTCATGTTCGGCCGTGATTATGACGTTGCCATCCGGTTGCTGGAAGGTGATGCAAAGCTGAAAAAGCAGGAGCGTTTTGATTCAGTATATCGGCATGTGCATTTCATTCCTCAGACTGAATTTGGGATTCAGCAGCTGCGAACGCTCCTTCTCCCAAATTGGAGAGAACAGATATTGAATGCTACCTTTGAAGATGAGACCCGGTCTTATGATCGCGGCAGCTTTGAGTTTGACGCCTGTGTGGACGGAGTATATTACCTGGCCTTTTTTGATGGCGATCTTGCCCGACTCATCCGATTCAAAGAAGCGGCGAAAGAGTTTTCAGATGGTCCCCGCACAGTAGTCCTGTGCTTCCCACAACAACTTAAGTTTTTGCGGGAGTATTTGCCAAGGTGGGTCGCGTTACGGATCCTTGATATGGAAGAGCTGGAAGATGCGTTGGGGATACGAGAACAAGGAGGTGTTATTTGAAAGAGAATGGAAGAAAAATCGGTATAGCCGCCGCAGTCATTCTGGTGTTGGCAGCGCTGGTATATCTGGGCGGCATTCTGGGTCAGCTGCTCAGCAACTATGCGGCCTGGCAAGCGGCAGGAGGTCTTGGAGGCCAGGCAGTCATCCAAGGCGTAAGCTTTGATCCGCTCATCTGTTTTCGTTCAGCCTTTACGGTGGACGGGCTAAAGGGCATGGCGATATTCCTCGGAGCCGTTGCCGCTGTCCTCGCCTACATAAAGGCATACGACCGCTTTGGCGGAAAGGATGCCGACCCCCGCGGCTTCGCCCGGAGCAAAACCGGGATATACGGCACGGCGACCTGGATGACCGACAGGGAGGTCCATGAGGTGCTGGAGATAGCGGATCCAAAGCGAGCCGAGGGCACCATCCTGGGCGAGTATGACGGAAAGGCCGCCTGTATGCCAAAGGACACCAGACTGAACCGGCACATCGCAATCTTCGGAGCTTCCGGCACCATGAAATCACGGGCGATCGTTCGCAACGCGCTCTTCCAGACCATCAAGAGGGGAGAGTCCGCAGTCATCACCGACAGCAAAGGCGAGCTCTATACCGACACGGCGGAACTGTTCCGGCGGAATGGGTATGAGGTGCGTGTATATAACTTGGTGGATCCAGGGCACAGCGACTCATGGAACTGCATGGCGGACCTTCACGGGGATACGCTGATGGCCCAGGTGCTCACCAACGTCATCATAGGCAATACCAGCTCCGGGAAGGGCGATCACTTCTGGGACAACGGCGAGGGCAACCTTCTGAAGGCCTTGATCTTATATATCGACCGGGAAACTACGCTGGACCCAGAGAAAAAGCACCTGCCGGCAGTATACCAGATGCTCACAAACAGCACAGAACACTCATTGGAATCCAAGTTTCGTTCGCTGACAGGTGACCACCCTGCACGAGCGCCCTATAACCTGTTTTCCCAGTCCAGCGATACGGTGAAGTCCGGCATCATACTGGGTCTGGGCACACGGCTGCAGGTGCTTCAGAACAAAGCGGTACAACGGATCACATCCGGCTCCGACATCGATCTCACCGCACCGGCGAAGAGGAAGTGCGCATACTTCTTGGTCTTGAGCGATCAGGACGCCACCATGGCGTTTCTGTCATCGCTCTTTTTTTCATTCCTCTTCATCCGCCTGACGCGCTACGCGGACACACGTCCCGGGGGCCGATGCGACATACCTGTCAATCTGTTCCTGGATGAGATGAACAACATCGGCCGCATCGGCGGGGCAGAGGACGGTTCGGACTTTGCCCGGACGCTGAGTACATGCCGGTCCCGGGATATCCGGGTGATGTTTGCAGTCCAGAGTCTTGGCCAGCTTCAGAACCGGTACCCAAACAATCTCTGGAGCGAACTGATCGGCAACTGCGACATCCAACTCATGCTCGGCTGCACGGACGACGTGACGGCCAAGTACTGTTCGGAGCGCAGTGGAGACATGAGCGTGCGGGTCGATTCCACGATGACCGTGCGCCGCACCATTGCGGTGGCCCAGGTGATACCGCAGTACCGGCAATCGGAGGGGCAGGGAAGGCGGCGCCTGCTCACGCCGGATGAGGTCCTGAGGCTTCCCAACGACGAGCTCCTGTGCATGATCCGCGGCTATAACATGCTGCGGCTCAAGAAGCTGGACTACACCAAGCATCCCATGGCGAAGAAGATCGTGACATCGTCCCTCTTGGACTACGGCCACCGGGAGGAGCCGGAGGAACCGATTGTCATCATCAATGCCGATGAGAAACCACCGGCGGAAAAGCCGCAGGGGCAAGCCGCGCCAAAAGAGGACCAGCAGGGGACCGTGAAGGAAAACGACGTGTCTCAAGAGCAGGTCCAGTCTCAGGGTGGTTCTCAGGCGGAGGCAACACCACACAATAAACCACCGAATAAGAAGCTGCTAAAAACCAGACAGCCGCCAAATGACTTTTGATTTGAACAGGAGGAAAGATTATGCCCGCAAGGAAAAAGACAACCACTGAAGAACAGACGGTCGTCCAGACTGACTTGGAAAAACAGCCCGAATCTGAAGATGAGCGGGAATTCCCGATTCAGGATCAGCCGGATACCGCCGTTCCCTATACCGACTCTGAAAATGACCCAGAAGAGCCCCGTGCGCAGGATATCCTGCAGGATATCCCCCAAACCGATTCTGAAACGGACGAAATGCAAGAAGACACCCACAATCCTTCCCAATACGGCAAGGATACAGACCCGATTCCTAAAACTGATTCTGAAACGCCCGATATGCAGGAAGAACTGCCCGATGCAACCCACTTAGACAAGCCTTCAGAGCCCATTCTCCAAACTGAGACGGAGGAAGCGGCCCGGCCCAGGCGCCGGCGCAGCAGGGCAGCCACAGTTGAGACTCAGTCTGAGGGAGAAGCTGCGGAACCGGCGCCTTCAGAGCCCCGGAGGCGGAGGACCAGGTCCAACCTGAACATCGTGTCCATCGATGAGAGCCGGTCTGTGGAGACCGAGGAGGACAAGGCCAGGAATGACCTCATCGACCTGTTGGAGTCCCAGAAATCCGGCCGCATCCTGACCGGTACCATCCAGGGCGTGGAGAACACGACGGACAATCCGCCCAATTCTCTCGCAGTCATCTATCACGGCAACTTCAAGGTGATCATCCCGGCGGAGGAAGCAGTGCTGCCGCCGGATGACCTTCGCGGCCGGAGCCTGTCTGAGATCATGCACTACCTCATCACCAAACGACTGGGGGCTGAGGTGGACTACATCGTCAAGGGCATCGACGTGCAGGCCGGCATCGCTGTGGCCAGCCGGCTGGAGGCGATGCGGAGCAAGCGGCGTCAGTACTATTTCGGCACGGACCGTGACGGGAACAACCTGCTATACTCCGGTGTGTGCGCTGAGGCCCGGGTCGTGTCCGTCATCCGGGCAGGCGTCTTCATCGACCTGTGCGGTCTGGAGACGTACATCCCCCTCAGGGAGCTGAGCTACCAGAGGATGATGGACGCTGCCAGCCAGTACAGGCCGGGCCAGCGGATCCTGGTGAAGATCCTGGATATTGACCGCAGCGACCGGGACAACATCCGTGTCACCGCTTCGGTCAAGCAGGCGGGGGAGAACCCCTATGAGAAGGCGCTGCGCCGGTACTCTATCGGCGACTGCTATGTGGGCACGGTCAGTATGGTGGACACCACCGGCGTCTTTGTGGCGCTGGACGGCGGCATCGACTGCCTGTGCAGCTATCCCAAACGTGGCCGGCCGCCCAGGGGCGCCCGGGTGACGGTTCGCATTCTGGGGATCAACTTCGACTCCAACCGGATCTGGGGCGCCATCACCCATATCGCGGCCGCACGTTGACGGCCTACCCGGTCAAAGGGGGTAGGAGAAGATGGATGATTGATATTTGGGCATCTCTGCGTTCGGAGATAGCATTGGCATCGAGAGGGGGAAGGAAGATCAAAAAAGTACTGAAGATGTCTGTTGTACTGGGCATTGTCCTGGCGCTTTTCTGCTCTGCGTCATTCTATATCGGAAGAGGCGCAGAGCAGGAAGAGCCTCCGGCCGAGACGCCGCAGACGGCCCCAGTACAGACAGATTGGATGGAGGTCATGATCCAGGCAGCCACAGAAGGGGATGAGAATACCGGTATCGCCGCCCAGAATGCTCTGGGCGGCGAAATTCGGTATGAGGACCTTTTCCTTCTGGCCAAGATCATCGCCTGGGAGAGCGGGCCGAACTG
>CANQSF010000059.1 GCA_947626345.1 uncultured Oscillospiraceae bacterium | reverse complement strand
AAGATGACACCGGTTCTTTTCTCCCTATTGCCACCGATGGCGGAGGGGATGAGACGCAGGTCGTCCTCCCCCTGGGCTACCCGCCTGGCTGCCTCCCAGGACAGAAAAGCGCTGTTCACATCCACATGCATGATAATCCGCTTCATAAGAGTCTCTCCTTCTGCTCCAGTATATCACACATTTCTTGCCTCCTCAATGTCGTAGCTGGCACCCCGATGACAGAAACAGCGCGGCAGGGATCTTCCCTACCGCGCCATTTCCCACTGCACATGTTATCTTGCTGGGATCAGTTGTTGTTCATACCTTCGATGAGCGTCAACACTTCAAGCCAGCATTCCGTTTCTCGTGCCGGCGCCGACCACAGCCTTATGGACAGCACCGACACCGCCTTTTCCCGCAGACGATAGTACTGCCGCGAGGAGACATCCAACCGGTAAAGTATCTCCGGATGTGTCAGTTTCTCCGGCGAGACGTAGGTAAGATAGATCAGGTCATACAGCTTTTCACCATCGTCAGGCTTTTTCTTAAGGACCGTCATAGCCTCGTTCACACGATCCAGCATCAACCGTGTCTGCTGGACCGCCCTGAGTCTGTTTTCAAGCTTCTTGTTCCCTAAGCACTGTTCAACGTCAACGTGGTCAAGAAGCTGGTCTGCCATTTCAAACGGCCAGTCCAATTCCGCTTCGACAGTGTCAGGGAAACACTCCACCACCCAGGCTATCCTCCGATAGTTCTGGAGGAGTACCAGCGTGTTGTGGTAGGAACTCCGCTTCTTATCCCGTTCCATCTCCCTGATGCGGGTATCTGTGATGCTGCCGTCCTCCAGAATTCCCCGTTTGGTCAAAAGCTTGATAAAGGCATCCGCCCGGGCATTGAGTTGCTCTTCCTGCTGTTTATAGTCCTTTACTTCGTTATCCATACGAAAACAGCTCCTTTGCATCCGTGAGATCCACAGGGAGGGTGGGACCCCGGATCTCAGCGCCATCAATGACCGCAGCCATATCAACACCCCTGCAGTCATATATGTAACTCCTGCAATTCTTACAGTTCCTACAGAGAGAAATATACGCGCGATATATAGGGCTCAAAAGTGCAACGCGGTTTTTCACAGGTTCCGCCGGCTCTTCCAGACCCATCTGGGTTACGACAGCATGGCTGTAAAGTCGGATGATCCTATTGAGCCCGCTACGGGTGCAGCCTGCTCCCGCCACATAAGCCCGGAAGCGCTGAAGCAGCTGCACGATATCCTCTTCCTTCAGAACAGGACCCGCAGTGCCCATCGGGTACTGCTTATTGAAAATGAGGCAGCCATAGGAACCGGGAAGCCGGTACAGAGCAAAAACATCCCCATGCTTCTGAAAAAATCTCCATACCTTCGTCTTCTCCCAGCCCCAGCGCTGCCCCAGGGTCTCCAAAGACATCACAGCGCCGGTGAACCGATACTGCACCGCCGGCGCGATATAAGAAAACACATTGCGAGGATCGTTCCATACCGTGTGGCACCATAGATCCAGCCATGCGTCTGCTTCTTCAAATGTATAAGAGGCCCTGACCAGCCTCTCCGTGATGCTCCGCGGGATACACAGAAATCCATAGCCGTCGGTAGCATACACCGGCCCGTCCATGCATTCCGCGCCGGAGCACTGCACTACCCAGTCGTTGATCTCATAGGTCAGCTTCTTTGTGTGGCGGTCCAGGTCATAGCGCAGAAACCCCAGATTTGAGAGCACTGCAAGCGTTCTGAGCGCTTTCTCCCTGCTGCGGAGTCCAAGGATACTCTTCAGACCTACGACACCTCCAGCCCACGTTCCTGGCGTCACAGCGTTGATATGGCCGCAGTATGACGCCTCACCTTTGCGGAACGCCGCCCGGGCCGCCAGACGGGCCCAGGCGCCCATAACGCCCTTCCCCGCCGGGACGAGCGCACGGGGCAGCTTGACCCACTTATACTTCATAAGGCACTTCATGTGTTTTCCTCGAATCAAAATGGATATGAAAAAAGAGCGACCTCAAAATGAAGTCGCCCTTCCTGCTTAAAGTTGTATCAGGTCTCTATTTATTGTTTAATTGGCGTACACCAATTTTACACCAATTCCGCATGAAAATGCGGTGACTTATGTGGATTTACATGCTTCCCAAAAAGTGCCGGAACCTACACATATCAAGGCTTACGGGGTTACATTGAGATACATTGATTTTCGACAAATCGCCCATATTCAACAATATCTTTGCTTCACGCTACACCTATGTGATCCCCAACAAGGAAGAGCTGATCGCGCAGGTCGAAGCGGTTTTGAAGCAATGGCACGAGCCGGCGGGCGAGGAATGAAGCTTGCGGCTCAATAGAGCGAACAGTTGGAACTGCCTTACGGAATTGGAATCGACAGAGCAGACAACGGCTGGTGCGAAATGCACCAGCCGCTGTCTGTTTTGAATTGCTTAAAAGTTTTGAAGTATGTCACGCAATGAAACGCGGTTTTCGGGGTGTGCCATATACCACCCTTATCCCCCTTCGTTTAACGGCTCCAACCCCTTGCGGCAGAAAGGGTCCAAGGTGCCTAAATGCGGATAACGCATCCTGATGTGTGAGACAAGGAACAGATACCATGAGAGGGGCGACAGCGGAAATAGCTGTCGCCCCTCTTACATACAGGGAGAGCGGAAGCGGGCGGGGCTGTCAATGGCGGCTCAGAGAGCCGTTCATCTCGACCATTGACAGCAACGGCGGCTTCTGCTAAGGATGCTTGTGCTTTGCGTCGTTCGATATGCTTTCCCGGTATTGCGCAGGGGACATACTCTCCACCTGCTTGAAGACCCGACAGAAATAGTTGTAGTCCTCATAGCCGAGGGCAATCGCAATCTCTTCCAAAGACATGTCATTGAGCAGCAGAAAGGTCTTTGCAAGCGATATCCGCTTCTGCTTGATGTATTGCTGTGTCATTTGTCTTTTTCGTTAGTTCTTCAGGCAGCCGATCGGAACGACAAAAACGCCGTCCTCTCTCTTATAAGCGTAATCCCCCACCCCGGTCAGCACCATCAGAAAGGATGGCTCGCGCATTTTGGAGGTGTCGATCTTGGCCCGAAAGCTCTTTAGAGTCTTTGCGCCCTCCTCGATCAGCTTATCTCCCCCCAGTTTTATCTCGACCAGGCCGTATGCTCCGTTCCGCAGATGGATGACCGTATCGCACTCCAGTCCGGACTTATCGCGGTAATGATACACCTGGCCGTTCAGCGCGTCGGCAAAAACACGAAGGTCACGTACACACAAGGTCTCAAAGAGCAGCCCAAAGGTCTTCAAGTCACCCACCAGATCACTGGGTCCCGCCCCCAGCGCGGCGACGGCGATGGAAGGGTCTGTGAAATAACGGGTGCTTGAGGTGCGGATGGCCGTCCTGGATCGCAGGTTCGGATTCCACGCGGGCATATCCTCTACAACGAAGATGCGCTTCAGCGCATTGATATATGCCGCCACGGTATCCTCGCTGATAGACGTTCCCTCGTTGGCCTCCATATCCGCCGCGATCTGCGTATTGGCGATCTGCGTTCCCTGGTTCCTGGCCAAGGAACGCATGAGCCGTCTGACCCATTCCGGGTTTTTGGCGCTCCCATCGGCCCGGTTGATGTCGGAGCGGACAACGCCCTCCAAATAATCAAACGCCTGTTCCAGAGCGATCTCGTCGCGCATCCCCACAGCCTGTGGCCAGCCGCCGCGGCACACCAAAAACGCGAGACGGTCCAGGTCCAGGTGCGCCGCGCCATCCACCGTCTCCGCGCCGTCAAACAACGCTTTGAGACTGACCTCACCCGTCGATTCCCCCGACTCGTACAGGCTCATGGGCCGCATCGTCAGCCACGAGAAGCGGCCCGTCCCGGAGTGGGTGATCTCCTTTGTCTCCGGGGGAACGGCTGAACCGGTCAGGACGAACTGGCCAAGCTCCCCGCGGTGGTCGACTTCAAACCGTATGGCGTCCCACAGCTTTGGAGCCAGCTGCCATTCGTCGATCAGCCGGGGCGTCTCGCCCGCCAGGAGCCGCTTGGGATTGATGCCAGCCATGGCGATATTCTGGTCCTTTGTCTCCGGGTCATCCATATAAAGAACGCTGGCGGCGATCTGCTCCGCTGTCGTTGTCTTCCCGCACCACTTGGGCCCCTCGATCAGGACCGCGCCTTTGCCCTCCATTTTGGTGAGGAGGATCTGGTCCGCGACTCTCTTCCGATAATCCATACAGCCTGCTCCTTTCATAGGAACTGCACATCGATTTTAGCATAGGAAGAAGTCGAACACAAGGGGTTTTCGGCGAGTTGGCTATTTTTCTTTCGGCATGTTGGCCATCACGGGCCGAATTTTCCCGACTTTCGCGAAAATCCGTCTGTTCAGTTGGAACCTTTACAGATGTTCGGGGATGCTGCCCCGACAAGCAAATGGGTCATTCCGGCTTTGTGCCGGAATGACCCATTTTTTGCATATGCGGTTTTGTTCTGCCCTTCAGTTACGTGGTGAGCGTACCCGCTGATTTGCCTGAAAAATGAAGCGATTGTATAATTTATCTTTAATCTTTTTCAGGGAGGTCGCATGCAATGGCAAGAAAACATCACATCAGAAAGCGGGCGCTGGAGGGATTTGAGCGGTATCTGCGGGAGGATGAAAAAAGCCCGGTGACGATCGAAAAGTACATACGGGACGCAGGCGTGTTCCTGGCCTTTTGCGAGGGACAGCCCGTGACCAAGGATCTGGTGATGGCGTACAAATCCCGGCTGGTGGAAGGAGGGCGGTACGCCGTGGGGAGCATCAACTCCATGCTCTCGTCCGTCAACAGCTTCCTGCACTTCATGGGCTGGGACGAGTGCCGGGTGAAGGCCATCCGGACCCAGCGGCAGCTTTACTGCGCACGGGAAAAAGAGCTGACGCGGGCGGAGTACGAGCGGCTCCTGGCCGCGGCGGGGGAGGTGTTGCGGCTGATCATCCAGACGATCTGCGGCACGGGCATCCGGGTGTCGGAGCTGGCGTACTTCACAGTGGAGGCCGTGCGGGAGAACGACGTGATCGTCACGTGCAAGAAGAAGACGCGCCCGGTGTACATGCCGGGTAGACTGCGCAAGCATCTGCTGCGGTTCGCGGCCGAGCGGGGCATCACGTCGGGGGTGATCTTCCGGACGCGGAGCGGAAAGCCCATCGACCGGAGCAACATCTGGGCGTCCATGAAACGGCTGTGCGCCAGCGCCCGCGTCAGTCCCGAGAAGGTGTTCCCTCACAACCTGCGTAAGCTCTTCGCCAGAACGTTCTATGAGATGAAAAAGGACATCGCCAAGCTGGCAGACGCCCTGGGCCACAGCAGTATCAACACCACGCGGATCTATATCATGACCAGCGGCGACGAGCACCGCCGGTGCGTGGAGCGGCTGGGATTGGTCACATAGAACTACATTATTGAGATAATGTAGTGAAAAAAAGAAAGGATCCAGAGCAGATCTCTGTATCCAAACACAAAGAAGGCCCGATGTCTCCGAGAGATGGGCGCAAGGAACACACCCTCGGTTTTTTCCACAAACTGAGGGCTTTTTTGGGCTGCGTGTATTGTCTGGGATGGAGTTAGTGGCGAGTTACCAAAAAATAGTAACAAAATGTAATTGACATCTAACCCCGCAAAGCGTAGAATTAGATGACTTTAGGCATCTTGACAATCGGTTGATTTATCGCAGTTTCACTACATTATCTCAATTATGTGACCGGACGGCAGTCTGGCTGTTCGGTCTCTTTCTACATTATCTCAATAATGTAGTTTCTGGCGGCAAAGACGCATGAGGATGAAAGGTCCCTCGGGTAGATGCTTGGTGCGAACCATCATCCACCGCTGTTTCAGATGGGCTGTGAGGCACAGATGAGCATTGAATTGTATCCACACAACGAGAAGGCATACCTTGCGGCTCGGAAGATGCTGGCGGAAAAGGGGCTTGCCGCCGTCGTCCATCCCACGGGGACCGGCAAGAGCTTCATTGCCTTCAAGCTGTGCGAGGATGCCCCTGACAAGACCGTCTGCTGGCTGTCGCCCAGTGAATACATTTTCAAGACCCAGCTTGAAAACGTGAAAGCCTCCTCGGGCTATGAGCCGAAGAACATCCGGTTTTTCACCTACGCCAAGCTGATGATCCTGAGCCAGCCGGAGCTGGAAGCGATCCAGCCGGACATCATCGTGCTCGACGAGTTCCACCGGGCGGGCGCCGCGCAGTGGTCGTTGGGGGTCAAGAGGCTGCGCGCGATGTATCCTACAGTGCCGATGCTGGGTCTGACCGCTACGGCGGTGCGCTATCTTGACAACAACAGGGATCTGTCGGAAGAACTATTCGACAATTGCGTGGCCTCGGAAATGACGCTGGGGGAGACCATCGTCCGGGGGATCCTTCCCGCGCCGAAGTATGTGGTGACGGCCTATATGTACCAGAACGAGATGGTGCGGCTGCGGGAGCGGATAGAAAGAGCGGGCAGCCT
>CANQSF010000058.1 GCA_947626345.1 uncultured Oscillospiraceae bacterium | reverse complement strand
TTTGCATTGTTTAATTTACAAGGTACACCGCACCGCGCGGGCCTCCCCGCGAGGCGCTTTGCTAATATACCATCCGAAAACGGCGTTGTCAACACTTTTTTTCTGATTTTTGAAAAAATTTTTACATGAAAAAATATCCCTTGGAAAGACTATCTGTATGTTGAAACGCAACGCAAAATATCCACAAGATGTAGACTTTCATCCGGCGTCCCCGCCGCAGTATCCCGTCCCCATCACCCCGGAAAACACAGAAAAGCTCTTCGAGCGCTGCCAGGACTACGAGAGCCGTCTTGTCCGCGCGGGGGAGACGGGCCCGGCGGTGTACGCCTGCTGGCTGGACGGGCTGGTGTCCGGCGCGGACACCGCCGAGCAGGTCCTCAAGCCCCTGTCCGATCCGACCCGGTTCGGCGGTCTGAAAAAGCCGGAAGAGGTGATGGACGCCGTCGAAAACGGCGGGGTATACGGTCCCTCCATGAAGCGGGTGAGCACGATGGACGAGCTGGCGGACGCCATCGCCTACGGCCACTGCGCGCTGGTATTCGCCGGGACCGCCTTCGTCTTTCAGGTCAAGACCGGTCAGCACCGCAGCGTGCAGGAGCCCACGGTGGAGAAGTCCGTCAAAGGGGGAAAGGACGCCTTCGTGGAGGTGCTGCGGGTGAACACGGCCCTGGTCCGCTCCCGGCTGCACACCCCCAGGCTGAAGCTGGCCCAGACCACCCTGGGCCGCAAGAGCCGGTCCATGGCGGCGGTGATGTGGCTGGAGGGGGTGGCGGCGCCGGATCTGCCGGAGCAGATGCTGTCCCGGCTGGAGGCGCTGGAGGTGGACGGGGCAGTGATGCCGGACGTGCTGGACAGCGGCCTGGTCGACATGCCCCGCTCGCCCTTCCCCCAGCTGATCCACACCGAGCGGCCGGACAAGCTGGCGGCCCTGCTGCTGCAGGGGCGGACGGCGGTGATCGTGGACGGCATCCCGGTGGCCTTCGCCGCGCCGGCCTGCTTCGAAGCCTTCCTCCGGACCAGCGAGGACGAGGCCCAGCACTTTCTGGCCGCGTCGGCGGTCCGCTTTCTGCGGTGGATGAGCCTGATCCTGACGCTTCTGCTGCCGGCCTTTTACGTGGCGGTGGCCACCTATCACCCGGAGATGCTGCCCACGAAGCTTTTGATGAGCGTCATCGAGTCCAAGCAGTCCGTGCCCTTCTCCACGGCGGTGGAGATCCTGGGGCTGCTGCTGGCCTTTGAGCTGCTGCAGGAGGCGGGGCTGCGCCTGCCCAACCCGGTGGGCCAGACCATCAGCATCATCGGCGCGCTGATCGTGGGCCAGTCGGCGGTGGAGGCCAAGGTGGTCAGCCCCATCGCGGTAATCGTGGTGGCCCTGGCGGGCATCGCCGGCTACACCATGCCCAGCCAGGACATGGGCGCGGCGCTGCGCATCTGCCGCTTCGCCCTGGTCCTGGCCGCCACGGCGGCGGGGATGTTCGGCATCATCATGGGCTCTGTGGCGCTGCTGTGGCATCTGTGCTCCCTGGAGAGCTTCGGCCGGGCATATATGAGCCCGCTGGCCGGCGGCGGGCAGGGGGACACCAGCGGTGTATTCATCCGCCATCCCCCCTGGCGGGACCTGTATCGGGACCCGGCCCTCAACGGCGGGGACGTGAGGAAGAAAAAATGAAGCGTTCCATAATAATACTATATGTATGTCTGCTGGCTCTGACGGGGGGCTGCCGGTTCTCTCTGGAGTCGGACCGCCACGACGCGGAGCGGCTGCTGCTGATCCAGACCATGGGGCTGGACAGCTGGGAGGGCGGGGTCGAGATGAGCGTGTCTTCCGGCCTGGGAGAGGAGGACGCCCCGGCGCTGGTCATGTCCACCCCCGCCACGGGCATCGAGGACGCCATCGCCCGGCTGCAGAACTATTCCCCGGAGAACCAGCTGTTTTACGCCCACGTGCAGTATCTGCTGCTGGGGGAGGGGGCGGCCCAGCGGGAGCTGGCGAACGTGATCCAGTGGGCGGACCGGAGCCCCACCCTGCGGATGGACACGGACATGCTGGTGGTCAAGGGCCTGGCCCGGGACGCGGTGGTGAACGCCTCCGGCCAGGCCACGGACATCACCCAGCGGCTGGCCTCCATGGACCGGCAGGCCCGCTCCATGGGCTGGACCATATACAGCCTGCGGCAGGCGGCCGCCGCCCTGGCCGAGGGGGACGGGGCCCTCTGCCTGGCGGTGGAGACCGTCCCCACCGACGGGAAGGTGTTCACCGAGCAGTCCCGGACCGACGCGGTGGTGCCCTCAGGCTATGCCATGCTGGGCCGGGACGGGCTGGCGGGCTTTCTGGACCCGGAGCGGTCCCTGGGCGCGGAGCTGATCGTGGGCGACCCGGCGGGCCTGCTGATCACCGTCGGCGGCTGCACCCTGGAGCTGCTGGAATGCTCCGCCCGGATCGAGGGTATCGACGGAGCGGACGGCTCGCCGGCGGGCGTATGGCTGCGCTGCGCCGTGCAGGCCGGCCTTTTGGAGACGTCCGGCGAAGCGCCCGCGCCGGAGGAGCTGGACCGGGCCCTGTCGGAGACGGTGGGGGCGTGGATCGCCGGGGCGGTCGCCGCGGCCCAGGAGGCGGGCTGCGACTGCCTCGGCATCCGCCGGGCCGTGCTCTCCTCCGCCGGGGACATGGCCGCCTGGGGCGGCGCCTGGGAGACCATCTTCCCGGAGCTGGACGTGACCGTGACCGTGGACGGCCAGGTGGAGCGCAACTATGACCTGGCAGAATAGAGGAGCTATGGACAACGAGACCATTACGCGCAAACAGCTGTCCGCGGCGGTGACGGTGTCGCTCTTGAGCCCGCTGCTGCGGCTGCTGCCCCAGACGGCGGTGGGCTTTGCCGGCCGGGCGGCCTGGATGGGCGCTCTGACCGCGCTGGTGCCGCTGACGGCGCTGGGGCTCATCATGGCCAGTTTCCGGCGGCGGATGCGCCCGGGCGAGGGCATGGGCGGGCTGCTGCTGCGGTGGCTGGGCCCGGTGGCCGGCCGGATCGTGCTGTGCCTTTACGGGGCATGGTTTTTGTTCTACGGCGGCTTCATCCTGCGCAGCGGCGCCGAGCGGCTGGTATCCACCATCTATCCCAGCAGCGGTCAGGACCTGTTCCTGCTGGTGACCATCGGGCTGTGCCTGGCCGTGAGCCTGGGCGCCCTCCGGGCCGCGGCCAGGGCGGCGGTGATCATGCGGGCGGTGCTGACGGGTGCGCTGGTACTGGTGCTGGCCCTGTCCCTGCCCAACATGGACGCCGCCTTTTTAGGGCCCATCGGGGCCCGGGACGTGCTGGCGGCGGTGCCTGGCGCGCTGCCCTTCGCCTCCGTATGCGCGGTGGCGGCGTGCTTTTCCTTCCTGGAGGGGTACGCCCGGCCGCCCAAGGGCCAGCTGTGGCCCGCGGGCGCGGCGCTTCTGGTCCTGGGCCTGGGCGCGACGGTGTGCCTGGCGGTGGTGTGCGTGTTCGGCCCGGCGCTGGCCGGCACCCTCACCTACCCCTTTTTCGTGATGATCCGCGGCATCTCCCTGTGGGATCTGGTGCCCCGGATCGAGGCCGCGGTCATTGCCGTGTGGGTGGGGGCGGACTTCATGCTGGTGACCATGCTGCTGCGCTGCGCCCATGAGGCGCTGCGGCCGGTGTTCGGCTATCCCGTGCCGGACGGCCTGCCGGCCTTCTCTCTGGGCAAGGGCCGGTGGCTGCAGTGGCTGGAGGGATTGGCCGTGCTCGGATGCAGCGCGCTGTTCGATCTGCCCCCCTGGCAGCTGAAGCTGTGGTCGGACCGGTATATCCCCCTCTGCAGCGACGTCATGCTCTACGGCGGCTTTGGCCTGCTGTGGCTGGTCACCCTCCCCCAGCGGAAAAAGGAGCGCCGCATCACGCAAAACGAAAGCACCGGGGGAGGCGCTCCGTAAAAAGCGTCTCCCCCGATCTCGTTTGGCTTGGCAGAAGGGCGGATCGTAAAGGATTCTGCTATTTAAATGCCCCCTTTGTGTAAAGGGGGAAGGCGGCGTCAGCCGCACAATATGGAGGCCCCCTTGTGTAAAGGGGGCTGGCAGCACCAAAGGTGCTGCCTGGGGGATTGACTCCTAGGACGGGTCCGTTCAATGCAGTACTCTATCAAAACAATCCCTCAGTCTCGCTTCGCTCGACAGCTCCCTTTACACAAGGGAGCCTCCATTCGGTATCGCCTTGCGGCGATGGAAATGTCTCCCCTCACACAAGGGAAGCTTCAAATTTGTGTAGCGGCGTAGTCCCGGACGAAGGCGCGGGCCTCCTCCAATATGCGCCGGCGGGAGGCCAGGCGCAGGCCCACGGCAGGCTTGCCGCCGGCCTCCACCTTCACCCGGCCCTTCCAGTCCGGCTGGGCATACAGGGCGCTGATGCGGGCGAAATCGAATTGGGCGAAGGTGAACCGGACCAGCCCGCCCTTCTGGGAGATGTCGGAGATGCCCTGGGCGGAGGCCTCGCCCCGCAGCAGAGCCACCTGGATCAGGGTGTTGACGCTGGACGGCGGGTCCCCGAACCGGTCGCACATCTCATCGGTGATGTCGTCCGCCTCCTCCTCGGTGCGGATCAGGGCGATGCGCCGGTACAAGTCCATCCGCTGGGCGGCGCTGCGCACGTAATTCTCCGGGATGTTGGCGTTCACCGCCAGATCCGCCGCGCACTCGGCCCGCACCGGCAGCGGCTCGCCCTTTTCCTCCAGCACGGCCTCCTCCAGCAGCTTCAGGTACATATCGTACCCCACGTCGATCATGTGGCCGGACTGCTCCGCGCCCAGCAGGTTGCCCGCCCCCCGGATCTCCAGGTCCCGCATGGCGATGCGGAAGCCCGAGTTGAACTCCGCGAACTCCCGGATGGCCTCCAGGCGCTTTTCCGCGATCTCCGTCAGCACCTTGTCCCGGCGGTAGGTGAGATAGGCGCTGGCCCGGCGGGCGCTGCGGCCCACCCGGCCCCGGATCTGGTGCAGCTGGGCCAGGCCCATCTTGTCCGCGTCTTCGATGATCAGGGTGTTCACGTTGGGGATGTCGATGCCCGTCTCGATGATGGTGGTGCACACCAGCACCTGGGTCTGGCCCTGGGTGACCTTCTCCATCACGGCGGACAGCTCATTTTCATTCATGCGCCCGTGGGCCACGTCGATGGTCACGTCCGGCAGAAGCTGCAGTATCCGGGCGGCGGTGCGCTCGATGTTGTCGATGCGGTTGTGCAGGTAATATACCTGCCCGCCCCGGGCCACCTCCCGGCGGATGGCGTCCGCCACCACGCCCCAGTCGTGCTCCATGACGTAGGTCTGCACCGGCAGCCGGTCCCGGGGCGGCTCCTCCAGGGTGGACATGTCCCGGATGCCGGACAGGGCCATGTTCAGCGTCCGGGGGATGGGCGTGGCGGACAGGGTGAGCACATCCACCTGCTTTGTCAGCTCCTTGATGTGCTCCTTGTGGCCCACGCCGAAGCGCTGCTCCTCGTCCACCACCAGCAGCCCCAGGCGCTTGAACGAGACGTCCTTCTGCAGCAGCCGGTGGGTGCCGATGACGATGTCGCAGCTGCCGTCGGCCAGGGCGGCCAGGGTCTGGCGGGTCTGGGCGGGGGTGGAGAAGCGGGAGAGGATGGCGATGTTCACCGGGAAGCCGAAGAACCGGCTGACAGCGGTCTGATAGTGCTGCTGGGCCAGCACCGTTGTGGGCACCAGGATGGCCGCCTGCATGCCGTCCAGCACGCACTTCATCACCGCCCGCAGGGCCACCTCCGTCTTGCCGTAGCCCACGTCGCCGCACAGCAGCCGGTCCATGGGGACCGGCTTTTCCATGTCCCGCTTGACCTCCTGCACGCACCGCAGCTGGTCGTCCGTCTCGGTGTACTCAAAGGCGTCCTCGAACTGCCGCTGCCAGGAAGAGTCGGGGGCGAAGGCATGGCCCGGGCTCTTCTGTCGGGCGGCATACAGGCCGATGAGCTGGCCGGCCATCTGCTTGGCGGCGGCCTTGGCCCGGCTGCGGGCCCGGTTCCAGTCGCTGCCCCCCAGCCGGGACAGCTTCACCGGGGCGTCCTCCCCGGCGCCGATGTATTTGGTCACCAGATCCAAGGCCGTGGCGGGCACATACAGGCTGTCCGTCCCGGCGTAGCAGATCTTGATATAGTCCTTTTCCACCCCGTCCACCGGCATTTTGAAGATGCCGGCGAAGCGTCCGATGCCGTGGGTCTCGTGGACCACCAGGTCCCCCACGGACAGGTCCTCATAGGACCCCAGCCGTGCCCCGGCGGGCAGGGCGCGCCTGCGCCGGGCGGGACGCAGGCTCCCTTTGGCGATCTGGGTGTCCGCCAGCACCGCCAGCTTGATCTGGGGATATTCCAGCCCGGAGGACAGGCTCCCCACCGTGACCACGCACTCCCCGCT
Source organism: uncultured Oscillospiraceae bacterium (assembly GCA_947626345.1). Classification (GTDB taxonomy): domain Bacteria; phylum Bacillota; class Clostridia; order Oscillospirales; family Oscillospiraceae; genus CAJOIG01. The sequence goes on along the minus strand of CANQSF010000058.1, from coordinate 171 downwards.
CTGGGGCAGCGCGTCCAGCGTCCGCGCCATCCGGACCCGGCGGATGCCCTTTTCCGTCAGGATCTCCGCCAGGGCCTTGGCCCGGCGCTCGTCCCCCGCCAGCACCACGCAGCGGTAATCCTCCCCCTGCCAGTGGCGCACGTCCTCGGCGGCCTGCTGGCCGCTGCCGGC
>CANQSF010000057.1 GCA_947626345.1 uncultured Oscillospiraceae bacterium | reverse complement strand
TAGGGGCTGCGGGCCTCCCGGTCCAGCTTGTTGATGAAGGTGAAGATGGGGATGTGGCGCATGGCGCAGACCTTGAACAGCTTCCGGGTCTGGGGCTCGATGCCCTTGGCCGCGTCGATGACCATCACGGCGCTGTCCGCGGCCATGAGGGTGCGGTAGGTGTCCTCGGAGAAGTCCTGGTGACCGGGGGTGTCCAGGATGTTGATGCAGAAGCCCTCGTATTCAAACTGCATGACGGAGGAGGTGATGGAGATGCCACGCTGCTTCTCCAGCTCCATCCAGTCGCTGACCGCGTGGCGGGCGGATGCCTTGCCCTTCACGGCCCCGGCCAGTTGGATGGCGCCTCCGTACAGGAGGAGCTTCTCCGTCAGGGTGGTCTTGCCCGCGTCCGGGTGGGAGATGATGGCGAAGGTACGCCGGCGGTGTATCTCGTTTCGCAGATCGGCCATAGATGAACCTCGTTACCAAATATTCATACAAAACGTAATATTACCACAAATGAGTGCCGATAACAAGCGCAGTCTCGCGCCCGGTCCGCTCATATCAACCCCAGCGCCCGCATCAGCCACACCCACCCGGTGAGGGTGAAGCCGCTGAGGAGGGTGGTGAGCATCACGGCGCCGGAGGTGATGACCCCCTCGTGGCCCATGGCCACGGCCATGACGTAGCTGCTGACGGCGGTGGAGGAACCCAGCATGATGCAGATGGCCGCCAGCTCCTGGCCCCGGAAGCCCAGCAGCACCGCCACGGGCAGCAGCACCGCGCAAAAGCCCACCAGCTTCAGTCCCGCGGCGGCCGCCACCGGGCCGGAGCGGCCCAGCACCCGCTTCATCTCGAAGGTGGCGCCGATGGACATCAGCCCCAGGGGCGAGGCCATGCCCGCCAGATTGTCCACGGTCTTGGCCATGATCGGGGGCATGGTCAGGCCCAGGGCCGACCAGGCCAGGCCCAGGACGATGGCGATGAGGATGGGGTTGGTGAGGATGTCCCGGACGGTCCTGCCCACGGTGGGCGTCTCGCCCTCGCCCTCCCGGAGCAGGCTCAGCACCACCACCGCCATCACGTTGTACAGCGGCACGCACCCCAGCAGCATCAGCGGCGCGGCCTGGGCGTCGCCGTACATGTTCTGCAGCAGCGCTACCCCCAGCAGGGCGGTGTTGCCCCGGAAGGCGGCCTGGATGAACTCCGCCCGCACGGACCGGTCCCTCCACAGCCGGCCCAGCAGCCAGCTGGCGGCCACGGCGGCGGCGGAGGCGCACAGGCAAAACAGCACGAACCGGCCGTCCCACAGCTGGGACAGATCTGCCTCCGCCAGCTGCTGGAACAACAGCATGGGCAGCAGGATGCGGAACACGAAGCTGTTGATCTTTTTCGCCAGGTCCCGGTCGAACCAGCCCAGCTTCCGGAACACCACGCCCAGCACCATCAACAGGAACACGGGCACGGTGGCGTTCAGACTGAAGATAAGGCTCTCCATCGGATCGTTCCCCCTCTGCGCGAGCAGTATATCAGTCATTATAGCATATCCAAGGCCGTGATGACAGCGGAAACGCCCAATTCCTCCCCGCCCCGCCGCCGGCGGGCATTTTTTTGCCGCCCGACGGCGTTCGTGCCCTTTCGACGCACCGGATGCGCCATTCTATAAAAGGCTCGGCCGGAGCCGGAAGGGGGGCGCGGATATGCGGCGGGCGTTGCTGGCGGCGGCGCTGACGGTGCTGTGCGCGCTGGTGGGGGCCAGGGCCACCCTGTCGCCCCTGGTCCGGGAGGAGGACGCCCAGCGGGTCTGGGATGCGGAGCGGTATAACGTGCTGGACCTGGCGGCGCCCGCCGCGTCTCAGACGGCGGGCAGCGCGCTCATCGGGGACCTGGACCGGTACTATCTGGGCCGCACGCCCACGGAGAAGAACGTCTATACCGGCCGGCTGGCGGGAAAGAACCTGATCCTGATCCTGGCGGAGGAGTGGACCGTGCCCTCCCTGGGCGACGACGCCCCGGCGGCCCGGCGGCTGTGGTCGGAGGGGGCCCGGTTCCGGGAGTACTTCGCCCCGGACTGGTACCAGGGCATGGACGGGCGGGAGTTCGCCCTTCTGGCGGGGACCGTGCCCACGGCGGTGGAGGACGAGCCGGCCATGGTCTGGATCGGCCACGCGGACGTGCAGATGCGGCAGGCGCTGGCCCAGTGCCTGTCCCGGGAGGGCTATACCTGCCAGGTCCGGGCGGGCCGGCGGGGGCTGGAGGGCGCTTACGCCGCCCTGGGCTTCGAGAGCGTGAGGCTGGCAGGCGACCCGGCGGAGGATCTGACGGTGCTGGCCGACCGGCAGCCGTTTTTCGCCTACTACGCGCTGGACAGCGCCGACCCGGAGCCGGTGCTGGAGTCGCTCCTGGCGACGCTGGAGGCCCGGGGCATGGCCGGGGACACGGCCATCTGCGTGGCGGCGGGCCATGAGGACCCTTTGCGGGGGCACCTGTTCCTATGGGCCGACGGCATAGCCGGGGCGGAGGCGGGCGCGCCCTGCTCGGAGCTGGACGCGGCGGCCACGCTGCTCAACCTCTTCGGGGCGGCCTATGACTCCCGGCTGCTGTCCGGGCGGGACGTGTTCGCCCCCCGGGAGGCGGGCGCCGGCGAGCAGGACCCGCTGGTGATCCTGTACGGCAGCGCCTATTCCGACTGGGTCACGGACCGGGGCAACTATGCCGCCGCCCAGGAGCGGTTCTTCCCGGCGGAGGGGGCCTTTTCCAGCCGGTCGGAGGCCCGGCGCTATGCCGCGCAGATGTGCCGGCGGGTATACGACAGCTACATATACGCCCGGCGGGCGGTGGAGAACGACTATTTCCGGCTGGCGGCGGAGCGGTGAGAGAACACAGTTGCGTTTGGAGGAAAAAAGTCGTATAATAAAGAAAACTGTCCCGAGCGGCGCGATTGGAGGCTAGCAGCATGAAAATACAGCGCATCGTGGTCCTTCTGCTCGTCCTGGCCCTGGTGATCGGCCTGGAGGTGGTCCTCATGACCAAGTGCTCCAGCGACTCCGGCGACCCGGCGCCTACGGAGACCCCCACGGCCACCGAGCCCGCGGCGGAGACCACGACCGAGCCCACCGCGCCTCCCTCCGTGCCCTCGGCCGCGCCCGGCTATACCAGCCCGCCCGCGCCTGCGGCCCCGGTGAACAGCTCCGGCACGAACAATAACGCCTCGTCCACCCAGGCACCCGCGCCCACCCAGGCCCCCGCGCCTACCCAGGCTCCCACCCAGGCGCCTCCCGCGGGAACGGTGACCGCCTCCAACTCCTTCAGCTCCGACACCGGCACCGGCGTGAACATGGCCGTCAGCTGGACGGCCACGGACATGGGCAACGGCACCACCCGCCTGACCATCAACGGCACGGTCAACTCCTACAGCCTGCAGGTGATGAGCCAGCCCGTCTCCATCAGCTTCAGCGGCTACGCCAAGTCCCTGATGGGCAACAGCATCGACGTGAGCAACAACGGCTCCATCTCCTCCAGCACCCTGTTCTCCACCACCATGGACGTGGCCACCGGCACCTCCGGGACCATGAACGTGGTCTGGAGCTACAACGGCACCTACGGCACCGGCGATAACCAGGTGAGCCTGCCCACCATCACCGCCTCCGACTACGTCTATACCGACTGACCGGCTCGGCCAGAGAGAAATAACCCGCCCGGACTTGGCTGTCCGGGCGGATGTTTTATTCTTTTTCTGGCCGGCCGGGGCTCTGGGGGGCCAGCTGCACCAGCAGCACTGCCGCGAACACCAGCGCGCAGCCCAGAAGCTCCCACCGGGTCAGTCCCGCCTCCGGGTGCAGCGCATATCCCGCCAGCACGGAGAACACGCTCTCCAGGCTGAGCAGCAGACTGGCCACCGCCGGGTGCACCCCCTTCTGGGCCACGATCTGCAGCGTGTAGGCCACGCCGCTGCTCATCACGCCGCCGTAAAGGATGGGTATGGCGCAGTCCAGGATGTCGGCCAAAACGGGGGCCTCGAAGAGGAACATGCAGGGCAGGCCCAGCAGGCCGCAGACGAAAAACTGCACGCAGCTGATGCGCACCCCGTCGGCCAGAGGGGAGAACCGGTCGATGACCAGGATATGGGCGGTGAAGCCCACGGCGCACAGCATCAGCAGCAGATCGCTCATCCCCAGGCCCAGGCCCTGTCCGGCCATGACGCCGTCCATCAGGCACAGGAAGAAAAAGCCCGCCACGGCCACCGCCGCGCCGACCCACACCAGAAGCGGCGACCTCTTGCCGATGAACAGGCCCGCCACCGGCACCAGCGCGCAGTAGCAGGCGGTGATGAACCCCGCCTTGCCCACGTTGGTGGCCGCGTCCTGCAGGGCGATGCCGTACTGCTGCAGGCTGGAGGCCGCGAACAGCACCACGCCGCAGAGCGCGCCGCCCAGGAGGATGTCCCGGCGGCTGCCTTTTTCAAAGGTGTGCTCCCGGCTGCGGACCCGGTCCAGCAGGGGCAGCGCCGCCAGCAGCGTGAGCGCGCCGATGAAGGAGCGGATGCAGTTGAAGGTGAACGGGCCCACGTAGGCCATGCCGTCCTTCTGGGCCACGAAGGCCGTCCCCCAGATGAGGGCGGTGAGCAGCAGGAGCAGGGAGTTTTTCAGGGAGCGGAGCTTCAAGGGAGGGGACCTCTTTTCCGGCGCTTCTGCGCCGCTTTCCGGCCAGTATAGCGCAGGAAGGGACCGTTGTCAAATGAGACCGGGCCCGGGAACTTTTCCGCCTGGCGCGCGTCATACTGCCGGCCCGGCCAGGGCGGGCTTACATTAATGCAATCTTAAGAATTCTTCTATTTACTTTCATTCGGAATCGTACTATCATAAGCGCAGGCCGTCCGCGTCTTCGGGGCGGCCGCGGAATACCATCTATAAGGAGGACGCTATGAGAAAGACGGTCACAGCGCTGCTGGCGGCGGCGCTGCTTTTGGGGATGCTGGCGGGCTGCTCCGGCTCTTCCGCCTCCGGCGAGGCGGTGACGGTGGAGCAGGTCAGCGCCATCGTGAACGGGGGCTCCGTGGGCCTGGCCGACCGGTACGCCGGTGTGGTGGCGGCCGGCGAGACCGCCCAGGTGAAGCGGGATCAGGACAAGACGATCCTGGAGACCTACGTGGAGGAGGGGGACCTGGTGAAGGCCGGGGACCTGCTGTTTGCCTACGACACCGAGGCCATGCAGCTGGACCTGGACAAGGCCTATCTGGAAAAGGAGAAGCTGGAGAACACCATCGCCGCCGCCCAGGACTCCATCGCCGAGCTGGAGAAGGAGCGGAACAAGGCCAACGACTCCGATAAGCTGCGCTATACCCTGCAGATCGACTCCAAGAACGTGGAGATCCGGGAGGCCCAGTACAACATTACCCTCCAGGAGCGGGACATCGCCACCAAGGAGGCGGCCCTGGAGAACGCGGAGGTATACGCCCCCATCGCCGGGCGGGTGATGAGCGTGGACGAGACCGGCGGCAATTCCTCTTATGATGTTTACGGCGACCAGGGCGGCGCCAGCAGCGGCGTGGATTACATCACCATCACCGACGTGACCCGCCTGCGCATCCAGGGCGTCATCAGCGAGATGAACGCCTCCGCCCTCGCCGAGGGCATGGCCATGACGATCCGCTCCCGGCTGGACAAGGAACAGACCTGGACCGGGACCCTGTCCCTGATCGACTGGGAGAACCCGGTGCAGAACAACAACGACGGCAGCATGGTGATGATCAGCACCGGGAGCAGCTCCTCCGACGACGGCATGACCACCGCCAGCAAGTATCCGTTCTACATCGAGCTGGACGACACCGAGGGGCTCATGCTGGGCCAGCATGTGTACATCGAGCCGGACAAGGGCGAGGGGGACGAGGCCCCCGCCGGGCCCATGCTGCCCATGTACTACATCCAGTACGAGGAGGACGGCAGCGCCTTCGTCTGGGCCGCCGGGAAGAACGACAAGCTGGAAAAGCGCGCCGTGACCCTGGGGGTGCAGGACGACATGATGGGCACCTGCGAGATCGCGGAGGGCCTGGAGCTGACCGACTATATCGCCTTCCCCCAGGAGGGCATGACCGAGGGCCAGGCCACCGAGAAGTATGATCCCACCGCCGAGATGGAGGACCCCGAGGCCGTGGACGCGCCCCGGGTCGTGGGATAAGGAGGCGGCCATGCTTCTTGAGATGAAGGACATATGCAAGGACTATCCCCAGGGCAAGGAAGTGGTGAAGATCCTCAAGAACGTGGATCTCACCATCGACGAGGGGGATTACCTTGCCATCATGGGCCCGTCCGGTTCCGGCAAGACCACGCTGATGAACCTGATCGGGTGCTTGGATGTGCCCACCAGCGGCGAGTACATCCTCAACGGGGAGAACGTGGCCCAGGCGTCGGACAACCGCCTGGCGGATATCCGCAACACCACCCTGGGATTCGTGTTCCAGAGCTTCTATCTGCTGCCCAAGCTGAACGCCCGGGACAACGTGGCCCTGCCCCTGCTGTACGCCGGGAGAGGCAAGCGGGAGCGCCGCCAGCGGGCGGAGGAGGCGCTGAAGATGGTGGGGCTGGCCGATCGGATGGACTTCATGCCCAACCAGCTGTCCGGCGGCCAGCAGCAGCGGGTGGCCATCGCCCGGGCCATGATCAACGAGCCCAAGCTGCTGCTGGCCGACGAGCCCACCGGCGCGCTGGACAGCACCAGCGGCCACCAGGTGATGGACCTGTTCGACGAGCTGAACGCCCGGGGGACCACCATCGTGCTCATCACCCATGAGCCGGGCGTGGGCGCCCGGGCCAAGCGGCTGCGCCGGATCCTGGACGGCGTGCTGCAGCCGGAGGGAGAAGGAGGTGTGGGCGATGCCTGGTAAGCATGACGGCAGGCCCGGACTGGGACACAAGGGAAAGCGGATCGTCACCATCGTGCTCATCTGCGCGCTGGTGCTGGGCGCGGCCGGCGGCGGTGGCTTCTACTTTCTGAAGCACCGGTCCGGCAGCATCGTGAACGTGTACCCGGTGAATATGCTGGGCTATCAGGACTACTACCGCAACCGGGTGGAGACCGAGGGCCCCGTCACCGCGGACCGGATGCAGTCGGT
>CANQSF010000056.1 GCA_947626345.1 uncultured Oscillospiraceae bacterium | reverse complement strand
ACGTCCGCAAGGCTATCCGTTCCATCTACAAGAACAAGGAACTGAATGAACTTGATACAATGAAGTATCTCAGGCAACCGGATGGCATCAGTTACGATGTCTATAACATTGAAGTGATTATAGCCGTTGCATTCAGGATATGCAGTAAAGAGAGTGTCTTGTTCAGACGGTTTATAATAAATGAAATTAGCACCATTAAGAAAGCTACACCGATTACACTGTTTGTTGCCAGCGTCAGAGGTAATAACCGATGGTATAGTTGAGGTTCATTCCGTCAGCCACTCGTTCCCGATGCACGGATGCAAAGGTAGCGTATGGCTTGATGGCAGCGGCAAGGTCGGGGGCAGAGCCGTTTCGAACAGAATCTTCCTCCTGCGGAGCGTATTCAGCCCGAAAACCTTGCCACTGCCTACCATACGCTTGAAAAGCATCCGGCAACGGAAACAAGTGACTGGCGGGAAATCAGAAGATAGAAAAGAGGAACGGCTTACAGACGAAGCAGGATATTGGTGCTTCATATGTAAGCCGTTCCTTTTTTCTTTTTGTTAGAAGTTCATTGCTCCGCAACCATAGGGCAGACGGCAAACTGCGCTCCTTCAAGAAAATCAGGTTGCCGTCTGTCGGTAAGCAGAGCGGTAGCCGTCAGCAAGCATCCTTTCGATGTCCGATTCACGGTAGAGGATTTTGCCGCCTAACTGGATATAGGCTATGCGCCCTTCGTTCCGGTAGTCCTGAAGTGTTCGGCGGCTTACTTTCAGCCGGGCCGACACTTCCTTGTCGGTGAAGAAACGTTCACCGTTCAGTGTCGGGCGGTAATTGGCGGTCAGATGCTCGAAGCTGTCAAGCAGACGGTCGAGACTGCCCATGAAGTGGATTATCCACTCGTTGTCCTTGTTAATCAATTCATTCATGTTACTTTGGATTTAGTGTAATTACTTTGTTTACTATATGCAGGTGATTAAATCGTCCTGCCCTTGAACTTTGCTTCCTTGCGCCTGTCCTCCACAACAGAAACAATGCGCTGTACGTCATCGGGACGGTAGTAGGTCTTGTGGTTTATCTGCGAGTAAGCCAGCGTCCCGTTGTCCCGAAGGGTCTGCAACGTGCGTGGGCTGATGTTGAGTATCCGGCACACGTCCTGATTGTCCATCCACTCGCTCATCTTCTTCTCTCCGTGCCGCCGACAGATGGCATCCATGCGACTGACGAAACGGTCGAACTTGGCGACCATTGCCTCAAAGGTCTTTTTTTCAATTGATACGATTTCCATATACATACTTTTATTGTTACTATTTCTTTTGCCACAAAGGAATATATAATCTACTGCCTTGCAATGGATTTCCAAAAAGTGGAAGCGTGTTGCGCCGATACGGTAATCATTGTCCGGTATGCCGTCAGTCGGTTATCTGCGAGTAAGCCTATGACCGGAATTTCCATACTTTCTTTCTTTTCGTTATGTATTCCTTCTTTTGCCGCAAAGGAATACATAATCTGTTATCCGGCAATGGATTTCCCGGAAGTGGAAGCATGTGGCACAGGTTGGTAGAGGTTGGCACAGATTTGGTGTATATTCTTAATTCCGGAAATCAGGAATGTGTCAAGATTGAAAACAAGGGCTTAATTCAAACTTGACTGTAATTGCACCTTTGTTCTTCCGGCTATTCACGTCCAGCAAATCTGTGAAGTCCTCACTGATGTTTCTGTCACCATAAAGCAAAATCGCACAAAATTGCCTGATCGGCTCCAAACGATTGACTGACTGCACTAAAGTATCTTACTTTACTTGCGATAATCGGTCGAGGTACAGACCAAGACCACAGTAATAACTTAATCAATCTGTTTTATGACAATGAAAAGAGAACCAAGTATCAGTGAGCAGCAGGCTCGTGAAATCGTGGAAAGAATGGGACGCAGGGAATCCCGTAGTGAGAAGTCTATGGACGACTTCTACAGGAACATCGGTCTGGATTCGGGACAGCTGGCACAACCCGGCAAGACCGTCACGAAAAAAGCGGAAACAGCTACGGCGGATGAACCGTCAGGCGAAACACCTGAAGATATTGCAGTGCCGCAGAAGCGTATCAGCAGCAAACAACGCAGGCTGTCGCTGGACGAGTACCGTACCGCTTACCTGCAAGTTCCTAAGATAACCGACCGCAAACCCGTGTTCGTCAGCGGTGAAGTGCGTGACCGACTGGACGGGATTGTCCGCCGTCTCGGCGGGCGTGGCATGAGTGCGTCGGGACTTATCGAGAACCTCGCCCGCCTGCACCTTGAAACCTACAAGGAGGATATCGAGCAGTGGCGCAAACTCTGAGCGGATTACGGTAAAACCGGTGGATACACTCCATCAGCTTGACTGATATTCCAAATGAGTTATTATACTCACAAACCAATCCGACAGGCGGAGGATTCTTGTGTCCTCAAAGACACAGCAAGATATATTTTCAGTTACTCCGGTTGATTCCGGTAACTGAAAATCCTTGCACTGCCGTGGGCAGAATTATCCTCCGCAGTCGGATAATTTCCAAGTTTTTTAATCAGAGATTAGACCATGTATGAACCATTAAATAGAAAGGACAAGACAATGAAAAAGACCAGTAAGTACGGGAGAAATCCCAAATTGAATCCGAAGACGCACTGCGTGATGGTGCGCTTCGACGATGTGGAATGGAACAAGTTCCTCACGATGTATGAGGAATCACAGGTGTACGCAAAAGCCGTCTTCCTCAAAGCGCATTTCTTCGGTCAGAAATTCAAGGTGCTAAAGGTGGACAAGGCAATGTTGGAATACTGCACCAAGCTGTCCGACTTCCATGCCCAGTTCCGTGCCATCGGCACGAACTATAACCAAGTCGTGAAAGAATTACGCTGCCACTTTTCGGAGAAGAAGGCGATGGCATTGCTATACCGATTGGAGAAGCGTACCATCGACCTTGTGAAACTGAGCCGGGAGATAGTAGAACTTTCAAGGGAAATGTATGCCAAATGGGAACAACAGAAGGAATAAATTCGAAGAAGACACTTTAGGCCTCACCTGTCTATCCACTCTTTCAGCCGTTGAGCCTTCTCCTTACTGACTGTGATTCTTGTGTCAGGATACCCCTTCAAGCGGACAATAAGTTTGCCGCCGAAATAATTGCCAAGAAACAATACGTGTTCCACGTTGATGATGTACTGGCGGTTGGCACGGAAAAAACAGTCCGGGTTGAGTTGCTGTCCAAGTTCGTCCATTGACACATTGACGGCTTCGGAAGTTCCGTTATTGAGGCGGAGGTAAACGGTTTTATTCTCCAATTCAATGTGGTTGATGTCTGAGACACGAACTGTCTTATAGCCGTCACGATAGGGCAATAGGAAGCGTTCCCGATAGCGGAATTGGTTCTTCTGTAAGGCATCGAAAAGCTGCCGGAGGTTCTCGTCGGCATAATTCCTGCCTGTTTTGATGGCTTTGTCTATGGCTGCTTCAAGCTCATCGGCATCCACTGGCTTCAGGAGATAGTCGAAACTATTGAACTTGAAAGCCTGTACCGCATATTCATCGTATGCGGTGGTGAATATGATGGGGACGGTTGCCGGGGCGTATTTCAGAGCCTCGAAACTCAGGCCGTCGGTAAGGCGGATATCCGCAAGGATAAGGTCTGCCGCCTTGCCTGATTGGAAAAACTCGACCGTCTCTTTTATGCTTGCCAGTGGACCTTCGATTGTGAACGTTGTGTCAATACCGTTCAGCAGTCTTATGAGGCGCATGGCGTTACGCTGCTCGTCTTCAAGAACCAGTATCTTCATGTGTCATGATGTTTTTAATGATAGGTAAACTCACCGAATAGAAGTTTTCGGTATTCTCTATCTTAACCTTTTTGTCACAGAGCAAGGCGTACCGCTCCATGATATTTTTATGTCCCAAACCCGTTGATTCCATTCGCGACAGCAAAGGAGATTTAAGATTATGCACAGTAATGTAGTTCTCCGATGATGTAATAGAAATAAACAGCGGATGCTCCATTGAGAAGCCGTTGTGCTTTATTGCGTTCTCCACAAGAAGCTGCAACACGGCAGGAGGCAGAAATCCCTTACATTCCTTGACCTCCGGACTGATTTTCGCAATGACACCTCCGCCGTGACGTACTTTCATCAGAAACAGGTACGAATCCAGAAACCTTATTTCGTCTGCAACGGGTATCAGGTCCCGGTCTAAATTTACAATAATGTACCGGTACACTTTCGACAGGTTGTTCAGGAACTTCCCGGCAAGCCCCGCATCTTCCTCAATCAGCTCCAGCAGGTTGTTGAAGTTGTTGAACATGAAATGCGGGTTGATTTGCAGTTTCAGGGAGTTGAGTTGTGACTGCAAGGCGATTTCCTTTTCCTTCATCAGTGCCATTTCAAGCGCCTGCTTCTCGTCGCGTGCCTTGATGTAGGATTGCAAGTAGAAAGTATTGGCATAGACACTTGACAGGAAGGTGGCTATCATGGCAAAAGTATATGCGCCTTTCATGTTGAGAAGTTCGTCAAGAACACTATTCCCTGTTCCGCTCCAAAGAAAATTAAAAAGTGAGATCATACCGAAAGCCACCAGATTGTTGAGCATCAGCAGGCACGAGGCATATACGATGACCCTGACATAAGAGGCTTTGAACGGGAACACATTGAACACGATATAACGGAATCCCAGTGAGGTGTATGTGAAAAGCATACACAGCAGGAAATCCACCATATAATCTATCAGTGCCATTTCCGGCAACTGACGGGCGGTCTCGTAATCAAGAACCAACCAAATGATGATATATAATAGATAGGAGACGGCCGAGAGCAGAAGACCGTTCTTCCAGTTAATCTTTTTCCCTTTATCCATACCTCATGCAAAGTTACTTCATATTCCACAAAGATAATACTTTACTCCTCATTTGACTGGATAAGATAGGCTGAAACAGATAAAACCGTATTTGAAATGGATAAAATGAGTATCGAAACGAACGGTAATTTCTCTTAGAGATACACAACTATGATTTATTAGGACCTACGTTAGCCAATATTTCGGAAGCCGCTTTCGTCGTTTCGGAAGTAGTTTTCTCCGTTTCGATGGTATGCCGATTGTCAGCACAATGGGCACAAAATATCTTTGCACCCAAAATTTGTGATAATATGATTATTGAAACAGAACATCTCATCATCAGAGACTTCCAGAAGAAGGATGCCGCAGGTTTATTGGAATACCTTTCCCATCCGCGTGTCAATTGTTTTGTCGGCGACCGCCTGTGCTCCGAAGAATCGGCACTGGCTTATATATCCAATTCGCCTAAGGATATGCTACGCTATGCCGTGTGTCTGAAGGAAGACGATTCCATTATCGGTGATGTTTTCGCCTTGCGCGAATATACCGACACATTTAGTGTAGGCTGGCATTTCAACCAACGCTTTGAAGGCAAGGGATTGGCATACGAAGCGGCAACAGGACTGCTGGATTATCTTTTCCATAACATCAGCGCACGGCGTATCTATGGATTTGTAGAAGACGATAATCGGCGGTCAAAAAGATTGTGTGAACGTCTCGGAATGAGACATGAAGGATGTATGAAGGAATTTATTTCGTTTGTATGTCATCCCGACGGCACACCACGCTATGAGGACACCTGCATCTATGCGGTACTAAATAAAGAATGGAAAAGTAACAGACAAAGATGATGAATAGACGAACATGGATTGCCGGCATCACGGCAACAACCCTGCTAGCTGCTTCATTGGCAGCCTGCAAACAGGAACAGCAAGGAGAGGAAACGGGACAGGCATTGCCCGTCATGGTGGTTTCTTCCCAACCCATTGAATTGGAAGAAACCTATTCCGCTTCGATTCGCGGACGACAGGATGTGGACATCATACCTCAAGTATCGGGTCGCATCATCCGCCTGTGCGTGAAAGAGGGAGAGCAAGTAGCGACAGGGCAAGTGCTGGCTGTCATAGACCAAACGCCCTATCAGGCTGCGCTACGCATCGCAATCGCCAATGTCAGCGCGGCACAGGCAAAAGTGGAAACAGCGCGTATCGAGCTGAACGGCAAACAGTCGCTGTTCGATGAAAAAGTCATATCCGATTACGAACTGTCTGTTGCCCGAAACCAATTAGCCGTGGCACAGGCAGAGCTGGAACAAGCAAAAGCTCAGGAAGCAAATGCCCGGAACGATTTGTCATACACCGAAATCAAGAGTCCGAGCAACGGGGTTATAGGCACGCTGCCTTACCGCATCGGCGCACTCGTTGGTCCCACCATCGAACAGCCATTTACAGTAGTGTCGGACAATTCGGAGATGTATGCCTATTTCTCCATTTCGGAAAACAAACTTAGGCAGTTCGAGGCCAGATATGGTTCTATTGACAGAATCATAAGCGAAATGCCTCCGATTAGCCTCCAACTTAACAATGGTTCCGTCTATGGGAAACAAGGGAAAATAGAGACCATCAGCGGAATAGTCAATTCCACGACCGGTGCCGTACAGATAAAGGCCCTGTTTCCCAACGTCAACAGACACCTGTTGAGCGGAACCATCGGCAACGTCATCCTGCAAGTGCTGGATACGGATGCCATCCTGATTCCCATGACCGCCACCGTGGAACTACAGGACAAGATTATCGCCTACCGCCTTAAAAACGGAAAGGCCGAAGCCGCCTACCTGACCGTGGACCGCCTGAACGACGGCAACCACTTCGTTGTAGAGCAGGGCTTGTCCGTCGGCGACACCCTCATCACCGAAGGTGTGGGGCAGCTAAAGGAAGGAATGATTGTCACACCTAAAACCACAAAGCCATGAACCTGCGTTTCTTCATAGACCGCCCGGTATTTTCGGGCGTCATCTCCGTGGTGATTGTCCTGATGGGCGTTATCGCCATGCAAGCCCTCCCCGTGGAGCAATATCCCGACATCGCCCCGCCCACCATCAACGTATGGGCAACCTATCCCGGCGCAAATGCCGAGACGGTGCAGAAAGCCGTGATTGTTCCTCTGGAAGAGGCCATCAACGGCGTGGAGGACATGACCTACATGACCTCCACGGCATCCAATACAGGCGATGCTTCCATCAACATCTATTTCAAGCAGGG
>CANQSF010000055.1 GCA_947626345.1 uncultured Oscillospiraceae bacterium | reverse complement strand
AGGTGCACTACCTGTCCATGGAGTATCTGCTGGGCCGGAGCCTGATGAAGAACGCCTACAACCTGGGCATCGGCACGGAGCTGACCGCCGCCCTGGAGGATATGGGCCGCAGCGCGGCGGACATCTTTGAGCTGGAGCCGGACGCGGGCCTGGGCAACGGCGGCCTCGGCCGTCTGGCCGCCTGCTACAGCGACAGCATGGCCTCCCTGGACATCCCCGCCTCCGGATACTCCCTGTGCTATGAGCTGGGGCTTTTCAAGCAGGTCATCAAGGACGGCGTCCAGACCGAGGTCTCCGACAGCTGGCCCCTGGGCGCCATCGGCTGGCTCATCCCCCGGGAGGAGGACACCTGCGAGGTCCGCTTCGGCGGCCGCGTGGAGGAGGTCTGGGACCACACCGGCATCTGCCGGACCCATTTGAAGGACTACACCAGCGTGCTGGCCGTGCCCCGGGACATGCTCATCGCCGGCTACGGCGGCAAGCGGGTCAACACTCTGCGGCTGTGGGAGGCCCGGAGCAACCAGGAGCTGGACATGTACCTGTTCTCCGGCGGCAAGTACGTGGAGGCCATGGAAAAGCGCACCATGGCGGAGGTGATCACCAAGGTCCTCTATCCCGCCGACGACCACATCCAGGGCAAGGAGCTGCGCCTGAAGCAGCAGTATTTCTTCGTCTCCGCCACCGCCCAGGACCTGGTGCGGCAGCACAGGCGCAAGTGGGGCGACGTGCGCTCCTTCCCCGAGCACCACGTGATCCAGATCAACGACACCCACCCCACCCTCATCATCCCGGAGCTGATGCGCATCTTCATGGACGAGGACGGCCTGGGCTGGGACGAGGCCTTCGACTGCGTGCACCGGGCGGTGGCCTACACCAACCACACCGTGCTCAGCGAGGCGCTGGAGAAGTGGCCCCAGGGCCTCATCGAGTCGCTGATGCCCCGGGTGTGGCAGATCATCCGGGAGCTGAACATCCGCTGGACCAAAACGCTCAACCAGTGGTTCCCCGGGGACGAGAAGAAGGTGGAGTACAGCCTGATCCTCTCCGGCGGCCAGGTGCATATGGCCAACCTGTGCCAGGCGGTGTGCTATAAGATCAACGGCGTGTCCGCCCTGCACGGGGAGATCCTGAAGACCCGGCTGTTCAAGGACATCTGCTCCGTCCGCCCGGACCGGTACACCTTCGTCACCAACGGCATCGACCACCGGCGCTGGCTGGACCAGATCAACCCCGACCTGGCCGGCCTGATCCAAGACCTGATCGGCCCGGATTTCATCACCCAGCCGGAGCGGCTGGCCGATCTGCGCAAATACGAGAACGACGAGACCGTCCTGGGGATGCTGAACGTCATCAAGGCCCGCAACAAGGACCGGCTGGCCGCCTGGCTGAAGCGGGATCAGGGCGCGGTGCTGGACCCCTCCGCCGTGCTGGACGTGCAGGTCAAGCGGCTGCATGAGTATAAGCGCCAGCTGCTGGCGGCCATGCTCATCACCAGCCTGCAGCAGCGGATCCACGACGACCCCAACGCCGAATTCCTGCCCCGGACCTTCGTGTTCGGCGCCAAGGCCGCTGGCAGCTACGTCACCGCCAAGCGGATCATCGAGCTGCTCAACTCCCTGTCCAAGGACCTGGCCGCCGACCCACTGTGCAAGGGCAAGCTGCAGGTGCTGTTCGCCGCCAACTACCGGGTGAGCATGGCCGAGCAGCTGATGCCCGCCGCCCAGGTGTCCGAGCAGATCTCCACCGCGGGCAAGGAGGCCAGCGGCACCGGCAACATGAAGCTGATGATGAACGGAGCCATCACCATCGGCACCCTGGACGGCGCCAACGTGGAGATGTACCAGCGGCTGGGGCCGGAGCACATGTTCCTGTTCGGCCTGAAGGCCGCGGAGGTGGAGGCCCTGCGGCCCACCTACCAGCCCCAGAAGTACTACGACGCCGACCCGGTGACCAAGGCGGTGCTGGACCGGTTCCGCAACGGCTTCTCCGACGGCAAGAGCTACGCCGACCTGGTCAGCGGCCTGCTGTACGGCGGCGACCAGTATATGCTGCTGGCGGACTTCGCCGACTACCGGCGGGCCCACGACGAGCTGTATAAGCTCATGGCCGACCCCATCGCCTCGGCCCGTGTGAGCCTGGTGAACATCGCCGAGTCTGGCGTGTTCGCCGCGGACCGGGCGGTGAAGGAGTACGCCGACAACATCTGGCATATATGAAACCAAGGGGCGCGGCCTTCGCCGCGCCCACCATGCTATGCCTCCCCTGTGCAAGGGGAGGTGCCGAGCGCCAGCGAGGCGGAGGGGTTGTCACAATCCCTCAGTCTCCGGCTGACGCCGGAGCCAGCCCCCTTTACACAAGGGGGCCAAAGCGGAAAGGAGTTATTATGAAAGTACAGCCGAGCGCATTCATCGTGGAAAAGCGCCCCCTGCTCCTGCAGCTGCGGGACGCGCTGTGCGCGGAGTTTGACTATGCCAGCATCCTGGCGGAGGACACCGTGGGGAAGTATTACCGGGTCAGCCGCCACAGCGTGAGCGCGGACGAGGGCGACACCGCCCGGGGCTTCGTGGTGAAGGCCCTGGATAAGGGCCGGTATGCCGAGTACTCCTTCAGCGTGCTGACCGCCGAGGCCATCCCGGAGATCGTGGAGGCGGTGCGGCAGCTGCTGGCGGCGGACGTGCGCCCGGCGGGCCTCGCCGCCAACACCTACGACCCGCCCCGGGAGGAGCCCACCGTTTTCTCCGGGGCCACAGACTATGAGCTGGACCCGGCGGACTGCAGCGACGGGGAGATCCTGGACCGGCTCACCGCTCTGCGGGACAGGGGCCTCGCCATGGACGGGGCGGTGCTGGACTTCGTCGCCTGGATGAGCTGGCAGCGGTACACGAAGCTGTTCCTGTCCCGGGAAAAGGACATGACGCAGAGCGTGATGTACCTCACCGGCGGGGTGACGGCCGCCGCCATGAAGGACCAGGAGGTGAAGCAGGCCTATCTGCCCTGCTCCGGCCTGGGAGGCATGGAGCTGATGGCCGCCATGGAGGAAAACGTGGCCCCCTGCGTGCGCACGGCGCTGGACCTGCTGCACAGCGAGAGCATGATCCCCGGCACCTACGAGTGCATCTGTGATCCGGAGACCACCGGCATGATCGTCCACGAGGCCTTTGGCCACGGGGTGGAGATGGACATGTTCGTCAAGGACCGGGCCCAGGCGCCCCAGTTCATCGGCAAGTACGTGGCCTCGCCCCTGGTGACCATGCACGACGGGGCCTCCTCCGCCAGGCAGACCGCCACCTATTTCTTCGACGACGAGGGCACCCTGGCCCACGACACCGTGGTCATCGACAAGGGCGTGCTGCGCACCGGCATCAGCGACCTGCAGTCCGCCCTGGCCCTGGGCACCGAGCCCACCGGCAACGGCCGGCGGGAGAGCTTCGCCCGCAAGGCCTACACCCGCATGACCAACACCTGGTTCGAGCCGGGACAGGATAAGCTGGAGGACATGATCGCCTCGGTGAAGTACGGCATGTACCTGCAGTGCCCCTCCAGCGGCATGGAGGACCCCAAGAACTGGGGCATCCAGTGCATGGTGGACATCGCCCGGGAGATCAAAGACGGCAAGCTGACCGGCCGCATCTTCTCGCCGGTGGTGCTCACCGGCTACGTGCCGGACCTCTTGAGATCCATCACCGCCATGTCGGACGGCGCGGAGCTGAGCGGCAGCGGTTTCTGCGGCAAGGGCCACAAGGAGTGGGTGAAGGTGTCCGACGGCGGGCCCTACATCAAGGCCACCATCCGTCTGGGCTGAGGAGGGAGCGCATATGGAAAAGATATTATCCGCCCTGCGCGCGCTGGGCGTGGAGCAGTATGTCATCACGGAAAAGCACACCGACTCGCTGGAGTGCTTCTACGTGAAGAAAAACCTGGACCTGACCCGCCGGGCGGACACCGCCGTCACCTCGGTGCGGGTGTTCCGGCCCTTTGAGAAGGACGGGACGAAGATGCTGGGCGAGGCGGAGGCCACGGTCCGTCCGGGGATGAGCGGGGCGGAGGTCCGCGCCGTCCTGGAGCGGGCCTGGTACGCCGCCCAGTTCGTGACCAATCCCTGGTACCCCCTGCCCGCCGGGGTGAAGGAGTCGGCCCGGCCCGATGCGGGCGGCTTCGCGGGAAAGCCCCTGGCCGAGAGCATGAAGGCCATGACGGAGGCTCTGTTCGCCGCGGACACGGCCCAGGATGTGTTTTTAAACTCCGCGGAGCTCTTCATGCGCCGCACCGCCACCCGCATCATCACGTCGGCGGGCGCGGACGTGGGCTGGGAGAAAACCGACGTGTGGGGCGAGTACGTCTGCCAGTGCCCCGCGCCGGTGGACGTGGAGACCTATCACCAGTTCAATTACCGGGGCCCGGAGACGGCGGCCCTCACCGCCGCCGCGGCCCATGCCCTGGAGATGACGAAGGCCCGGTCCCGGGCGGTGACCGCCCCGAAGACCGGGACCTATGATCTGGTGCTGGACCGGGAGCAGCTGCGCACCCTTCTGGGCTACTATGTGGACCGGGCCGCGGCCTCCATGATCTATCAGAAATACTCTCCCTTCAAGCTGGGCGACGCCGTCCAGGGGGAGAATATCACCGGCGACAGGCTGACCATGGGCCTCGTGGCCACGGAGCCCTATACCGGCTTCGGCGCGCCCATGGCCGACCTGCCCCTGCTGGACAAGGGCGTTTTGAAGGCCATCCACGGCGGGCCCCGCTTCGCCCACTATCTGGGGGTGGCGCCCACCGGCGAGTACCGGGCCGTCCAGGTCCCCACAGGGGACACGCCCCTGGAGCAGCTGACGGCCGAGCCCTGTCTGCACGCGGTGAGCTTTTCCGACTTTCAGATGGACCCCCTCTCCGGCCACTTCGGCGGAGAGCTGCGGCTGGGCTTCCTGCACGAGGACGGGAAGGTGATCCCGGTCACCGGCGGCTCCGTCAACGGCTCCATCCTGGACAGCCAGGGCCATATGCGCTTTTCACGGGAGCGGTTCTCCACCGAGAACTACGACGGCCCTCTGGCCGTGCGCATCGGGGGCGTGGCCGTGGCCGGCTCCTGACGGCAGCGCACCAGCTTCATCCCTCGCCCGCCAGCTTTTGCAGGCGGGCGATCTTTTCTCTGATCCGGTCCGTCTCGGCGACGGTATCGTCATAGTCGTGCTCGTTCACCTCCAGGATGCGCTCGTAGTCCCGGATGGCGGCGGCCCAGTCCTTTTTCTGCTCGTGCATCTGCTCCAGGGAATAAAGCCCGTCGGTCAGCCGGGGCGGGGACTGCATGGCGAAGCACTTTTCATAGTCCGCCTCCGCCTCGTCCCACATGCCCAGCTTTTTGATCCGGTCGGCCCGGCTGCACCAGGCCTGCCAGGCGTCGGGGCTCTTCTCCACCCCGGCGTCCCACAGCCGCAGCGCCTCCGCCCGGTCCCCCCGATACAGCGCCGCGTCCCCCAGGTAAAACAGCGGCAGATAGTCGTCCCGGATGGTCCGGAGCCGCTGGATGTAGGGCGCCGCCTCCTCGTGCCGACCGTCGGCCATCAGGTTCTCGATGAGGGCGTAATATCCCAGGAAGTTGTCGGGATTTTGCTCCACGAACTGTTTGAAGTACTCGATGACCTCGAAGTGGTTGTCATACCACTCGTCGCCGTAGACGCCGCCCATGGCCTCCAGATAGGCCACCCAGCCGGGCTTGGCCTCCGGGGCCAGCGCCATGGCCCGCTTGGCGTACTCCGCCGCCAGATAGTGGTCGTACTGGGCCCGGTGGTTATATAGATCCGCCAGGTCCGTCCAGGCCCGCACGCTCTTGGGGTCGTCCACCGTCGCCTGGCTGAGGAACGCCGCGGCCTGGTTGAACGCCTCCGGGGCGATGTGCCCCTCCCGGTCCAGCATGTTCTCGATCTGCTCAAAGCGGGCCTCGGCGGGCATCTGGAACAGCTCGTCGATGGTCACGCCGAAGTAGGCGGCGATGGCCGGCAGCAGCGTGATATCCGGCAGGCTGGCGTTCGTCTCCCACTTGCTGACGGCCTGGCAGCTCACCCCCAGGCAGGCGGCGGCCTGCTCCTGGGTGACGCCTTTTTTGGCCCGCAGGGCTCTGATGGTCTTTCCGATCTCCATATCATCCCATCCTTTTCAAAAGTGATCCCGGCCGGTGTGCTTCGACTATAGCATGGCGGCGGGGAAAGCACAATAGAGGCGGATTCGAGCCCTCTCCACCGGCGGTTGAGCGGGCGGCGGAGGCGACCGCGTTGCAAAACGCGGCCGTTTGGTATACTATAGCCACAGCGGAGGTGATCTCATGCCCAAGCACATCCTCATCATCGACGACGACGCGGCCATCGGCGACATGCTCTCCGAGGCCCTGACCCGGGAGGGCTACCGGGTCAGCCGGGCCTATTCCGGCACGGAGGCGCTGCTGGTGCTGCCCCAGGCCCGGCCGGACCTGGTGCTGCTGGACCTGATGCTGCCGGGCCTGACCGGCGAGCAGGTGCTGCCCCAGCTCAAGGGCATCCCCGTGATCGTGGTCAGCGCCCGGGTGGACGTACAGGACAAGGTATCCCTGCTGCTGGGCGGGGCGGCGGACTATGTGACCAAGCCCTTTGAGATAAAGGAGCTGCTGGCCCGCATCGCCGTGCGCCTGCGGGAGGGCCCGGGCCCGGACGCGGCCCGGTTCACCTGGGGCACGCTGGCGCTGGACGCGGACCTGCGCACAGCCTCCGTGGGCGGACAGCAGGTCCGTCTCACCCGCACGGAGTGCGCGATCCTGAAGCTGCTCATGCTCAACCCCCGGCAGGTCATCACCAAGTCCCAGATCCTGGACCGGATCAGCCTGGACACCCCGGACTGCACGGAGAGCAGCCTAAAGATGCACGTGAGCAACCTGCGCAAAAAGCTGCGGGAGCTGGACGGCAACGACTGGATCGAGGCGGTGTGGGGCATCGGCTTCCGGCTGCGCGCGCCGGCGGAGGGGCGCGACAATCCCCCAGTCTCCGGCTGACGCCGGAGCCAGCCCCTGGGGTCCCCAAAAGGCTGTCAGCCTTTTGGGGAGAGGAGATGCCGCCGCCATTCGAGCTTTGCCGCTTCGCGGCAAAGGGAGACCTGGCTGGCGTGCATCGACGACACAAGGGGGCCTAAGAGGAATTTTACAATAGTCTTTACCGTTTTCTTTACGGCGGCGGCCTATGCTGGGGCCATAAAGGAGGGCAAGACCTATGGAATACGTATTGCAGACGGTGGGGCTGACCAAGCGCTACCGCCACTTCGCGGCCCTGGATAAGCTCACCATAAGCGTGCCCAAGGGCTCCATCTACGGCCTGGTGGGCCGCAACGGGGCGGGCAAGACCACCCTGATCCGCCTCATCTGCGGCCTGCAGGCGCCCAGCGACGGGCTGTACGTGCTCTACGGCCGCAAGCACACCGACCGGGACATCGACCGCTCCCGCCGGCGCATGGGGGCGGTGGTGGAGACCCCGTCTATCTACCTGGACATGTCCGCCGAGGACAATCTGAAGCAGCAGTACCGGGTGCTGGGCCTGCCCTCCTTCGAGGGCATAAACGAGCTGCTGACGCTGGTGGGGCTGGAAAACGCCGGCAAAAAGAAGGCCCGGCACTTAGCTCACTACGGATAAAGAAGCAAGGAGAGGTTAAAAATTTTTGCCGTTCCCATCCGGCGGGGCCTCGCCGGA
>CANQSF010000054.1 GCA_947626345.1 uncultured Oscillospiraceae bacterium | reverse complement strand
GAAATCGCGCTGTTGATGAAAAGCCCGCTGAAAAATGCCCGTCAGGAGCTGTATCGGGATCTGTTTCTGTTCTGCATTTTTACATTTGTTGCACTAACTAATGTATAGTTGATTATCAATAAATTACAAGCCAATAATAGAGATATAGGTAATGGTTTAGAAACCACCTGTCTTCATCATTTTGCATGATTCCCAATCATTTCAAATAGCTCAATGCGAAGATAATATTATTTTGAGAATTAACCAAATTCTGATAATCAAAATCATACAAATCCAACGAATTACCGGCTATGATTGCCTGAATTTATACTTCAATCCATATTCTTCCAGTTTGTTGTACAGCGTCGTACGCCCTATCCCGAGCAGTTCGGCGGCAACCTTGCGGTTTCCGTTCGCCTGCTTCAACGCGCGTAAGACACGCTCCTTGTCTTCCGCATCGCTGCGCAGGGCGAAGCTGACGGGTGAGGTCGCCCTCGTCACGGCAAGTTCCAGATGCTCTTTCGTGACAAGTCCCGTTTGCGCCTGCAACACCGCGCCCATGATTTTCTGACGAAGCTCGCGGACATTGCCCGGCCACGCATGGGTCAGCAATGTCTTGCGGGCTTCACCGTCAAAACCGATGACATCGCATTCCAGTTCCTGATTTGCAATTTCACGGAAGAACTCAGCCAAAGGCATGATGTCCTCCTGACAGTCGCGCAACGGCGGGACGGTTATCTCGAAGTCGTGCAGGCGGTATAGCAAATCCTGCCGGAAACGCTTTTCATTGACCGCATTCTCCAGATTCTCGTTGGTGGCGGCGATAATGCGGACATTGAAACTACGGTCCGTTCTGTCACCTATCGGGCGGTATCTCCGTTCCTGTATGGCTCGCAGAAGCATCTGCTGGGTTTCCGGTGCGAGGTTGCCCACCTCGTCCAAAAACAGCGTGCCGCTTTCGGCTTCATGGAAATAACCTTTCCTGGCACTGTCCGCACCCGTGAACGCCCCTCTGACGTGTCCGAAAAAAGCCGACGGCGCAAGCTCTTTGGTGAGCGAACCGCAGTCCACAGCCACAAACGGCTTTCCTGCCCGCTTGCCATTGTCGTGCAGCAGGTGGGCGATATGCTCCTTGCCCGTGCCGTTTTCCCCGAATATCAGCACGCTCATGTCGGTGGGGGCTACCAGCCTTATCCGCTTCATGATGGCTTGGAACGCCGAGCCGTCACGAGAGAACAGGGGCATACGGCTTCGTCCTGCGTGCCGTTCTTTCAATATGTTCCGTAGCAGAGGCACGAGTTTGTCTTCCACAAGTTGCTTGGGTATATAGTCCAACGAGCCGAGTTTCATGCTTTCCACCGCCGTATGCACTTCGGCATAGTCGGTCATGATGACAAAGGGCTGCATCCTGCCCTCCTTGCGCATCCAACGCAAAAGGTCGATGCCGTTACCGTCGGGCAGGCGCAGGTCGGAAACCACGATGTCCCCGTCTGCGGCTTGTTGCAGATATTTCTTCGCGGTCGAGAGGTGGAAAGCCTGTACGGTGCGGAATCCCTCGCGTGCCAGCAGGTTGCAGACAAACTCGCAATACACGATGTTGTCCTCCACCACGATGATTTTTGTCTTATCCATTTTCGTATTTTCTCCTTTCTTCTTTTGCCAGCCGGATTATCTCCGAACCCTTATCCAGTACAGCTTTTACAGCATTGCCAATTGTTTTATCGTCAGGCGTGCCATCGCAATGAAGCAGTTTATAAAGCTCCCTTAACGGTTGGTCGGCACGGAGTATCTCCCACGAGCTGCGCAGGTGGTGTGTAAGGGCGTCCAGTTCCTGAAGGTCTTTCTTTAGACCCGCTTCCCTGATTGCCTGCATTTCCTTTCCGGTTTCCGCTATCAGTTTATCCAGCATGACGGATTCATTGCCGTAGGACAGCAGGGAGGTGAAATCCGGCTTTTCATTCCGGTTGCCTTTCATGGCGCATTTGTCTGAAACTTCCATCAGTTCCGATATGGAGAACGGTTTGAGCAGGCATCCGGCGAATCCCCATTCTATAAGTTCCTCCTTGTTGCAACTGCCCGAAGCGGTTGTCACGACTACCGGGATAGTCTTTGAATTGCCAACGTTGGAGGTACGTAGCAGCTCCAACAACTCGAAGCCGTTTATCTCCGGCATATTCAGATCCGTCAGAAGCAGGCTGTATTTCTTTTTTCGTATCAGTTCCATCAGTTCCGCAACATTGGTACAGGTGTCGCAATGGATACCTTCTTGATTATACATTTCTTTCAACATAAGAAGAAGTAACTCGTCATTGTCGATGGCAATCACATCGTGGAATGTATGATTATGATGAATCTGTGTTTGATTCATCTGTCCCGGTACTTCTCCAGCAGTCTTCACGGGAATTTCCACCGTAAAACGACTGCCTTTGCCTTTTTTGCTCTCCAGCCTGATGGTTCCGCCGAGCATCGTCACGATACGCTGCACGATTGACAAGCCCAGGCCAAAACCGTCTTTTGTGTTGGCATTTGACAACCGTTCAAACGCTTCGAATACCCGTTGTTGTTCCTCTGCGGTCATGCCCGTACCCGTATCTTCAACGATAAGTTTCAGCAGCTCGTCATCATAATCCGTAGTTAGGGATACGCCGCCGCTCTCGGTAAACTTAATGGCATTTGACAGAAGATTATTCCCGATTTGCAGGATGCGCTCCTTATCGGTAAAGACAACGGCATCCGTGTAGCAATCTATCGTAAGAGCCAGACCATTGTTTATTGCAATAGGCATAAACTCCGCTTCAAGTGTGTGGGTAATCGTTGAAATTCTACACGGGGCAAAAACCGGTTGTTCCTTGCCGTTATCCAGCCGAAAGAAACTCAGCAACGTGTTGAGCATTTCATGCATACGCTCGGAAGATTGCCGGATGTTTTGGATATACAACCTGATTTTATCAACGTTGCAATCTTTCTGCATCAGTCCGGAATAGCCGATTATTGCCGTTAATGGTGTGCGCAACTCGTGGGTGATGGTATGCACGGCTTTCTTGCGAGAGGCTATCAGGGTCTCGTTTTGCTCTATTGACTGATGCAATTGCTCGATTAAGTCTGTCGTTTCCCGTTTGTACCGTTTGATACAGTTGGCATTCCGCTGTATAATGATATAGGAGATTACCAATAGCAAGAGAACGAATCCGGTCAATCCTCCGATTTGTATAAAGGATTGCTCACGCATAGCGGCTATCTCAACTTCTCTTTTGTGCAAGTCGGTTTGCACTTTATCGTCGATTTGGCGAATCAAGCCTTGTAATTGTCGGTTAAGTTCCGTGTTCCGTACAGTAAGGCTGTCAGCATGTTCTGACAGACGGTTGCTTTGCTCTCTCAGCTTTGCTATCATATTCTGATTAAGAGAATGGAGCATCGTAGTCGCCACAGCGAGCTTTATTTCCTCTTTTTTGCCAAAGATACCCAAGAAACCTTTCCGCTTCGTTTTTTTTAGGCTGTTCTTGTATGCTTCTCTGCACAATTACAGGCACTTGCTGTGTCATCTTCTCATTGATGGTTTGTTGCTCATCGAGCAACGTAACGATACCACGCATCTGTAGTTCTTTATCTTCGAGAAGATGGCGCACACTGTCAATACGTTCTACCGGGTAAATAGTTCTGAAACGACACAGCATACTGTCCATTGCCAAACGCTGGATATGATAATGTTCCAAATCATCGTCATTCCAATCCAATACGGTCTCACCCAAAAGAGAAAACTCTATCAGGTGAATCTGGATTTCATTTATCTCTTTCCTGAAATTGTTAATTTGTTTGTTACCAGTTTCTAATGTCTCTATTTCTTGCCATTCATTGCACCAAATATATGCTATTCCCACTACCAATAGAATTATTAGAGTATGGCTTGATATTATTACTTTATGTACAAAATCCATTTGCTTTTCTATCTGTTTTTAACTTCTACCACCTCCCAACGCGTGATAAAGTTTGATGATACCCTGTATGCGGTCAAAGCAAGTTTGTAACTGTACTGTTTCTGCTTCAAGGAGCGACTGTTGGGCAGTTAATATCTCCAGATAGGTAGTACCGGAATGGCGCATCAGCAGTTCCGTCTTGCGCACAGCTTCACGCAAGGTTTCAACCTGCCGGGTGTTTATCTCATATTGCGACTTAGCCGTCTGCCAGGCGGTTAAGGCATCGTTCACCTCTTTCCCCGCGTTCAGCAATGATTGTTGGAATAATAGTTTGGCTTCTTCCTGTTTGGTTTGGGCTATCTTCAAGTTGGCGATATTCGCACCCCGATTGAATAACGGTTGCGTCAGGGAACCGATGGCGTTGAACAACCATTGTTCGGGATTGGTGATTGCTCCGCCTCCATTGTTGGTCCAACCCAATGTGCCCGAAAGGGTGATATTGGGGTAGAAGGCTGAGCGGGCTGCATGGGTGGCGTAAAACGCTTGTGCCAGTTCCATTTCTGCCTGACGCACATCGGGACGGTTGGCAAGCAACTGCAAAGGAACTCCGATAGAGATGGTATCAGGGAAGGATGCTTCAACCAAATTACTCCGCTCAATCGAGTGTGACGGCATGGCAAGTATCGCAGACAAGGCATTTTCTGTTTCAGAGATACTTTTGCATATAGCCAGTTGCGATGATTCAAGTTGCATCACGTTTGCCTTTGCCTGCAATACCCCGGCTTCATTCGCCTTACCCACCTTTTTCAACGCTTCAAGCGTGCGCACGGTAGCCCGCCAGTTTTCCAGAGTCCGATTGTTTATCGTCCTTTGCGCATCAAGTACGACGAGGGTATAGTAACTATCTGCTATTGTGGAGACAAGCTGTGTCTGTACGGCTTGCTGGTAGTCACGGCTTCCTTGCAGTGCGGCAACCGCACCACGCTTTGCAACCGTGAGCTTGCCGAATATATCCAGTTCCCAACTTGCGGTCGCCCCGACATGATATGTCTTTGCGGTTGTCCCGTCATAACGGCTGTCTCCACCTTCGGCATTCATTCCTAATGAGGGGAGATAGGATAGTTTGGCTGTCATCAAGGTGGCTTCAGCCGCTTCAACCCGCAGGCGTGCCACGTTGAGGTCGGTATTCTGTTGCAGTCCTGTTTCAATCAGGGACTGAAGTTTCCGGTCGGTAAACATCTCTCGCCATGATAGGGAGGCGAGGGGTGTTGTATCCATATCTTCCGGGATGTTCCGATACAGATTCTCTGTCGGGATGTCTGCCCGATGGTACCGGCTGTATGTGCCACAACCGGTAAGCATCAAGGTGGATAATATAAATATGGTTATCTTCTTCATTTTATTTACGTTTCACTCGTTCTTGAATGTATTGAAATGTGATGAACAGCGACGGCACGAGGAACAGCAATGCCAATGTGCCCACTGTCATGCCACCAATTACGCCTGTGGCGAGCGAGCGGCTACCGTTGGCACCCACGCCATGAGCCATCATCAGCGGAATAAGGCCGAACACCATCGACAAGACGGTCATCAGGATGGGGCGCAGACGAACCTTTGCCGCACTGTATGCCGCCTGTGCCAACGTCATGCCTTCCGACCGTCGCTTACCGGCATATTCAGTTAACAGAATGGCGGTCTTGGCAAGCAGTCCGATAATCATAATCAGTCCGGTCTGCATATAGATGTTGTTCTCCAGCCCGAACAGCCACGCGAACAGGAAGCTGCCCATCAGTCCGCAGGGCACGGACAGCAGCACGGCAAAGGGGATGAACACGCTTTCGTAGAGGGCGCAAAGTATCAGGTATATCAGGACCATGCAGAGCACGAATATCAATGCGGCATTGTTGGTGGTCTTGCTCTCCTCGCGCGACAAACCTCCAAACTCGTAGCTGCAAGTGGCGGGAAGCACCTCACGTGCCGTCTCGCCAATCGCCTTGATGGCCTGACCGGAACTGTAGCCCGATGCCGGAGAACCGTTGATGGCGATGGCATTGAAAAGGTTGAAGCGCGTAAGGTCGGAAGGTCCGTTGGTCTTGGTCAGGCGCACGAACTGGCTCAGCGGTGCCATGCTGCCATCGGAAGTACGCACGTACATCTGGTTAAGCGACTCCGTATTTATGCGGTACTCTGCCGGTGCCTGCATAGTGACGTGATAGAGTTTGGAGAAACGGTTGAAGTCCGATACATACGACCCGGTATAATACCCGGAAAGCGTGGACAGCACATCGGCAGAAGATACGCCCGACTGCTCGCATTTCGCCGCGTCGATGTCCACCCAATACTGGGGATAGTCAGCGGCAAAGGATGAATAGACCTCACCGATTTCGGGACGGCGGGACAGTGCCTCTACAAATTTATCAGCCTCCTTCTTGAATGCGGCAACGTCTCCACCCGTTTTGTCCTGCAAATAGAGTTCAAAACCGTTGCCCATGCCGTAGCCGGCAATCATCGGCGGCGACATGGCAAACACCGTGGCATCGGGAACATCAGTGGTGGCGGCATAAATCTTTCCTATCACGTCGTCTACCGATTGCCCTTCGCCCTTGCGCTGGTCCCAATCCGTAAGTGTCATGAAGTACATGGCCTGCGACGGACCGGAACCGCTGAATGAAAATCCTGCCACTGCTCCGCTGTATTCAATCTCGCCAATACTGTCAAGACGGGCATTAATACGCTCCATCACCTTGTTGGTCTGCGCCATGGAAGAGCCGGGCTTTGTGTTCATGCTTACCATCACCGTGCCGGTGTCTTCCTGCGGAATAAGTCCTGTTTTCGTGATATTGACCAGCAAGACCAGCAACCCGAACGAGGCGGCAATCGTTCCCCACAGCAGCCATCGGCGATGGATGATATACAGTACCCCACGCACATAACGGCGGCTCAGACGCTCGAATACGGCATTGAATGCCTTGCGGAAGCGTGCCGCGAAATTGTTCTTCGTATTTCCGTGCTCGTCGATATAAGGTTTCAGGAACAAAGCGCATAATGCTGGAGAAAGGGTGAACGCATTGATAGCCGATATGCCCACGGCAACCGCCATCGTGATACCGAACTGGGCATAGAACGCCCCGGAGGTGCCGCCCATCATTGCCACCGGAATAAACACCGCCATAAAGATAATGGTAGAGGTAAGAATGGCGGACGAAACGCCCTTCATGGCATCATCAGCGGCAAGCACCGGCGACCGGTAGCCCTCATCGAACTTCGCCTGCACCGCCTCTACCACTACAATGGCATCGTCCACCACCGTACCGATGGCAAGCACAAGGGCGAAAAGCGTGAGCAGGTTGATGGAAAAGCCTATCAGCGACATCACGGCAAACGTACCGATGATGGAGACGAAGATGGAAACCGTGGGAATGAGCGTGGACTTGATGTCCTGCAAGAACACATACACCACTATGATAACCAGAAGTATCGCCTCGATAAGCGTCCGTATGACAGAATTGATAGAGGCATACAGGAACTTGTTGGTATCGGTCAGCACCACGAACTCCGCCCCTTCCGGCAGGTCGCGCTCAATTTCATCGAGCACCTCGTGAATCTCATTGATGGTGCTTGAAGCGTTGGAGCCCGCTTTCTGGTTGATGAGCATGATGGCAGCCGGATGTCCGCTCACCTCGGTGGAATAGTTGTAGTATTCATCGCCCAACTCCACGTCGGCGACATCTTTCAGCCGCAGCACATCGCCCCCGGGCAGGGACTTGACGACCAGCTCGCCGAACTCTTCCGCTGTGGAGAGGCGGCCGCGATACTTCATCGTGTATTCATTTGCCGTGGGGTGATTGGCTCCGAACGAACCGGTTGCCGCCTCGATGTTCTGCTTCGCCAGCACGGAGGAAATGTCGTCGGGAATCAGCCTGTACTGCGCCATCTTGTCGGGGCGCAGCCAGAGGCGCATACTGTAGTTGGAGCCGAACAGTTGTGCCTTTCCCACACCGCCGATACGTTTCAATCGCGGTTCCACGTTAATCTTCACGTAATTGTTGAGAAAGGTCTGGTCGAAACGGTTGTCGGGGCTGTAGAGAGCGAATGTCAGCAACTCGGCGTTCTGCTGCTTCTCGGTGGTGACGCCGGTCTTGGTCGCTTCTGCCGGAAGCTGGCTCAACACGCCGTTGACGCGGTTCTGCACATTGACCGCCGCCATGTCGGCGTTGGCACCCTGCTTGAAATAGATGTTGATGGAAGCATCGCCTGTATTGGATGCCGTGGAGGTCATGTAGGTCATGTCCTCCAC
>CANQSF010000053.1 GCA_947626345.1 uncultured Oscillospiraceae bacterium | reverse complement strand
GCGGCCCCCGGCGGCAGCGTGAAGAAGGGCGACGTGGTCAAGGCCGTCATCGTGCGCACCGCCAGCGGCGTGCGCCGGGCCGACGGGACCTATGTCCGCTTCGACGAGAACGCCGCCGTGCTCATCCGCGAGGATGGCAACCCCACCGGCACCCGTATCTTTGGGCCGGTCGCCCGTGAGCTGCGTGACAAGGATTACATGAAGATCCTGTCTCTGGCTCCGGAAGTGATTTAAGGAGGCGGTCGCGATGGAAATTCGTAGAGACGACACCGTCATCGTCCTGTCCGGCAAGGACAAGGGCAAGAAGGGCAAGGTCCTCAAGGCTTTCCCCAAGGAGGGCAAGCTCATCGTGGCCGGCGTGAACGTGGCCAGCCGTCACCGCAAGCCCCGCAACCAGCAGGAGGAGGGCGGCATCATCAAGATGGAGACCCCCATCTACGCCTGCAAGGTGCAGGTCGTGTGCCCCAAGTGCGGCAAGACCACCCGTGTGGCCCATGCCGCCAAGGACGGCAAGAGCGTCCGCATCTGCAAGAAGTGCGGCGCCGAGCTGTAAGGAGGAGGAAGCAATGGCCAGACTGAAAGAAATGTATGTCAATGAGGTCGCTCCCGCCCTCATGAAGAAGTTCCAGTATAAATCCTCCATGCAGATCCCCCGCCTGGACAAGATCGTGGTGAGCGTGGGCTGCGGCGACTGCAAGGACAACGCCAAGGCTCTGGACAACGTGATCAAGGAGATCACCGCTCTCACCGGCCAGAAGGCCGTGGCCACCACCGCCCGCAAGTCCATCGCCAACTTCAAGCTGCGCGAGGGCATGAAAGTGGGCGTGAAGGTGACCCTGCGCCAGGATCGGATGTGGGAGTTCCTCGACAGGCTCTTCAACGTGGCGCTGCCCCGTGTCCGTGACTTCCGCGGCATCAGCCCGGATGCCTTCGACGGCCGCGGCAACTACTCCCTGGGCCTGAAGGAGCAGATCATCTTCCCCGAGATCGACTACGATAAGATCGAGAAGCTGCGCGGCATGAACATCGCCATCTGCACCACTGCCAAGACCGACGAAGAGGCTCGGGAGTTCCTGCGGCTCATGGGCGCGCCGTTCGCCAGCTAAGGAGGATAACCAATGGCTAAACTTTCTATGAAGCTGAAGCAGCAGGCTCCGGCGAAGTATTCCACCCGGAAGTACAACCGCTGCAAGATCTGCGGCCGTCCCCACGCCTATCTCCGGAACTACGGCATCTGCCGTATCTGCTTCCGGAACCTGGCCTACAAGGGCCAGATCCCCGGCGTGCGCAAGGCTTCCTGGTAAACAGGAGTTGGGACCCGCACTGTGTCCCAGGACCGGATAAAACCGGCCCTGGGAACAGGTGTGTTTTGGGAAACCCCGAACAAATCGCCGCGCACATCTTGTCGGCAGATTTTTCGTCATGCTTTGTCTCGAAATCTTGAAATACACAAAGTATTCCTGCGATTTCTCGCCTTCACCTGGCGAAAAATTTGCTCGTCAATCTGTACACTTCGATTTATCCGGCGCTTCCCCAAGGTATCACGCCCCGAGGGGTCGGGGCCGATATACACACCGTGAAAGGCCGAGTCCAATCGCGCATTGGCCCGGAACCTCACGGCATCCGCCGCAAAAGCGGCAACTCTGAATGAAGGAGGAACATCCATGCAGATCACTGACCCCATCGCAGATATGCTGACCCGCATCCGCAACGCCGGAACGGCCAAGCATGAGACCGTGGACGTGCCCGCGTCCAAAATGAAGAAGGCCATCGCCGATATACTCCTCAACGAGGGCTATATCAAGAGCTATCAGCTCGTGGACGACGGCACCCAGGGCGTCATCCGCATCACCCTCAAGTACCTCCCCGGCAAGGAGAAGGCCATCACCGGCCTGCGCCGCGTGTCCAAGCCCGGTCTCCGGGTCTATGCCGGGGCCGACGAGCTGCCCCGCGTGCTGCGCGGTCTGGGCATCGCCATCATCTCCACCTCCA
Organism: uncultured Oscillospiraceae bacterium; assembly: GCA_947626345.1. Lineage (GTDB taxonomy): Bacteria > Bacillota > Clostridia > Oscillospirales > Oscillospiraceae > CAJOIG01. The sequence goes on along the minus strand of CANQSF010000053.1, from coordinate 6,654 downwards.
AGGGCATCATGACCGACAAGGAAGCCCGCAAGCTCCATGTCGGCGGCGAAGTCCTGGCGTTCGTATGGTAAGGAGGTAACTGGAATGTCTAGAATCGGCAGAGCTCCCATTACCGTTCCCGCCGGCGTTGAAGTCACGGTCGGCCAGGGCAACGAAGTTACCGTGAAGGGCCCCAAGGGCACCCTCACCCAGACGCTTGCCCCCCAGATGACCATTGAGGTCGACGGCAACGTCGTTCACGTCAAGCGTCCCGACGACGAGGCGGAAAGCCGCTCCATCCACGGCCTGACCCGCACCCTGCTCCACAACATGGTGGTGGGCGTGACCGAGGGCTTCTCCAAGACTCTGGAGATCAACGGCGTGGGCTACCGTGCCGCCAAGGAGGGCAAGAACCTGGTGATGAACCTGGGCTACAGCCATCAGGTCATCGTCCCCGACACCGAGGACATCACCACCGAGGTCCCCAACCCCAACCAGGTCATCGTCAAGGGTATCGACAAACAGAAGGTCGGCCAGTTTGCGGCCGATGTCCGCGGCAAGCGTCCGCCCGAGCCCTACAAGGGCAAGGGCATCAAGTACGCCGACGAGGTCATCATCCGCAAGGAAGGCAAGACCGGCGCGAAATAAGGGAGGTGTGCTTAAATGGTTTCAAGACCCGATACGAAGGCAAAGCGTGACAGACGTCACTCCCGTCTGCGTTATAAGATCAAAGGCACGCCTGAGCGCCCCCGTCTTTGCGTCTTCCGCAGCGAAAAACACATTTACGCCCAGGTCATCGACGACGTGGCCGGCAAGACCCTGGCGGCCGCTGCCAGCAACGAGAAGGACTTCGAGGGCGTCGGCTCCAACCAGGAGGCCGCTAAAAAGGTGGGCAAGCTGGTTGCCGAGCGGGCCGTCAAGGCCGGCGTGGAGACCGTGGTCTTCGACCGCGGCGGCTATGTCTATCACGGCCGCGTGGCGGCCCTGGCGGATGGCGCCCGTGAGGGCGGCCTGAAATTCTAAGGGAGGAGGAAACGAAATGGCTTATCAGAACGATCGGCGGCCCCGCCGCAGAGAGGAGCAGGAAGCTCCCGAATTCGTGGAAAAAGTAGTTTCCCTCAACCGTGTCGCCAAGACCGTCAAGGGCGGCCGCATCATGCGCTTCGCGGCGCTGTGCGTCGTCGGCGATGGGAAGGGCCGTGTGGGCTTCGGCACCGGCAAGGCCAACGAGGTGTCCGAGGCGATCCGCAAGGGCCTGGAGGACGCCAAGAAGAACCTGACCAACATCACCCTGACCGGGACCACCATCCCCCATGAGGTCATCGGTGAGTTCGGCGCCGGCCGCGTGCTCCTCAAGCCCGCCGCCCCCGGTACCGGCATCATCGCCGGCTCCGCCGTGCGTGCGGTGATGGAAGCCGCCGGCATCAGCGACATCCGCGCCAAGTGCCTGCGCAGCAACAACCCCGGCAACGTGGTGGCTGCCACCATGGCCGGCCTGACCAGCCTGCGCGACGCCCGTCAGGTGGCCGTCGTCCGCGGCAAGGCCCCTGAAGAGATCCAGGGTTAAGGAGGCGCGTACCATGGAAAAGAAACTGAGGATCGAGCTCGTCAAGAGCCTGAACGGCCGTCACGACAAGCATATCGCGACCGCCGCGTCCCTGGGCCTGCACAAGATCGGCCAGTCCACCGTGCAGCCCGATAACCCCCAGACCCGCGGCAAGATCGCCCAGATCGGCTATCTTGTCAAGGTAACGGAAGAATAAGGAGGGGTAGAAAATGCAGATCCATGAACTTTCCCCCGCTCCCGGCAGCCGTAAAGGCGCCTGGCGGAAGGGCCGGGGCCACTCCTCCGGAAACGGGAAGACCGCCGGCCGCGGCCACAAGGGCCAGAATGCCCGCTCCGGCGGCGGCGTGCGCGTGGGCTTTGAGGGCGGCCAGATGCCGCTTGCCCGCCGCATCCCCAAGCGCGGCTTCAACAACATCTTTGCCAAGCCTCTGGAGTCCGTCAATGTGGGCGTGCTGAACGACCGCTTCCCCGACGGCGCCGAGATCGACGCCCAGGCTCTGCTGGACGCCGGCGTGCTGTCCAAGTGCCAGTACGGCGTCAAGATCCTGGCCGGCGGTGAGGTCACCAAGAAGTTCACCGTCAAGGCTGCCGCCATCACCAAGTCCGCCAAGCAGAAGATAGAGGCTGCCGGCGGGACGGTGGAGGGCAAGATCACCGAGAAACACGTATCCAAGGCCAAGGCCGCTTCTGCGTCTGCCAAAGAGAAGACAGGGAAAGGCTGAGGTGGTGTAAGGTGTTTAAGACGTTTGCAAACGCCTGGAGGATAGCTGAGATCCGCAAGAAGATCCTCTTCACGCTGTTCATCGTCCTCCTGTACCGGGTGGGTAACGCCGTGCCCGTGCCGTTCGTCAACGTGGCATACCTGCAGGAGTATTTCCGCTCCCTGGAGAACACAGTCCTCGGTCTGTACAACGTCATGTCCGGCGGCGCCTTCTCCCAGGCGACCATCTTTGCCCTGAGCATCCAGCCCTATATCAACGCCTCCATCATCATCCAGCTGCTGTGCGTGGCCATCCCGGCCCTGGAGCGGCTGAGCAAGGAAGGCGGCGAAGAGGGCCGCAAGAAGATCGCCTCCATCACCCGTTATTCCACCGTGGGAATCGCCCTGCTGCAGGGCTTCGCCTACTATATGCTCATCCGTGCCAACAGCCTGCTGACCAGCGACGGCCAGGGCGTGTGGGCGGCGATCGTGATCATCGCCACCTTCTGCGCCGGCTCCGCGCTCATCATGTGGCTGGGCGAGCAGATCACCGAGTTCGGCATCGGCAACGGCATCTCCATGATCCTGTTTGCCAGCATCGTCAGCCGCTTCCCCTCCAGCATCATCAGCACCATCTCCGGCGTGGCCGGCGGTACGGTGGCCTGGTGGGCGGCGCTGCTCACGTTCCTGGGCGCCCTTGCCATCATCGTGCTGATCGTGTTCGTCAACGACGCGGAGCGGCGCATCCCCGTCCAGTACTCCAAGCGGGTGGTGGGCCGGAAGATGTACGGCGGCCAGAGCACCCACCTTCCCATGAAGGTGAACATGTCCGGCGTCATGCCCATCATCTTCGCCCAGTCCATCGCCACTCTGCCCGGCACCCTGGTGCGGCTGTTCGGCTGGACCGGCTCGTTCTGGCAGTACATCTCCAAGACGGAGACATGGACGTTCGTCATTTGCTATTCGCTGCTGATCGTGTTCTTCGGGTACTTCTATTCTACCATCCAGTTCAACCCCATCGAGATCAGCAACAACCTGCGGAAAAACGGCGGGTTCATCCCCGGCTACCGGCCGGGCAAGCCCACCAGCGAGTTCATCCAGAAGGTGCTCAATAAGATCACCCTCTTCGGCAGCATCTATCTGTGCATCATCGCCGCTGTGCCCTATATCGTCGGCATCTACTCCGACACGGCCAGCAGGATGGGCATCTCCCTGGGCGGCACCTCCATCATCATCGTGGTGGGCGTGGCCCTGGAGACCGTCCAGGCGCTGGAGAGCCAGATGCTCATGCGCCATTACAAGGGCTTCCTTGAGTAACGGGGAGGGCGTCCGAATATGAAGATCATCATGCTCGGCGCCCCCGGCGCGGGAAAGGGTACCCAGGCGGGCATCCTTTCCCGGAAGCTGGGAATCCCAACCATCTCCACAGGCAATATCCTCCGGGCGGCCGTGAAGGCCGGCACCCCCGTGGGCCTTGAGGCCAAGTCCTATATGGACGGGGGAAAGCTGGTCCCGGACGGCGTGATCATCGGCATCCTGGCCGAGGCCCTGGCCGGTCCTGACTGCGCCAAGGGCTACATCCTGGACGGCGTGCCCCGTACCATCCCCCAGGCCCAGGCCATGGAGGAGCAGGGCATCGAGATCGACGCGGTCCTGGATCTGGACGTGCCGGACGAGACCATCATCCGCCGGATGAGCGGCAGGAGGGTATGCCCCGTGTGCGGCGCGAGCTATCACATCGTGAACGCTCCGCCGAAAGAGGAGGGCGTGTGCGACCAGTGCGGCGGCCAGCTGACCGTCCGCGCCGACGATGCGCCCCAGACCGTTTTGGACCGTCTGCGCACCTACCATGAACAGACGGAACCGCTGCTGGCCTTCTATGAGGCCAGAGGAAAGCTCAGGACCGTGAAGGATCAGCCTACCATCGAGGCGAACACGGCTGAGATATTGAGGACTTTGGGGATATGAGCAACATCATCATCAAATCCCCACGGGAGATCGAGCTGATGCGTCAGGCGGGGCGAATTACCGCGGCTGCCCGGACACTTGCCCGGGAAATGGTGAGTCCCGGCGTGACCACCGCTCAGATCGACCGGGAAGTCCGGCACTTCATCGAGAAAAGCGGCGCGACGCCCACCTTTCTGGGCTATGGCGGCTTCCCCGCCAGCGTGTGCCTGTCCATCAACGATGAAGTAATCCACGGGATCCCCGGCCACCGCGTCATCAAGGAGGGCGACATCGTCTCCGTGGACGTGGGGGCCACCTGGAAGGGCTATGTGGGCGACTGCGCAGGCACCTACGTTGCAGGCACCTGCTCAGAGGCGGCGAAAAACCTCATCGCCGTCACGCGGCAAAGCTTTTTCGAGGGGATCAAATACGCCCGTGCAGGCAACCGCATCGGCGACATATCCCACGGCGTGCAGACATACGTTGAGCAAAACGGCTGTTCTGTGGTGCGGGAATATGTGGGCCATGGCGTGGGCAGCCAGATGCACGAGGCGCCGGAGGTGCCCAATTTCGGCAGAGCCGGGCATGGCCCTATCCTGGTGAAGGGCATGACCATCGCGGTGGAGCCGATGGTGAACGCGGGGACCTGGGAGGTAAAAGTCCTGAAGGACGGCTGGACGGTGAAGACCGCCGACGGCAGCCTCTCGGCCCATTACGAGAACACCATCCTCATCACCGACGGCGAGCCGGAGATCCTGACCTGGGCGGAGGACCTTTGATGAGAACGCCCGCAGCCTATGATATCGTCCTGTCCCTGGCGGGACATGACAAGGGCAGGCTCTATGTGGTCACCGGACGGCAGGGGGAACGCCTTCTGCTGTGCGACGGACGGCTCCGGAAGCTGAACGACCCCAAGGCAAAAAGCCCCAAGCACGTGCGCTTCGTCGCGGAGGGTGGCGCCCCGCCGGCGACGGACAGGGACATCAGGCAGACATTGGCACATACGGCCGAGACGGCCGCGGCGAAGGAGGGAGATCTTCTTGGCGAAAGATGACGTGATCGAGCTGGAGGGCACGGTGGTCGAGTCCCTGCCCAACACCATGTTCCAGGTGGACATCGGCGGCGGGCATACGATCCTGGCCCACATCTCCGGCAAGCTGCGGATGAATTTCATCCGCATCCTCCCGGGCGATAAAGTCACGGTGCAGATGTCGCCCTACGACCTCACCCGAGGCCGGATCACCTGGCGCACGAAATAAACCCGTTCAACTGCGTTTTTTAGATTTAAGGAGGCTTACAGCATGAAAGTTAGGCCCAGTGTCAAGCCCATGTGCGAGAAATGCAAGGTCATTAAGCGCCATGGCCGGGTCATGGTGATCTGCTCCAACCCGAAGCATAAGCAGAGACAAGGCTGAGAAAGCCGATCTTGACGAAGAAAGGACTGATCAGGAAAGATGGCACGAATCGCCGGCGTTGACCTGCCGAAGGACAAGCGTGTGGAGATAGGGCTGACCTATGTCTATGGCATCGGCAGGACATCCGCAAAGAAAATACTGGAAGAGACCGGGATCGACCCGGACACCCGCGTGAAGGACCTCTCCGAGGCGGAGGAGGCCAAGCTCCGTGAGTGCATCGACAAGGAGTACGTTGTGGAAGGCGACCTGCGCCGCCAGAACGCTCTGGATATCAAGCGGCTGATGGAGATCGGCTCCTACAGGGGCACCCGTCACCGCAAGGGCCTGCCTGTGCGCGGCCAGCGGACCAAGACCAACGCCCGCACCCGCAAGGGCCCCAAGCGCACCATCGCCAATAAGAAGAAGTAAGGGAGGGAAGAGAAAATGGCAACAGCTCAGAAGGGCAAGAAAGTCGTTCGTACCCGCCGCAGAGAGCGGAAGAACATCGAGAAGGGCCAGGTCCATATCAGCTCTTCCTTCAACAACACCATGGTCACCGTGACCGATCCCAACGGCAACGCCATCAGCTGGGCCAGCGCCGGCGGCATGGGCTTCCGGGGCAGCCGGAAATCCACCCCCTTCGCCGCGTCCACCGCTGCGGAGACCGCCGCCCGGGCCGCCATGGAGCACGGGCTGAAGACCGTGGAAGTGTTCGTGAAGGGTCCCGGCAGCGGCCGTGAAGCCGCCATCCGCGCCCTGCAGACCGCGGGCCTGGAGGTCACCATGATCAAGGACGTGACGCCCATCGCCCACAACGGCTGCCGTCCGCCCAAGCGCCGCCGCGTCTGATGTAAGGGAGGATACGAGAATATGGCAAGATATACCAATGCGGTGTGCCGTCTGTGCCGCCGCGAGAATCAGAAGCTCTTTCTGAAGGGCGACCGGTGCTATACCGACAAGTGCGCCCTCTCCAGCCGCCCCTACCCTCCCGGGATGCACGGCCAGGGCCGGAGCAAGACCTCCGAGTACGGCCTGCAGCTGCGTGAGAAGCAGAAGGCCAAGCGGTA
>CANQSF010000052.1 GCA_947626345.1 uncultured Oscillospiraceae bacterium | reverse complement strand
GCCCCTTCCAGGGGCTACGTCCGTATTTGCCCCTTCTAGGGGCTGGTCATGCCACCAGTTTACTGGTGGTCATGACTTCCGCTCTCTGCCCTGACGCGTTCATGTTCCGTAGACCGTCATTCGTGCGCCGGGCCTTGATTTGTCCGATCCTCTCCCATATAAATAATGGCATGCGGCGGCATCCGCCAGATCGATCAAAGGGAGGAAGAGACTATGACAAAGTGGGAAAAGGTCTACGTGGCCCTGGGCGTTATCGGCAGCTGCGCTACGTTTGTTATCTGCAACACGGTGGCGGACAACCTGGAAGGCTGGCTCCGGATCGTGATCAGCGTGCTGGCTGCGGTGAACCTGGCCGGTACATTGGGCCTGATGCAGTGCCTGTCGAAGAGAGCGAAAAAGTAAAAGACCCTTTTACATCAGCAAGTCAAAAGCCGTGCGGGAGCCGCACGGCTTTTTCCGTTGGTGTCTTTAGATGTGGAAAGTAACCCCCCGGTTTTACCGGGGAAGGAAAAAACATCCGTTGGGCGCGATCACCGCGCCGGGCCGTAGAAGAACAGAGCCACCGTGCCGGGCCCCACGTGGGAGCCGGTCACCGGCTCGTAGCACACCGACAGGATCGGGCCGGTGCAGCCGGCGGCCCGGAGCTTGCCGATCACCAGGTCCGTGTCGGCGGGGCTGTCGCAGTGGGCCAGGCCCACGGGCGCGGACTTGTCCGCACATGCCTCCCGGTACTTGGCCGCCAGGGTGTCCAGGCTCCGGCGGCGGCCCACGTTCATGTGCCGCAGCACGATGTGGCCCTCGTGGTCGCCGAAGAGCACCGGCTTGACGTTGAGCATGTTGCCCACCACCGCCACCGCCGAGTGGAGCCGTCCGCCCCGGCGCAGGTATTCCAGATCCTCCACCGTGAAGATCTGGTACATGTGGTCGCACAGGTCCTCCGCGTAGGCCAGCGCTTGGTCGAATCCCGCGCCCGCGTCCCGCTTATCCGCCGTCTGGAGCACGGGCAGGCCCTCGCCCAGAGAGGCGGCCCGGCTGTCCACCACGGCGATCTTCCGGGCGGGGTATTTCTCCCGCAGCTCCGCCGCCACGGACCGGGCCAGTCCCACCGTGCCGCTGATGCCGCTGGACATGCCGATGTAGATGAGATCGTCCCTCTGCTCCAGCGCCGCGCCGAAGGCGTCCAGGAACACGGAGGGGGAGGGCATAGAGGTGCTGGTCTTGGCTCCAGCGCGCATGGCGGCGTAAAAGGCGGGGCCGTCAAAGCCCTTGGACACATCCAAGGGCTCGCCGTCCACGGTGCAGTGGATGGGGATGATGTCGATATGATATCGGTCCACCAGATCATTGGGGAGATTGGCGGCCAGGTCGGTAAAGATCCGCAGCATATTCGCGCCTCCTGTCGGCTTGATGCTGTGAATATCATAGCCTCCCGGGGCCAAAAGTACAACCTCCTGTTCCGGTCCGGGCTCTATGCGCCGGAAACCGCTCTCTCCCGGACCGGAGAGGGGACTCTCCGAATCGTAGAATCCCGGGAATACCAAGGCTTTGCAGGTGTAGAAAACGGCGGGCCGCTGCGGCCCGCCGTCAAGGGAGCTGTCCCGGGTCCAATCCCACCAGGGAGTCCACGTAAGAGCGCATCTCCTCCCGGGAGCGGATGCGCCGGGATTTTTCCAGCACCTGCCGGCGCCCCTCCCCGCTCAGGCCGGCGAACGCGTCCATGGCGGCGGGGTTCTGGGCCAGGGCCATGCTGAAGCCCAGGGGCATGTCCGGCCGGCTGCCGTCGTTTTCCCGCATTTTCATCACCGGTGCCAGTATGCCCGGCTGCTGCGGGGCGTATGCGTCTTATCCGTGCAGCTGCCGCACCAGGGCGATCTCGGCGGCGTAGCCCGCCTCGTCGTTGGGCGTCTCCAGGATGAAGGGGAGCTTTTCCAGCACGGGATGGGTGACGATGCGGCCGATGGCCTCCAGGGGCAGCTTCCCGTCGGGGAGCTTTTCGTGCCGGTCCTTGGCCACGCCCAGATCGTTTTTCGTGTTGTTCAGATGCACCGCCTTCAGCCGGTCCAGGCCCACGGCCTTGTCGAAGGCGGTCAGCACCCCGTCCAGATCGTTCACGATGTCATAGCCCGCGTCCCACACGTGGCAGGTGTCCAGACACACGCCCAGCTTATCGGCCAACTCCACCCGGTCGATGATGGCCCGCAGTTCGTCGAACCGGCCGCCCACCTCGCTGCCCTTGCCGGCCATGGTCTCCAGCAGCACGGTGGTGGTCATCTCGGGGAAGAGCACTTGATCCAGGACCTCTGCGATCTTTTCGATGCCCACCTCGAGCCCCTGGCCCACGTGGCTGCCCGGGTGGAAGTTATAGTACTGGCCGGGGGTGTATTCCATGCGCTTGAGATCGTCGGCAAAGGTGGTCAGGGCGAACTGGCGCACATAGTCCTTCTCCGCGCAGGGGTTCAGGGTATAGGGGGCATGGGCCACGATGCGGTCGATGTCCTTTTCTTTACAGAAGGCGAGAAAGGCCTCCACGTCGGCCGGGTCGATGTCCTTGGCCGCGCCGCCCCGGGGATTGCGGGTGAAAAAGGCGAAGGTGTTGCCACCCAGCGCGTCGATGCGCTTTCCCATGGCCAGGTACCCGCCGCTGGCGGAGATGTGGCATCCGATACGGAACATAGGCGTCCTCCTTACTTGCAATAGCGGTCCATCCAGGAGAGGATCTCCTTCATCCTGAAGACACGGTTTTTCGGCCGGCCGGAGCGGCTCAGCTCGTGGTTCTCCCCCCGGAACAGGCACAGCTTCGTCTCCACGCCCGCCTTTTTCAGCGCCGTGAACATGGCCAGCCCCTCGCTCATCCAGCAGCGGAAGTCGTTGTCCGAGTGGATGAAAAGGGTGGGGGTGGTGCAGTTTTTGGCGTACTGCAGGGGGGAGTGGGACCACAGCTTGGCCACGTCGGTGTCGGTGGTGGCCCGCATCTGGTCAGCGGTGAAGCGCAGGCCGATGTCGGTGGTGTACTCAAAGGTGGTCCAGTTGGCGATGGACCGCTGGCTGGCCGCGGCGGCGAACCGGTCCGTGTGGCCGATGATCCAGTTGGTCATGAACCCGCCGTAGCTGCCGCCGGTGACGCCCACCCGGGCCGGGTCCACCTCCGGGTATTTGGCCAGCATCTGGTCCAGGAAGGCCATGATGTCCTCATAGTCGATGGAGCCGTACTTGCCGGAGATGAAGCCGAACTCGTTGCCCCGGCCGTCGGAGCCCCGGGGATTGCAGTAGAACACGAAATACCCCGCGTTGGCCCAGACCTGCATCTCGTGGTGGAACACGTCCCCGAACACGGTGCGGGGCCCGCCGTGGATGTGGAGGATGGCGGGATAGCGCCGGCCCGGCTCCCAGTCCGCCGGCTTCATGGCCCAGCCGTGGAGCTCATAGCCGCCGGCGTTGGTGAAGGCGTGATATTCCGGCGGGCAGTATGTATATTCCTCCGTGTGGGAGAAGCGGGTCAGCCGGGTCCCGCCGCCGTCGTAGAGCTCGCACAGGGCCTTTCCGTACAGCCCGCAGTACACGATGCGGCCGTCCTGCACGTCGAAGCTGTCGCAGCTGCCCGGCGGGGTGAGGTCGCCGGAGACGGCGCCTGTGCTGTCGATGGTCCGCAGGCAGGCGCTGTCGCCCACGGTGGTGATGAAATAGAATTTATCCCCGTCGGCCTTGCAGCCCCGGCCGCCGCCCAGACGGGCGTCGGAGCCCACGGAGCCGTGGCCGATGGAGGCCTCGTATCGGGCCAGCAGGGCCAGCTCCCCGGTGACGGGGTCCAGGGTGTAAAAGTCCGGGTATTGGTCCTCGCCGTAGGTCATGCCGGAGCCGTCCGGCACCGGCAGCTTGCCGTCGGTGAGGGCCAGCAGCGCCTTCCCCTGCCACAGGCCCAGCAGATACTGATCCGCCGTCCCGGGGGCCAGCAGGCACCGGCTCTCGCCGGTGGCCGGATCGTAGCGGTAGACCCCGTCGAAGCCGTCGTTGCGGCTGGACACCGGGCTGCCGGTATAGAGCAGCACGCCATCCGCCCAGTCGAAGCCGCCGCAGTCGAAGTCCGGCCCGGTGACGGGGGTGAGCAGGCCGGTGTCCCGGTCATAGATGCCCAGCCGGGAGCGCTTGCCGCTGATGATGTGGCGGCCGTTGGACCAGAAGGGGTAATCCTCCAGCACGTAATAGGCCGGGTCCCGGATGTCCTTCAGGGCCTTGTCCCGGTCGGGACCCTCCAGGCCCTCCAGGGCGTCGCGGCGCTTGTCCTGGGTGTACAGGCACAGATACCGGCTGCCCTCCATCCGCCGCAGCTCGTTCACCTGTTGGGGGATGGAGAAGGCGGCGACGGCCTCCCCGCCCCGGGGGTCGATCTCGTAATAGCCGGTGACGGCCTCGCCGGCCTCGGCCTTTTTCTTCACCGCCGGGTCCCGCTGGCAGGGGAAGAGGAGCTTTCCGTCGTCGGTCCAGAGGAAGCTGCGTCCGTCGCCGCCGGAGGTGAGCTGGCGGACACGGCCGTCCTCCAGCAGCCAGATGTCGCCCTTGTAGCCGTTGTCCTCCTCGTCGGCCCGGGACAGGACGAAGGCGGTCATGGTCCCGTCCGGGGACAGGGAGGGGGCGCTGACGAAGCGCAGGTCGTAGATGGTCTCGGGGGTGATCTTTTTCATGCTGTGTCCCTCTTTCTCTCGTTATTCCGCCGCCAGAAGCTGGGCCGCGGCGTTCAGATTGGTCTTTTCCCGGGTGCGCAGGGTGCGCAGGGAGGCGGAGATGTGCTCGGCGTCCATGTGCATGGCCAGGTCCGCCAGGTCCCGCAGGGTCTGCTCCGACGCGTCCTCCAGCGCCGCCATGGGCAGGCCCGCCTCGCCGCAGAAGGCGTCCACCTTGGGGTCGTAGCTGATCCCCGCGGCGGGCGCGCCGCCGGCCAGGGCGAAAATCAGCCCGTGCAGGCGCATGGACAGGACCAGGCTCATCCGGCCCACCCGCTTGCTGTCGGCGGTCATGGCCCAGGGAACGCCCTCCAGCTCCGCGCCCACGCTCCTGGCTGCCTGCCGGTCCGACGGGGACAGGCATACCAGCACCGGCGTCAGCCGGTACCGCTCCCAGACGTAGCGTGCCGCGGCGGCGAAGTCCGGCACGTGGGCCCAAAAGCCCGGCCAGGCCCGGAGGATGAAGGCCGCGCTCCGCTCCCGCTCGCCCGCCGGCTGGGCCAGGCTCAGGGCCGGGTCCGCCGCCAGCAGCAGCCGGGGGGCGGTCACGCCCCAGTCCGTCAAGGTGCGCAGACTGTCCTGGTCCCGGACGGCGATCACGTCCGCGTACCGGTCCAGCCAGGCCGCGGCGGCGGCCCGGTCCTTTTCCCGGCGGATAGGGCCGATCCCCGCGCCGTAGAGCATCACGGCGCAGCCCATGGCCTTGGCCGCGCGCATCAGCACCAGATAGTACCACAGGCTCCGCCGGCTGGTCACGTCCTGCAAAAGGCTGCCGCCTCCCAGGAGGAACAGCCTGGCCCGGCCCATGGCGGCCAGCCAGCCCGGCACGTTCAGCCGGCCCAGAGCCGACACGCCGTACCGGCCGGCGGTCCTCTTCGCCTGCCGGGCGATGACGGTCACGGGCATGTCCCTGTCCAGCCGGCGCAGACCGGCCGCGATGGCGGTCAGGACCGCGTCGTCCCCGGCGTTGGACATGCCGTAGGCGCCGCATATGACCACGCCCCGTCTGTTCCGGGACGGCTGTTCGGACCTGGTTTTCATCCTGCGCTCCCCTTGTGAAAATCCGATGGATGATGTAAAATGACGGTGTCGTAATGGTATTATAGCGCAAAACGCGGAAAGGGACAAGATGACGACGATCTATCTCATCCGCCACGCCGAGGCGGAGGGAAATCTGTACGGCCGGCCCCAGGGACAGTATGACGCCAACATCACCATGCTGGGCCGCCGGCAGACGGCTGCCCTGGCGGAGCGGTTCCGGGACGTGCCCATCGACGGGCTGTGGTCCAGCGACCTGGTGCGGGCGCAGTCCACCGCCAGCGCCATCCTGAAATATCACCCCCAGCTGACGATGCACCTGGATAGGGACCTGCGGGAGGTGGACGTGGGCTGCTGGGAGGACCGGACCTGGGCGGAGATACGCCGGGAGTTCCCGGAGCAGCATCATCGGTTCGACCACGACCCGGAAAGGTGGCACGTGCCCGGCTCGGAGCCCTATGAGGCGGTGGTGCGCCGGATGAAGGGGGCCCTGCTGCGCCTGGGGGCGGCCTATCCCGGCAGGACGCTGGCGGTGGTGAGCCACGCCTTCGCCATCCGGGCGGTGGCGGCGGACCTGTCCGGCGTCCCCTTCGGCCAGATGCCCTTCGGGGACAACACCGCCGTTACCACCCTGGCGGCGGAGGACGGCGGGCTGCGGCTGCTCGCCTACGGGGACGGGTCCCATCTGGGGCAGCTGAGCACCCGCGTCCACCTGGGTCTGGCGGACGGCCAGCCGGGCCGGAAGGCCGACGGGCTGCTGACGCCCATGGCCCTGCCGGCGGAGCAGGCGCTTTATGCCCGCTGCTACGGCGAGACGTGGGTGGCCAGCCACGGAAGTCGGAAGGGCTTCGCCCCGGCGCCCTATCTGTACGAGGCGTCCCGGCGGGTGAAGGAGGACCCCCGGTGCCTGGAAAAGATCCTCTGCGATGGGCAGATGGCCGGGCTCATCGAGCTGGACCCGGAGCGGGGCGCCGGGCAGAACGCCGGGTGGATCAGCCTTCTGTGGGTGGAGCCGGAGATGCGCGGCCGCCGTCTCGGCGCCCAGCTCATCGGCCACGCGGTGGGCTATTTCCGCGGCAAGGACCGGACCGCCATCCGCCTGCACGTGTCCCAGACCAACGCCGCCGCCATCAGGTTTTATCAGGCCATGGGCTTTCGGGTGCTGGACACGGCCCAGGGGGTGGGCGGGCCCCAGTATCTGATGGAGATGGACATCCGGCGAAAGGTGTGGGTGCTGCCATGAGACCGTCGCCGCTGCTTATGACGGCTCCGCCCCGGGTGGAGCGGCTGCAGGTCGGCCCCGGCCGGCGGATCGCGGCCATCTCGGACGTGCACGGCCAGCTGGATTATCTGAAGGGGCTGCTGGAAAAGTGCGCCCTGCGGGACGACGACGTGATCGTGTTCGTGGGGGACCTGCTGGAAAAGGGCCCCGACTCCCTGGGCACGCTGCGGTATGTGATGGACCTGGCCAAACGGCGGGAGGTGCACGCGGTGTGCGGCAACTGCGACTTCTGGCAGAACTTCTGCGATTTGCCCGACGATCCGGAGCAGGACGCGTTTTACCGGCGCTATCTGGTGGGCCGCAACAAGGGCTGGGGCGACGGGATCATCGCCCAGATGCTGCATGAACAGGGCATAGAGATCGGCTGGGACATGGACCTGGCCGCCGCCAAGGCCGCCGTGCGGGAGCATTACGTGCCGGAGCTGGACTTCCTCCGAGCGCTGCCTCACATCCTGGAGACGGAGGAATATACCTTCGTCCACGGGGGGCTCGTCCCGGAAAAGGGGGCCTTTGCCTGCATGAAGCTGGACCGCTACCGGGACACGGCCAGGCCCCATGCAAAGTGGACGGTGGTGGGCCACTGGCCTCTGGTGCTCTATCACGAGTCCGTCACCGACGCCCGGCCCATCGTGGACGAGGAGCTGAAGCTCATCAGCATCGACGGCGGGTGCGTTTTGAAGGACGACGGCCAGCTCAACGCCTTCTTCCTGCCGGATATGACCTGGGTGAGCTACGACCGCTTCCCCACCGCCCGGGTGAAGACCGCCCAGGCGGCCAGCCCCCGCCACTGGTATATCCGCCACGGGGACAACGCCGTGCAGATCCTGGACGAGGCCGACGGCTTTTGCCGGGTGCGCCACATCCGCACCGGCTACGTGATGGAGAACGTGCCCGCCGACCACATCCTCACCCGGGAGGGGGACCGGGCCACGGTGAACGACGTGACCGACTATCGCCTGCCCCTGCATGCCGGGGACGTGATATCCGTGGTGCGTGTCACCAGCCGGGGGATTATGTGCAAACGCGACGGCATCTCCGGCTGGTACGACGGGGAGTTGGAGGAAGGATGATCGTATAAATATTGAGCGCCCCGGGGGTCCGGGGCGCTCTCAATGTTCTTTGCGGTGTTCGTTCAGGTCGATCGGCGGCGCGGGAGTTCCCGCCCGTATATACATCTCCTCGCACTTTCGCTGCGCCTCCACCAGAATCCGGATGGCGCTCTCCGCCGCCCTCACCATCTGCCGGTACATTTCCGCGTAATCCACATTCTCATTTTCCATAGAAAGCCTCCGTTTGCTCCTATATAAGTGCAATTATACCATCGTTTTCCCCTAGAATCAATACCGGATGCACCAGTATGAGTGCGAAAGGTGTTGATACTGTGGACGTTTCCTATGAAAAAGCGCTGGGGCAGAATATACGGAAGCTGCGGATGGAACGCGGCCTGTCCCAGGAGCAGCTGTCCGCCCAGCTGCAGGTGCGCGGCTGCGACATCACGCGAAGCGCACTGGCAAAGATAGAGGTCGGGCAGCGCCACATATACCCGGACGAGCTGAAGCACCTGCGCGAGATCCTTGCCGTCCGCTTTGAAGACCTGTTCGTATAAACATTGAGCGCCCCGGGGACCCGGGGCGCTCTCAATATGGAAGGCCCCCTTGTGAAAGGGGGCTGTCGCCGCCGCAGGGCGGCGACTGGGGGATTGTACTTAGACCAACGACAATCCCTCCACCGCACTTCGTGCGGTCCCCCTCCCTTTGACAAGGGAGGCTTTTATAGGTCGTTCCACATCTTAAGGCCCCTACCACCAAGGCCCCCTTGTGAAAGGGGGCTGTCAGCGCTTGCGGCGACTGGGGGATTGGTGAGCCCCATCCTTTATTCCTGATTGAATTCCTTCAGGCGCAGGCCCGGGTTCTTCTCCAGCGCCCAGCGGATGGACCACTGACCGCCGAAGAGCAGCAGGTCGTTGCCCCGGAAGTCCTGGACCCAGCGGCTGTCCGTGCCCAGGTTGAGGCGGCTCAGGTCCATGTCCTTATTCTCCACCCAGCGGACGAACTGATAGGGCAGGCCCCGACGGCGCACGTCCACGCCGTACTCGGTCTTCAGCCGGTACTCCAGCACCTCCAGCTGCAGCACGCCGACCACCCCCACCAGCACCTCCTCCAGACCGGCGCCGGGGGCGTGGAAGATCTGGATGGCGCCCTCCTGGGCGATCTCCATCATGCCCTTTTCAAACTGCTTGCGCTTCATGGTATCGATGCGCTCCACGGCGGCGAAGATCTCCGGGGCGAAGGTGGGGATGCCCTCGAAGGTGACCTTTTTCGCCTTGTCGCACACCGTGTCGCCGATGGCGAAGATGCCGGGGTCGAAGATGCCGATGATGTCCCCGGCGTATGCCTCGTCGATGATCTGGCGGCTGTCGGCCATCAGCTGCTGGGGCTGGGCCAGGCGCAGGGTCTTGTTCCCCTGCACGTGCAGATACTCCTTATCCCGCTGGAACTTTCCGGACACCACCCGCATGAAGGCGATCCGGTCCCGGTGGGCCTTGTTCATGTTGGCCTGGATCTTGAAGACGAAGGCGGAGAAACGCTCGTCGAAGGGGTCCACGGTCTCCTCCGCGGCCTGCCGGGGCAGGGGCGGGGGCGTCAGGGCCAGAAAGCTCTTCAAAAAGGGCTCCACGCCGAAGTTGGTCAGGGCCGAGCCGAAGAACACCGGGCTCAGCTGGCCTTTATGGACCTGGTCCAGGTCGAACTCATAGCCCGCCCCGTCCAGCAGCTCCACGTCCGCCTCCAGGGTCTGGCGCAGGGAGGTTCCCAGCAGGGCGTCCAGCTCGGCGGTGTCGTCCAGCCCCACCTCCTCCGCTTGGATGCGGCTGGTCCCCCGGTGCAGATCGCCGAAGGCCAGCACCTTGCCCGCCTGGCGGTCGTACACGCCCTTGAAATCCCGGCCGCAGCCGATGGGCCAGTTCATGGGGTAGGTGCCGATGCCGAACTCGTTCTCCAGCTGCTCCATCAGATCGTAGGGGCTGCGGGCCTCCCGGTCCAGCTTGTTGATGAAGGTGAAGATGGGGATGTGGCGCATGGCGCAGACCTTGAA
>CANQSF010000051.1 GCA_947626345.1 uncultured Oscillospiraceae bacterium | reverse complement strand
CGTACCATAACTGATAACGCAGTTTGATACAATGGTATCGACTGCGTTATCGTTATATTGTGCCGACGCGCCAAGGCTTTCCGCCCTGGCGCGTTGCATTTTGTCTGCCGCGCTGCCTGTATGGCGCGGTTCTGGGAGGGCCTTTCGGGGTGAAAGCACAGGCTCTGGCGGGCTGCTACCGTTAAACGACCGCGATTCGTTAAATTACCGGGGTTTCGTTAAACAGCCGCGGTATCGTTAAATGACCGAAAATGTATGCGCCCACTGATTGCGCAGGGTTTGTGTTGCGTGGTATAATGAATACGTCACACATGGTAGAAGAAGCAGCTATTCCCAAAACATATCGGTCATAATGATGATTGCCGCAAAGATCATCCTGTCATCCGATCAAGACAACAAAACGATTGAGGGAAATTGATTATGCCGAAACTGACAATATCGCAACTGGAGAGCCACCTTTTGAAAGCGGCAGATATTCTTCGTGGCAAAATGGATGCTTCTGAGTTTAAGGAGTACATTTTCGGAATGCTCTTTTTAAAGAGGCTGTCCGATAACTTTGCACAGAAGCACAAGGAACTGGAAGCGGAATATAAGGATGCTTTGACGCCAGAAGAACTGGAAGATTTCCTTGAGGATAAGACTTCTTACGGCAGCACCTTCTTTGTTCCTCGTGAGGCGCGTTGGGAGTGTGAGGATAACGGCGATGGCTGGACGGGATTGCTTCATGTCAAAGTAGATGTTGCCGCCAAGCTGAAACGCGCCCTTGTTGCCATAGAGAAGGAAAATAGCCAGCTTGATGGTGTTTTGAAGAACATCGATTTCGCAAAAAAGGTCAAGAACAAGCAGATCATTACGAATGAGCGTCTTGTTCAGCTTGTTTGGCATTTCAACAAGTACAAGCTGACAAACGACAACTTTGTGTTCCCTGATCTGCTCGGAGCGGCTTATGAATACATGATCAAGAACTTTGCGGACTCTGCCGGAAAGAAGGGAGGAGAATTCTATACGCCGGCAACGGTCGTTCAGCTGATGGTACGAATCATCAAGCCGCAGGAGAACATGGAGATATATGATCCCACGGTCGGCAGCGGTGGTATGCTCATTCACAGCAAACAGTATGTTGAGGAGCAAGGCGGCGATGGACGAAAGCTAGCGTTGTTCGGACAGGATGATGCTGCGACGGTATGGTCAATTTGCAAGATGAACATGATCATGCACGACATCAAGGATGCTGACATTCAGCACGGCGACACTCTGATGGAACCTTACTGGCAGAAAAACGGGTCGGTGCGCCAGTTCGACCGCGTGATCGCAAATCCCCCCTTCTCACAGAACTATACAAAGAACGACAAAATGATGTGCCAGAACCGTTTTGTATACGGCTGGGCTCCGCAGACCGGCAAAAAAGCCGACCTAATGTTTGTTCAGCACATGATTGCCAGCACAAAACCGAACGGCATGATGATAACGGTCATGCCCCACGGCGTTCTGTTCCGCGGCGGTGCAGAGAAAACGATCCGTAAAGGCATCCTCTCTGACAAACAGGATATCGTCCAGGCGATTATCAGTCTGCCTCCTGATTTGTTTTACGGCACCACTATCCCTACCTGCCTTCTGGTCATCAACAAGAAAAAGCCGAAGAAACTCGAAGGTAAGGTTCTGATTATCAATGCCGATGCAGAATACGGCGAAGGCAAAAATCAAAATTTTCTCCGCCCAGAGGATACCGAGAAAATTGTCTGGGTCTTCGACAACATGGTCGAGATTGAAGGGTATTCACGCATTATAGAGATTTCCGACATCCTCGATGAGAAAACGAACGACTCCAATCTAAATATCAGCCGTTATGTCGATAACGCTCCGCCGCAGGAGCCGCAAGACGTCCGCGCTCATATGCTCGGCGGAGTTCCGAATACTGAGATCGCTGCACTGAATGGACTGATTGCGAAATATGGAATTGCCCCTGAGGACATTTTCTCTGACAGAGGGGACGGGTATTCTGGTTTCCTTGAGAAGTGCGCCACAAAGGGACTGATAAAAGCCTACATTTCAGAACATGAGGGTGTTCTTGGAGCAAAGGACAAGATGCATCGCGCATTCGAGGACTTCTGGAAAAAGGCTGCTCCTGCCGTTAACAGCGTCCATACTGATATGGGCATAGCCGAATTTGCCCTCAAGTACACGGGCCTTCTTGTAGAAACGCTTGAACCACTCTACATTTTGGATCAGTTCCAATGCCAGGGCGTATTCGCCAACTGGTGGGAACACAGTTACACCGTCCGGGAGTACACGGAGATTGAGCAGTCTGTCGAGGGCAAGGAAACAAAAGTTAATGTTAAGGAAGTTATCCGTATTAAAAATGTGTTTAAGACCATAAGTTCCGAGGGTTTTGTTGCCTCGCTGGTCAGCGATGACAAAATCGCATCAGAGCATTTTGCGGATGAACTGGAAGAATTGCTCCGCCTCCGCGATGATGCAGAAAACGCACAGGCTGATCTGATGGCATATGTTGCTTCTATCGAAATGGAAACCGATGACGACGATTCCGAGGATGGCGACGAGGAAAAAGAGACGAACGAACCGTCCGTTAAGGAAGTGGAAACATATCTCAAGAGCCTTGGAACGGACGAGGCAAAGGTTTCTCTGAAGCGGATTGCTACGCTTAAGAAGGAAAAGAATCGTCTGAACAGGGAGGTCAAGAAGAAGGAATCTGAACTGCAGGAAAAGATTGACGCCATCCGCGAGGAGTTGACCAAGGAGCAGTGTGAAGACTTGGTGATGCAGCTTCTTCATGACGGCTTTGTCGAGGAACTGGACGCCTATCTTTCCGCCGAGGTTCAGAAAACCATTCGTGCGGTTAACAAGCTGTGGGAGAAATACCATGTTTCTGTCACCACGTTGCTGGAAGAGCGGAAGAAAGCTGAGGACAAGCTGAACGGTTTCCTTACACAGTTGGGATATATACCGAAAAAGGGAGTTGACGCATGACCTCCATGACAAAGCATACCCTGATCGACAGTTTCTCTCTGCGCGCCCGCATTGGCTGGCAAGGATTGCGGTCGGATGAATTTAAGACGGAGGGACCATACCTCGTAACGGGCGTGGACTTCCATAATGGCAGAGTCGATTGGGATGACTGCTACCATGTAACAGAGGAACGCTATGCACAGGATAAGGGTATCCAGTTGCATGAGCATGATCTGCTGATCACAAAGGATGGAACCATCGGCAAAACTGCCGTGGTTGTCGACTGCCCGGAGAAGGCAACGTTAAATAGCGGAGTGTTTGTCGTACGGGCAATCAACAGCGAGGTTGTACCGGAGTTTCTTCATTACGTTCTTCATTCCCATTGGTTCGACTTGTTTGTGCGTAATGTGCTGACCGGATCCACCATCAAGCATCTGAATCAGGAGAAATTTTATAAGTTCTGTTTCGAGGCTCCTGATGTGCCGACGCAGAAAAAAATCGTGGAGGTGCTGGGGTCGATTGACGCAGTTGTTGATAAGACAAGGGAATTAATCGAAAAATACACACGGCTTATGAAAGGCATCGTTCAAGATATTCTTACAGATAATATCACAGCTGAGAATACGATACCGCTGGGAACTTTTTCAAATGCACTGGGCGGCAAGAGAGTTCCTAAAGGCTCTGAATTGACAATAGCAAAAACGTCCCATCCATATATTCGAGTAAAGGATATGACTAAGCCCAAAGTTGTGGAATTAACTGAAGATTTCATGTATTTGGAAGAATCAGATTTTCACAAAATATCGCGATACACAGTTAATTCTGGTGACTTAATCATTTCTATTGTTGGAACAGTTGGTGCGGTCGCGCTTATAGGGGAATCACTTGATAAAGCTAATTTAACGGAGAACTGTTCTAAAATTGTAAACATCAATGGGTATAGTCCTGAGTTTTTGTATTATTTTCTTAAATCGGAGTATGGGCAGAAAGAAATCGCAGGAGGTACTGTAGGTGAGGTTCAAGCAAAGTTGCCTTTAAAAAATATCCTTGAAATCAAAGTGCCAATACTGAGTGATCCAGAACAAGAAGCGATCGTAGAAAAACTAAGAATAGTAGATGAGAAGATAGAACGAGAAATACAGTATTATAACAAGATGAAAAACATAAAAGCAGGATTAATGCACGATTTGCTGTCGGGCATGGTTGAAGTAGATACAATATAAGGAGGCGGTCGATATGGCGGGAAGGCCATCTGAACTGTTGTATGTGGAGACCCCACTGCTTGAACAATTGAAAAAGTTGGGATGGACAGTCGTCCAATTGGATGACAGCGAAAAGCACGATCCTCAGAAGAGTTTTCGGGAATCTTTCACGGAGGTCGTTATTATATCGCGCTTGAAAGCAGCCTTGAAGCGTTTGAATCCGTGGCTGAACGATGTCCAGGTTGATGACCTCTGTCGGCAGATGCAGGATTATCCGTATCCGATGAAGCAGGTGCTTGATAATAACGAGGAAGTCTACGACCGCATTACCGAAGGCCTGTCCGCCGACAATGAGGAAACCGGCGAAACAAACTGCCCTGTGCGCTTTATCGACTGGACGGATGTGGATGCTTATGACGGTCCTGATGCTACTGATAACGACTTCCTTGCAATCAGCCAATACAAGGTTCGCATCCCCGGCAGAGAAGAACATATCATTCCTGATATCGTTCTGTTCGTGAACGGTCTTCCTCTTGTGGTTATTGAGTGCAAAGCGCCGGATATCACAGAGCCGATGGCGGAAGGTATCGACCAGTTGATGCGCTACCAGAACCGCAGAGGGTCTGAAGAGCCAGAGGGCGTGCCGGAACTGTTTTACTTCAATCAAATCGTCATGTCCACCTGTTTCCACGATTGCCGCTATTCCAGTATCACTGGCGGTGTCAGCCATTTTATGGAGTGGAAGGACGCTTATCCTTATACGCTGCGCGATATCAACCCCAACGGCAAGCCCTCCGCACAGGAGATTGCTGTGGCAGGAATGCTTGAGCCTTCTCACCTCCTTGATATTGTCCAGAACTTTATAGCGTATAAAGACGAGGACAACGGTATCCGCGTGAAGCTTGTTCCTCGTTATATGCAGTATCGCGGTGCATCCAAAATCATCGAGCGTCTGCGTACTGCCAATATGGGAGAAAAAGGCGGTACGCTCTGGCATACCCAAGGTACGGGCAAAACGCTCACCATGATGTTCGTCATCCGCAAGATGTATAATTCTTTCGACCTAAACAACTACAAGGTCGTTTTGATCGTGGACAGAAAAGACCTGCAGACGCAGATGTTCAAGACCACGAAAACAGTAAAGTATGCTATTAACGTTGCCGGAAGCATAGATGGCTTGAAAGAACTCATCAAAAATACCGCAAGCGATGTTACGGTCGCAATGGTTCACAAATTTGGCGAGGCGGAAAAGAACACGGACAAAAAGAACAAGAAGAAATCCGGCTCTCTGGAGCAAAGGACCTCTGTCTCTACCTTCCCAGTTCTAAATACCAGCGACCGTATTCTCGTCATGATCGATGAGGCGCACCGTTCCGAGTATTCCGAACTGGCAGCGAATATGTGGAAGAGTATGCCGAATTCTGTCAAAGTCGCTTTCACAGGAACGCCGATTACAAAAACTGTCGATAACTTCGGCGGGTATATTGATACTTATACGATGCGTCAGGCAGAAGAAGACGGCATTGTTGTTGAGATTAAATACGAAGGTCGTGCTACTGACAGCAAGATCACAGATCACGATGCAATGAACCACACCTTCATTGACATATTTGGATATCTTGATGATGAGGAGCAACTTGAAATTCTCAGCAAGTACACGGTAAGAGGATACCTTGAGGCGCAGGAGGTCATCGACGAAAAAGCTGCAGATATGCTCGACCATTATATCAATACGGTTTTCGCTAACGGTTTCAAAGCGCAAGTGGTTGGTGTCAGTAAGGAAGCGGCGTACCGCTACAAGAAAGCAATTGACGCCCTCCTCCCCAAGAAGATAGAGGAACTGGAACATAGCAATCCAAACCACATTGATATCGAACAGCTGAAGAAGCTCAAGACTGCCTGCATCATCTCATCCGGCGGCGTAAACGAGGATCAGCATCTGAAACCGTACACAAATGAGAGCGAGAACGAGGTTATCATCGACGGCTTTAAGGCACCGTTCGGAGAAACCGGCCAGATAGGTGGCGATGGCAATTATGGCATTCTGATAGTCACTGCAATGTTGCTGACAGGCTTCGATGCGCCTGTTGAGCAAGTTATGTACCTGGATAAGAAGCTTACAAACCACAATCTCCTGCAGGCTATTACAAGGGTGAACCGTACCTGCGGTGCAAACAAGAAGTGTGGTTATCTAGTGGATTATGTCGGAATCACGAACCACCTCAAGGATGCCCTTGCGGATTATGCCGACGCTGACAGGGATGAGATTATGGCGTCTCTCCGCGACAAGTCCAAAGATATTGATGCACTAAACACCGCATACAATGAAATCATCCAGTTCCTTAACGAGAAGGTCGGATATGCGCTTTCGCAGACATCTGATATCATCGAGGAACTTTGTCTCGACGAAGAACTTCGTGAGGAATACAACGGTCGTTTCTCTGTCATGTCACGCCTGTTTGACCGTGTTCTTCCAAATCCTGTCGCATTAGAGTACAGCGAGGATTACAAGACTCTGGCTTTTATTCGGGAGTCCGTGGCGAAGATGACCAGGAATCCGAGATTCTCCAATAAAGATGCTAGCAAGAAAGTTCGCGCTATCATCGAGGAATATCTCGCCGTCAATGGCGTAGATATGGAAATTGCACCGATTTCTCTTCTTTCCGATGACTTCCTGAAAGGCGGACAAAGAAAAAAGAGTGATCGAGCGATATGCGAAGAAATCAAATACGCTGTCCGCGAGTTTATCAATATCAACATGCCGAAGGATCCAGAACTCTATGTCCGTCTAAGTGAAAGGCTTGAGCAGATTCTGGAGGAGTTCAAAAACAACTGGGCTGAACTTCGCAAAGCTCTTGAACAGCTGCGACGCGATATCAAGGCCGGACGCACAAAGGAAAACACCTATGGATATGAGGCATCGCATGAGATGCCATTCCTTGGACTTTTGAAGACGGAACTTTACGGCAAGAAGCCATTTGAGGAACTATCAAGTGAGCAAATGGGCCTGCTGAAGGATCTAACAGATAATGTGTTGAGCCATTTCAAGCAGGAAACTGAGGCTGTGAACTTCTGGAATAATGTGGCTTTGCAGCAGGATCTCCGTACCAACATCATCAAATTGCTTATTTCGCCGGAAATCAAAAAGCAGGTGCCGGATATTGTGAAACGTCGTAAAGATGTAGCACAGAAACTCATGGAACTCGGTTATCAGCATTTCGGGAGGAATGACTGATGCAGGAAATAGCATACCAGGTGGTGCGCTCCAACAGAAAGAGCGTAGCACTTGTCATAGATAACGAAGCAAATATTATCGTCCGTGCGCCGGCTCTTATGCCGGACACGGTGATAGATGAGTTTGTCCACAGAAAGAGACGATGGATTAACGAAAAGCGGCAACAGGTCTCGGTATTCGGAGAAAAACACCCTCCTGTTGTTGTGGAAACCGGCGAGAGCATTATGTATTTAGGTAGTAATTATGCCATCATAAAGGATGCGGTCGACGCAGTTGAGGTGTCTGGAAACGAACTGGTCATCCCGGAGAACTACGATATAAAGGCGCTGACAGCATGGCTGAAAGAACAGGCATTGCAAATCATATCAGAGCGCGTCGCTTTGTATGCAAATGTTATGGGTATTGCCCCCGGAACTATAAAGCTGTCCGAGGCCAAGGCTCGGTGGGGGTCCTGCGGCACGAAGAACAATCTGAATTTTACTTGGCGACTTATCTTGTGTCCTCTTTCTGTGATTGATTATGTTGTGGTACATGAACTGAGCCACATCACATATAAAAACCATAGCCCTGCATTCTGGGCAAGAGTCAAGACTGTGCTTCCCACTTATGAAGATGACCAAGATTGGCTTAAGACAAATGTAAGACTGATGGAAAGTATATAACCGGCTACGATTAACAAATTTATTCTATATTTTTCTCCAAAATACTTTCTTTTATGAACTCTGCGCCGTCGCGGAGAGTGAACACCAGTTACCCGGCGACGATGAGCGTCATGCGGCCCTCCGTAGCAATCAGGCTGTCCTGGTCGAACCACGTCCGTATCCAGTGTCGGGAGAACGCGATCCGAAAGTATTTTGACGAGACCATGGAAATAATGCATGATGGCAAAGAAGCCAAAACATGAACAAGAAAAGAGGTTATCCTTAAAATTTAGGGATAACCTCTTTTGCCTTCCAGTAGGATTCTACCGTAGACAGTATTGCGTGTCAATGCTTATGCGCAAAATGTATTACATACATTTTACATCTGCCTGTCGGCGTGGACCGTGACGTGGTCCACCGTAGCGGTCCAGAGCGCCGGGTCGAATTCCAGCGGAAGAGTGTCCAGTGAGTAGATGGCGAAGAGGAAGCCGCTGAAACCATATCATCCGGCAGTATTATCTCTAGTTGCGCCCCGTATATGCCCTATGGTATAATAATAGCAATGAATTGGGGCGGAAAGAGAGAACAATCATGGATACGTATATAGCATATTTCGATGAAGCGGGCGATGATGGTGTCACCACGTCGTCAAGTGCTTTTTTTGTGCTTACCAGCTTATATATGGACGCCAACAAATGGCAGAGTAATTTTGATGCTATACGTGCATGTCGAAAAGAGCTGCGTGACCGATATTCGTTCCACATATCAGAAGAGTTACATACAAAGCACCTGCTCTCTGATAAGGACCCGTATAGGAAGTATGGGTGGTCCCCTGAGCAGAAACAAGAAATCGTGAAGGCGATAACAAAGTGTATTGCTGGCCTGGACGCACAGATTATCAATGTTATTATTGACAAGGCCAAGATTCGAGATCCGAACTACCATGTCCTCGCAAATGCATTGAAGTACAATATTCAGAGAATCGAAAATGACAGTCATGGCAACTGGAACTATCTCATTATTTCAGACAAGGGGCGTGTAGCTCCCATGCGGAAAACGGCAAGAGCTATTCGTGCATTCAACCCGATACAATCAAAGTTTTCCTTCGGATACAAAAACCAGCCGATCAATAACCTGATAGAAGATATCCTCGAAAAAGATTCGGATGAGTCCTATTTTATCCAAGTGTGTGATTTTGTGTCTTATATTGTGCATCTGTACTACAAAACGTATTATAAAAAAGAAACCCTCCCTAACCGTGTTGGGAGAGTCATAGATAGGGCGTTTGTTGGCAGGGCCATGGCAACACTGAAAGCTGGAGGGGTCTTGAACCTCAAAGCAAACAGCAAAAACGGTTACGGCCTCGTTATCTACCCAAGGTAAAATTGCCATAAAAACACCACCTACGAGGCATTCGCCCTTTCAGTGGTTCACATATAGTATAACACTTTTGAACAAAAAGTCAACAAAATTATCAAACAATAGTGAAGGAAACAACAAAAACTGGTTACATCTCCTCCGTAACCTCCGCACCGTTGCGGAAGCGGAACACCAGCTGGCCGTCGGCATGAACCGTGACGTGGTCCACCGTGGCGGTCCAGAGTGCCGGGTCAAATTCCAGCGGGAGAGTGTCCAGCGCGTAGATGGCGAACAGGAAGCCGCTGAGCTCGTCCGCCTGGATCTGCCGCCGCTCCCGCTTCTTCTGCAGCCCGTCGTGGCGGGCCTGCAGTTTCTCATACCGCGCCGCCAAGGCGTCATACCGGGCCGTATATTCGGCCTGGTCCATGGCCCTGGCGGCGTTCTCCTTTATGCAGTTCTCCACCAGCCCGGCCACCACCTCCATCTCCTGCCGCACCTGGGCCTGCTCCTTGTCCAGCGTGGAGAGGTCTGCCAGCGCATGGAGGATCAGCCTGCCATCCTCCAGCAGCGCCTCCCGGTCTGCCAGCAGCCGGCTCAGGGCCGCGATGAAGTGCTCCTTCATCCTCGTACAGATGGGGCGTCCGGCATTTGTGCTCACCCTTGAACTTGGCGTTGCACTGCCATATAGTCCGGCGGTACTTGCTGGTGGAGTGCCACACCTTGGAGCCATAGGTCTCCCCGCAGTCGCCGCACACCAGCTTGCCCGCGAAGGGGCTGCTGCACACCGTGCGCCTGTCGCTGTCCCGCCGCCGGGCGAGCTCCAGCTGCACCTTCTCCCACTCCTCCGGCAGGATGATGGCCGGGTGGCTGTGCTCCACATAGTATTGGGG
>CANQSF010000050.1 GCA_947626345.1 uncultured Oscillospiraceae bacterium | reverse complement strand
ACGGGACACCGGAAATGGAAACGGCACTCAAGACCCTCATCAACCACGCCGTCGTCCCCGTGGAGGCAAAACCCGATCTGGCCCAGCCCGCCTACTATGACGACGCCGCACTGAAACTGTATATCAACCCCGACATCCCGGACAGTACGGCCTTTGCCGCCATCGCAACGGAGATAGCCCTGTGCCGTTTCCACGCCAAGGGCGCGTATGACTATGACCGAGCGGAGAATCTGCTGGACGCCCAGAGTATCTCCTATGTGATGTGCAAACGGTTCGGCATCCCCACGGAGAAGCCCGACCTGTCCAATCTGGGCGCTCTGTACCGGGGCTATACGCCGGATGACCGCTGGCACGCCCTGTCCCGCATACAAGAAATGGGCAAAAAAATAAGCGGTGCCATAGAGAATGGCATCGCGCCCCAGCAGAGATCGAGGGCAAACAACATACAGCGCCGGAACCAGCGGCCCACTATGCGCTCTGCCGCGAGGTGAGCAGTTATCCCCCGCGGGGGAGACTATTCCGGCGTCTTGCCCCTGTCAAGGCTGGCGATTGCTTCGCAATCGCTCACAAGCCGGCCAGTCTGCGGACTGGCCGGGCCTTGACAGCGGTTCGCCGCCGGAATTGCGGCCAGTAAGGGGATAACTGCACCAAAGGGCGCGAAACGCGCCCTTTGCCTATCATGGGAGCGTGGGCGCTTTTCCGGGAGCCTGGGTGCTGACTCCGGCCCCGGAGGGGAGAGATCGTGCGCCCCGGAAATGCATCTCACCGTGAGACGCATTTTTTCATCTATCACAAGGGAGGTGATTTTTACATCCGTCAAAACAGATCATTCCGGGAGGCCGCGCCCGTATGGGCGTGCGCCTCCCTCGCCGTCGTCTGGCTGGGCATAAAGGCGGCGGGGGCCTATTCGCCGGGGGATAACCTTATCACATTCATGTCCAGCTTTTCCGAGATCATGAAATATCCCCTCGGCCTGACCTGGACGCCCTACACGCCAAAATTCATTCTGGGCGCTTTGGCCCTCTATGCCTGTGCCATCGGCCTTTACTACTCCACCCGCACCAACCGCCGCCCCGGTGAGGAACACGGCTCCGCCCGCTGGGGCAACCCCGGTATGCTCAACAAGAAGTACCGCGACCCCGACCCCAACAACAACGCCATCCTCACCCAGCATATCTCCATGAGCTTGAACGGCAAACGCCACATGAGGAACCTCTTGCAGATCGTCGTGGGCGGTTCCGGCGCGGGTAAGACCCGTTTTTTCGTGAAACCCAACCTCATGCTGGCCAACGCCAGCTATATTGTCACCGACCCCAAAGGAGAACTGACCCGCGCCGTCGCCCCGCTGCTCTTGCAGAGGGGCTATACCGTCCGCGTCTTTGACCTTATCGACCCCGACCATTCGGACAGCTACAACCCGTTCCACTACATCCGCAAGGACTCGGACGTTTTTCGCCTGATCAACAATTTCATCCAGAATACTACGCCGAAAAATGCCCACTCCAACGATCCATTTTGGGAGAAGGCAGAAACGGCCCTGGACTCGGCTCTCATGCTGTACCTGCTCCATGAGGCCCCGGAGTATGAGCGCACGATGGAAATGGTATTGACCATGATAGAGTACGGCGGGGCCAGCGAGACGGACGAGGACTATCAATCGGCGCTGGATCTTCTGTTTGAGGCCCTGGAGGAAGAACAGCCGGATCACATCGCTGTGCGCCAGTACCATGTGTTCAAACAGGCGGCGGGCAAGACCGCTCAGAGTATCCTCGTCAGCGCCGCTGTCCGTCTGGCCTCGTTCACCTTGCCGGAGATACAGGCCATCACCGCCAGGGACACCATGGAGCTTGGCAGCCTGGGAGATCGGAAACAGGCCATCTTCTGCATCATCCCGGACAGCAACGACAACAGCCTCAATTTCCTTGTGGGTATGCTCTACACCCAGGCGTTCCAGGAATTGTACTATCAGGCCGACAAGGTACACGGCGGGAGCCTGCCCGTCCCGGTCCGGCTCATGTTCGACGAGTTTGCCAACGTCGCCCTGCCGGACGGCTACGCCCGGCTCCAGGCCACCATGCGCTCCCGTAACATCATGGCAACCATCATCCTGCAAAACATATCCCAGCTAAAGGCGCTTTTCAAAGATGACTGGGAGGGCATCATCGGCAACGCGGACAGCTTCATCTATCTGGGCGGCAACGAACAGTCCACCCACAAATACGTTTCCGAACTGCTGGGCAAGGAGACGATCCTCACCCGGAACACCAGCCAGAGCAAGGGGCGCAACGGCTCGTTCAGCCACAGCGACCAGCAGGCCGGGCGGGAGCTTATGACCCCGGATGAAGTGCGCCGCCTGGACAACCGGGACGCTATCGTGCTTATCCGGGGGGAGGCCCCCGTCGTGGATCAGAAGTACGACATTCTGAAGCATCCCAACATCAAGTACACCGAGGACGGCGGCGCCGCCCCCTACACCCACAGCCCCGGCTGCCTCTACGACGCCGGGCAGTTCAGCTTTACCTTTACGTCAGCAGACGAAATTGAAATCATTGATATGGAGGAATTGAATGAAGAATAACCACCCGAAGATCACCCGCATTTTCACCGCATGGGCCTGTGCTGTGCTGGCGGTCACGTTTGGCACCGTCCCGGCCCTGGCCGCCGCAGACCCCCTCACCGTCGTCAACAACCTGTCCGACTTCATCTTCTCCGCGATCCGGGCCATCGGCATCATCATCCTGGGCTGGGGCATCGTCCAGGTCGGTATGTCCGTCCAGTCCCACGACGCCAGCCAGCGCACCCAGGGCTTTTTGTGTCTGTTCGGCGGCCTCCTGATCGCCTTTGCCAAGGAGATACTTACCACCATCGGCGTCCTGTGAGCCAAACAAAGGAAAATGCGTCTCACCATGAGACGCATTTTCCCTATGTCTACCTTGCCTGATCCACGCGATCGGAGACTATATCTTGTCCAAACAACTCCGTGATGTAGTCCTGGCGGCCATTGATCACTCTGGCAACAGATACGACATTACCCTCGACCCTGTAAACGGCCAGATAAACGCCGCAGACAAGGATACGCAGGTCAGTGTCGATACCCGTCCGGGCGCTGATGGAAAATCCGGCTTGTGCGTACTGCTCCAGCACCCGGATGCCGTCTGTAATGCGCTTCATGACATTTTGTGCCGCGATGGGGTTTTGTAGGTTTTTGGCGATATAGGTTTTGATATTTTTCAGATCTGCCGCCGCTTCCGGCGATAACCGCAGCTTATTCATCCCCAAGCCCCAGCATGGCCTCGACCTCGTCCATCGTCAGCCACCCGTCCTGCCCAGCGGAATCAAAACCTTTTTGCACTTCCGCCGAAAACTGTTTCCATGCCTTTGCCTTCATGTACTCCGCGTTCTCCGGCGAGGCCAGGAACGGCAGGCCATTGGCATTGATGGACTGCTGGAGGAAAATGTTGACGGCATCTGTCATGGACAGGCCCTGCTGGGCGTAGATGTCCTCAACTCTTTTCTTTACGTCCGGGTTTATTCTCATTTGGAACGTGGCCGTCTTTGGGGCCGTTATGACATTGATGCTCTGATCCATGGTAAACCACTCCTTTTGTCATAGTATATCCACGAACAGAATGTATGTCAATACATTGTAATTACTTTTTGTGTGAGGTGAACAATATTAGTGAAAATTGGGTCGTAAGCAACCTTGAAAACGCACTCGGCACATGGAATGAGAAGCTGGCCGAGCTATGGCAGCTTATCACGCAGACCCCGCAATCGTTCAAAGGCGGGCAGATATGGAGCGTGATCGTCAGCATCAACTCGGCCTTGCAGGGCATCGGCTACGGCCTGCTCGTGCTGTTTTTTGCTATGGGCGTATTCGGCGCGGCGGCGTCCTTCCGGGAGCTTCAGCGCCCGGAATTTGCCCTGCGCCACTTTATCCGTCTGGCCGCCGCAAAGGTGGCCGTCAGCCGGGGCATGGAGATAATGACCGCCATATTCAATATCTGCGGCGGCGTGGTGAACACCGCCCTGTCCGGCATCGGCGGGGCCGTTTCCACCGCCACCACGCTCCCCACCGAAATCGTGTCCGCCATTGAGGACGTGGGCTTTTTGCAGAGCATCCCCCTCTGGCTTGTGTCCCTCCTGGGGAGCCTGTTCATCACCGTCATGTCGTTTATCCTTATCCTTACTGTCTACGGGCGTTTTTTCAAGCTGTACTTATACACGGCGATCTCCCCGCTGCCCCTGGCCTCGTTTGCCGGAGAGGGCACGTCCAGCGTCGGAAAATCCTATGTGAAAAGTTACGTCGGCGTGTGCATCGAGGGAGCTGTCATCGTCCTGGCCTGTCTCATTTATACGGCGTTCCTCAACAGCAGCGCCCCGGCGGTGGACGCCGACTTGCCCGCCGTCACAATGGCCTGGAAGTACATAGGGCAGCTTATCTTTAATATGCTTGTTCTCACCGGGCTTGTGAAAGGCGCAGATCGGATCGTCAGGGAGATGTTCGGCCTATGAACGGCAAGAAAAAGTACACCGTAATTTACGCCGATCCCCCGTGGAAGTACGACAATCACGCCAACGGCATCAACCCCGAAACGCATTATCCCACCATGAGCATCGAGGAAATAGCCGCCTTGCCAGTAAAGGAGCTTGCCGCGGACGACTGCGCCCTGTTCCTGTGGGTCACATTCCCCCGGCTCAGCGAGATATGGCCCGTCATAAAGGCGTGGGGCTTCAAGTATAAGACCGTGGCGTTTGTCTGGCTCAAACTCGCCCCAAAAGGTGACAGCGTATATTGGGGCCTGGGGTCATGGACACGCTCCAACGCCGAGATATGCCTTTTGGCCCTCAAGGGCCATCCGAAGCGTATTGCCCGAAACGTCCATCAGGTCATAATCTCCCATATCGAAGAACACAGCAAGAAGCCGGACGAGGCCCGCCGCCGTATTGAGGTGCTTATGGGCGACGTGCCCCGCATTGAGCTTTTCGCCCGCCAGTCACCACCCGGCTGGGACGTGTGGGGCAACGAGGTCAACAGCGACATCATCATGGAGAAATACGTCTCACCGTGAGACGCATTTTTTATCCCTATCAGAAATGAGGTGCATTGTATATCGAAGTAAAAATCCCAAAAGAACTCCGGGCGCATAAGGAGACTATCTTCTTTGGCCTGTCTGCCCGTCAGTTCATCTGCGCCCTGTTCGCCGTGGCGATCGCCGCTGGCTGCTACCTGGGCCTGGATGACATACTCGGCAAGGAGACGGCAAGCTGGCTGTGCATGATCCTGGCCGCGCCCGTGGCCGTCGCGGGCTTTTTCAACTATAACGGCATGACCTTTGAGCAGTTTGTCCGGGCCTTTGTCCGCTCTCAATTCCTGGCCGCCGCGCCGAGGAAGTTCGTGTCTCAAAACATATATTACACGCTTGCCACGGGAAAGGAGGACTGGGCCGATGAATAAATCCCTTATGGCTGCCAACACCAGCGAGAAGTACAAGTACAAGGTCCCCCGATCCGTCCAGCAGAGCCTCCCCATACGCCGCATATACGGCGACGGGATCTGGCTCGTCGGCGGCAAGCACAGCAAGACGTGGCAGTTTACCGACATCAACTATATCGCCGCCTCCGACGACGACAAGCGGAGCATCGTCATGGGGTACAGCGGCATCATCAACACCCTGCCCACGGACGCCACCGCCAAGATCACCATTTTCAACCGCCGCATCAACCCCACCGATTTTGAGCGGAGAATCCTGATGAAGCGGAAAAATGATGGTCTGGATCACTACCGGGCAGAATCCAACCGCATCAACAAGGGCCGGGCCAAGGCCAGCAACAACCTCATCCAGTCCAAATACGTCACCCTGTCCGTCCCGGAGCGCAAGCTCCAGGACAGCCGCGCCTATTTCCGGCGCGTCGGCAACAACCTGGGCAAATCCTTTTCCCGGCTGTCCTCCGACCTTACCCCGCTGAACAACCATGACCGTCTGCGTATCTTCCATGACTTTTTCCGGCCCGGTGAGGAACGCTATTACGGCTTCGACGAGGCCGAGGCAATGTATTGGGGCCTGGACTTCCGCGATGTCATTTGCCCGGACGGGATGCAGTTCCGCGCCGACTGTTTCAAAATGGGCAAGCTGTATGGGCGGGTGCTGTTTTTGCGGGACTACGCCTCCTATATCAAGGATGAAATGATAGCTGACCTGACCGAGTTTCCCCGGAACCTCATGCTGTCCATCGACATTCTCCCTACACCTACACATGAAGCCATACGGGAGGTACAGAGCCGTATCCTGGGCATTGAGACAGACGTAACAAGGTGGCAACAGAGGCAAAACAGTCGAAACAACTTTACTGCTACCGTTCCTTACGAGTTAGAGCAGCTTCGGACGGAGGCAAAGGAATACCTGGACGACCTGACCTCCCGTGACCAGCGCATGATCTATGGCGTTGTTACTCTTGTCCACGTCGCAGCCAGCAAGGAGGAACTGGATGCCGACACCGAATCCCTCATATCCATAGGCCGGGAACATTTGTGCCAGTTTTCCATCCTCCGCTACCAGCAGGAGGACGGACTGAATACGGTGCTGCCCTACGGTCTGCGCCGGATCGCCGCGCTGCGGACGCTGACCACCGAGAGCGTCGCCGTCCTTATGCCGTTCCGCGCCCAGGAGATACAGGACCCCGGCGGGATCTGCTACGGCGTGAACGCCATATCCAACAACCTCCTGATCTGCGACCGCAAGAAGCTCATATCGCCCCACGGCTTTTACCTGGGCGTGTCCGGCTCCGGCAAATCCATGGGTATGAAATCCACCGTGGAGAACGTGGCCCTGGGGACGGACGATGACATCATCATCTTCGACATCGAGAGGGAGTACGGCCCCCTGGTCCGGGCCTTTGGCGGGGAGGTCATTGAAATATCCCCCCACAGCAAGCACCATATCAACCCCCTGGACGTGGCCGACGATTACGACGAGAGCGAAAGCCCCATCGCCATAAAATCCGAGCTTATCACGGGCATTTTGGAGCAGCAGATGGGCGCGGGCACCCTCACGGGCAGCCACAAATCCATCATCGACCGCTGCACCGCCAACGTGTATAAGGCGTTCCGGGGCAAGGGCCGCGCCCCCATCCTCCGGGACTGGCGCAACGAGGTGCTGCAGCAGCCGGAGCCGGAGGCGAGGGAGCTTGCCCTGGCCTCCGAGATCATAACCGAGGGCAGCCTGAATGTGTTCGCACACAAGACCAACGTGAACACCCACAGCCGGATCGTGTCTCTTGACCTGTACGAAATGGGCGACCAGCTGCGGCCCACCGCCCTCGTCGTGGCCCTGGACTATGTGCAAAACCGCGTCATTGAGAACCGCAAACAGGGCCGCTTTACCTGGGTATTCATCGACGAGGTGTACCTGTATTTCAAGTACCATTACAGTGCGGAGATACTTTACAAGGCGTGGAAACGCTTTAGAAAGTACGGCGGCATCCTCACGGCGGCGACGCAGAACGTGGAGGAATGTTTGCAGAGCGAGACGGCCCGGCTCATGCTGGCCAACTCCGAATTTCTCATGCTGTTCAACCAGGCGGCCACCGACCGCCGGGAACTGGCGAACCTCCTGCACATATCCGATACCCAGCTTGGCTATATCACCGACGCGGAACCGGGCCACGGTCTGCTCCGCATGGGCGGCGTTCTGGTGCCGATATCCAACGTGATCCCCAAGGACACCGATCTCTACCGCCTTATGAACACTTCCCCCGGCCAGAGCAAGTGACACAGAAAAATGCGTCTCACCGTGAGACGCATTTTCAGACGCAAACTACCCGGCGAGGCCTCCCGCCGGGTAGTTTCTCTGCTCTGGCATCTGTTTCACCCCTATGTTATAATCAATACACTGGCGGCAGAAAGAGAGGGGTCTATATGACGAAAGATGACGTCATGCTCCAACACTATATTGATACCATCAATCAGGATCGTTTTGATGAATATGATATTTTGGGCTTTCTTATCTTTATACGAGAAAGAATAAGCAAGGCATCATATCAGGCAATATATGATTTTTGCGACTTAATGGCACATCGTAATAGAGATGATGGCCGAGCTATGCAATCCATCAGAGCAGCCATAGACAACGATTATGCAACTTCCCGCAAGACAGGTCATGTACTAGGATATGAGGGTATCCCTTCCCATATGTGGGAGAGAGAATGGAATCAACTGGCGATTGAGTATCATTTTACTGTTACGCCAGAGCGCCTTAACGACATTTCCCTCTGTATAATGTCCTTATCACAAGGGACAAAATACGACGATGCTAAAGGCCACCATGGAGAAATGGCAATATTCCAGAATGAAGGAGGTTTTCTTTCATTATCTACATCCGAAGGACGGCCAGACTCATATCATATATGTTACTTTAAGGCGGGACCTTACAAATTCCTTGTTGAATTTGAAGCAGGGTATATCAGAGTGCCAGTCGAAACAATACGCGAGAACGGAAAGCTGCGTCTTAAAACTCCAACGGAATATATAATCTAAAATCTCTATCCAAAAATGCGTCTCACGGTGAGACGCATTTTTTGTGTTCATAGGAGGTGAGCATTATCGCAGAAGCCGAAAACAAGAACATCCGCACCCGCAAAAAGGGCGATATAAAGACCAAGGAAAACGCCCGCAAGGGCAAAGCCAGCGGGCCAAAGGGCAAGCCCATCATCGAAAAAGCAGCCCGCGCCGCCGCTGTCGATCAAATCTATCAATCCATCAAGACCCGCCACGCCGAGGACGGCGAGGCACCCAGCGATGAGCAGCGCACCGCCGCACCCGCAGAAAAGGCGGCCCGTACCGCCAGCGTCACATCGGCGCAGACCGTCGCTGCCATCCAGAAAGCCAAACGAACAATCGCCGCCAAGAAGCTCTGGACGGAGAAACAGACCCGCGCCGCAGAACAGGCAGCCGCCTCACGGGAGGCAGCGCCCACAGATCCTATATCGTCCCCGGCTCCGGACGGGACATATACCTCTCCGGCGGGAACAGTGCCCTCGGCTCCGGGCAGCACCCCCACCAGCCTCGCCGGGGGAGCAGCCCCGACCAGCGCGACCGGGCAGCCGGGCCAGAACCCCGCCGCCAGTCTCCCGGCCATCCGGGAGCGAGGCACCAGCGGCACCGCCCCGGCCATCAAGGAGAAGCCCCGGCTCGGCCCGACCGCTATCAAGACCCGCCCGGAGCCGCGCCGGACTGTCTTTTCCTCCCGGATCTCACCCACGGTCCAGGGCGCGGGAAAACAGGCAGCTATCACCAGCGCCAAGAAACGCCAGCGCCGGGCGCAGGAGGCCGGGCGGCAGCTGCTTGTCCAGCAGACGAAAAAGGCGGCCCGCGCCGCCGCCGTCGCTTCCCGGAAGATCGTGGAGGCGTCGGCCAAGGCCACAAAAGCCCTTATCAGCGCCCTTGTCGCCCTCCTGGGCGGCAGCGTGTTCATCGCCGTGGTGTGCCTCATTTTCCTTGTGGCCGCCATCGTGTCCTCGCCCTTTGGCATCCTGTTCACCGACGAGCCGGAGGCCCCGGACGCCGTTTCTCTATCCACGGCCATGTCCCAGATCAACGAGGAATACAACGCCCAGCTGGAGGCGCTCCAGGCTGGGTATGATACGGTGAACATCCAGGGCAGGCCCCCAAGCTGGCGAAATGTGATAGCCGTCTTTGCGGCCAGGACCGCCGCTGCCGACGACGGCATGGACGTTATCACCCTGGACGCGGAGCGCGTGGAACGGCTCCGCGCCGTCTTTTGGGATATGACCACCATATCCACCACCACGGAGAGCATCGACCACCCGGACACAGACCCGGACGACGGGATAGACGACAGCCACACGGAGAGCGTCTTGACCATCACCATCAACGGGGCCACCACCTCGGATATGACGGTGCGATACGGCTTCACTCGCTATCAGATAGAGGCGATGGAGGCCCTCATGGACGAGCTGGAGGAATGGGGTCTGTTCATAGGCGACCTTGAAATCTCCGACGCGACAGCCATTGAGGTATGGAACAACCTCCCGGCTGGCCTGTCTAATGAGCGCCGGACGGTGATCCAGTACGCCCTGTCCCTCGTCGGCAAGGTGCATTATTTTTGGGGCGGCAAATCCCTTGTCCTGGGATGGGACCCCCGCTGGGGCACGTCCACCCAGGTATGGGCCGCAGGCAGCCCCACCACAGGCACATACCGGCCCTACGGCATGGACTGTTCCGGCTTTGTGGACTGGTGCTTTTACAATCAGAGCGGCGGCGAGTACATCATCGGTCACGGCGGCGGCTGTATCGCTCAGCACAACACTTGCCGGGCCATAAGCTGGGGCGAGGCCATCCCCGGCGACCTTGTATTTTACCCCGGCGACTCCCATATCGGGATCGTGTGCGGCTGGGACGCCAACGGGAACATCCTCATTGTCCACTGTGCCAGCGGCAGCTTAAACGGCGTCGTGATCACGGGCAAGAGCGGCTTTGTCACCATCGGCAGGCCCACATACTACGGAGAGTAAGAAAAATGCGTCTCACCATGAGACGCATTTCTCTGTTCTTATTCTTTTTATCACTTTATCACTACGGAACAAAGGTCAAATTTACTGTCGTTCCATCATCATACGAGCCGGACAGCGTAACCTGCGTGATTGTGTTCGAGTCCACTAAACGGGAAAAACCATATTTTTCTGCAACGTCACCGTCAGCTATTAAACCGACGGTCGTATTGTCTATGA
>CANQSF010000049.1 GCA_947626345.1 uncultured Oscillospiraceae bacterium | reverse complement strand
TAACCTTGTTCTACATCAACCGTCTGGCGGTATCTAACTGATCAACAAAACTGCAAGGGGCTGTGGTCGGAGCCTTTTCTGAACCGTCTTGCGGTAGGAGAGATAAACCAATCCACAGCATCCCTTCCAGTGTAGCACATGACCTTGGAGAGGGTCACTAATAACTACTACTTCATAATACAAGGAGATAGATATGAGCAAAGGAAATAGCAATACATGGGAACATACACTGGAGAAACAGTGCGTGAACGGCTGGACCAAAGGGGCGAAAGCCTATGTGTGCTCGCCGCTCAGCGCGGATAACCGGGAACAGATCCACGCCAACATTCGCACGGCGCGGGCATATATGTTCCTGGCCAACAGGGACCTGGGCTATGCCGCACGAGCGCCGCACGCTTATCTGCCGCTGCTGTTGAATGACAGTGTTCCGGTAGAGCGCGCCCTGGCCATCGACTTTGGCCTTCGGCTCTTGGAGCAGAGCGAGATCCTGCTCGTATGCGGTAGCCGTATCAGCTGTGGCATGGAAGGAGAGATCCGCCATGCTGCAAAGCTGAAAATGACGATACTTGCCTTTGACAAGACCGTTTACCTTGGCGCTCGGCGGATTGTGGCCGACTGTGGAGGAGACAAATACCTTGTCCGACTGGATGACCGATACCCGCAGTTCGTCAGGGAGTACCCCGATGGTATTTCACCTGACAGCGGGGAGGTGGCGTGATGCTCTGTCAATTTGAGCGGCTGGTCTATCCCCGGAATATCAGCAGCGCCGAAACAGGAAGCTATATGGTGGCCGTATACCGACCCTGTGAGCGGGTCCTTGACGGCACCGGGCACTCCATCTCTCAGGTGAAAGCCGTCGGCTACTGTCTGCCCATTTCCCGGCACCTTCGGTATGACATGCAGGGGAAATGGACGCGCAGCACCAAGCACGGCGTCCAGTTCGAGATGGACTCCTACAAAGAGGTGATCATCCCGACAAAGGACGCCATCACGGCCTACCTGTGTTCTGGTCAGATCAAGGGTGTCGGCCCCAAATTGGCAGAGCGCATCTATGAGGCGTTCGGAAACGATACGCTGGATGTTCTCGATAAGGAGCCGGACAAGCTCATGACCGTTCCTGGCATCAGCAACGGACGGTTCAAACGGATCTGTGACTCCTATCTTGCCAACCGCAGGGCCCGGGATGTGGTGGCATTTTTGTCACCTCACGGGATCACCGCCAACCGGGCGGTGAAGCTCTACAAGGAGTATGGTGAGAGGACGCTTCAGATCGTGAAGGAGCATCCATACCAGCTTTGCGAGATGGAAGGCATCGGTTTCCTGACAGCCGACCGGATCGCGGAGAGCATGGGCTTTGAAAAGCTGTCCACGGAGCGCGTGGATGAGGGGCTGCTGTACACGCTGAAGGAAGCGGAGAGCCGCGGCCATATCTGTATGGAGAAGAGGGCGTTCGTCAAAGCGTGCCTGAAGTTGCTGGACACGCCCCTGTTGACGGAGGATATGGCCGCAAACCGCGCAATGCGGCTGGTGCATGACGGACGCCTGGTGACATATGAGGGGTTCGTTTACAGGTGTGAGACCGCTTTAGCGGAGCAGCACCTGGCAAACACCATCATGAGCCGGAAGAACGCCTATCATCGGCAATCCTCTTTGTCTGACGGCGCCAAGTGCGACGAAAAGCTGAAGCAAGTAGAGGCCAGCCTGCATGTCAGGCTGGCCCCGGAGCAGCGACAGGCGATCCAGATGGCGCTGACAAACGGCATATCCATCATAACCGGCGGCCCTGGCACTGGCAAGACCATGATCCAAAAGGCAATCCTGGACATCTATCATGATGAGCATCCCCGCAATAAGATCTGCTGCTGTGCTCCGACAGGACGTGCAGCCAGAAGAATGGAGGAATCGACAGGCCATGTGGCAGCCACGGTGCATAAAGCCCTTGGCTTGCTCGCCGGCGAAAACGGTTTCCATGGAGAGCCAAAGGAACTGGACGCTGACCTGGTGATCGTAGACGAGGTGTCCATGCTGGACATTTACCTGGCGGAGCATCTCTTTGACGCCGTGAAGCCCGGGGCCCAGGTGGTTTTGGTCGGCGATGCTGACCAGCTTCCGTCCGTGGGACCGGGTGCGGTGCTCAAAGAGATCATCGCCAGCGAGTGTATCCCGGTGGCCAGGCTGGACAAGGTCTTCCGCCAGAATGAGGGGAGCAGGATCGCGATGAACGCGAAGCTGATCCGGCATGGCAACATGCACCTCGAATACGGGAACGACTTTGTCTTCATTGAGTCCGCCAGCATCCCGGAGTCGGCGCAGTTGATCCAGGATATCTATGAGAAGGAGACGGGTAAGTACGGCGTTGACAACGTGGCGCTGCTTACACCGTACCGACAGAAAACAGAGACCGGGGCGAACGCGCTCAACGCGGTGCTTCGGGACGTGATCAATCCGGCCTGTCCGTTTTCCAAGGAAGTGGAGTACGGAAAACGCATCTTCCGGGAAGGGGACAAGGTCATGCAGGTCAAAAACCATGAGCATATCAGCAACGGAGATATCGGGTACATCACCAAGATCGTCACTGGCAGTGATGAGACCACGGTATTCGTCGATTATGGCGAAGGCCGCGTTGCTGAATATGACTCCAGCGAGCTCGACCTGTTGGATCTGGGCTATGCATGCACGATTCATAAGTCCCAGGGCAGTGAATTCAAATCGGTCATCATCAACCTGCAGGCAGCCCACTACATCATGCTGACCCGGCCGCTCTTGTATACCGCCATTACGCGGGGCAAGGAGCGGGTAACGATCGTCGGAGAGAGGAAAGCGCTCTGCATGGCGATCGGGAAGGTCGATACTGAAAAGCGGGGTACCTGCCTGGCGGCGAGACTGAAAAAAATAAATCTTTAAGGAGGAAAGTATTATGGCGAAAATCCTTGACCTTTATATCCAGAAGCGGGATGAGCTTTTGGAAAAGATGCCGTCGGACGAGAAGGCGGTTATCCATCTGATCATCCTGTCTGAACTGAATTACCGCATCGACGTTCTGCAGACGTGCAAGGCCTTTTGTGACCACGCGCCTGTGACGCAAGACCTCAGCATCATAAAGTGTCACTATCAGCAGATGGATGCCTACATTCGTTTCATGCAGTCTGAGCGAAAGTTCGGTTGGAAGACGGATGAAAATGGCAGCAAAAAGCGGGAGACCGCCGCTTCGTCTTTGGCGCGAGTCGCGGATGACTATCGGCGGCAGTTCACCAGCTTCAAAATGTCTTCTGATCAGCAGTACAGGATGTGTGTCCAGAGGGTGATCAACACTGTATTGCCGGTCTGGACACAGTACAGAGACACATATGTCGAAATCAACATCAAGAACTGAGGAGGGTAGAAAATGAGCGCAAGCAATTCGGATAACAAAACAGCTTCGATGGAGATGATCGGAAAGATCAACGTGGTCGAAGGATTCGACCCGGAGCCGTTCGCCGTGGAATACTCTGATCTGAACACCTCAGAGAAGCGCAAGCGGCTGCCGGTCATCTACCAGATGGCATGGTTCCGCCTAAAGTATCCGGAAGGGAAGATCGCTGTCACGGTCGAGCCCGGGAAGGACTGCTTCGTGGCCACTGCCCGGGTGTATCCCAGCTATAAGGATTCTCCCGACAGCTTTTTGGCAGAGGCGTCGGCCTCCCGCGGCTACTGCAAGGACAAGCCCAGCGTGTCCCCTCGTGAGTGGGCCCAGACGGCCGCCGTGGGAATCGCGCTTCGGAATGCCGGCTTTGGACTTCAGTTTGGCATGGCCGGCGAGGAAACCATGGATGATACCATAGGAGAACTCATGAGCGGCAATCTTTCCGAGGATGGAGGTGAGGTACCGACAGAGGTGCCATTCGCTGAGAAAGAGGAAAAAGGGACAGAGACGCCTGCACTGACACTTGAACAGCAGTATGAAGCCGCTGTAAATGTGCCTTGGCCGACCAAGAAGTATTCCGGAAAGAAGCTGGGTGAAGTGCTCTTGCTGGATCCCGGTGCACTGAAATGGCTGGCCACAAAATACATGAGCGATCCTAAGGTTCAGAAAGCAGCGCAGATCATTTGCGATTATGCAATGGAGCAGGCTTCGTGATCATATCAAGAGGGGACGGTTCCGCACCGTCCCCTATGTCTTG
Organism: uncultured Oscillospiraceae bacterium; assembly: GCA_947626345.1. Lineage (GTDB taxonomy): Bacteria > Bacillota > Clostridia > Oscillospirales > Oscillospiraceae > CAJOIG01. The sequence goes on along the minus strand of CANQSF010000049.1, from coordinate 7,099 downwards.
CAAGATATAGAAAGGAAAGAGAAATCATGAAAGATTTGAAAACTCTCTACTTTGAGGGGGCGGGTTACAGCGGCAACGAGATAAACAAAACCTCCGTTGGCAACTGCCGGATTCGGACAGCCTTCCACTTGGCGGACGGACGTGCCCTCTTCCTAGAAATAATCGGTGACAAACGAACAAAGTACAGCACTCCGGCCTACAAGTGGATGTACACAGGCTTTGTTGACGCCTGCCACTATATTACGAACGATATACCGAATGACGATAGTAACGACCATAAGGTTTTGTTGGCAGATGGCAGCGGACCAATCGAAGGTAACACCAGTTTCGAGTACACCGATAGGGAAATCCTTTGCTTAGTAAACAGTCTTGGAGCAGAATTCGACGCTATTATGGTTGTACCTGATCTGGGTGGCTATAAGGTGTTTCCAGAGAGAAGGGACAGCTTCGGGCCAAGCGGATACTACTACGGTGACGAGTTCATATACGATCCAGAGCTAACGGCCCGAAGAGAGGCTGTCTATCAGCACTACTATGAGATTGAAAAGGAGGAGGGCAGAGAATCACCAAACTTCTCAATGTGGGTAGATGAGTTTGACCCTAGCCTTTTACATCTGCTGCGGCATTTTGCTGGTGACTTCAAAACGGCACACAATCGCCATTGGCTTATTCGTGTAGATGGTAGCGATGAGTTGGATAAAATGCTTGCCACAGAGCGGGAAGCAACGCTTGGAAGATACGGATGCTGAAAGGAGGCAGCAATGCTGAAAACAGGTATTTACATGGCAGAAAATAGTGACAACTACCTCGACAGTTATAAGGTGCAAATGGAAGTTAAAGAAACCGAGAAGTCCTACATCTTCCGTCTGGTGGACTTTCAGAGCCGATACGGTGCTGTACACATCGAAACGCTGTTCAAGAATTCAAAGCGGGTAGTAATCAGAAAGAACAAGGGTGGTCATGCCATGAGGACATGGAGTGATGAAGATTTCACCTTCTATCCATACCAAGCTGGCATTCCATATTACTTTGATAGAGCAAAGGAGGCGCTTGAAACGCATGAATCTAATTCAGATGACCGATGTGGTCAATCTGCTCGGGCTCCCAGCGCCGCCGCGAAATCGTAGTTCATACTATATCAGGTGCCCGTGCTGTGATACGGATCCACGAAAACAGCATCTGAACATCAACATCTCAAAGAGTGTATTCCGTTGTCCGCGATGCGGTGTGTCGGGCGGTGTCTTTGATCTGTACTCTCTCTATACAGGAACGCCGAGAGAAGAAGCAAAGGACACTATTATAGAAAAGCTGGGGACAAGCAGTGCCGTGCAAACAGTAACGGTAAAGCGTTCTGCAGTAACGGCTGTGGCTGAGTACCCAATGACGGATGTGGATACCCGCGATGCTACCTATTCAGCATTGCTGGAGAAACTCTCTTTGGCGCCGGATCACAGAGAGAACCTGCTCCAGCGAGGCCTGACGGATGACGAGATCGATGAACTTGGGTATAAGACGACGCCGGTGCTGGGGTACGCATCCATTGCTGCCCAGCTCCAGAAGGAGGGGTTATATCTGTCGGGTGTGCCTGGCTTCTATAGATGCGATGACGGCACATGGACCTTCATCCATGAAAAACGAGGGATACTCATCCCCGTCCGTGATGTTGACGGCAAGATACAGGGGCTCCAGATACGTCGGGATAATGTGGCGAAGCGCAAATTCAGATGGGTGTCCAGCGCCGAAAAAAAGGACGGATGCAAAGCTGAAGGATGGACGCACTTGGCCGGCGCAGTCCAAAGTGAGATCATATTGACAGAAGGTCCCATGAAAGCAGATATCATCCATATCCTCTCCGGGAGTACGGTCCTGGCCGTGCCCGGCGTGAATACGCTGACACAGCTGAAACAGGCCCTTATACGCCTGAAAGGCAACGGTCTGAAGGAGGTCAAAACGGCGTTTGATATGGATTTCTTAACGAACATCCATGTGCAGAACGGATACAACGGTCTCCTCAGGTTGCTGGGGGATATGGGCCTCCGCTATGGCACTTATCTGTGGGATCCCCGTTATAAAGGACTGGACGATTACATCTGGGAACACAGCTTGGAAAGGCATAGGTCAGAGTAGTAGAAGGATGGGGCAGTTACTGCCTCGTCCTTTTTTATTAGAATCCATGAGTTTAACCTTTTCAGATGTGTTCTTATGTTGTATACTATACCTAACCTAAAATGAGTGACTAGGAGAAAACAGAAAGGAGCTGTACAAATGGACTGGATCAAGGTGACGCCAGAGACCATGCCACCAGACAAGGAGCCTGTTATGGTCACGGTTCGGAGCAAAACAAATCCTAGTTTTACTGACTTTATGAAGGACGTTGCTTGGTATTCAGACAATGGTGGAGCTTGGGGTTGGGATGAAGGCGAAGACTGCACGGTGTTTCTCGATGACGATATGGAAGTCACGCATTGGATGCCATACCCTGAGCCGGCCAATTCTTGATTATTGAGGTTGGGGCGACTGAGGTCCATCCTCCTCAATTCATGGAAGCAAACAAAAGGGCGACTAGGCTTTTTGCCTAGCCGCTTTATTTTGTGATAATCACTGCGCCTGAGCAAGCATCATATGCGTTGCGGCGATGGCTTCGATCATGTCTCGGTATCCTTCTTTGCTGCAAGACTGGCAGCTCTGAGGGGTAATTAGTTCAAGCGCACTGGCAATGAGCTTCAGATCCTCCGGGAGCAGCATATCGTTCTCTAAATGGCGATAAGCCCTGGAAAAGCTGTCTCGAAGGGAAGCGGAGAGGTTCCTGCCCATAAAGTTGGCGCCAATCATGGCGCCAATGAGATTCTTTTGCTCTGCTGTATAGCACATATCTGCCACCATCCCTTTCCAACTGCTAAATATAGTATAGCAGGTGACATAATTTTTGTAAAGGGGAGATGCGCAGTGTTGGGGCTGTGAATGAACTGGAAGCTGTTTTACAGGTTGCACACAGCATAGAGCGGTATATTAACGATGTTCTCCTGTTCCTTATATGGAAGAAGGGAAAACCGTACAGCCATGGCCGGATGATAACGCTCGACAAAGGCTCTCAGGCTTTGAGATCGAACGTTTGCGCCCGCTTTAACTTCAATGGGGACGGCGCTTTTGCCTTTCTGAATGATGAAGTCCTGTTCAAATGATGCAGACTCAGTCCCAAAAAAGAAAGGTGTGTATTCTGTGTCTGAGATCAGTTGCTGCAAAACATACTGTTCTGAAAGAGCACCCTTAAACTCAACAAAGATGTCGTTCCCATCCAATATGGTCCCCGCATCAAGATCGCTGAGCGCTCCCAGCAGACCTATGTCCACGACGAATAGCTTATAGGCAGAAAAATCTTTGTAGGCGGATAGGGGAATGTGAGGCTCATTCACACGGTTGACCTTGTGCACCAGCCCAGCGTCTACAAGCCATTGGATTGCTACCTCAAACTCTGCACTTCGCGCACCCTTTTTGATTTGGCCGAAGAAGAACTTTTTGTTCTCTTTCGCGAGCTGCATCGGGATCGATTCCCAGACCATATTGATCCGCCGCAGTTCATTGCCTTTGATGTGCTTTCCGAAATCACCTTGGTACTGAATAGCGATATCTTTCTGCATCTGTCGAACAGCGGCATAGTCCTTGTGTTCACGAAAGAAGTCCACCACGGCTGGCAGTCCGCCTGTGAAGATGTAATTCTTTAGCCAGTAGATATACTTATCTGAAAAGCTGTCAATAAGCTTATAATCTTTTGTGTTGAGAGCGGAAGAAAGCTGTACTTCCCCTATGGCATCCAGGTATTCGCGGAAGTGAAGGGGATGAAGGTATAGGAGGTCGACTTTGCCTACAGGGTAAGATACTCCTTCATGGATCGTGACACCGAGCAAAGAGCCGGCGGCAATCACATGATATTCAGGAGCCTCCTCGCAAAAGTATTTCAGGGACTCCAATACGGCAGGAACGTCCTGTATTTCGTCCAGAATGATGAGTGTATCGCCTGTGGTGATCTCCGTGCCAGTTTCAATGTTCAGACTGGTGATCAAGCGGGGAATATCAAAATCCTGCTCAAAGACAGATTTCATCCTTGGGTTTCTATAAAAAGAGACGTATGCAGTCTTTGCATATTCGCGGCGGCCGAATTCCTTCATGAGCCAAGTCTTCCCGACTTGCCGTGCTCCCATCACCAACATGGGCTTCCTTAGGGGACTATTCTTCCATTCTAACAGCTGCTTCATGGCATATCGTTTCATCAAAGAGCCCTCCGCGGTTCTTAAGATGAGGATAGTATAACACTTTTTTGGCGCTAAATAAAGCGAATCATTACATTTTTTTGACTCTGAATGGATGATAAACTTGCATTTTTTAGCTGCATATAGGAAGGGAGTGTTTTTTGTGGATAACGCAGCGGGAGGCGGCTTTTCGGACACTTTCGGACATTTTTTCCAAATTTCACCAGCGTTTGATTAAATTTGACGGCTTTTTTAGAGTTTGTGGCACATTACGACATTGTTTTCATCAATCGTATTGTATATAGGAGAGGCGCCGGTACCTAAATAGCGGTATGTAAGTCATTTGGAAGGAGAAGTTTTTAGAGAAATATGGGGCATGTGATTATGCCTCGCTGTGGCCAATGTTCGTGTGCCCTGGGAAAGGGGTACATGCATGGAACTTGTCAAATCCCAGGATTTGGATGGTCAACTCAGGGCTCGTTTCACCGTATGGCTGGAACAGTTAATGTATCACGCTCGGATCAATTATCTGAAAAAGTATTATTCTTCGCCAGAGAACATGGGGTTGTCACAGGTACCTGAAGAGCTGCTCGCAGAAGAAGATGGCTATGCTTTGGATGATATCACAGAAGATGGGTTTGTTTTTGAAGAGGAGCGAGTGGCGCGGGCCTACAGCCGACTTCCCCTCATGAGAAAGCGCATTTTGACCTTGCTGTTTGTTGAACAGTTGGAACCCGCAGAGATTGCAGCACGGCTGCACTGCTCAGTACAAAACGTCTACAACCAGAAGTATCGCGCAATCAAAGCCTTAAAGGAGTGGTTGAGCGAGGAGTAAGAGGTGAGACCATGCGTTGTCCGTAGTTGAACACAACGGGTTCCGCTCCACTTTGGAGAGGGCAATTGCAGGAGACCAGGATGCGCTGGGCGAGATATTTATAATGTATGACCCAATGATCCGCAGATACTCCATGCTGGACGGAAAGGAAGACGAGGATCTGCGACAGTACATAATGATCAGGGTAGCGCTTAATATATCGAAATTCCGATTTTAGCTGGCCTTGTAGTTCAAGGTCAGCTTTTTCTATCACGCAGGACTAGCAAAAATCTTCTGTTACTTTACCTTTTTATATCTGGCGTGATAGAATGTGGCTGTTAGGGCGATCAAGAAGAGCTGGAATGGCACGGTGGAAATGTAAATGAAAAAGCTTTTTTGTATATTGGCTGTTTTGGCGCTGGCAGTGTCTTTGGCGGTGCCCGCGCTGGCGGGGGAGGAGAAGCCGGGGCCGCTCCATGTGGAGGGGACCCAGCTCGTGGACGAGAGGGGCGAGCCTGTACAGGTGCGGGGCGTCAGCACCCACGGCTTGGCCTGGTTCCCGCAGTATGTCAATGCCGACTGCTTCCGCCAGATTCACGATTGGGGCGCGGATGTGGTGCGCCTTGCCATGTACACGGCCGAGTACGGCGGCTATTGCGAGGGCGGGGACCAGCAGGCGCTGAAACAGCTCGTGAAAGACGGCGTGGCTTATGCCACCCAGGCGGGGATGTACGCCATCGTGGACTGGCACATCCTCTCAGACGGCGACCCTAACACCCACAAGGAGGAGGCCTTGGCCTTCTTCGACGAGATGTCCGCCGCCTTCGCCGGGCAGGACAACGTGCTCTATGAGATCTGCAACGAGCCCAATGGCGGCACGGACTGGGCGGCGGTGAAGGCTTACGCATTGGAGGTCATCCCCGTCATCCGGGCCAACGATCCGGACGCGGTCGTAATCGTGGGCACGCCCAACTGGTGCCAGATGGTGGACCAGGCGGCGGCTGACCCCATCACGGAGTATGACAACGTCATGTACGCCCTGCACTTTTACGCCGACACTCACCGGGACGACCTGCGGGCCCGGATGGAGGCGGCGGTCCGGGCGGGGCTTCCCATCTTTGTGTCCGAGTTTGGCACCTGCGACGCCAGCGGCAATGGCGCGGTGAACGAGGAGCAGGCGGACATATGGGCGGCGCTGATGGACGAGCTGGGTATTAGTTATGTAAACTGGAACCTGTCCAACAAGGACGAGTCCAGCGCCATCCTCCAAAGCGGCTGCGAAAAGACGTCCGGTTTCACGCCGGAGGACTTGTCCCGTTCAGGCCGGTGGCTGTATGAACTGCTCACCGGGGAGCGCCTGCCGGCGGAGACAGAGGCAGAGACCACCGTATCTGCGGCAGAGCTTCAAACAGAGCATGAGGGGCTGTCGGTGGACGCGGCCCTGAAAAACAGCTGGCAGACGGACGGGGAGGCCTATTACCAATATGACCTGACGCTGACGGACACATCCGGCAGCGCCCGGGAGGGCTGGGCGGTTGAGCTGACCTTCGACGGTGACATCACGCTGCGGGACAGCTGGAACGGGGAGTATACCGCCGAGGGCGATGTGCTGACCATCCGATCCAAGGACTACAACGGGGCCATCCCCGCCGACGGCGCTGTCACGGATGTGGGCTTCATCGTCTCCGGCGCAGCCTTGGCTGGATAACCAGTCGTCTACATTATAATAATGTTCAGAATTTGTCATTCTATTGGCTCCACCTTGCTGGAGCCAACTTTTTTTGAAAATATTTTCTGGAGGAGGTTAGATTTTGAGATTCAGAGTTGTTTTTAGAAGTGAAAGCATCCCCAAGGCTTCAGTGCACCTTGACAACATCATATGTAACTGTCTGGTACGTTGCACAGGCGTGGAGCGGCTATCCCCCCGGCAGTCCCGGGGCTAAGAGCATTGATTTGAGGGCGGCTTCCTCAAAACGCGATGATATGCCCGTGTGATAATGATACTTCTGTAATTCGCAGCCCGGCCATGATGAAGGCG
>CANQSF010000048.1 GCA_947626345.1 uncultured Oscillospiraceae bacterium | reverse complement strand
CACCTGACCCACGCCTTCAAGACCGGCAAGGCCATGGTCCAGGCCCATCTGGCGGAGCTGAAGGCAAAGGCGGAGGCTGAGAAGGCCAAGGCCGAATCCGCTGAGAAGAAGGAGGAAAAGTAAGATGAACGAAGAACGGAAACTTATCGTATCCTCCTCCCCCCATATCCGCACCCCCCGGGGCACCCAGCAGATCATGCTGGACGTGATCATCGCCCTGATGCCCGCGCTCATCGCGGCCGTGATCTTCTTCGGCATCAAGCCGCTGATCGTCACCGCCGTGTCCGTGGTCAGCTGCGTGGTGTTCGAGTTCGGATACAGAAAGCTCCTGAAGAAGAATCCCTCCTACATGGATCTGTCCGCGGTGGTGACCGGCATCCTGCTGGCCTACTGCCTGCCCTATACCTTCCCCTGGTGGGCCGTGATCATCGGCGCGTTCTTCTCCATCGTGCTGGTCAAGCAGCTGTTCGGCGGCATCGGCAAGAACATCTGGAACCCCGCCCTGGCGGGCCGTGCGTTCCTGCTGGTCAGCTACGCCGTGCTGATGACCACCTGGACGGATAAGGCCGATGCGGCCACCTACGCCACCCCGCTGGCCAGCCTGCACGCCGGCGTCCTGGCTCCCGACAGCCTGCTCAATATGTTCATCGGCAACATCGGCGGCAGCTTCGGCGAGGTCAGCGCCCTGGCGCTGCTCCTCGGCGGCGCGTGGCTGGTGTACCGGAAGGTCATCTCCCTGCGCATCCCGGTGGCCTATGTGGGCACCGTGGCCGTGCTGACCCTGATCTTCTCCCGGGGCAACAACCACTTTATGTGGATGCTCCAGAACGTGCTGTCCGGCGGCCTGCTGCTGGGCGCCATCTTCATGGCCACCGACTATTGCACCAGCCCCGTGACCCCCAACGGCCAGCTGATCTTCGGCGTGGGCTGCGGCCTGCTCACGGTGCTGATCCGGTACTTCGGCTCCTATCCCGAGGGCGTCAGCTTCGCCATCCTGATCATGAACTGCTGCACGTGGCTCATCGACCAGCACACCGCTCCCCGCCGCTTTGGCGTCGTGGGCAAGAAATCCAAGAAGAAGGAGGACGCCAAGGCATGAAAAAGACGGTAGACTTTATCAAACCGGCCGCGATCCTTCTGGTCGTGGCAGCCGTGGTGGCCCTGGTCCTGGGCGGCGTGAACATGCTTACCGAGGACACCATCGCCCGCAACAATCAGGAAAAAGTGGAGTCGGCCATGCAGGCCGTGCTCCCCGCCGCGTCCTACGAGCAGCTGGAGGCCCCCGAGGGCATCGACGCGCTGTATGAGGCCGCGGGCGGCGGCTGGGTCGTCCAGGTCACCAAGTCCGGCTCTCAGGGCAACGTCACCATGATGGTGGGCGTGGACACCGACCTGAAGTGCACCGGCATCTCCATCACCGCCTCCAGCGAGACCGCCGGTCTGGGCGCCATCGCCTCCCAGCAGAGCACCGCCGGCGAGGCCTTCCGCAGCCAGTTCGTGGGCCTGGCGAGCCCCGTGGCCGTCACCAAGGACGGCGGCCAGATCAACGCCCTCACCGGCGCCACCATCACCTCCCGCGCGGTCAGCTCCGGCGTCACCGCCGCGCTGGACGCCTGTGCAAATCTGGGTTAAGGGGGTATCGTCATGAACGCTAAGAAACAGCTTACCGAGGGCCTCATCACCAACAACCCCGTGCTGGTACAGCAGATCGGCCTGTGCGCCACCATGGCCATCTCCACGACCCTCTTCAACGGCATCGGCATGGGCCTGTCCGTGCTGATCATCCTCACCTGCTGCAACGTGGTGATCTCCGCCATCCGCAAGATCATCCCCGAGCAGGTCCGTCTGGCCATCTTCGTGGTGGTCATCGCCGGCTTCGTCACCATCGTGGACCTGCTGCTGCAGGCCTTCATCCCGGCGCTGAGTTCGGCGCTGGGCGTGTTCATCCCGCTGATCGTGGTCAACTGCATCATCATCGGCCGGGCCGAGGCCTTCTCCTCCAAGGAGAGCGTGTTCCTGTCCTTCCGGGACGGCGTGTTCCAGGGCCTGGGCTACACCTGCGTGCTGGTGATCATGTGCTTGGTCCGCGAGCTGCTGGGCTCCGGCACCATCGGCGGCGGCCTCCTCAACGGCGCCAACAGCTTCATCACCCTGGACGGTACCGGCGCCGGCTTCCGCATCATCCCCGAGGGCTTCGGCGCGGGCGCGCTGGTCCTCCCCTTCGGCGGCTTCCTCACCCTGGGCATCCTCATGGCCGTGATGCAGTACGCGCTGCGCAAGAGCAATGAGAAGAAGGCCCGGAAAGAAAAGGAGGTTAAAGAATAATGTTCGCTTCTATAGTCACCATCTCTCTGGCGGCGATCCTGACGAACAACTTCATCTTCTCCCAGTTCTTGGGCATCTGCCCGTTCCTGGGCGTGTCCAACAAGATGAGCACCGCCACCGGCATGAGCGTGGCCGTCATCTTCGTCATGACCATGGCCTCCGCCATCTGCTGGGTCATCAACGAGTTTCTGCTGATCCCCTTCGGCGTGGCCGGCTTCATGCAGACCGTGGCCTACATCCTGGTCATCGCCGTGCTGGTGCAGTTCGTGGAGATGTTCCTGAAAAAGGCCATCCCGGCCCTGTACTCCGCCATGGGCATCTTCCTGCCCCTGATCACCACCAACTGCGCGGTGCTGGGCGTGGTGCTGCTGAACACCCAGAACAACTACAACTTCCTGGAGAGCGTCATCGACGGCTTCACCGGCGGTGTGGGCTTCACCGTGGCCATCGTGCTGTTTGCCAGCGTCCGTGAGCGGCTCCAGTTCGCCGACTATCCCAAGGCCTTCGAGGGCTTCGCCATCTGCCTCGTGACCGCGGCTCTGTTCGCACTGGCGTTCATGGGCTTCTCCGGCATGAAGATCCCTGTATAAGGAGGGCTCTGTGATATGACGACTGTTATTTCCGCGATCGTGATCCTGGGCGCGCTGGGCCTGGTATTCGGCGTGCTGCTGGTCATCGCCGGCAAGGTTTTCCATGTGGAGAAGGACCCCAAGGAGGAGGCCGTCCGCGCCTGTCTGGCGGGCGCCAACTGCGGCGCCTGCGGCTATCCCGGCTGTGACGGCTACGCCGCGGCCGTGGCCAAGGGCGAGGCCCCGGTGAACGGCTGCGTGCCCGGCGGCGCCAAGACCGCCGCGGCCATCGGCGAGATCATGGGCGTCTCCGCCGGCGCCGGCGAGGCCAGCGTGGCCTTCGTCCGCTGCTCCGGCACCTGCGGCCACACCAAGAAGAAATTCGAGTACGAGGGCATCAGCTCCTGCCTGGCCGCCACCCGCGTTCCCGGCAGCAACGGCGCCAACGTCTGCCCGGCCAGCTGCCTGGGCTTTGGCGACTGCGCCGCCGCCTGCCCCTTCGACGCCATGCACATCGTGGACGGCATCGCCCAGGTGGACCGGAGCAAGTGCGTCGGCTGCATGAAGTGCGCCAGCGTCTGCCCCAAGAAGCTGATCACCAAGGTCCCCGCCGCGTCCACCAACGCAGTGGGCTGCAACTCCACCGACAAGGGCGCGGCCGTCACCAAGTACTGCGACTTCGGCTGCATCGGCTGCATGAAGTGCAAGAAGGAGTGCCCCGCCGACGCCATCACCATCACCAACTTCCTGGCCGTCATCGATCAGGAAAAGTGTGTCCACTGCGGCCACTGCGCCGAGATCTGCCCCCGGAAGATCATCCGGGAGTTCGACTGATCCCCTTCATCGCAAAATAAGCGCCCGGTCCTCCGGGCGCTTTTCTTTTTCTTCTATCCATGGTATAATAGCGTCTAAGCCGCTATTATACCCAAAATAGCTGAACATCCGGGAAAGGAGCGGGAGAGCATGGATCTGCTGGAAAAACTGCAGGCCCTGGCGGACATCCACGTGGGAGGCATCCAGCTGGGGAACATCCTCTCCGCCCTGCTGGCGCTGGCGATATGCCTGGCGGTGAGCCGGGGCCTGAGCGCCGCCATCCGGCGGATGCTGGGCCGGGCGAAAAAGCTGGACCCCACCCTGCGGGGATTTTTGCAGTCCGCGGTGCGCATCCTGCTGTGGGTGCTGACGGCCATCATCGTGGCGGACGCGCTGGGCCTGTCCACCTCCTCGCTGGTGGCGGTGGTCAGCGTGGTCGGCCTGGCGCTGAGCCTGTCCATCCAGAACGTGATGGCCAACGTGTTCTCCGGCATCACCCTGCTGGTGACCAAGCCCTTCGAGGCGGGGGACTATGTGGACATCTCCGGCAAGGTAGGCACGGTGAAGCAGGTGGGCATCTTCTACACGGTGCTGGACACCTTTGAGAACATGCGGGTGAGCGTGCCCAACGCGGACGTGACCGCGGCGGCGGTGATCAACTACTCCGCCGAGCCGGTGCGCCGGCTGGACATGACCTTCAACGCCTCCTACGACGACGATACCGTCGCGGTCCGCAGCGCCCTTCTGGAGGCGGCGGGGCAGGACGAGCGGGTCCTGGCCGATCCCGCCCCCATGGCCGCCATCCGGGAGTTCGGCTCCAGCGCCGTCAGCTATGCCCTGCGGGTGTGGTGCCGGCAGGAGGATTACTGGGATGTGCGGTTCCACCTCAACGAGCTGGTGCGGGAGCTCTTCGCCCAGCGGGGCGTGAAGATGACTTACGAGCATGTGAACGTGCACATTCAGAACGGACCTTGACAAGCGCCTGAAAACAGGGTATCATTAGGCATCGACCCAGCAGGAGGCAGTTATCCATGCGTCTCGGCTTTACCGCAGAATTTAGCTTCTTTACCTTTTTCCGGAAAAGGTAAGGCGATCTCACTGCGGGGAAAAATCATCGGCATTCGGGCCGTGCGGTGAGATCACCGCACGGCTTTTTTGTTTGATCTTACACAGAAAGGCAGAAATAAAGATGGAACTTGCATCTCTGAAACAGCAGTTGGATGAGCTGGACGAGCAGACCGCCAAGCTGTTCGCCCGGCGGATGGAGCTGTCCGCCCAGATCGCCCGGACCCGCCGGGAGGCGGGGCTGGTGCCCGTGGACCTGGCCGGCCAGCGGGAGGCGAAGGACCGGTTCCAGGCCGTGGCCGGGGAGGCCCTGAGCGGCTACGCTGGGGTGGTGTACGGCACGCTCCAGGACGTGTGCCAGAGCTATCTGGCCACGCTGCTGCGGGAGCCCAGCGCCCTCTGCAGCCGCATCGCCCGGAGCGTACAGACCACCAAGCCCCTGTTTCCCGAGTCGGCCACCGTGGCCTGCCAGGGGGTGGAGGGCGCTTACGCCCAGATCGCCGCGGACAAGCTGTTCCAAAACGCCCACATCTCCTACGTCAAGAGCTTTGAGGCGGTGTTCGCCGCCATCGCCAGCGGCTTTTGCCAGTACGGCGTGCTGCCCCTGGAGAACAGCACCGCCGGATCCGTGAACCGGATCTACGATCTGATGATGGAGTACAAGTTCAGCATCGTCCGCTCCGTGCGGCTGAAGGTGGACCACAATCTGCTGGCCCGGCCGGGGGTGAAAAAGGCGGACATCCGGGAGATCTTCTCCCACGAGCAGGCCATCGCCCAGAGCGGGGAGTTCCTCAAGACCATGCCCGGGGTGAAGGTGACGGTGTGCGAGAACACCGCCGTGGCCGCCAAGCGGGTGGCGGAATCGGATCGCAGCGACGTGGCCGCCCTGTCCAGCCACGCCTGCGGGGCGCTGTACGGCCTGGAGACCCTGGCCGCCGACGTGCAGGACAAGGGCAACAACTACACCCGCTTCATCTGCATTGGCAAGGAGCCGGAGATCTTCCCCGGCGCGGACCGGACCAGCATCATGCTCACCGTGAGCCACCGGCCCGGGTCCCTGTACCGGCTGATGAGCCGGATCACCGCCCTGGGCATCAACCTGACCAAGCTGGAGAGCCGGCCCTTGCCGGACCGGGACTTCGAGTTCATGTTCTACTTCGACCTGGAGACCAGCGTCTACTCCCCCCGGTTCATCCAGCTGATGGCGGACCTGGAGGAGATGTGCGAGACCTTCCGGTATCTGGGCAGCTATTCGGAGATCGTCTGAGACACAAAGGAAGACCGGACGCGCGACGGGCGTCCGGTCTCTTTTTTTATTCCTCTGTCAGCGCCGCGAAGAGCGCATCCGGGTCCTGCACCACCCGCCTGGGGCCGTGGAGCGCCAGCTCTGCCGCCGTGCGAAAGCCCCAGGCGACGATGATCTCGTCCATCCCCGCGTTCCGGGCGGTCTGGATGTCCACCTCCGAGTCGCCGATGTACACCGCCCGCTCCCGGGCGATCCCGGTCCGGGCCAGGGCCTCGTTCACCATGTCCGGGGCAGGCTTTTTCGCCACCCCGGGCCGCTCGCCGATGGCCGCGTCGAAGGCCCCGGGGAAGAACCGGCCGCACAGGTCCTTCACCCCGTAATCCACCTTGTTGGACACCACCGCCAGGCGCAGCCCGGCCGCCTTCAGCCGCCCCATCAGCTCCGGCACGCCCGCATAGGGCCGGGTGTTGTCCAGGTCGTGCTGCTTATAGTGGACGTGGAAGGTCTCATAGAGCCGGTCCAGCTCCGCCGGGTCCGTGCCCGCCGGCGCGCCCCGCTCCACCAGCTTGCGCACCCCGTTGCCCACGAACCGGCGCACCTCCTCCAGCGTCCGCTCCGGATAGCCGTGGCTCGCCAGGGCGTAATTGAGGCTGTTTTTCAGATCCTCCAGGGTGTAGAGGATCGTCCCGTCCAGGTCGAATATGGCCAGGTCGTATTTTCTCATGCTACGCTCCCTTTCCGTTCCATTCGTATGCCATGGTGAAGCACCGCTCGTCTTCCGAGCCGTCCAGCAAATCGTGGCCCACCGTGTCCACCGCTGTGAAACCGCACTTTTCGTGGGTGCGCAGAGAGGCGGTGTTTTTCTTGCTCACGCAGTCCTGTATCCGGAAGGGGCCCTCCGCCCGCAGCCGCTCCAGCACCTCCAGAAGAAGCCGGGACCCCAGCCCCTGCCGCCGACAATCCGGACGGGTCTCCAACGCCTCGATATAATACACCCCTTTCTCTATCCTGTAAAGCCGCAGGGCGCTGACCCACGTCCCGTCCCGCTCCAGGACCATGTACCGATTTGCCTCGTTTGGGAGAAACTCGTCCCGGATGAAGGCGAGAAAGTCCGTCTCGATCTTCGCCAGCGCGGCGGGACGGTCCTCCGCGTCCGGATAGAAGTGATCGATGTTTTCCTCGTTGCCCTCGGCGTAGATGTCCATGAGCTTTCGCCCGTCTATCCGGGCCTGATCGTTTATCTCTAACAACATATCTCGCTTTTCCATTTCTCTGTGTACCACTTTGGTATGACCGTCCGAAGCCCGTCGTAGTCCTCCATCGTCCGGCGGTAGCGCCGCACCATGCCGTCTATCTCCCGCTGGCCGAACTTCTCCGCCCACTTGATGGAGTGCACCGCCGCGTGGGCCGCATAGACCGCCAGGGCCCGCCAGAAATCCTCCGGGACGCCGCCGTCAAAATAGGCGTCGATCTGCCCCACGCAATAGGGGACGCTGCACTCCACCCCGAAGCTCTCCAGCTTGTAAAACTCCTCCCAGGGGTCCCCCACCTCCCAGCGGTTGAAGTCGATCACGCCGATGGAGCCGTCGTCCCGGTAGATGAGATTGCCCGGGTGGTAGTCCCCGTGCTGATAGACCGGCGGCTGGAGCCATATCCGGTCGATGTTCTCCCGCACGTACCGGATCGCGGCCTCGTCCCCCGCCTGCCGGAGCCGGGACGCCTCATACCGGTCCATCTGCGCCAGCTTTTTGGCCTTCTTCGTCTCCGCCGGCACGTCGGCGGCCTCCACCGGGATGGAATGGATCAGCCGCAAAATGCGGCCCGCCTCCCGGCCCAGCCGGTACTGTTCCTCCTCCGGCAGGCCGGGCAGGGCCTCCTCCAGGTCCCGGCCCTCCACCCAGGCGAGGAGCATATACACGCTCCTTCCCCCGTCGCAGAGGCCGAACGCCACCGGCGCGGACAGGGGAAAGCCCAGGGCCGCGAACTTGCGGATGATCTCGTACTCCTTTTTCTTGGCCCGGGCCTGTTCGCCGTCGGAGATGCGGAGCAGCAGCTTTCCCGCATCTGTCGTGACCAGGTACTTCCGGTCGGCGGACCAGCCCTTGGCGATCTCCTCCACCGCCGTCCAGCCGCCGCTGTGCGGGATGTCCGCCCATTTCGCATGCGTCATGCCGGTCATATCGCTCTCCTGTCCGCCCATAGATCACAGGTCCTTTCTGAAACAGATCACCCGGTTTGCCTCCTCAAAGCCAACACCCAGATGAAAACGCAAACTATCGGCGTTGTCCAGCTCGCAGTCACTGGCAAATTCCGCGCAGCCCCGCTCTCTCGCCCACGCCTCGCAGGCGGCCAGCAGCCGCCCCGCGCAGCCATTTCGGCGAAAGGCCGCCTCCACATATACGCCCTCCAAATAGCCCACCGGGCTGGTCTTTGTCCCCTCCACATAGTCGTGCCGGAGCTGGCACTGGGCAAAGCCCACGGCACGCCCCTGCTCACAGGCAAGAAAGCACACAACGTTTTCGCTGTCCGCCAGGCCGGCGAAGTCCTCTGCCAGCGCCGCTGTCTCATGGCCGGGCCACAGCTTCGCTGCCAGCGCCGCCAGGGTCCCGGCGTCCTTCTTTGTGGCTTCATGGATGGTCATGCTTTGCCCGCTCCCGTCTCCGCCGGGCCGAAGACCCGGTCCAGCTCCGTTTGCAGCTTTTGCTTCATCTCCGCCAGCTCCCCGGCCGAGGGCCGGGACTCGTCGGCGTACATCTTCTCCATGGGATACCACCACACCGGGCCCTTGCCGCCGTTGCCGTACGGTCCGATGTCCCCGGTCCGCCGGGGGAACAGGTGCCAGTGCAGGTGCGCGTCCCCCATGCCCAGTAGCTCGTAGTTCATCTTCTCCGCGTGAAACGCCCGGGACACCGCCTGTGCCACCAGGGTCATATCCTCCAGGAATCTGGCCCGCTCCACCGGAGCCAGGTGGAAGAGCTCCGTCTTGTCCCCATGGTGCTTATAGAGAAACAGCGTATAGCCGTAAAAGTGCTGGTGGTCGCCCAGCACCACATAGCCCGTCTCCAGCTCCCGGACAAAATAGGGGTTCTCGCCCCGCCGGATCATCCCGATCCTGTCGCATATCAGGCACATGCTCATCCCTCCTCATCGCGCACGTAGCTGCGCGTGACGCCCCGGCGGACAAAGCCGGTCTTTTCGTAAAGACGCTGGGCGGCGGCGTTAGCCAGGGCTGTGTCGGTGTCGAACCGCCGGACGTACCCCGCCAGGCGCCCGTCTATGTACGCCCCCGCCGCGGAAGATCTCCTCCGCCGGGATGTCTTGCCTGAGCTCGATCATTGCGGCATATACCACCAGGAGTTGAATCCATAGAGATAGGTCCGGGCGCCCCGGGGCATCTGGGTGGCGGCGTTGAACACGTTGTAATAGTCCCCCGCGCCCATGCCGATGCACAGCGTGCCCATGGCCAGGCAGAAGGTGAGCCGGGGCCATATCATCCCGACGACGTAGGGGACCAGGCCGAACACCAGGTTGGGCAGCAGGGACATGAAGATGAACCGGCCCTTGCTCATGGTCTCCGGCCCCACCACGAACAGCAGCCCCTGGGCCCAGTTGGTGTAGAGATAGGCGTCAGCCTTAAAGCACACCGCGTGCAGCAGCTCGTGGGGGAACAGCGCCAGCAGCGACGCAACACACCCCAGCGTCAGCTGCCAGCGATCGTCCAGCAACCAGGGCTGGCACCGCACCGCCGCTCCGATCCCCAGCAGTACCATCAGCACCAGGCACAGGCCGTTGGCCAGCAGGCTCATCTGCCTGGTGTCCTTCACCTCTTTGAAGGGCACCGCCCCCGGCTGATGCTCCCCGTGGGGGAGGCTGTCCGGGTCCAGGTCATATTTTCCCATGTAGTGCAGCTTCATCGCTTTTCCCTCTCAGAACTCGATATTTGTGGACCGCGGTGATGGACGACGGGGCCGGATTATGGTACAATCTGGGCAGATGATATATCCGGGGAGGTTTTCCGATGCTCATCAAACGCGATATGCTCTTCACGCCCGCGGGCAAGAACCGCCCGCTGCACATCTGGCTGCCGGACGGCTACGAGGACTCTGCGGAGCGCTATCCGGTCATGTACTTCTTCGACGGCCACAACCTCTTCCTCGACCAGGACGCCACATACGGCAAGAGCTGGGGCCTGCTGGAATTTCTGCAGAGCTGGGAAAAGCCCCTCATCGTCGTGGGCATAGAGTGCGGGCACGAGGGCAACGAGCGGCTTTTTGAATACTGCCCTTACCATTTCCGCGGCAAATTCTGGGGCGATCTGCGGGGCACGGGCGACCAGACCATGGATTTCATGGCGGAGGAGCTGAAGCCCCTGATCGACCGGGAATACCGGACGCTGCCCTCCCGGGAGAACACGGCCATCGGCGGCTCGTCCATGGGCGGGCTGATGAGCCTGTACGCCATCGTGAAGTACAACAGCGTCTACTCGAAGGCCGCCTGCCTCTCCAGCGCTATATCCCCCGGCATGCCCAGCCTGCGCAAGGACATCCGGGAGGCGGCCATCGACCCGGACAGCCGCGTCTATCTCTCCTGGGGCTCGAAGGAGGCCATCGGCCGGCGGCTGAGCAAGGCGGGGGACTACGGCACGCTCACCGCCAAACACAACCTGGAGCTGGCCCACATGCTGGAGGAGAAGGGCGCGCGCACCAGCGTGGTCTGCCAGCGCGGCGGGGCCCACAACGAGGCCAGCTGGGAAAAGCAGGTGCCGGGATTCATGGATTTTCTCTGGACCGAGGACCGGCAAGAGCCCCTTGCCGGAGCGGAAAAGCCGTGAACGCTTTTGCAGACATCTGGGACGCCGTGCGGAAGATCCCGGCGGGGAAGGTGGCCACCTACGGGCAGATCGCCCGCATGACGGGCCGGCCCCGGGGCGCCCGGCTGGTGGGCTGGGCCATGGCCTCCTGCCCGGCGGGAAGCGACGTGCCCTGCCACCGGGTGGTGGACCGGTCCGGCGGCACGAAAAAGGCCTTTGACGACTACATGCCCGACGGCCAGCGGTTTCTGCTGGAGGCGGAGGGCGTGGTCTTTCGCCCGGACGGCACGGTGGATATGGACCGCTGCCTGTGGCGGCCGGAATGAATTGTAGCACATTTTCAGGCATAAAGAAAGAACCCGAAGCCGTGAAGCTTCGGGTTCTTATGTTGGCAGCGACCTATTTTTCCGGTCCGTCTCCAGACAAGTATCTTCGGCACAGGCGGGCTTAACTGCCGTGTTCGGAATGGGAACGGGTGGACCCCCGCTGTAATAGCCACCAACTTTTCAGGGCGCTGCGCCCTGAAGACTGAACAATGGAAGAGGGAGGGGATGCAAGGCTTGAGTCTGCTAAAATAGGTCAAGCCCTCGGGTTATTAGTACCGGTCGGCTGAACAC
>CANQSF010000047.1 GCA_947626345.1 uncultured Oscillospiraceae bacterium | reverse complement strand
CCAGCAAGCCGAGGATCACTCCTCGGCTTGTTTGTTTTTCAGCCTATAATCCCTTTTTCAAGGCAGTCCAGAAATGGACTGCCTTTTCACATATCAACTAGGAGGTCTAATGAGTAAACTCGTAATCACTGAAAAACCGTCTGTCGCCCATACCATCGCCGCCGTCCTGGGCGCGGACGCCCGTATGGACGGCTACCTGGAGGGCAACGGCTACATCGTGTCCTGGTGCGTCGGCCATCTGGCCGAACTTGCCAGCGCCGAGGAGTACGACCCGCAGTTCGCCAAGTGGAGGATAGAGGATCTTCCCATCCTGCCGGACAACTGGCGGTATGCCGTCCCCCACAACAAGCAGAAGCGGTTTGCCGTCCTACGGTCCCTCATGGACCGGGAGGACGTGACCGAGATCGTCAACGCCTGCGACGCCGGGCGCGAGGGTGAGCTTATCTTCCGCAACGTCTACATCCTGGCCGGATGCAAAAAGCCCATGCTCCGCCTCTGGATTTCCTCTATGGAGGACGCCGCCATCCGGGAGGGCTTCGCCCATCTGCGGGACGGCCACGACTACGACGGGCTGTATCAGGCCGCGCTCTGCCGTTCCAAGGCCGACTGGCTGGTGGGCATCAACGCCACGCGGCTGTATTCCGTCATGTACCACCGCACCCTGAACGTGGGCCGGGTGATGTCGCCCACGCTGGCGCTGCTCACCCAGCGGGAGGCTGAGATCGCGTCCTTCACGCCGGAGCCGTTCTGGACGGTGGAGCTGGCCTGCGGGGATATGACCGCCTCCGGGGAGCGGCTGACCGGGCGGCCCGCCGCCGAGAAGGTCGCCACCGCCTGCCAGGGGCACACCGCCATCGTCCGGGCGGTGGAGCGCCGGGAGAAGTCCGAAAAGGCCCCGGCCCTCTATGATCTGACCACCCTCCAGCGGGAGGCCAACCGCGTCCTGGGCTACACCGCCCAGCAGACGCTGGACTATCTTCAGGCCCTCTATGAAAAGAAGCTCTGCACCTACCCCCGCACGGACAGCCGGTATCTCACGGATGATATGGCTGGCGCGGTGCCGGGGTATGTGACTGTGGCCGCCAAGCTCTGCGGTGTGGCCGTGCCGGAGAGCATCGCCGCCGCCCAGGTATGCAACAGCAAGAAGGTCACGGACCACCACACCATCATCCCCACCCGGAGCGCCGGTGCCGCCGACATCGCCGCGCTCCCGTCCGGGGAGCAGAAGATACTGCGGCTGGCGGCCCTGGGGCTGCTTCGGGCTGTTTCCGGGCCGTATCGGTATGAGGAAACTGCCGCAACGCTGGAAAGCGGCGGGGAGAGCTTCACCGTCAAGGGCCGGACCGTGCTGGATATGGGCTGGCGCGTGTTCACGGACGACGCGCCGGAGAACACAGAGCTGCCCCCGCTCACCGAGGGCCAGCGGATCGCCGTGGACGGCGTGACCGTAAAGGAGGGGCAGACCACGCCGCCCAAACACTTCACCGAGGACACCCTGCTGTCCGCTATGGAAACGGCGGGGGCCAAGGACGCCCCGGAGGATGCCGAGCGCAAGGGGCTGGGGACCCCCGCGACGCGGGCCGCCACGCTGGAAAAGCTGGTTGCCTCCGGCTTCCTGGAGAGAAAGCATGGGAAAAAGGCCGTGGCACTCGTTCCCACCAGCCTGGGCACGTCCCTGATCTCCGTCCTGCCGGAGCAGCTCTGTTCCCCGCTGCTCACCGCCGAATGGGAACACAAGCTGAAAAGCGTGGAGCGCGGAGAGCTTCAGGCCGGGTCTTTCCTGGTGGAGATCACGGATATGCTGGACGAGCTGGTGCAGACCCGCCGCACCGTCCCCGGCGCGGAACGCCTGTTCCCCTCCGGGCGCAAGGTGGTGGGCCGCTGTCCCCGGTGCGGCTGCGACGTGACCGAGAGCAAGATGGGCTATTTCTGCGAGGGCGTGGACTGCCGCTTCGCTATGTGGCGGGACAACAAGTACCTGGTGAACAAGCGGGCGGTCCTGACCGCGCCCCTGGTAACGGAGCTTCTGGAAAAGGGCCGCGCCAAGCTCACCGGCCTTTATTCCGAGCGGACCGGGAAGATATACGACGCCATCCTGGTGATGGAGGACGACGGCCAGCAGATGCGCTATTCCCTGGAGTTCAACCGTGGCTGACTTCATCATCCGGCTGACCCGCGAACAGGCCGCCGCCGTGTATGAGTGCGTACAAAAGCATTGTGCCAACTGTGTGGACGGCAACTGCCTGCTTCTGGACGATGGGGATTTCATCCCCTGTCCCCAGCTCATAACGCGGTCCTTATTGTGCCGGTACTTCATAAACGCGGTGCTGCCCGGAGATCGCCAGTTGTATGGCAGCATCATGGGATGGGGAACAAAACAGTGCGTCCGATGCGGTGAGAGTTTCTATCCCAGGAATGTCTGTGCCAAGTATTGCGACAGATGCAGACCTATCGTCCGCCGCGAAATGGACCGAAACCGCAAACAGGCAAAAAAGAGGGGCACTTTCCGCATTTCAGGGTCCTGAAACCCTTGCGGCGCAAGGGCTCCACACCGTCAAACCGGGAGGGGTAATGGTACTATATTCCGCCCCCTCCCAAATGGGGGGAGTATGCGGAAAACTTAAAAAATTTTAAGGAGTTCATATGCCGGAACAGATAAGTGAAAACAAAAAGAAGCTGGCCGAGATCACGGCTGGCATAGAAAAGGGCATCCAGGACCTTTGGCAGAGCGACCGCTACAAGCAGTATCTTCAGGTGATGAGCCGTTTCCACCGCTATTCGGTGAACAACACCATGCTCATTTTCCTCCAGAATCCCAATGCTTCCCATGTGGCCGGGTACAAAAAGTGGGAGAAGAACTTTTCCCGCCATGTGAAGCGGGGTGAAAAGGGCATCCAGATCATCGCCCCCACCCCGTTCAAGAAAAAGGTGGAGGAGGAAAAGCTGGACCCGGACACCAAGGCTCCCATGCTGAATGAGGATGGCACGGTGATGATGGAGGAAAAGGAGATCACCGTCCCCATGTACCGGGTGGTCAGCGTGTTCGACGTGAGCCAGACGGACGGCAAGCCCCTCCCCACACTGGCAGCCGATCTGCGGGGCGACGTGCGCTATTACAGCGTGTTCATGGAGGCGCTGCGGCGCACGTCCCCGGTCCCCATGTCGTTTCACGCCTTGCCGCCCAATATGGACGGCTATTTCAATGACGAAGCGCAGGAGATCAAACTGCGGGAGGGCATGAGCGAAACGCAGACCTTCTGCGCCGCTATCCATGAGATCACCCACGCGACCCTCCACGACTATGAGAAGCAGCGCATGGCGGCCCAGGAGGAGGGCAAGGACCCGCCCAAGCCCAAGAGCCGCCAGACAGAGGAGATCGAGGCCGAGAGCGTGGCCTATACCGTAAGCCAGTATTACGGCATCGACACCAGCCCCAACAGCTTCGGGTATCTGGCCGGATGGAGCCAGGGCAAGGAACTGTCCGAGCTGCGGGACAGCCTGGAAACCATCAACATGACGGCGGGCAAGCTGATCCGTGACATCGACGGGCATTTCCTGGAGGTCTGCAAGGAGCGGGGCATTGACCTGTCCCCGGATATGCAGGAGGCGCTCTATCTTCTCAACGATTCCATGTATCTGCACATCCAGGCCAGCGAGGACGGGTACGACTATACCCTCTACGGCAAAGAGGATATGAAGCTCATAGACGGCGGCCAGTTTGACCGGGCGGCCATAGACCGAGCCAACAGCGCCGACCCTCTTGCCGAGGTACGAAACGAGGTCTATAAGATGCTGGGCCTTGTGGACAACATCAAGGTGGAGCCAATGCCGCTGGATATGGTGGAGCAGCTTCAGGCGGCCCAGGACATGCCTGTGACGGCCCCTGCCGCTGAACAGCCGGGAGTTGTCGCTTCCGCCGATATTTCTGCCGAACCGCCCCAGCCCGCACCGACGACCGGCGAGGTCGAACAGCCGGAGGCACCGGCGCAGCACCTGGACGAGTACCCCATGCCCAGCAAGGAGCTGTCCATGGCCGACGTGGAGCAGGCCGGGTATGTGGACGGTGATTTGATCCCCATCCCCCCGGAGAAAGCGGTGGAATATCTGGCGGCTGATATGGCGATTTACAGCGTCATGGATGGCGAGGTTAATATGTGTTTCACACCTGATGAAATCATCAACGCCCCCGACGATGTTCTGTTCACCGTAGTCCGTGGGGATTGGGAGGACAGCAAGGACTTTGAAGCCCAGGTGAAAGACCGCATGGATCACCAGCCGGAGCGGGAGGCCGCGTTCCTGGCTCACCCCGGCGACAGCTTCGCCATCTACCAGGTCAAAGATGACAGCGCCCTCCGGGATTATTTTTATACCCCGCTGGACGACTTGCAGAAGGCCGGTCATACGGTGGATCACGCCAACTATGATCTGGTCTACACCGGGGAGCTGCCCCAGGCGGCCAGCGTCAACGATGCTCTGAACTATATGTGGGAAAAGTTCAATATGGAGAAGCCCGCGGACTTTCTGCACCCCTCCATGAGCGTCAGCGACATCGTTGCCATCAACCAGGGCGGCGAAGTATCATGTCATTACTGTGATCGCGCCGGATTCAAGGAGCTGGACGGCTTTCTGGACAACAACCCTCTGAAGAACGCGGAGATGGCCGTGGAGGACGACTACGGCATGATAGACGGCATCATCAACAACGGCCCCAAGGACCAGCCCACCGTGGCGGAGCTGGAGGCCCAGGTCAAGGCGGGACAGAGCATTTCCCTCATGGACCTGGCCGCTGCCGTCCACCGGGAAAAGGCACAGCAGCCTCCCAAGCGTCTCTCTGTTCTGGACAGGCTCAAAGCCGCCAAGGTCCAGTCCGCGCAGACACAGAATAACACCGCGCCCAAAAAGAGCGCAGAAAAGGAGATATGACTATGGAACAGACGAACACCTACGATGAACAGCAGCTCATGGCCATCTACAACGGCGGCACACGGGAGGCCACCATCATAGCGCTGGAGGAGATGCGGCCTCACCTGGAGGCGGAGGACGCCGACCTCCGGGCGCTCACCGATTCCGTGCTGGAAAAGCTCGCCAACATGACCGACGCGGAGTATGACGAGCTGGACCTGACCGTGGATTTCGACGGCGAGGACGGCGGGACGGATGCCGGATAAGCTGCAAAGCTACGCGGCGCTGGCCAAGGGCGCAGCCTCCATCCTGACCAGCAGTTATGAGCGGTGGACAGATTTCCTGTCCACCGCTTCCCGTCTATATAAGTACCCCTTTGTGGAACAGGTGATGATCTACGCCCAGCGCCCGGATGCCACCGCCTGCGCCAGTTACGACGTGTGGACGGATGCTCTGGACCGCCATGTACGGCGGGGCACAAAGGGGATCGCGCTCATCGACACCCATGGCGACACGCCCCAGGTGCGCTATGTGTTCGATGTATCCGACACCGGGGGCGGCAGGCAGCCTTACATCTGGCAGTTTGAGCTGGAGCATGAGGCCGCTGTCCGGGAAATGCTGGTGCGGAACTACAACGTGCCGGACCATGGAGTGATCCTGGAAGAACAGTTTGCCAGAGTTGCCATCAGGCTTGCACGGGAGTATTGGACTTACCACCAGAGGGAGATCCTCGACATCGTTGACGGCAGTTTCCTGGAGGAATATGATGAACTCAACATAGGCGTAGCTTTTCAGAACGCCGTGGCCGCAAGCGTCACCTACTCGCTGATGGACCGATGCGGATTGGAAACAGAGGGCTATTTCACCCATGAGGACTTTCTGAGCATCTTTGACTTCAACACCGTGAGGACCATCACGGCCCTCGGCACGGCGGTGAGCCAGATCAGCAACCAAGTCCTGCGGCAGATAGAAGTCACCATCAAAAGATATGAGCGCGAAAGGAGCGAAGAACATGAACGAACTGACCTATACCAAGAGCGGGGACTTTCTGATCCCCGACCTGACCCCGGAGCAGACGGACCGGCCCCTGGGCAAGTACGGGAGGATGCGTCGGACGTATCTGGAGGAGAACAACCAGACGCTGCTGAATGTCCTGACGTTGGAGGGGACACTTTACAAGCACCTTCTGGAGACGGAGGACGCGGCGCGGAACCGCCTGGAGCAGATGATGCCGGAGCTGGCGAAGGCGGCGGGGGCGACGGAGGAACTGAAAGCCACGGACCCGATGCGCTGGGTGGGCCTGATGAACGACTGCAAAGCCCAGGCGGAGGAGATCATCCGGGCGGAGCTGATCTTCAGCTAAACGCTGACAGCCAGTTTTCCCTGTTTGCCCCAGACCCGGTGCCGGAGCCAGTACAACAGAATGAGAAGGAGCCGAGCGCGGATGCGCCCGGTTCCTTCCCTTTTTCCCAGGATGATATAGATGCCGCGCTGCGGCACGGCAGCGGCTATGAAAACGGCAAACTGCGTATATATGCGCTGTACCAGCATGATCCCACCAAAAAAGATGCGGTCAAATTCCTGAAAAATGAGTACGGGACATACGGCCACTCTCATACCTTCCTGGATGGTTCCTGGGGCTTCGTCGATTACTCGTCCAAAGGCGCGGTTTTCAGGCACAGGGACCCTGCGTATGAGCAGAAGCTGACCTGGACCGCCATAGAGAAGCGGCTGCGGGAGCTGGTATCTGCCGGACAGTATCTCACTGAGGCAGAAATGGCAAAGTACCGGGCGCTGGAACAGGAATACGCCGGTATTCCCGGCGGCGTCCCCATGCCGCACCCGAAAGCCGCTTTTCCCTCCCCGGAGGATGTGCAGAGCGGCGAAGCGGCAAAGCTGCCTCCCGTATCGGACGAATATGTTGCCGAGATCATCCGCTATGACGTGGGCCGGGGCAACACCTGGGCAGATCTGTTTGCACAATTTCCATCTGTGCAGGACGAATCTGCCCGGACAGAACTCCTCCGCGCCCATTTTGGCGAAGTGTTCACCGGCTTTTACGCGCAAGACCATACCCTTATCGGCTTCCACGGTTCTGAGAACGGCCTGGAGCTATGGCAGGGCGAATATCTCTCCGCTTATGCCCGTACCTCGCTCCCCTGGTCCGAAGTGGCACGGCTGGTAGACCGGGAGATCGCGGCGGACATCGACCGCGCACAGCCGGAGGCCGTCCCCACGGAAGAAACGCCGCCACCGGCCCCGGCTATGGACCCGCAAGAGGCCATAGACAATGCCATCCGGGAATGGAACGGGAGCATTGAGAGCAAACACGCTGTCGTGCGCTATATGGAAAGCCACGCCCGCGAAAAGGGCACGGCTGCATGGCTGAGAAACGAGTACGGCGACGATCTCCCCGCTTTTCCTGTCACTTCGGATGCCATTACCAAGGATATACCCTGGCCCAAGGTCCAGCGGCGCATCGCCCAGCTCATAGCGGAGGATCGCTTCTACTCCGAGGCTGAAAAGGACCGCTTTGACGATATAGACCCTGTTGCCATCCGGGAGGAATTGGAACGGCGACAGGCACAAGGGACCAGCCCATTCGTTGAGATGGTCATGGCCGACGTGGAGCGCATAGCCCAGGAGGAACAGGCGGCGGCGGAACCGGCTCCCGCGCCGGACCTGTCGGATCGGCCCATCACCCGGCAGGGCGATACCATCACCGTTGGGGACGGACCGGCCACCCATGAGATCACCGCTACGGTGACGGATGATGAATGGGAGCAGCTTCAGGAGGCCATCCCGGAGCAGCCCGCCCCGGACTTTGACCCTCTGGCCCCGGCCTACAAAGTGGGCGATACGGTCTATCTGAACGACACCCAATATACGATCACAAATATTCTTACGCATGATATACAGCTCACTGATTCGTCCCTTGAATTTCTCCCGGTCATCAGAACGGAGGACAAGGGCAGTTTCAACCGCCTGCTTCGCCAGGATGCCCGAAATAGTCCCATCACCGACTTCTTGGCAGATGAGTTGGATGCCGTAGACGATGATCTGCAAGATGTTCTTTTTGGGGACGGCGGACTGATAGAACAAAAGAACAGAGCGGATATATCCGCCTGGATTCGTGCCGGCGAGGGAAATACTCGCATAGCTCAGCGGTTGGCGAAGGAATACGAAGGTACGGCGGAAACGATGTCGCTTCTCTCTGGCGAGCCAGCAGATTACTTCGCAAATGTCCTTGGCCTGGAGATCAGAGTTTACGGCAAGCAAAGGGCCGATTCTACATACCGCTGGGAGGAGATAGTGCCCATTCTCCGGGCCATGTTTATCCAGGAGAGGGATGGATTTTCCCATGAGCCGGACTTCAGCGATACGGACCAAATCGTGCCAGAGGAGAATACTGTTACTCCCATTCAGGAGATATACGATCAGTATTTTCCCATGGTCCGCGATATGGTCATGGCCGATGAAGCCTATATCAACGCCTGCAAATATTCAGACCGCGAGAACGCCATGCTGGAGGGCCGCGCCGCTGTCCGGCGGGCTGCCGGGAACATCGACGCCCCTGCATTTATGCGGGCTTTCTATGACGGCACGGGCTTCCAGGACCGTTTTTGTGATGCTGTTTTGGCGGAAACATATCCCGCCCTGGCCCAGCCAGCGGCTGAAGCAGAGCCTGTTCCCCAGGAAACACCGCCAGAGCCGGAGCAAGCTGCCCCGGATTTTGACCCGCTGGCTCCGCCTTACAAGGTGGGTGATACGGTCTATCTGGATGATACGCCCTTTGAGATCGCAGAGGTCGGAGATTTTGATGTCCAGCTCCGTGACCCTGCCCTCTATTTCCCCATGTTCCGGGCGGAGAGCCGGGAACGCTTTGAAACGCTGCTCCAGCAAGACCCCCGGAATGGTCCTATCACGGAGTTTTTGGCTCTTAAACTGCAATATGTTGATGACGACCTTCGGGAAGCCCTGGTTTTTCATCTGCTTACCGACCAGGACAAGAAGTATATCGCCGGATGGTTCCAGAATGGAGAGGGCAACACCCGTGTGGCTCAACGTCTTTCTGAACTGCATGATGTAAAGGGCCAGATGATTGTACTTGTTACCGGGGGAGTTGCCCATTATTCTACATCTCCGACCGGCTTCACCCTGGAAACAGAAGAAAATCGAAGTCCCGGAGTATTTATCTCCTGGAACCGCGCTGCCATGCTTCTGCGTACCTATTACCAGCGGGAGATAAGCGGCTTCTCCCACGAGCCCGCCGCGCAGGAGCCGGTCCGCCTGGAGGGTGAGCCGAATTACCATGTGGGCGACCATGTGACCGTCCCCACCCCGGAGCGGGAAATATCCGGCACCATCGGCTATGCGGGTGAAACGGATGTCCGCGTGGACACCGGCCCTTACGCCTGGAGCAGCGAGGTCATAAACCGCGACCAATTTGAGGAGTCTCTGCGCCAAGATGAGCGCAACGCCGATCTGTTCACCCCGGAAACGGAGCAGAAGCCGCCCCAGCGCGGATATACGACTGAACACGTCGCTACATTCCCCGCCGAGCCGAATAATATGCCCTATGATATTGTCATTGAGCGGATCAACTTCGACGAGCCGGAGCATACGCCCCCGGAGCCTACGGCCCAAAACTTCCATATCACGGACGATGCCCTGGGCGTGGGCGGCCCAAAGGCCAAATTCCGCGCCAACATGGAGGCCATCACGCTTCTGAAGGAGTTGGAGTTTGACGGCAGACAGGCCACCCCGGAGGAACAGGAAGTCCTTTCCCGCTATGTGGGCTGGGGCGCACTGGCAGACGCTTTTGACGAGAACAAGCCAAATTGGGCCGATGAGTTCATAGAGCTATATACCGTCCTCTCCCCGGAGGAATACCGGGCGGCCCGTGCCTCTACGCTCAACGCCCACTACACCAGCCCCACGGTCATAAAGGCCATCTATGAGGCTGTCGGCAACATGGGCTTTCAGGCCGGGAACATTCTGGAACCGGCCTGCGGCGTGGGCAACTTCTTCGGCTGTCTGCCGGAGAGCATGGCCGCCTCCAAGCTCTACGGCGTGGAGCTGGACCCCATCACCGGGCGCATCGCAAAGCAGCTCTATCCCCAGGCCGACATCACCGTAGCGGGCTTTGAGACGACGGACCGGCGCAACTTCTATGACCTTGCCGTGGGCAACGTGCCTTTTGGCAGTTACCAGGTGAACGACCCAGCTTATAACAAGCTGGGCTTTTCCATCCACGACTATTTCTTCGCCAAAACATTAGATCAGGTGCGGCCCGGAGGCGTGATCGCCTTTGTCACGTCCCGTTTTACGATGGACAAGCAATCGCCGGAGGTCCGGCGCTACATCGCGGAGCGGGCCGATCTGCTGGGGGCCATCCGTCTGCCCAACAATGCGTTTCTCGCCAACGCCGGGACGGGTGTTACCACGGACATCATCTTCCTGCAAAAGCGGGACCGCCCCCAGGTCATAGAGCCGGATTGGGTCCACCTGGGCAAAAATGATGATGGCTTTACTATCAATAGCTATTTTGTTGACCACCCGGAGATGATTCTTGGCCGCCTTACCGACACGAATACGCAGTACGGTGGGACGGATATTAATGTGGAGCCCATAGAGGGCCTGGAACTGGCAGACCAGCTCCACGACGCGGTGAAGTACATCCACGGCCAGTATCAGGAGGCCGAGCTGCCGGAGCTGGGCGAGGGCGAGGAGATCGACACGTCCATCCCCGCCGACCCCAACGTGAAAAACTACTCCTACACCGTGGTGGATGGAGAGGTCTACTACCGGGAGAACAGCCGGATGGTCAAGCCGGACCTGAACGCCACCGCCAGGGCGCGGGTCAAGGGCATGATAGAGCTGCGGGACTGTACCCGCAAGCTCATTGAGCTTCAGATGGAGGACTGGCCGGACACCGCCATCCAGAAGCAGCAAGCGGAGCTGAACCGCCTCTATGACCGCTTCACCGCCAGATATGGACTGATAAACAGCCGTGCCAACTCCCTGGCTTTTGCCGATGACAACTCCTACTATCTGCTCTGCTCCCTGGAAGTGGTGGACGAGGATGGCCGGATGGAGCGCAAGGCGGATATGTTCACCAAGCGTACCATCAAGCGGCACACCCCCGTCACTAGCGTGGACACCGCTTCGGAGGCCCTGGCCGTCTCTATCTCGGAGAAAGCCCGTGTGGATATGCCCTTCATGTGTCAGCTCACCGGCAAGGATGAGCAGACCCTGTTCAACGAGCTGCAAGGCGTTATATACATGGACTTCGGCCCCTGGCGGGACAGCCCGTATGTGTATCGCACAGCGGATGATTTTCTCTCCGGCAATATCCGCAGCAAGATACAGACCTACGAAAGCGCCCTTGCCGTGTTGCCCCAGGATCACCCCCGCCGTCCCATAGCGGAGGCCAACCTGAAAGCTCTGCAAGCGGCCATGCCAAAAGACCTGGAGGCGTCCGAGATCGACGTGCGCCTGGGCGCGACTTGGGTGGACGCGGAATACATCCAGCAGTTCATGTATGAGGTCTTTGACACGCCGTACCATCAACGGAAATTTGTTCAGGTCAACTATGTGGAATACACGAATGAGTGGCACGTCACGGGCAAGAGCCAGATCGCCCACAACAATATCGCGGCTTACACCACCTACGGCACAGATCGGGCCAACGCCTATCGCATCCTGGAGGATACCCTGAACCTCCGGGATGTTCGCATATATGATACTGTTGAGGACCCGGATGGCAAGGAGAAACGTGTTCTCAACCAGAAGGAGACGACCCTGGCCCAGCAAAAGCAGCAGGCCATAAAGGATGCCTTTCGGGAATGGATATGGCAGGACCC
>CANQSF010000046.1 GCA_947626345.1 uncultured Oscillospiraceae bacterium | reverse complement strand
CGTGCCGATGCCCAGGTTGTAGGCGTTCTTCATCAGGCTCCGGCCCAGCAGATACTCCATGGACAGGTAGTGCACCTCCCGCTGGGGCTTGACGTCCTGCTGGACGGCGATGATCCGGCTCATGATCTCACGGATCACCTGGGCGGAGGCGAGAAAGACCTGCTCGTCGGTGGCGTTGGCGCCGGTGGTGCCAAAGTGCGCGCAAAGTTTGTCCTCGATGGCTGCGTGCAGCTCATCGCGTGTGATCTCTGACATATATAACAACTCCTTATGAAGATTGATCGCATGCTCGGGCCGAAATGTGCCTCCGCCCCGCGGGACGGAGGCACGTTTCGGAAGATACGGTTCGTTCGGTCCTCAGACGGTCTGGCCCTTGGGGATGACCAGCGGGATCCGTTCGGTCCCGGCCAGGAGCCGTCCCTCGGTGATGACGCAGTCCTTGTCGGCGATGACGCAGTTCATCTGCGCGCCGGCCTGGATGACGGTGTCCTGCATGACCACGCAGTTGGTGAGCTTGGCGCCCTTGGCCACGTGGACGCCGCGGAAGAGGATGCAGTGGTCCAGCTCGCCCTCCACGATGCAGCCGTCGGCGATCAGGGTGCGGGTGACCTTGGCAGTCTCGCCATAGTAGGTGCTGGCCTCCGCCCGCTCCTTGGTGCGGATGGGCAGGCCGTCGGCGGGGAACAGGGCCTGCATGACCTCGGGCTGGTACATGTCCATGCTGGCCTCGAAGTAGTCGCTGACGGAGACGAGACGGCGGGCGTAATCGTTGTGCTCATACACGGCGATCTTGCCGCCGCCGGCCAGATAGTGGGCGATGGCGTCCCGGTGGAAGTGGTTGTGGATGGCGTCTGCGCAGTAGTCCATCAGCTGCAGCAGCACGTCCTTTTTGATGATGTAGATCTCCCGGGAGAACAGGCCCGGACCGGGGCCGCCCTCGGAGAACAGCAGCGTGCGGGCGAAGCCGTCGCCGTCCGGCACCAGCCGGTGATGGGGGAAGGGGCCGTAGCCCTCGGAGCAGACGGCGGTGATGTCCGCGCCGGTGCGGCGGTGGAGCTCCGCCGCCTTGCCCAGGTCGATGTTGCCCACCCAGTCAGCGGCGCACAGCACGATGTCCGAGGAGGGGATCTCCCGGATGTAGGAGCCCACGCTGCGCAGGGCCTCCATGCAGCCGTTGAAGTGGCCGGAGTGGGACTCAGGCAGGCCGAAGGGCGGCAGCAGCCGCAAGCCGCCGCTGCGCCGGGCCAGGCCCCAGTCCGCGCCGTTGGACAGGTGGTCCAAAAGGCTCTGGTAATCCCGCTCCATGATGACGCTCACGTCCCGGACGCCGGCGTTGACCATCATGGAGAGGGCAAAGTCGATCAGCCGATAGCGCCCGCCGAAGGGGATGGAGGCGCTGTTCCGATGCTCCACCAGCTCCCGGAGCTTGGGCTCGGAGCTGAGGGTATAGATAATTCCATGCAGATCGTTTCTCATGTCGCCACCAAATCATCATACAGCATGGCGCCGGGCGCCACCATAGCGCCGGGGCCAACAGTCACATCCGGGCCGCAGGTCGCCACGCCCCAGTTATCCGTCCCGTCCGGCTCTGTGCCCACATGGGCCCCGCGGCAGATCCGGGCGTTCTCGCCTAAAATGGCGAAGCGCACCTCCGCGCCGGACTCCACATGGGCGCCGGGCATGAGGACGCTGTACTCCACGCGGGCGCCCTTCTCCACCACGACCTGATTGGAGAGGACGCTGTTGAACACCGACCCGTCCACCACGCAGCCCTCGGTGACGATGCTGTGGCGGATGTTCGCCTCCGGGCCCGCCACATGGGGCGGCCGGATGGGGCTGCGGCTCATGATCGGCCAGGACTGGTCATAGAGATCGATGGTCTCCGGGCTGAGCATATCCATGTTGGCGTCCCAGAGACTGGTGATGGTGCCCACGTCCCGCCAGTAGCCCTGGAACCGGTAGGGCCAGAGCTTCTCCCCGGCGGCCAGCAGCTTGGGGATGATGTTCTTGCCGAAGTCCTGCTGGCTGTTGGGATTGGCCTCGTCCTCGATGAGGGCCTGGCGCAGCTTCTTCCAGGTGAAGATGTAGATGCCCATGGAGGCCAGGTCGCTCTTGGGATGGGCGGGTTTTTCCTCGAACTCGTTGATGTAGCCGTCGCCGCCCACGTTCATGATGCCGAAGCGCTTGGCCTCGTCCATGCTGACCTGGATGACGGCGATGGTGCAGGCGGCGCCCTTTTCCTTGTGCTCCCGGAGCATGTCGGCGTAATCCATCTTATAGATGTGGTCGCCGGACAGGATCAGCACATATTCCGGGTCCCGCACATCGATGAAGTCGATGTTCTGATAGATGGCGTTGGCCGTGCCGGAGAACCAGTTGCCCTTCTCTCCGGCGGACATGTAGGGCGGCAGGATGAACACCCCGCCGTCGTCGGCGCTCAGGTCCCAGGGCTGGCCGGTGCCAAGGTAGGCGTTGAGCTTCATGGGACGGTACTGGGTCAGCACGCCCACGGTGTCGATGCCGGAGTTGGCACAGTTGGACAGGGGAAAATCAATGATGCGGTACTTGCCCCCGAAGGGCAGGTTGGGCTTTGCTACGTTGGCCGTCAGGGCGTACAGACGGGAGCCCTGACCGCCAGCCAGCAGCATGGCGATGCATTCCTTTTTCACAGCGAACCCCCTTTTCAGATCAGGATATATGTTTCGCGCTCCGCCGAACGCGCGGGTATACAAGGGGTCATTTACTGCCGGTTGAACCGGTCCATGGCCTGCTCCGGGCCCAGGGTGATGTAGGTCTCCGCCGCCTTGGCCGCCCGGGCGCAGGCGGAGGAGAAGTCCTCCCAGTCCTGGTTGCGCGGCACGCCCAGCACCCAGTCGATCTGCTCCTCGCCCCCGTGGGGCGGCGCGCCCACCCCGATCCGGATGCGGGGGAAATCCTCGCTGCCCAGATGGGCGATGACGCTCTTCAGACCGTTGTGGCCGCCGGCGGAGCCCTTCGTCCGCACACGCAGCCGGCCGCAGGGGAGGTTGATGTCGTCGGACACCACCAGCACCCGCTCCGGGGGGATCTTGTAGAACCGGGCGGCCTGGCCCACGGCCTGGCCGGACTCGTTCATATAGGTCTGGGGCTTCATGACCAGCACGCCCGTGCCGTCCAGCTCCAGCCGGGCGGTCATGGCGCGAAAGCGCAGCCGGGCGATCCGCAGGCCCTTATCGGCCGCCAGGGCGTCCGCCGCGAGAAAACCGGCGTTGTGACGGGTGCCGGCGTACTGGGGCCCGGGGTTGCCCAGAAACACCGCCAGCCACCGGACGGAAGGGCTTGCGAACATCAGTCGAACAGGGACGCCAGGGACTCGTCCTCATAGATGCGGTGGATGGAGGCGGCGAACACCGGCGCGCAGGACAGGTAGTGGATCTTCTCCACCATGGGCTGGTCCTTGGGATAGGGGATGGTGTCGAACAGCAGCAGCTCTTCCAGATAGCTGTTGTCGATGCGCTCCAGGGCCGGGCCGGACAGCACGCCGTGGCTGGCGCAGGCATAGATCTTGTTGGCGCCGCCGATCTCCTTGATGGCCCGGGCCGCGCCCACCAGGGACCCGGCGGTGTCCACCATGTCGTCCAGGATGATGACGTTCTTGCCCTCCACGTTGCCGATCAGGTTCATGACCTCGGACTGGTTGGCCTTCTCCCGCCGCTTGTCCACGATGGCCAGGCCCACGCCCAGCTTCATGGCAAAGGCCCGGGCACGGGCCACGCTGCCCACGTCCGGGGATACGACCATATAATCGCCGCTGGCCAGATCGAAGCGCTTTTTGTAGTGGTTGGCGAACAGGGGGCCGCCGGAGAGATTGTCCACGGCGATGTCGAAGAAGCCCTGGATCTGGGGCGCGTGCAGGTCCATGGTCAGGACCCGGTCCGCGCCGGCGTGGGTGATGAGGTTGGCCACCAGCTTGGCGGAGATGGGATCGCGGCTCTTGGCCTTCCGGTCCTGGCGGGCGTAGCCGAAATAGGGCATCACCGCCGTGATCCGGCCGGCGGAGGCCCGGCGCATGGCGTCGGTCATCACCAGCAATTCCATTAAGTTATCGTTTACGGGGCCGCAGGTGGACTGGACCAGAAACACGTCCGCGCCCCGGACCGGTTCGTATACGGATACGGAGCACTCTCCGTCCGCGAAATGGGTGCATACGGCGTCGCCCAGCGAGATGTTCAGATTGTCGCATATCCCCTGTGCCAGCGCCGGATTGGCGTTTCCGGTGAAGACCTTGATCTCTTTCCCGTGTGAAATCATAAATTACCCCCTGCCTGACTCGGCATAGTTGATTTATATCTAAAAATAGAACCATCAAAAGGATCGTGGGATATTCAAAAATCAATGTCCGTTCATTCTATATTATAGCAAAGGCTTCCTCTAAATGGAAGGGGTTTGTTATTTTCTTTGCAAGTAATAGTTGACAAATCTTTACCAGTTCTTTGGAAAAAATGAACGATACGCCACCCGCCCCGTCCGGTTGACAGCGCCCCGCCGGGAGGGTATACTGGCCCCAGATCATCACATGGGAGGACGGGACATGGAACATACGGCGGCGGGGAGCATCCCCTATTTCGACGGCCACTGCGACACGGTGAGCGCCTGCGCCCATAAGGGCCGGGCCCTGCGGCAGAGCGAGGGCCAGCTGGATCTGGAGCGGCTGGGACGGTTCCAAAGGGCGGCCCAGGTGTTCGCCATCTTCGCCCCGGCGGGATGGTTCCCGGAGGGGGCCCTATGGGGCGAGTGCCAGAAGCAGCACGAGACGTTCGTGACGGAGCTTGCCAAAAACGCCGACCTGGCGGTCCAGTGCCGCACCGGGGCGGACATAGAGGCCGCCAACGCCGCCGGGAAGGCAGCGGCGCTGCTCAGCATCGAGGGCGGGGAGCTCATCGGCTGCGAACCGGAGAAGCTGGAGACGGCGGCGTCCTGGGGCGTGAAGCTCATCAACGTCACCTGGAACTATGAAAACGCCCTGGCCGGCTCCAACAAGGAGCGGCCGGAGAAGGGCCTGACGGACCGGGGCCGGGCCTTCGCCCGGGAGGCGGCCCGGCTGGGCATCGCCATGGACGTGTCCCATCTGTCCGACCCGGGGTTCTGGGACCTGGCGGAGATGGGCCTGGGGCCCATCGTGGCCAGCCACTCCAACGCCCGGGCGGTGTGCGGCCATGCCCGGAACCTGACGGACGACATGTTCCGCGCGGTGAGGGACAGCGGCGGCGTCGCGGGCTTCAATCTCTGCGCCGACTTCATCGGCGGGGCCGCCGGGCTGGACGACGCGGTGCGCCACATCGAGCACTTCCTGGAGCTGGGCGGGGAGAAGACGGTGGCCCTGGGCGGCGACTGGGACGGCTGCGAGCTGGGCTGCGGCTGGACGGGGGTGCAGGATCTGCCCGCCCTCTGGGACGCGCTGGCGGCCCGGGGCTATGGCCGGCCGCTTTTGGAGGACATCTTCTTTCATAACTGGCTGCAGGTGCTGGGATGACCCCGGCGGGCGGCGCAGATAAAGAGCGGGCGCGGTGCCACGGCACCGCGCCCGCGTCGGCGTTCACAGCAGCTTTACGGCCTCCTCCAGCCCCTCCCGGTCGGCCTCGGTGAAGTGGCCCGGCAGGACGCTGTCCATGTCCAGCACGCCCCAGATCGCCCCGTCCCGCCACAGGGGCACGACGATCTCCGAGTGGGTGTTGCAGTCGCAGGCGATGTGCCCGGCGAAGCAGGCCACCTCCGCCACCACCTGGGCCTTCTCCTCCCGCCAGGCGGTGCCGCACACCCCCTTGCCGTAGCCGATGCGGCTGACGGCGGGCTTGCCCTGGAACGGCCCCACGGTCAGGCTGTCCCCGTCCACCAGGTAAAAGCCCACCCAGTTGGCGTCGGGGAAGGCCTGGGCGAGCACCGCCGAGGCGTTGGCCAGCCGGGCGGTCATGTTGGCCTCGCCGGCCAGATACAGATCCAGCTGCCGGCGCAGCATGGCGTAAAACGCCCCCTTCTCCCGGGGATATTCCACTTCCACGTAGCTCATATGCGTCCCTCCTGTCCCGTCCATTGTATCAGTCCCCGCCGCCGCTGGCAACCGTTTTTTCGGCGGGGCCTTGCGCAAGGCCTTGCGGGGGGTGTATGATGGAGAAAAAACAAGCGGGAGGAACAGCTATGACAGTTACCATCGTCCCCTTCGGCCGCACAGCCGCCGGAGAAGAGGTCCTGGCCGGGCGGCTGGAGAACGCCGCCGGCATGGCTGTGACCGTGATCAGCTACGGCGCCGCCGTCCAGTCCATCCGGGTGCCGGACGGCCGGGGCGGCCAGGTGGACGTGGCCCTGGGCTATGACACAGTGGCGGAGTATGAGGCCGCGGACGGCTATCTGGGGGCCACCGTGGGCCGGGTGGGCAACCGCATCGGCGGGGCCCGGTTCTGGCTGAACGGCCAGGAATACATCCTGGCGAAAAACGACGGAGCCAACCACCTCCACGGCGGGGCCCGGGGCTTCGACAAATACGTCTGGGACATGCAGGCCGCGGCGGATGGCGTCGTCTGCTCCCGGCTGTCCCCGGACGGGGAGGAGGGCTATCCCGGCGCGCTGGCCGTGACGGTCCGCTTCGCCCTCACGGAGGACAACACCCTCGTCATCGACTATACCGCCCGGTCCGACAAGGACACGGCGGTGAATCTGACCAACCA
This sequence comes from uncultured Oscillospiraceae bacterium, assembly GCA_947626345.1. Taxonomy (GTDB): domain Bacteria; phylum Bacillota; class Clostridia; order Oscillospirales; family Oscillospiraceae; genus CAJOIG01. The sequence continues at coordinate 5,412 of CANQSF010000046.1, read as the reverse complement.
CACCTACTTCAACCTCAACGGCGGCGGGTCCGTGCTGGACCACGAGCTGCGGCTGTCCGCCCGGCGCTTTTGCGAGAACGACGGCGGCTGTCTGCCCACGGGCCGGCTGCTGGACGTGGCGGGCACGGCCTTCGACTTCCGCCGGGCCAAGCCCCTTGGCCGGGACATCGGCGCGGAGGAGGAGCAGCTGCGCCTGGCGGGGGGCTATGACCACTGCTTCGTGCTGGATGGCGGCCCCGCCGCGGAGCTTTTCAGCCCCGCCACCGGCATCCGCATGACGGTGGAGACCGATCTGCCCGGCGTGCAGGTCTATACCGCCAACGGGCTGGGCCCCCGCCCGGGCAAGGGCGGCGCCGTCATGGGTCCCCGGGATGCGGTGTGCCTGGAGACCCAGCTTTTCCCCAACGCCATGAACTGCTGGGGCTTCCCCTCCCCGATCCTCCGGGCGGGAGCGCAGATGACCACCCGCACCGCCTACCGCTTCGCGGCGGAGTGAAGCGGTGCAAAAAGCGCCCTCCCACGGGAGGGCGCTTTTTTGCGTCAGAACACCTTTTCGTAGCCCAGGCGGCGGGGGTCTGGTTCGGTGGAGCGGGACAGGACGATCTGCCCGCACAGGACATAGCCCCGGCGCTCCAGCAGCCGCCGCATGACCTGGTTGTCCGGGTGGGTGTCCACGCGGACGCTGCCGTAGCCCCGGCCCAGGGCCAGGTCCTCGCACAGCTGGAACATCTCGTCCGCCAGGCCCCGGCCCCGGTAGGCGGCTTTCACCGCCGCCCGGTGGATGGTGGCGTAGGGCGCGCCGCCGGTGCGCCAGGCCCCGTCGATGGCGTCGTAATCCGGCTCCGGGGCGGTGTACAGGCAGATCATGCCCGCGGGGGCGCCGTCGTGGGTGAACAGCCAGCAGCCCCCCGCGGCCGCGTCCCCCAGCAGGGTCTCCCGGTCGGGGAAGCCGCCCTGCCACTGGTCCACGCCGCACTGGCGCAGATATTCGCTGGCCTCCGCCGCGATGGCCAGCAGGGCCTCCACATCGCTCTCCGCCGCGGGGCGGCAGTCATAGGTGAGCTTTTCCCGGCCGGTGAGCCGGTCTACGATGCGCTGCTCCTCCGCCGTCTGGGGCACGTAGGCGGCGAACATATCCGGCCGCCGCTCCTGGGTGCGGATGAGCTGCTGCTCCCGCCGCCAGGCTTCGATCTCCCGGTGCTTTCCCTCCCGCAGCACCTCCGGCACCGCCAGGCCCTCCCAGACATCCGGCCGGGTGTACTGGGGGTATTCCAGCAGCCCGTCCCAGTGGCTCTCGCCCATGTAGCAGGCCGGGTCGGACAGCACCCCCGGCACCATCCGGCACACGCTGTCCGCGATGGCCATGGCAGGGATCTCGCCGCCGGTGAGCACGAAATCCCCCAGGCTCAGCTCCTCGTCGCAGCAGGCCTCGATGAACCGCTCGTCCACGCCCTCATAGTGGCCGCACACCAGCACCAGGTGGTCGTACTCCGACACCAGCCGCCGGGCGTGGCCCTGGTCGAACCGGGCCCCCTGGGGGGACATATAGATCACCCGGCGCTTCCGGGGCCCGGCCTGGGCCGTCACCCAGTCCAGACAGGACTTCAGCGGCTGGGCCATCATCACGCAGCCCCAGCCGCCGCCGTAGGGGTAATCGTCCACCTGCTGCTGCTTATTGTCGGTGAAGTCCCGGATCTGGACGCAGTTGATCTCGATGAGCCCCTTTTTGGCCGCCCGGCCCAGGATGGAGGCGTCCATCATGGGCTGCACCGCCTCGGGGAATAGTGTGAGGATGTCGATACGCATGCTCGTGCTCCGCCTTTGTCGTTCTTTCCGAGAAGTATAACACGGCCCGGCGGAAAAATCCACCGGGCCGCGGGTCGTTCTTTTCCGGCACTGCTCAGGAGCGGCGCAAGACTGGCCCCACTTTCAATTGTTTACAAATGAAATGTTGATGGTCAAGCCGCCGGGTATATAGCTGATACTCAATCCTTTTTCTTCATTCGACAAGAGTATGCCGGTAGAAATATAATCTTCTCCCTTGATCTGCTCTGAAACACTCCTGATCACGGAAAAGCCAGCTTGTTTCAAGTCTTCCATGTAATCGTTATAATCGCTCTCGCGGATGCCGGTGAGGTTGACGCTGCATTTGCTATGTTCTGTATCCAATGCTGCCCATGCAACTGTACCGGGCGGAACAGGAAGCCCCTCCGTGTATTCGTTATCAGGCCAAACGCCCTCGTCAAGGGTGATGATACTGTCAGATCGTGGATCGCTTTCATGATCTGCAGCCGGAGACGGATCCTTTTGACCAGAACATGCAGCCAAAGAGATCATGAGGATGATCGCGAATGCGATAATATACTTCTTCATAAGTTACCTCTGGTTTTCCGCATGATCCGTATGATCGATATCGCGGCGATGACCACCGCAGCAGACCCTGCTGCCAAAATGATTTGCGAAACATCAAGGCCCAATGCTCCCTCAATGCGGATAGTTGTCATTGCGTCTGCCTGCCCGATCGCTCCCTTCGGGGCTTTCCACGATCGTGTAAAAGCATATATAGAAAAAGCAAGAGCGGCGAGACTAAACGCAGAAAAGACAGAGACGAGGTCTTCCCATTTTTTGGATGCGGCGTTATCGACACCGAACTGTCCTGCTGCACTGTCTGCAAATTCTCTTGGAGGTCCCAAACGCTGGATGACCTGCTGTTCTGTTTCCCCATGTTCCAAAGCAGAGGCAAAGGCCTCATCCAGGTCACGCAGAACTTCTTTTTTGACATTGCGTGGTAGGGACAACCCTTTTCTTACCTGCTTGATGTATTGCTCTTTCATTCTGATACCCCCGCCTGCCGATAGCTTTCTATGAAGCTGTTCACGATTTTCTCATAACTTGACCAAAACGAGATCATTTCGTTTAACGCATCTCTGCCCGTTTTGGTCAGCGAGTAATATTTTTTTGAACCTCCATTTGCCGCGGCAGGGGCCAGCCGGCATTTGATCAGCTCTGCTTCTTGTAAACGATACAGAATAGGGTAGATCGTTCCCTCTTTTGCATATCCCAAAACAGACGCGCTATCGTTCAATTCGGTTATGATCTCATACCCATACGTTTCTTTGCATCCGATCAGACATAGGAGCATCATTTCAAGAGAGCCCTTTTTGAATTGCTGAACATATCGGTTATTCATGTTTTTGCCCCTCAATAGTCTTACTATTTAGCAATACTAAATAATAATACTATTATATCTCTCCAGTGTGCATAAGTCAACAGGCTTTCTCCGCAACGATCAGCGATAAAGACCAGAGACCGCCCGCCTGCGGAGCTTTTCGCAGGCGGGCGGTCCTTTATCTGTGGTCAGCCGCCGGATATGGTGCACAGGCTGAGGATGTCGATACGCATGGCGCTTACCTCTTTACCGCTCTGGTGGCCCAGAAGGTGGGGATGTTGTGTTCGTGCAGATAGCCCTCGCCGTTGGTGTCGTCGTACACGTCCAGGAGGGTGAAGCCCGCCTGGAGCTGGCCGCCGATCTGCTCGGCGATGCCGTGAGAAAACTGCATGCCGCTGTCGTCCGCTGCCAGCTGCCTTCGCTGGCCCTCGTTGGCCACCGGATCGAAGGGCAAGGTGTTTATCACCCGGCTCTCGTCGGGGCCAAACAGGAAGTTGGTCCCGTTGTCCAGTCCCGCCAGGAGCGTCCCGCCGGGGCGCAGCACCCGGGCGCACTCCCGCCATATGGGCTCCACCTCCCGGACGTAGCAGTTGGACACGGGGTGGAAGATGAGGTCGAAGCTCCCGTCGGGAAAGGGCAGGGGCTTTGTCATGTCCGCCCGTATGATCTCGATGTCATATCCCTCCCGGGCGGCCACCGCCCGTTCGCTCTCCAACTGCCGGGGGGAGTAGTCCAGCACGGTGCAGTGGGCCCCCAGGGCGGCGAAGATGGGCATCTGCTGGCCCCCGCCGGCGGCCAGGCCCAGCACCCGCTTGCCGCGGAGGTCCCCCAGCCACTGGCGGGGCACCGGCTTCGTGGGCGTGAGCAGCACGTCCCATCGGCCCGACAGGGCGGCCATGTATGTCTCGTGGGAGACGGGCACGCCCCACTCCCAGCCCGCGTCCACCCATCGGTCGATGGTCTCGGCGTTGATGTCCTGATAGCTCTTTTCCACAGCGCGCCTCCTTCCCCCAGTTTTTCACCAGTATAGCACAGCCCGGCGGTTTTTTCCACCGGGCTGTGCGCGGTTCCGATAAAAGCATGCCCCGCCGGAGGCAGGTTCACGAAGTCTCCGCCGCCGGGCGGGGCCGTCAGCCGCCGGATACGGTGTACAGGCTGTAGAAGTAGCCCTTGCGGTCCATGAGCTGTGCGAAATCGCCCCGCTCGGCCACGGTCCCGTTTCGCAGCACGAAGATCTCGTCGTACCGCTCCAGCAGCGCCGCCTCCAGCCGGTGGGTGGCCACCAGCCGGGTCAGCCCCTCCAGGTCCAGGATGGCGGAGGTGACGGCGTAGGCGGTCTCGTTGTCCAGGGCGGCGGTGGCCTCGTCCAGCAGCAGCACCGGCGTGCCCCGCAGCAGCGCCCGGGCGATGGAGATGCGCTGCCGCTCCCCGCCGGACAGGCCGGAGCCGTTCTCTCCGCAGCGGTAATCCCCGCCCCGCTCCGCCAGCAGCGGGCCCAGCCCCGCCCGGGCCGCCGCGCTGTCCACTGCTCCGCCGGGCCAGTGCCGGAACATGGTGATGTTTTGGCGCACCGTGTCGTCAAACAGGAACACGCTCTGGCCGATGAGGCTCTCCAGGTCGTAGAGGCTGTCCGGGTCGATGGAGCGCAGCTCCCGCCCGTCCACGGTCAGGGAGCCGCCGTAGCCGTCGTGGGCCCCCATGAGCAGGTCCAGCAGGGTGCTCTTGCCGGAGCCGGACGCGCCCACCAGGGCGTATTTCTTCCCCGCCTCCAGCCGCAGGGACACATCCCGCAGCACCGGCTTGCCCGGCTCGTAGGCGAAGGAGAGGCCGGTGAGCTCGATGGCGTCGCGGAGCGTCGGCTCGATGGGCTCTCCCCGCCGGGCGGCGTTCTCCTCCGTCACCGTGGCCAGCTTTTCGATGAGGCCCCGGGCGGCCTTCCGCTGGGCCAGCAGTTGGGGGATCTGCTGGACCGGCTGGACAAGGGAGCCCGAGAGGTTTGTGAAGATCAGCACCGTCCCCGCCGTGATGCTGCCCCGCAGCGCCAGATACGCCCCGATGAAAAACATGCCGAACTGCATGGTAACGGCGAGGCTGCTGCCCGCGCCCTGCATGGCGCCCCGCCAGAGAAGCCTGCGGCTCCGGGCACGCTCCAGCGCCCGGTCCTCCCCGTCGAAGATGCGCCCCGCCTCCGGCTCGGCCTTGAAGCTCTTGATGACGGCAAAGCCGGCCAGCAGGTCCTTGAC
>CANQSF010000045.1 GCA_947626345.1 uncultured Oscillospiraceae bacterium | reverse complement strand
ATACAGCGGATAGAGGTCCATAAGAGCGAGAAGCCCCATAAACACAATCGTGTCAAGGTGGACATCTACTTCACCGCGGTAGGGTTGATAGACTTGCCAACAGAGCAGGAGATAGTGCAGATCATGGAGGAAATGCGCCGTAACCCCCAGAATGTAAGGCTTCCAGCCTGAATAATGGATACGGTGCAGTCCCTCAACGGGACTACACCGTACCATTTCAAAAATACTTCCTTATCCGCCCCGGCCATTTCGCGCCGGGTCTCTTTTCGGCCGGATGCGTCTTTCACGGCTTGCGCTCGGTGATGACGCGGACGACGTGCACGTCCTCCGCCACGCCCAGCATCACCATGATGGACGCCGCGCCGATGAAGCTGAACAGCACGCCCACCACGATGACCAGCACGCCCAGGAGCACGCTCATCACGCCGGGGTTCTCCACGCCGATCATCACGCACACGCCCAGGAGCACCGACAGCAGGCATCCGGCGGCGATCTCCACGTACGCCACGATGCGCAGCAGCGTCACCCAGCCGCTGGTCTTGATCTTGTCGTTCATGTCTCTTCCTCCTTTTCCCTTTTTCCCCATTATAATCCCATCGCCGGCATAAAACAACCGTTTTTCCCCTCTTCACGCCCACTTGATTTTTCCACAGTAACGTGGCACTATATAGAAGAGAACCGGAAAGGGGGCGGCAGCCATGCCGGACAAGCAGACATCCGATCGCAACACCCGGTCCCGGCGGGGGCTTTTGAGCGTGATCTTCGGCCGCGGCGCCGTGGCGCTGGTGCTGCTGCTGGCCCAGTTCGGGTTCGTGTTCGTGTTGTTCGGCCGGCTGCAGCAGTACAGCGTGTATGTGTCCGGCGCGGTGGTCGTGCTGTCGGCGGTGTTTCTGGCCTATCTGCTCAACACCCCCTCCGACCCCACCGTGAAGCTGACCTGGTGCTTCATCGTCGCGCTGGTGCCGGTCTTTGGGATCCTGCTGTATCTGTTCATCACCTTCGACGTGGGCCACCGGGCCGAGCAGAAGGTGCTGCTGCGGGCGGTGCAGGAGAGCGCCGGGTACATGCCCCGGCAGGAGGAGCTGATGGCCCGGATCCGGGAGCAGGAGCCGGAGCTGGCGCCCATAGCCCGCTATCTGGCCGACGCCAACAACTACGCCGTCTATGAGAACACCGCCGTCACCTACTTTCCCCAGGGCGAGGCCAAATACGAGGCCATGCTCCGGGAGCTGGAGAAGGCGGAGAGGTTCATCTTCCTGGAGTATTTCATCGTGGAGCAGGGCCAGATGTGGGACGCCGTGCTGGAGATCCTCTCCCGCAAGGTGCTCGAGGGCGTGGACGTGCGGGTGCTGTACGACGGCACCTGCTCGCTGCTGCGCCTGCCTGCCAGCTATCCCAAGACCCTGCAGGCGCTGGGCATCCAGTGCCGGGTGTTCGCCCCCATACGCCCCTTCATCTCCACCTCCTACAACAACCGGGACCACCGGAAGATCCTGGTGATCGATGGGAAGGTGGGCATCACCGGCGGGGTGAACCTGGCGGACGAGTACATCAACCGCCGGGAGAAGTTCGGCCACTGGAAGGACGCCGCCGTCATGCTCCGGGGGGAGGCGGTGCGCACCATGACGCTGATGTTCCTGCGGCTGTGGGACGCCGGGACGAAGGAGCGGATCTATGAGCCCTATCTTGACTCCCCCGCCGCGCCGGAGGCCACGGCCGGCTACGTGATCCCCTACGGGGACAGCCCCTTCGACGAGGAGCGGACCGGGGAGATGGTGTATCTGGACATCATCGCCAACGCCCGGGACTATCTGTATATCATGTCCCCCTATCTCATCCTGGACAACCAGATGCTCACCGCCCTCACCTTCGCCGCCCGGCGGGGGGTGGACGTGCGCATCATCCTGCCCGGCATCCCGGACAAGAAATACGCCAACCTCCTGGCCAAGGGCCACTACAAGGCCCTGGTGGGGGCGGGGGTGAAGCTCTACGAGTACGCCCCCGGGTTCATCCACTCCAAGGTGTTCCTCTGCGACGGCGTCAAGGCCGTGGTGGGCACGGTGAACCTGGACTACCGGAGCCTGTATCTGAACTTCGAGTGCGGGGCCTTCCTGTATAAGGTCCCCGCCCTGCGGGACATCCTGGCGGACTTCGAGGACACCTTCCCCCGGTGCCATGCCGTCACCGCCGGGGACGTGGCGAAACAGCGGCTGACCACCCGTCTGGCGGCGGCGGTGCTGAAACTGGCAGCTCCTCTGATGTAACACGGCGGAACAAGCCGGTCCCTCTCTGTATAAAATGGGACGAGGCCCTAGGGCTTCCTATCACGGAGAGGGGAATGAAAAATGAAGATCGGACGAAAGAAGACCGGCCGTATAGCCGGTCTTTTGCTGCTTATCCTGCTGCTGCTGTTTCTGGGACCGTCGGCCGCCCAGGCGCTGGAAGCGCCCGAACTGACCCTGGCCGGCCCGGAAGATCTGATCGCCTTCGGCGAGAGCGTTCGCGCCGGGGAGAGCTTCCTGGGCAGGCGGATCGTCCTGGCCGGGGATATCGACATGACCGGCTACGGATTGGACCCCATCGGGGCGCGCCCCGGCGGAGGAGCCGTCGCCTTTCAGGGCGAGCTGGACGGCGGCGGCCACGCCATCCGGGGCCTGACCGTGACGGCTGGGTCCGGCGGCGGCGGAGCGGGCCTGTTCGCGGCGCTGCAGAACGCCTCGGTGCACGACCTCTGTCTGGACGGGACGGTCGCCGCCTCCGGCCAGCGGACGGTGGGTCTTCTGGCGGGGCAGGCGTCTGGCTGCCTGCTTGTACGGGTGACCGCCCGCGCCGACGTGACCGCCGTGGCCTGGGCCCCGCCGGAGCAGGGGATACTGGCCGCCGGCGTTCTGGTGGGCCAGGCGGAGAACACGATCATGGACCGGTGCGCTGCCCAGGGCAGCCTTGGCGCGGCCGGGTCCTTCGACGGGCCCGTGTACGCCGGGGGCCTGGCGGGTTCCCTGTCCGGCTGCCAGGTGAGCAGCTGCTTCTCCACGGCGGGGCTGTATATCAACGATAGGGGCATCTACGCGGGGGGCTTTGCCGGCCGTATCAGCGGCGGGTCCGTCGTCAACGCCTACGCCGCGGGGCCGGTGGCCGCCGGGGAGGCGGACGCGGGGGCCTTCGCCGGCGTGTGGGAGCAGGCCGAGGCCCGGAACGTCTGGTTCGACGGGGAGCTGACCGCGCCGATGCCCGCCGTGGGCAGCGGCGGCTGGCCCACGGGCCTACAGGGGGCGGACACCGCCCGGATGCAGGGCGACGCCTTTCCCGGCCAGCTGGGGGAGGCCTTCGCCCTCGCGGGCAGCCGGGCGGTGAACCGGGGCTATCCGGTGTTCGCCGCGCAAGCCCCCGCCCCCACGGAGGAACCTACGCCTACAGACACACCCATGCCCACGAATACACCCATGCCTACGGACACGCCCGCACCTACGGACACACCCGCACCTACGGACACGCCCGCGCCAACGGATACGCCCGCGCCTACGGACACACCCGCGCCCTCGGACACGCCCATGCCCACGGATACACCCATGCCCACGGATACGCCCACGCCCACAGACACACCTACACTCACTGATACACCCACACCCACGGACACGCCCGTGCCTACGGACACGCCCGAACCCACCGACACGCCCATGCCCACGGACACACCCATGCCTACGGATACGCCCGCGCCTACGGACGCGCCCGCGCCCACGGATACGCCCACGCCCACGGACACACCCGCACCCACGGATACGCCTGCGCCCACGGATACGCCTGCGCCCACGGATACGCCCACGCCCACGGATACACCCGCGCCCACAGACACGCCCGCGCCGATCCCCGCCTGGGGAGGCAGCGGCACCGGCGGCTGGTCCGGCGGCGGCGCCGGCTGGGTCGCCCCCCGGACGGGGGACGGCACGGCCATCCTGCCCCATGCGGCGGTGCTGCTGCTGTGCCTGTGGGGCATGCTGCGCCTGGCGCGGGGCCGCAGAAGATAAAAAAACAGGGACCGGCCATCCGCCGGTCCCCGGTACATATATTCTCAGAATTCCGCGTTGCCCACGGTGCGGGGATGCAGCTCCACGTCCCGGATGTTGCTGATGCCGGTGAGGTACATCACCATCCGCTCGAAGCCCAGGCCGAAGCCAGCGTGGCGGCAGGAGCCGTAGCGCCGCAGGTCCAGATACCACCAGTAGTCGGACTCCTTCAGGCCCAGCTCCGCCATGCGGGCGGTGAGCACGTCCAGCCGCTCCTCGCGCTGGCTGCCGCCGATGATCTCCCCGATGCCGGGCACCAGGCAGTCCGCCGCGGCCACGGTCCTGCCGTCGTCGTTCAGGCGCATGTAAAACGCCTTGATCTCTTTGGGATAGTCGGTGACGAACAGGGGCTTTTTATAGATCTGCTCGGTGAGGTACCGCTCGTGCTCGGTCTGCAGGTCCATGCCCCACTCCACGGGGTATTTGAACGCCGCGCCGGACTTTTTGAGAAGCTCCACCGCCTCGGTGTAGCTCACCCGGCCGAAGTCGCTGCCCGCCACGTGGCGCAGCCGGTCCAACAGGCCCTTGTCCACGAAGGCGTTGAAGAACTCCATCTCCTGGGGGCACCGCTCCAGCACGGTGTTGATGATGTGCTTCACCATGGCCTCCATGACCTCCAGGTCCCCCTCCAGGTCGCAGAAGGCCATCTCCGGCTCGATCATCCAGAACTCCGCCGCGTGGCGCTGGGTGTTGGAGTTCTCCGCCCGGAAGGTGGGGCCGAAGGTGTACACGTCCCCGAAGGCCATGGCGAAGTTCTCCGCGTTCAGCTGGCCGGACACGGTCAGGTTGGTGGGCTTGCCGAAAAAGTCCTTGGTGTAGTCCACGGAGCCGTCCTCGTTCCGGGGCGGGTCATTGATATCCAAGGTGGTCACCTGGAACATCTCCCCGGCGCCCTCGCAGTCGGAGCCGGTGATGATGGGGGTGTTCACATACACGAAGCCCCGGCTCTGGAAGAACTCATGGACGGCCTGGGCCGCCACGGACCGGACCCGGAAGGCGGCGGAGAACAGGTTCGTCCTGGGCCGCAGATGCTGGATGGTGCGCAGATACTCCACCGTGTGGCGCTTTTTCTGCAGGGGGTAGTCCGGGGCGGACACGCCCTCCACGGCGATGGAGGCGGCCTTGATCTCGAAGGGCTGCTTGGCCTGGGGCGTCAGCACCAGCGTGCCGGTGACGACGAGCGCCGCGCCCACGTTCAGCTTGGCGATCTCGTCATAATTGTCCAGGACCGCCCGCTCGAACACGATTTGCACGCCCTTGAAGGAGCTGCCGTCGTTCAGGTCGATGAAACCGAAATTCTTCTGGTCCCGGATGGTCCGCGTCCAGCCGCAGACGGTGACCTCGCCCGCATGGGCCGCCGCGTCCTGCCAAAGCTGGACGATCTTCGTTCTGGTCATGTGTGTTTCCTCCATCGCTCAGATATGGAGCTATTATACACACAATGGCCCCGTTTTTCAATATTGGATGTAGGGACATTCCAGCCAATCGGTCCACGTCCGGTCGGCCAGCCGGGTCTTCACCACGCCGCCGTCGTGGGAGATGGCCTCCACGACCCAGCCGTCGCCCACGTACACCCCGATGTGCCCCTTGGCGTACACCAGCAGCCCCGGCGTCTCGGGGATGGTGTCGATGGGGCCCTTCTCCGCGGCGTTGTCGTAAAAGCCGTCGGTGCCCATGTCCGGCATGTCGCCGCTGCCGTAGGAGATCTGCTGCCGGTAGGGATCGTACCAGCAGTAGCTCTTGATGAGCCCGGCGCAGTCCACCGTCCGCCGGTCCATCCACTTGGCCCGGATCACGTCCTCGTAGTCGGTCACGTCCGAGCCGTACTGCTGGATCTTATAGGCGAGCAGCTCCTCGTCCATCACGGTGCCGAAGGTGCCCCACACATAGCCCCACTGCTCGTCCCAGGCCATCTCCGCCCAGGCCGCCAGATCGGCGGCCGTCTTCCTGTAGGGATCGGCCAGACGGCTCTCGTCGATGTCGTTGGACACGGAGGAGCCCCAGAGCACCCGCACGAACTGGCCGGGCTTCCACTCGAAGAGCTCTCCCTCTTCCTCCGTCCCCTCGCCCGCGCCGGCGCCCGCGCCCTGGCTGACGGACGGCTCCCCGCCCCGGCGGGCCAGGCCGCGCCATACCAGCGCCAGCGCCAGCACCATCGCCAGCACGCAGACGGTCATGGCCTCTTTGCGCACCCGCCGGCGGACGTCGCTCTTTCCCATACGTTCCCCTCCTTTGTTCATCCGTGTTCAGCATAACACGGTGCCGGAGGGAATTCGTCAACGCCGGTTTAAGATTTTTCTAAGATTTCCTTAAGACTTTATTAAATCGCCTTTCTGCCAATTTTCGCCGGTTCGTATAGGGAAGAGACTTTTGCGGATAATAAATCCTGCCAGACAAAAGAATGACAGGAGGATAAAGATGAAAGCAACTGGGATCGTGCGGCGCATCGACGACCTGGGCCGGGTCGTCATCCCCAAGGAGATCCGCCGCACCATGCGCATCCGCGAGGGTGACCCGCTGGAGATCTATACGGAGAAGGACGGGGAGGTCATTTTCAAAAAGTACTCCCCCATGGGCGAGATGAGCGCCTTCGCCGAGCAGATATGCGAATCCATGCACAAGACAGCCGAATACCCCGCTGCCGTCTGCGACCGGGACAGCGTCATCGCCGCCGCCGGCGCGGGCCGCAAGGACCTGCTGGACCGCCACCTCAGCGCCGAGCTGGAGGAGCTCATGGAGGGCCGCCGGGCCTACAAGGCCGAGCCGGGAGGCAAGCGCATCCCCGTCACCGACAGCGAAAGCTCTCCCGCCGCGGCGGTGGCCGTGCCCATCCTCTCGGAGGGGGACGTGCTGGGCTGCGTGGTGTTCCTGGAGCGGGGCGACGGCGTCCGCCCCGGCGACACCGAGCTGAAGCTGGCCACCACCGTATCCGGTTTCCTGGGCAAACAGATGGAGGCATAAAAGCAGGAGCGCTGCCCGCAGGCAACGCTCCTGTCCTCTTTCCGGACGGGACCGCCCGTCATACTTATTTCACCTTTATTTCTTCCTTCTGCGGCCGGAGCATGCAGCGCAGGTCTTTCAGTGCCTCTCCCGGATGGTGCAGACCCCGTGGGGCCAACACTTCGCGCTCCTATAGCGCATTGCTCACCGGCCGGTCCCGGCCGTCAGCTTTTCGCAAAACGCCGCCAGGGCCTCCTCGTTGGCCTGGCTGGGGTGGCTCCTGGGGTCTCTGAGGCTCAGGGTGGGCACGTCCCCCGTCACGCCCAGCAGGGCCTTCAGGTGCTCGAAGGTCTTGCCGGGGCTGCCGCCCATGCTGCTGGCCACCAGGGCCAGCTCCTTGCCGGCCAGGTCCTCCCGCCGGATGAAGGAGCGCAGCGGGGGCGCCAGGGTGCCCGCCCACACCGGCGTGGCCAGGATGACGCGGGCATACTGGGCCATATCGACCTCGTACGGCTCCAGCTCCGGCGTCTGCTTCATCACGGCGCTCTTGCCGCCGAAGAGGAATTTCTTGAACCCAGAGTCCGGATAGGCGGCCACGGGGACCAGCCGCAGGGTGTCCGCGCCCAGCGCAGCGGCCAGCGTCTCCGCCGCCCATTTCGTGTTCCCCTCCAGGGAATAGTAGACGATCAGCGTTTTCATAGTGTCTCCCTTTTCCGCTCCGTCAGGGGGCGTATGCCCCCAGCTCCTGCAAAAACTCCCGATAATCCTCGTCGGACCAGTAAAACGTCAGGTCCTCCTGGGTGTACTCCTCCGGCGTATCGCGCATGAACCGCTCGCCGGCGTCATAGCCGAACCTGAGCAGCACGGCCTGGGCGAACTCCCGGAAAAACATGCCGATGCCCGTGATGACGTTCCCGTCCTCCACCACGGCCTCGTGGATGAAGTTCTCCTTTTCCACGAAATCAAAGGTCTCCGCCATCTGCATGAAGTAGCCGGCGGTGAACTTCCTGCCCCGCAGCAGCCCCGCCCTGGACAGCAGGATCGGCGCGGAGGAGATCGCCGCGAAGACTACGCCGGAACCCACGCCGCTGCGCAGAAAGCCCATGAGCTTCTCGTCGAACAGCGCGGGCAGGGGATCGATCGTCCCCGGCAGGATCACGCAGGCATAGTCCGTTATCCTCGCCTCCGCCGCCGTCCTGGTGGGCATGACGCGCAGGCCCTCCTCGCTGCGGTATTCCCGGTCCTCGCTCGCGATAAAGTCGATCTCCTCGCCGAACCAGACCGTCAGCGCAGACGTGAGGCAGGTGATCTCCTGCAGAGAAAAGTTCGGATACAGCAAGACCGCGAATCTTCGCATAGATGTCCCTCCAAAAGTCTATTTCTTTCTCTCCGCCCTACAGCGCGTACAGCAGGATGGCCAGCAGGTGCAGCACGCTTCCCGCCACCACGAACAGGTGGAACACGCTGTGCATATAGCGGTGCTTTCCCCCCAGCCCGTAGAGGACCGCGCCCACCGTATAGGACACGCCTCCCGCCAGGATCATCCAGAACCCGGGCCAGCCGATGGCCTGGATGAGCAGCGGGGCCTTGAAGATGATGGCCCAGCCGATGCCGATGTAGCAGACCATGGAAAAGGCCCGGTAGCGCTTCAGGTCGATGGCCGTCAGCACCGTGGCCAGGATAGTCAGCGACCACACCACGGCGAACAGCACCCAGCTGGCCACGGGGTCGATGGGCCGCATGGCGCTTAAAAGCAGGGGCGTATAGGTGCCGGCGATGAGAAAATAGATGGTGCAGTGGTCGATCACCTGCAGCACCCGCTTGCCCATGCCCCTGTGCAGGCCGTGGTAGACGCTGGACATGGTGTAAAGCCCGATCATGGACGCGCCGAAGATGGCGCCGCCCACCACGCCCCAGGCGTTTTTGTGCAGCGCCGCACGCACCACGCACAGTGCCAGCGCCGCCACGCCCACGGCCCCGCCGGCGATGTGGGAGACCATGTTGAAGATCTCCTCGCCCTTGGTATAGTCCGGCAGCTCCCTGTCCCGGAGCTTCGTCCGCTTCACGATGCGCGCCCCCTCATCCGATGGGGCCGTCGTCGTCCGGCTGCTGGCCGTCATGGGCCGGCCACCGGCACTGGGACAGCTCCATGTCCGTGAACAGGGCCCGGAAGGACGACTCCTCCGGGCTGCAGGCATAGACGCCGAAGCGCACCGTGCCGGCCGCCTCCCACAGATGGCAGATGCGCATCTGGGAGAACTGGACGCCGTCCCGGGAGCACTCGATGCGAAAATCATCCTCCCGCCGGCTCAGGCGGTACCACATGGTCCTGACGGACGCGTCGATCCGGGTGGTGGCCCAGTCCGAATAGCCGTGGTTGGTGACCACGCTGCCCAGGTGCTGGTACTGGCCGTTCTCATACTCCACGGAGGCCTTCAGCCAGTTCTCGCTGTCCAGATACAGCGCCACGCCGCACTGGTCGAACCGGCGGACGCTCTCAAAGGCCGTTTTCACCGTGAACGAGAAAAATTTCTCGTCCGTCTCCATCTGCAGCACCGGGGCGTTGTCGTTGCGGAAGTGGTAATAGGTCCGCTGCCACAGGTCCGTATGGGGCCGGGTGACGATCTCGATGCGGCCGTCGGATACGGAACAGGACGCCGGCTGCCGCGTCCACGTCCATTTTGTAAGATCGATCATAGTCCTCCTCTGCGCGCAAGCGCGCTCCTCTTTCCGCTCTCCGGCGTTCATTTCCACCGGGCGAGCTCATGTGCCTGCTCCACCCATCCGTAGAGCTCCTCGTCCAGCTCCTCCGGGCCGCTGAGGACGATGTGGGTGGTCCACCGGCCCGGATAGGGCTCCGTCTTCGCCGCGACCCGCTCCGATGCCAGCGGATAGCCCAGGCCCAGGGTGAGGACGAAATAGTGCTCCGGCAGCTCCGCCTTTCTCTTTGCCCGCAGAAAGGACACGCAGGCGTAGATGTGCCGGTCCGTAAAGGCGATCTGGGTCTTCTGGACCTTGATCCCGGTCTGGGGCCAGCGCCGCAGCAGCTCCTCCTCCAACGTCCGATACAGGGGATAGACCTGGGGATGCCCGGCGAAAAACAGCAGCGCGTCCTCCCGGGCGCGGTCCATGTCCTCCTTCATCGTCATGCCTCCTCACAGGAGCCGCGCCAGCAGCACCAGCACGGCGATGTGCACCGGATAAAAGGCGTAGCAGGCGTACTGGATGACCTTGCTGTGGGGCCCCTGCCTGCCGTTATACAGCCAGATGGGGATCAGGGCCAGCACCGCCAGTCCCTGCTCGGGGATCTCCACCACATGACCGGCTATGGGCACGTTATACACCAGCCCGCCGATGGCGTACCAGTTGATGTAGATCATGACCGCCAACTCCCCCGCCCAGCCGAAGGGCACGTCCCGGAACACGTAGAACATCATCACCATCCAGATGCCGTAGCCGGCGTAATCCACGAAGGTGAAGCCGCCCACGAGAAAGGCCGCCGGGATCAGCGCCAGCAGCACCACGACGTACAGCGCCGTGCTCTTTTTCTTCGCCCGCTCCAGCGCCAGCAGCGCCAGCACCGCCAGGCAGAAGGTGAACAGCACGTTCTGGTGCAGCGGGGCCAGAGGGCCGTTGCTGTCCATGTAGTTGAAGGGGATCTCGCTGATCAGCGCGAACAGGAACAGCCGCTTCAGATACTTCTTCCGGTCATGGGTGAGCCGGAAGCCCTCGGCGATCTGGAAGGCGAAGATGGGAAAGGCCAGCCGCCCCACCGCGGTCAGCCACAGCTGATCCGGCGCCAGGGTGGCCCAGGCGTGGTCCAGCGCCATCAGCGCCATGGCCAGCACCTTCAGCTGCAGGGCGTTGATGCATTTCAGCTTCTTCATCGTCATGCCGCCTCCGTCCCGGCAGCGGGTCTCACCCCTCCGGGAAGACGACCGTGAGCAGCCACTTGAAATCCTCCAGGGCGTACACCGCGTGGGGGATCTTCGCCGGCATGACCAGTGCCTCGCCGGCCCTCACGGTGTGCTCCACGCCGCCCACGGTATACCGCCCCGCGCCCTCCAGCACATACACGAAGGCGTCGCCGGTGGAGTCGTGGGTGCCGATCTCCTCTCCCTTGGAGAAGGCGAACAGCGTCACGCTGACGGCGTCGTTCTGGGCCAGGGTCTTGCTGACGATCTGGCCGGGCTGGACGGCGATCTCGTCCGCCAGGCGCAGCACCTTTTCGTGCTCGATGTTCTTGATATAGCTCATGATGGACCCTCCTGTTTTTGATAGAGCGACAGCCGGCGGCCGTCACCGCTATCATACCCCATCCGGGACGAAAAGTCGAGGAAAACCGCCCGCCGCCCCGGCCGCGGACGGCAAATTCGCGCTCCCATCTTGCGAACGGCGGAAAAAAGGAGTAAACTGGTCAGCACCATATAACGACGGAGGCGATCGGAATGAACAAAGTCACCCGCCGCGTGCTGACCATCCTGCCGGCGGTGCTGCTGCAGCTGGTGTGGCTGGCGGTGCTCTTCTCCTGGCTGGCCCCCTGGGCCGGGGCCATCAGCTTCGTGCTGTCCGTGGCCGCATTCATCTTCGTCCTGTATATCATCACCAAGCAGGACGAGGGCACATACAAGATCATCTGGCTGCTGCTGATCCTCACCTTCCCCCTGCCCGGCGCGCTCTTATATCTCGTCTTCGGCGACAAGCGCACCACCAGGCCCCTGCGGAAAAAGCTGGCGGAGGCCGCGCCCCTCCCGCCCCAGGAGGACGACACCGCCCCCCTCTATGAGGCCCTCGCCGCCGAGAACGGCCGCGCCGCCCAGACCTTCCGCACCGTACAGAACGCCACCGGCTTTCTCCTGCGGCCCAACCGCTCCGCCGACTACTACCCCCTGGGGGACGACATGTTCCCGGTGATGCTGGCCGAGCTGGAAAAGGCGGAGAAGTTCATCTTCGTGGAGTACTTCATCCTGGAGGACGGCCTCATGTGGGACTCCATGGTGGAGATCATGGCCCGCAAGGCCGCCCAGGGCGTGGACGTGCGGGTGCTTTACGACGATCTGGGCAGCATCGGCACCTACTCCTGGAAAAACGCCGGGAACCTGGCGAAAAAGGGCATCCGCGTCGCCCCCTTCAACCCCCTTTTGTTCATCAAGGGCACCCTCAACTGCCGGGACCACCGGAAGATGCTCATCATCGACGGGAAGGTGGCCTTCTCCGGCGGCGTGAACCTGGCGGACGAGTA
>CANQSF010000044.1 GCA_947626345.1 uncultured Oscillospiraceae bacterium | reverse complement strand
TGCAAGGCCGTCATGGGCGACGTGCCCCAGGTGGCCGTGTTCGACACCGCCTTCCACCAGACCATGCCCGGCAAGGCCTTCATGTACGCCATCCCCTATGAGTACTACACCGACCTGAAGGTGCGCCGCTACGGCTTCCACGGCACCAGTCACCGCTATGTCTCCGCCCGGGCCGCCGAGATGCTGGGCAAGCCTATCGAGGAGCTGAAGCTGATAAGCTGCCACATGGGCAACGGCAGCTCCATCTGCGCCATCGACGGCGGCAAGAGCGTGGATACCTCCATGGGCTTCACCCCCATCGCCGGCCTGCCCATGGGCACCCGCTGCGGCGACATCGACGTGTCCGTGCTGGAGTATCTGTGCGCCAACACCGGCAAGGACGTGAAGACCATCACCAATGAGCTCAATAAGAAATCCGGCGTGCTGGGCGTTTCCGGCGTCAGCTCCGACTTCCGGGATCTGACCAAGGCCGCCGGCGAGGGCAACGACCGCGCCGCTCTGGCCCTGGACATGTTCGCCTACGCCGTGGCCAAGACCATCGGCGCTTACGCCGCCGCTATGAACGGCGTGGACGGCATCATCTTCACCGCCGGCGTGGGCGAGAACGACGCCGCCACCCGGGCCGCCATCGGCAAGTATCTGGGCTGGATGGGCGCCAAGGTCTGCCCCGGCTGCAACGCCAAGCATGGCGGCGACCGGTTCATCAACACCTCCGACAGCACCGTGAAGATCATGGTCATCCCCACCAACGAGGAGCTGGTCATCGCCCGGGATACCAAGGAACTGGTGGAAAAGTAACTTCCGCATACCCCACGCCCGGGGCCTGCGCCCCGGGCGCGTTTTTTATCCTGCCCAAAGGAGGTCTGACTATGGACCACAAAGGAACTGTGACGCTCCGCACCGACCGGCTCATCCTCCGCCGGTTCGTCATGGACGACGCCGGGGCCATGTATGAAAACTGGGCCTCGGAGGACGCCGTGACCGAGTATCTCACCTGGCCCGCCCACGAGAGCGTGGACGTGACCCGGGCGGTGATCGCCGACTGGATCCGGGGATACGAGCGCGCCGACTTCTACCAATGGGCCATCGAGCTGAAGGAGCTGGGCCAGGTCATCGGCAGCATCAGCGTCACCGCCCAGAACCCGGCGGTGGCCGGCTGTGAGCTGGGCTGGTGCATGGGCTCGGCCTGGTGGGGCCGGGGCATCATGCCGGAAGCCGGGCGGGCGGTGCTGCGCTATCTCTTCGGCGAGGTGGGCTATGAGCGCGTCGCCGCCGTCCACGCCGCGGGCAACCCCAAGTCCGGCCGGGTCATGCAGAAGCTGGGCATGCGCTATGAGGGCACGCTGCGCCGGGCCGGCCGCTGCAACCGGGGCGTGATCGACGAGGTGCGGTACGCCATTTTAAAGGACGAGTTCCCGTCGGACGAGCGGGAGGCGTTCCGCCCCATGCGCCGGTCCCGGCAGGCGCTGCGTCCGGAGGAGACGGAGGCCATCCTGGAGCACGGGACCACCGCCGTGCTGGCGGTGAACGGGGACGGCGGATATCCCTACGCCGTGCCGGTCAACTACGTGTACAAGGACGGGAAGATCTACTTCCACGGGGCCCGGGCGGGCCACAAGTTCGACGCCCTGGTCCGGGACAGCCGGGTGAGCCTGTGCGTCGTCGCCCGGGACGAGCCCCTGCCGGAAAAGCTGACGGACCTGTACCGCAGCGCCGTGGTCTTCGGCCGGGCGCGGCTGCTGTCCGGTCAGGAACTGACGGACGCGGCCTACGCTCTGGGCATGCGCTTCCTGCCCGATCCGGACCGGGTGCGGCAGGAGATCGCCGGGGATGCGGACCGTCTGGCCTGCTTCGAGCTGACGCCGGAGCACGTCACCGGCAAGGAGGCCATCGAACTGACGAGAAAGCGGGGGCAGGACCATGGATCTGACTGAACGGCTCCTCTCCCTCCTACGCGGCCGGGGCGCCATACTGGCCGGCGTTGGCGATATGACCGCCGTGGCCGGCTGCGCCTATCCCGTGGGGGTATCCGTGGCCGTGGCCCTGCCGGAGCACGTGGTCACGGACCTGCGGACGGCTCCCACCCGGGAGTACTATGAACTCTACGGCGCGCTGAACGAGAGGCTGAACATATACGGCGGCGATTGGCATACGGCTGCCCTTCGAACTCTACGGCGCGCTGAACGAGAGGCTGAACGCCATCGTCCTGGCCGGGGAGGCCTTCCTGCAGGAGCAGGGATATCGGGCATACGCCCAGACAACGGACCGGGTCACCTACGGCGAGGACAAGCGCACGCCCCTGCCCCACAAGACCGTGGCCACCCGGGCGGGCCTGGGCTGGATCGGGAAAAACGGCCTGCTCATCACGCCTGCGCTGGGCCCGGCCATCCGCCTCTCCTCCCTCCTGACCGACGCGCCGCTGACCGCCGGCGCACCCATCGACCGGTCCCGCTGCGGCGGCTGCCGCGCCTGCGTGGATGCCTGTCCGGCCCAGGCCCTCACCGGGGCCCTGTGGCAGGCGGGCATGGCCCGGGAGATGATCGTGGACGTGGAAAAATGCTACGCCAAGCAACTGGAGATCATGGAGCGGGCCACCGGCATCCGCACGGACCTGTGCGGCAAGTGCTTCGCCGTGTGCCCCTATGCCCGCCGGCCCTCGCCGGACCGGGCGCCCTAGCTATAAGTCCCGCGCGAAAAAACAGTTGACAAGCAGGCCATTTGATGGTAACATACTTTAGCCGCTTTGAAAGGGTCTGCAAGCCGGCTCCGCGCCGCACCCGGGATAGCGAGCCCGAAAGGAAGGAAAAGAAAACATGAAGTACGCCATCATCGAGACCGGCGGCAAGCAGTATCGCGTGACGTCCGGCGACGTGATCTTCGTGGAAAAGCTGGAGGCCGAGGCCGGCGCCATCGTGACCTTCGACAAGGTCCTGGCCGTCACCGGCGAGGGTGAGAACACCTTCGGCGCCCCCTACATCGACGGCATGACCGTGACCGGCACCGTCGTCAAGCAGGGCAAGGGCAAGAAGATCCGCGTCTACCACATGAAGCCCAAGAAGGGCTATCGGAAGACCCAGGGCCATCGTCAGCCTTACACCAAGGTCGAGATCGGCTCCATCGGCTGAGCAAGGAGGAAAGCGAAATGGCACACAAAAAAGGCGGCGGCTCCACCAAAAACGGTCGCGACAGTAATTCCAAGCGCCTGGGCGCCAAGCGGGCTGACGGTCAGTTCGTTCTGGCCGGCAACATCCTTGTTCGCCAGCGCGGCACCAAGATCCACCCCGGCACCAACGTTGGTATCGGCGGCGACGACACCCTGTACGCCAAGGCGGACGGCGTCGTGAAGTTCGAGCGCCTCGGCGCGGACCGCAAGAAGGTCTCCGTTTACGAGGTCCAGCAGTAAGCAAGCAGCACGGGGCGGTGGATAACACCGCCCCGCTTTTCTTTTATGGGTATACGATCATGACCAGTTTTGTCGACAAAGTGACCATCACGGTGAAGGCCGGCAACGGCGGCCAGGGGGCCATCGCCTTCCATCGGGAGAAATACGTGGCCGCCGGCGGCCCCGACGGCGGCGACGGCGGCCGGGGCGGCGACGTCATCGTGCAGGTGGACCCCTCCATGTCCACGCTGATGGATTTCCGCTACAAGCGCAAGTTCACCGCCACCGACGGCATGCCTGGCCAGGGCAAGCGCTGCTCCGGCAAGGATGGCGAGGACGTGATCCTGCGGGTGCCCAAGGGCACCCTCCTCCGGGACAAGGCCACCGGCGCCATCATCCAGGACATGTCTGCCGCGGACCGATTCGTGCTGGCCAAGGGCGGCCGGGGCGGCTGGGGCAACAAGCACTTCGCCACCCCCACCCGCCAGACGCCCCATTTCGCCAAGCCGGGCCTGCCGGGAGAATACCGGGAGGTAGTGCTGGAGCTGAAGCTGCTGGCGGACGTGGGTCTGGTGGGCTTTCCCAACGTGGGCAAATCCACTCTCCTCTCCGTGGTCAGCCGGGCCCACCCCAAGATCGCGGACTACCCCTTCACCACCCTGTTCCCCAACCTGGGCGTGGTCTACGTCGGGGTACACGAGTCCTTCGTGCTGGCAGACATCCCCGGCATCATCGAGGGGGCCAGCGAGGGCGCGGGCCTGGGCCACGACTTTCTGCGCCACATCGACCGGTGCCGGCTGCTCATCCACGTGGTGGACGTGTCCGGCTCGGAGGGCCGGGACCCCATCGCGGACTTCGACGCCATCAACGCGGAGCTTGCCCAGTACGACGCGGACCTGGCCGGCCGGCCCCAGATCGTGGCCGCCAACAAGTGCGACCTGCTGCCCCCCGGCAGCACCGCCCTGGCGGATTTTAAGTCCTATGTGGAAAAGAAGGGCTTCCCTGTTTACGAGATCTCCGCCGCGGCCCACCAGGGGCTGCAGGAGCTCACCTACGCCGCCGCGGCCATGCTGCGCACCCTACCGCCGGTGACGGTGTACGAGGCCGACTACGTGGCCCCGGAGGTGAAGCTGGGCACCGCGGACGACCTGGCCATCCGCAGGGAGGACGGCGTGTGGCTCATTCAGGGCGACTGGCTGGACCGGCTGGTGAGCCGGGTGAACTTCGCCGACTACGAATCCAGGATGTACCTGGACCGGAAGCTGCGGGAGGCCGGCGTCTACGACCGTATGGAGGCCATGGGCCTGGCCGACGGCGACACCATCTCCATCGCGGAGCTGGAATTTGAATACTACAGCTGATAATTAGATCGTCATCAACCGCCTCCCCTGGCACGGGAGGCGGTTTTTGTCCCTGCACCCCGTTTTTGCCCTGCGCATATACTGAAATGCGTTGAAATATGGCAAAACGGGGTGATACTATGTGCTCCATCGCGGGAGTGATCGACTTTCATAACGATCTGCGCCTCCAGGGGCCGGTGCTGGATGCCATGCAGGCGTCCATGATCCGCCGGGGCCCGGACCAGCAGGGCAGGTACATAACGGACTGTGCGGCGCTGCTGCATGACCGCCTGGCCGTCATCGACATCGACAACGGCCGCCAGCCCATGACCGCGGGCCAGGGCCTGCGGACCTATACCATCGTCTACAACGGGGAGATCTACAACACCAACGAGCTGCGGGGAGAGCTGATCCGGCTGGGCCACGGCTTCTCCGGCCACTCGGACACGGAGGTGGTGCTGAAGAGCTTCATCCAGTGGGGCGCCGCCTGCACGGACCGGCTCAACGGTATCTTCGCCTTCGCCATCTGGGACAGCCGGGAAAAGCGGCTGTTCATAGCCCGGGACCGGATGGGCGTCAAGCCCTTTTTCTACGCCATCCGCCGGGGAGCGTTCCTCTTCGCCTCGGAGATCAAGGGCCTGCTGGCCCACCCGCTGGTGGAGCCGGTGATCGACCGGGAGGGGGCGCTGGAGGTGGTGCTCACCGGCCCCGGCCGCACGCCGGGCTGCGGGGTGTTCAAGGACGTGGAGGAGCTGCGCCCCGGCTGGCGGGGCTGGTTCGACGAGAGCGGCCTGCACACGGAGCGGTACTGGCGGCTCACCGCCCGGGAGCACCGGGACAGCCTGGAGACCACCGTGGACACGGTGCGCTGGCTGGTCACCGACGCCATCCGCCGGCAGCTGGTATCCGACGTGCCCATCGGCACCTTCCTCTCCGGCGGGCTGGACTCGGGGATCATCTGCTCGGTGGCGAAGCTGCACATGGCCGAGCGGGGCCTGCCCCTGCACACCTTCTCCGTGGATTACCGGGATCACCTGAAATACTTCCACGAGACCAGATTCCAGCCCACCAGCGACACGGTGTATATCCCCAAGCTGGTGGACTGGCTGGGGTGCGTCGGCCACACGACCGTGCTGGACACCCTGGATCTGGCGGACGGCCTTTCTGAGGCGGTGGACGCCCGGGACCTGCCGGGCATGGCGGACGTGGACTCGTCGCTGCTGCAATTCTGCAAGCACATCAAGGAGCACGTCACCGTGGCCCTGTCCGGGGAGTGCGCCGACGAGATCTTCGGCGGCTATCCCTGGTTCCGGGACGAGAAGATCCGGGCAGCGGAGGGCTTCCCCTGGGCCCAGTCCATCCGGTACCGGGAGGGATTCCTCCTGCCGGAGCACGCCCGGGGCCTGGACGGGCGGGAGTATCTCATGGAGAAGTACCGCCTCACCCTGGCGGACACGGACACCCTGGACTCGGACAGTCCCGTGGATAAGCGGATGCGGGAAATGATGCGGCTGAACACCGACTGGTTCATGCAGACCCTGCTGGACCGGAAGGACCGGATGAGCATGTACAGCGCCCTGGAGGTGCGGGTGCCCTTCTGCGACCACCGGATCGCGGAGTATCTATACAACGTCCCCTGGGAGATGAAGGACTACCGCCACTATGAAAAGGGCCTGCTGCGCCAGGCCATGCGGGACTATCTGCCCCAGGAGATCCTGTGGCGGAAAAAGAGCCCCTATCCCAAGACTCATGATCCCGCCTACATGCAGGAGGTGTCCCGGCGGCTGCGGGCGGTGCTGGCGGAGCCGGACCCGCTGCTGCTGCAGCTGGTGCGCCGAGAGGCCCTGGAGGCGCTGCTGGAGGACGACAAGTCCCAGCCCTGGTACGGCCAGCTGATGACCACCCCTCAGACCATCGCCTATATGCTCCAGGTGGACCACTGGCTCCGCCGGTACAAGGTCCGGATCGTATGAAAAACGCCCTGCGGCGCTCGCCGCAGGGCGTTTCAAATCATTCGTCTTATCGTTACAGAGGCAGACGCTCACTGCTCCCGCTGGGGGTTATAGCCGCCGGCGGCGCTGCGGAAGCGGGTCCTGGTCTTGCGGATGATGTCCATGGCCTGGGCGACGGACTCCTCCGCCCCCTGGAGGGACTCGGCCACGTACTCGTTGGCCGCCCGGCGCAGCTCCCGGCTCTTGGTGTCGGCGGTGGCGATCATCTCCTCCGCCCTGGCCTTGGCCGTGCGGACCACCTCCTGGTCCTCCACCAGCTTCCGGGCACGCTCCTCCGCCATCTTGCGGACGGACTCGGCCTCCTTTTTGGCGTTGCGGATGAACTCGTCCCGGGCAGACACCAGCCGCTTGGCCTCGGCCATCTCTGCGGGCAGCTGAGCCTTGATCTCCTCGATCAGATCCAGCGCCCGGTCCCGGTCCACGATGCACTTGCCGTTGCTCATGGGCACGCCCATGGCCTCGCTTATCATGGTGTACAGCATCTCGATCAGTTCCAGGGTGCCCTGATTCTCGTTCATTTCTCTGTCTGCCTCCTCTGTTTTGTTTTCTCTATGACGTCCTGAATGATCTCCCGGGGCACGAAGTCCGCCAGGTCCGCCCCGTAGGCGGCCATCTCCTTGACCACGGTGGAGCTCAGGAATGTATACTTTTCGCTGGAGGTGAGAAACAGCGTGTCCAGATTGGGGTTCATCTTCTTGTTGACCAGGGCGATCTGGAACTCGTAATCAAAATCCGACACCGCCCGCAGGCCCTTCACCACCACCGCGCAGTCCAGGCTCTTGGCGTATTCCGCCAGCAGCAGGTCCGTGGTGGCCACCTCCACGTTCCCCAGCCGCTCGGTGGACCGGCGGACCATGTCCACCCGCTCCTCGATGGTGAACATAGGCGTCTTCTCCCGGTTCTTCATCACGCACACGATCACCCGGTCAAAGATACGGGCGGCCCGGCGGATGATGTTCAAGTGCCCCAGGGTGATGGGGTCAAAGCTCCCCGGATAGATGGCTGTGGTCATGCCTGCTCTCTCCTGTAGGTGGTCAGCGCGATCTTGCCGTAGGCGTACGTCCTGCCCGGCACATAGGGGGACGGGGCCGGCGGCAGCGCTTGTCCGCGCATACTCTCGACGATTATTATACCACCATCGTTTAATATGTCAAATCCAAATACATCTTGCAGGATCCTGTCGTAAAGCCCGGCGTGATAGGGCGGGTCCATGAACACCAGATCGAACTTGCCGCAGCCGGACAGGTACTGCGCCGCGTCCGCCCGGATGACCGGCGCCTGCATCTTACAGATCTCCAGGTTCTTTTTCACCAGCGCCACGGAGGCGGGGCTGCTGTCCACGAACACGCACTCCCGCGCGCCCCGGCTCAGCGCCTCGATGCCCAGCTGGCCGGTGCCGGCGAACAGATCCAGCACCCGGCGGCCGGGCACGTCGAACTGGACGATGCTGAAGATGGCCTCCTTCACCATATCGGTGGTGGGGCGGACCGTCATATCCCTCGGCTCCAGGAGCTTCCTGCCCCGGGCCGTGCCCGTGATGACTCTCATTGGCTGTCCTCCTCCCTGTGCAGGTGTTCGTATACCGACCGGGCCGTCTTCTCCCCCAGCACCTCCGCCAGCTCCTGCTCCGACGCGGCCGTCACGGCCTTGACGGACCGAAAGCGCTTCAAAAGCGCCGTCCGGCGCTTCGGCCCGATGCCGGGGATGCCCTCCAGGGACGAGCCGATGGTCTTTTTCCGCAGGGCCTTGTGGTAGCCGATGGCGGCGCGGTGGGTCTCCTCCTGGATGCTCCCCACCAGGGCGAACACAGACGGATAGGCCGCCAGGCCGATCTCCCGGCCCGCCGGGTCGGTGAGGGCCCGGGTCCGGTGGCGGTCGTCCTTGACCATGCCGAACACGGGAATGCCGCCGTGGCCGTGCTCGGCCATGGCCTCCACCGCCGCGGCCACCTGGCCCACGCCGCCGTCGATGAAGAGCACGTCCGGCAGGGGCATGAACTTCTCGTCCCCCTCGTCGAACCGGGCCAGCCGCCGGCCCACCGCCTCCCGCATGCTGGCGAAGTCGTCCTGATGCTCCACGGTCTTCATTTTAAATTTCCGGTACTGGCTCCGGGCGGGCTTGCCGTCCTGGAACACCACCATGCCGGCCACGATGCCGAAGTCGCCGGTGTTAGAGATGTCGAAGGACTCGATCCGATGGATGGGCTGTTCCAGGCCCAGCATCCGCTGCAGCCACTCCAGGGTCTTGATCCGGCGCTCCGACTCGCTCTCGGCCCGGACGCTCTCCTCCCGGGCGTTGCGCACCGCCGCCTCGATGAGCTCCCGCTTCACCCCCCGCCGGGGGGTGAGAAGCTCCACCTTGTGGCCCGCCAGCTCCGTGAGGAACTGGCCCAGCGGCTCGGCGTCCTCGATCTCCACCGGCAGCAGCACCGTCCGCGGCCAGGCGCCCCGCCGCACATAGTATTGCCGCACCAGGGCGGACACCGCCGCGCCGTCGTCCTCCAGGGGCTCCGGCATCTGCTCCAGGTCCTTTCCCGCCAGGTCGCCATCGGCGTAGTGGAGCACCACGAAGCTGGTGCGGGCGCTGCGGTTGAAGCCCACCGCGTCCGTATCCGCCCGGGCGGCCCGCAGCACCGCCTGCCGGTTCGACAGCTCCCGCACCGCCATCAGCCGGTCCCGGAGCTGGGCCGCCTTCTCAAAGCGCATCTCGTCGGCGGCGGCCATCATCTCCCGCTCCAGGGACTGCATCAGCTCTCTTGTCCCGCCGGAGAGGATCTGCACCGCCTGGGCCATGCGCCGGCGGTACTCCTCCCCGTCCGGCTCGCCCCGGCACCAGCCCTCGCAGGCGCCGATGTGGTGGTTCAGGCAGGGCCGCTCCCGGCCGATGTCCCGGGGGAACTTTTTCCCGCAGGTGGGCAGCATCAGCGCCCGGGCCAGGGCGTTGACGATGCTGTGCATCACGCCCCGGCCGCCGTAGGGGCCGAAGTACCGGGCACCGTCCTGGGCCACCCGGCCCACGATGGTGAACACCGGATACTCCTCCCGCTCGTCCAGCCGCAGCCAGGGATAGGTCTTGTCGTCCCGCAGGAGGATGTTGTAGTGGGGCTTGTGGCGCTTGATGAGGCTGTTTTCCAGCATCAGCGCCTCGAACTCCGAGGCCGCCACGATGACGGAAAAATCGTCCACATGGCTGACCATGGCCGCCACCTTGGGCAGGTGCTCTCCCCGGAAATAGCTGGTCACCCGGTTTTTCAGGGCCTTGGCCTTGCCCACATAGATGACCTGGCCGGCGGCGTCCTGCATGATGTAGACGCCGGGCAGCAGCGGCAGCTTATTCGCTTTTTCCCGCAGGGCCGCGATCTTGTCCATGGACGCTCACCTTTTCAGACAGCAAGAAAGGGTGTGCTGTTCACACACCCTTTTTCCTGCAAAAATGGATTCACTCGGCAAACTCTTTGTCGATAAGGTCGGTCAGAGTCTCCACCGCTTCGTTCTCATCGGGTCCGTCGGCGATGATGTTGACCGTCGTTCCCTTCACGATCCCCAGGGACAGGACGCCCAGCAAGCTCTTGGCGTTCACGCGGCGGTCCTCTTTCTCGATCCAAATGACGCTCTTGAACTCATTGGCCTTCTGGATGAAGAAGGTCGCGGGCCGGGCATGCAGGCCGACCTGGTTATTGATGGTAACTTCATGATTGATCATGGGTACACCGATCCTTTACACTGAAAAGTTTACTATACTTTATCAAAAAAATCCGCGAATCGCAAATGTTTTGCGGGGCTTTTCCGATGATTTGTAGGAATGCACAGTCAGCATGAAATAACATGAAATCTTTTATTTCAGTTCCACAACAGTCACGCCGGTCTCTCCCTCTCCATAGCGGCCGAGCCGGTAGCTTTTCACCATGCGGCTGCGTTTGAGCAGCTGCTGGACCGCCGCCCGGAGGGCTCCAGTCCCTTTGCCGTGGATGATCGTGACCGTCTGTAGCCGAGCGGCGGACGCGGCGTCCAAATACCGCTCCACGGCCAGCTCCGCCTCGTCGGCCATCATGCCCCGCACGTCCAGCTCCGGACTCACGGACGCGGCCCGCAGCGCTGCGCCGGCGCTGGCGGCCACGCTGGGCTTTTTGCCCGGCTGCTCCACCAGCTCCACCTCCGAGGCCTTCACCGTCAGCTTCACGATCCCCGCCTGCAGAGACAGGGTCCCGTTGCCGTTGACCGCGATGACCTCCGCCCAAGAGCCGATGGAGAGCAGCTGCACCGTATCCCCCGCCCGGATCGGCCGGCTCGGCTCCCTGCGCTGGGGCGCGGCGACCGGCTCCCGGCTGCGGACGGACTCCTCCGCCAGATTCAGTTTCCGGCGCAGCTCCGCCCGGGCCTCGTTCACCCGCTGGTGGTCCGCCTCCTCCAGGCTCATGGCTCGCTCCCGGTCGATCTGGCGGTACGCCTCGTCGGCGGCGGCCCGGGCCTCCTTGATGATCCGCTCCGCGTCCCGGCGGGCCTTCTGCTCCGCCTTTTCCAGGCGCACCTCCAGCTCCCGGCGCATCCGCTCGGCCTTGGCCGCGTCCTCCTGGGCGGCGCGGCTGGCCTTTTCCCGGGCCTCCGTCTCCCGCTCCATGGCCAGGCGCTGCTGCTCCAGCCGTTCGATGGTCCGCTCAAAATCCGTGCTCCCGGCGTCGATGCGCCGGCCGGCGTCCTCGATGATGCTCTCCGGCAGCCCCAGCCGGCGGCTGATGGCGAAGGCGTTGGACTTGCCCGGGATGCCCACCAGCAGCCGGTAGGTGGGCCGCAGGGAGTTGACGTCGAACTCGCAGGAGGCGTTCACCACCCCCTGGGTGTTGGTGGCGTATACCTTCAGCTCCGCGTAGTGGGTGGTGGCCGCCAGAAGCGCCCCCGCCCGCCGGGCATACTCCAGGATGGAGATGGCCAGGGCCGCCCCCTCCGTGGGGTCGGTGCCCGCGCCCACCTCGTCCAGCAGCACCAGGCTGCCCGGTCCGCACTCGTTCAGGATGGCCACGATGTTCACCATGTGGCTGGAGAAGGTGGACAGGGACTGCTCGATGGACTGCTCGTCGCCGATGTCCGCCAGGATGCGGTCCACCACCGGCACGGCGCTGCCGTCCCCGGCGGGGATGTGCAGGCCGCACCCGGCCATGGCGCACATCAGCCCCAGGGTCTTCAGGGTGACGGTCTTGCCGCCGGTGTTGGGCCCGGTGATGACGATGGTGTCGTATTCCCCGCCCAGGGTCACGTCGATGGGCACCGCCGTGCCCTTGGGCAGCAGCGGATGCCGGGCCTTTTTCAGGACGAGCTTGTTTTCCGTAAGGATGGGCTCGCCGCAGTTGAGCTCATAGCTCAGCTCCGCCTTGGCGAAGATGAGGTCCAGCTCCGTCAGCACCGTGTAATCAAGGTCGATGCCGCCCCGGGCGGCGGCGCACTCGGCGCTCAGCTCCATGAGGATGCGCTCGATCTCCGCCTTCTCCTTGGCGCCCAGCTCCCGCAGCTCGTTGTTGGCCTTCACCACGCCCATGGGCTCCACGAACAGCGTCGCCCCGCTGCCGGACACGTCGTGCACCAGCCCCGGCAGATCGCCCCGCTTCTCCGCTCGCACCGGCACCACGAACCGGCCGCCCCGCTGGGTGATGATGGGCTCCTGGAGCACCTTGGCGTAGCTGGGGGCGGTGATGATCTTCTGCAGGGCGTCCCGGGCCCGGGCGGAG
Organism: uncultured Oscillospiraceae bacterium; assembly: GCA_947626345.1. Classification (GTDB taxonomy): domain Bacteria; phylum Bacillota; class Clostridia; order Oscillospirales; family Oscillospiraceae; genus CAJOIG01. The sequence goes on along the minus strand of CANQSF010000044.1, from coordinate 164 downwards.
GCGGCCCGCATCTTCCGGCGGATGTCCGCCAGCTCCGCGCTGGCCCCGTCGGCGATCTCCTCCTCGCCGGTGATGGCGGTGGTGATCTTCTCCTCCAAAAACCGGTTGGGGCTGATGGCGGTGAAGTACCGCTTCAGCACGCCGCAGTCCCCCCGGCCGGAGGC
>CANQSF010000043.1 GCA_947626345.1 uncultured Oscillospiraceae bacterium | reverse complement strand
TTGACCGCACCGCCGATTCCGTCTGGATTGTGCTTTTCCTTTCTTCGCTTTTGTTACATCTAATTAGCCATGAGCTGATCGAGGCCGCGGGGCGGGACGCCTTTTATGTGTTCGACTGCCTGTCGGAGCTGGAGGAGGCCTGGGCCACGGACCTGATGATGGGCAACTTCTTCCACCTGACCTGCCCCTATCTCTTCACCCTGGACACGGTGGCCTTCTTCCCCATCATTCGGGGCCGCCACTCCTTCGATGCCATCGCCCAGATCCGGGACACCACCCAGCTGTTTCTGGACGTGTTCCCCGGCGGCCAGGAGGACGGGGAGCTCTTCGTCCGGCCGGGCAAGGTCTGGAACCGGTATTCCCAGACCATGTTCTCCCCCCACCTGTGCAAGCCCGGGGAGGGCGTTTTCCGGCTGCTGACCGAGGGCACCGAGATCAGCCGCTTCTACCGCCAGGTGAACGACGCCGCCCGCCAGACCCAGGACCAGAACATGGACAGCTGGGAGCGGTTTTTCCAGCTGACCCGGCTCAAGCACCAGAGCGGCCTGGACGTGACGGCGGAGTGCGGGCGCATCTGCGACATCATGCTCACCCGGGACACCCGCCTGCGGGAGCTGATCAAGGCCCACTTCCGGCCGGACGACTACTTTGAGATCCACAGCCGCATGGTGGGCACCGGCCTCATCGGCGGCAAGGCCTGCGGCATGCTGTTGGCCCGCAAGCTCATCGAGGACACCCGACCGGACCTGTTCGAGCGCATCGAGCCCCACGACTCCTTTTACGTGGGCTCGGATGTGTTTTACGCCTACATCGTGGACAACGGCTTCTGGGACCTGAAGATCCGCCAGAAGACCGAGGAGGGTTACTTTACCCTGGCGGCCCCCTTCGCCGAGAAGATCATGGCCGGGCGGTTCTCCCCCAACATCGAGGCCGCCTTCCGCCAGCTGCTGGAATATTATGGCAACGACCCCATCATCGTCCGCTCCAGCTCCATCCTGGAGGACGGCTTCGGCAACGCCTTCGCGGGCAAATACGAGAGCGTGTTCTGCCCCGGCACGGGCACGCTGGAGGAGCGGCTGGCCGCCTTCGAGCAGGCGGTGCGCACGGTGTACGCCAGCACGGTGAGCATGTCCGCCCTGGACTACCGCAAGCGGCGGGGCCTGGAGCAGCTGGACGAGCAGATGGGCCTGCTGGTCCAGCGGGTGTCCGGCTCCCGGTACGAGGGCTTCTTCATGCCCTGCGCCGCCGGGGTGGGCTACTCCATCAGCCCCTATCGCATGGGGGTGGAGCACCCCGAGGAGGGGATGCTGCGGCTGGTGGCGGGGCTGGGCACCGCGGCGGTGGACCGGCGCACCGGCTCCTACCCCCGGATGGTCAGTCTGGACGCCCCCACGAAGATGCTGCTCACCTCCTCCGCCGACCGGCACCAGTACTCCCAGCGGCTCATCGACGCGGTGGCCGACGGGCCCGAGCCGGTGTGCTCCTTCCAGGCCGAGCGCGTCCGCCGGGCCCTGCCCGGCTACCAGCAGGCGCTGCTGTACTCCCACGACGTGGACACGGAGCGCCAGTTCCGGGAGCAGGGCCGGCAGCGGGAGGTGCTGTACGTCTCCTGCGAGGGGCTGGTGAAAAATGACCGGCTCATGGAGGACATGCGCTCCATCCTGCGGCTGCTGCAGAGCACCTACGACTACCCGGTGGACATCGAGTTCACCGTGAACACCTCCCCCGACGGCGGCTACGTGATCGACCTGCTCCAGTGCCGGCCCCTGCAGCTGACCACCGAGGGCGAGGCGGTGACCATGCCCCAGGTGGCGGACCGGGGAGCGGTGCTGCTGGAGACGGAGGGGGTCTCCATGGGCTTTTCCCGCCAGTTCGCCGTGGACCTCATCGTCTACATCGACGCCATCTCCTATTACCGGCTCCCCTACCGGGACAAGTACAAGGTCAAGGACGCCCTGTCCGCCGTCAACTGGCACTTCCGGGACCAGGACAAGCGGATGCTGCTCGTCACCCCGGGCCGCATCTGCACCTCCTCCCCGGAGCTGGGCGTCCCCTCCACCTTTGCCGACATCAGCCAGTTCGACGCCATCTTCGAAGTGTCCGAGCGGGCGGCGGGCTATATGCCGGAGCTGAGCTACGGCAGCCACATCTTCCAGGACCTGGTGGAGGCGGGCATCCTCTATACCGCCGTGTTCGAGGGCGAGAGCACCCGCGCCTTCCGGCCGGAGGCGCTGCGGGCGCTGCCCAACGACCTGGCGGAGTACGTCCCCGCGCCGGAGGGGCTGGAGGACGTGATCTACGTCTGCCGGCCGGACCGCCTGCGGCTATATTACGACATGGTCACCGAGCACCTGCTCCTGTTGGAGGAGGGCCCGGACGGGACAAAATGACGCGCCCCATGACGCCGGGGCGGGAGCATCGTGCGATGCTCCCGCCCCGGTTTTTTGTGGAAGTTATTGCCGATACAAAAGCCTCCCCTGTGCAAGGGGAGGTGGGCCGCCATAAGGCGGCTCGGAGGGGTTGTTGCTGCACACTGTACCAAAGAACAATCCCTCAGTCCCCGGCTTCGCCGGCGCCAGCCCCCTTTGCACAAGGGGGCCGCAATCATGTGCGCCTTCGGCGCGGCGCCACATCCTATCCCAGCAGGCCCCGGGCCGTGACGGCCTCCAGGGCGGCGGTGAGCACCGGGCGCACCGCCTGATAGCCGGCGTCGTTGGGGTGCAGCCCATCGTAGGAGTATTCCTCCTTCATCTGCCCGTCCGCCGTGCACAGGGCGCTGTACACGTCCACGTATGTATAGCCGTGCTCCTCCGCCAGCGCCTCCAGCCGGCCGTTGATGGCCTGGATGCGGCCGGTGACGGTGTGGTCCCAGCCGTCCGCCACCGGGTAGATGGACTGCACCAGCACCGCCGCGTCCGGGAACCGGGCCAGGGTATCGTCCACGATGGCGGTCAGGTTGGCGACGATCTCGTCGTCGGAGGCGCCGGTGTACAGGTCGTTGATGCCCCCCAGCAGCACCAGGATGTCCGGCTCAAAGGCCAGCACCGACTCCTCCAGCCGCTCCCGCATGTGGCCGGTCACGTCCCCGGAGATGCCCGCGTTCACGGCGTTGAGGCCGGGATAATAGTACTCCAGGTCGCAGAAATCCGTGATGCTGTCCCCCAGGAACACCGCCGTGCCGTCCCAGTCGGCGAAGCTCTCCGCCCCGAACAGGGTCCTGCGCAGCTGTCCGGCCCCGCCGCCCCGCAGGAGGATCTGCCCGCCGGCCAGCAGCAGCGCCAGCGCCGCCAATACCACGATGATCAGCGCCGTCCGGCGCGCCCGCTTATCCATGGATCCGGCACGACGCCCACAGGGCGTTGTGGTCGCTCAGCTCCTGCCCGCCGAAGGCCGCCAGGGCCGAGCCCGGCGCGGCGAAGGGCCAGCTGTCCCGGCAGGTGGCCACGTTCCGGCTCTCCGTCACCTCCATGCCCCGGACCAGCAGCCAGTCCAGCCGCAGCGGCAGACAGCCGCCCCCGGGCAGGGGCTTGCGCCGGGTGGCCAGCTCGCCCACGTTCCCCGCCGGCACGGCCCGGTAGCCATAGCGCTCCGCCAGGGGAAGACAGGGCTCATAGCGGGCCACCTGCTCCAGACACCGGCGCTGCAGCGACCGATCGGCAGCGATGGACTGGATGGCGTCCTTGTCCCGGCCGTCGAAGGTGTTGGTATTGAGGTCGCCCCCCAGCAGCACCGGCATATCCGGGAACATCTCCTCCGCCGCCTCCAGCACCGTGCGCAGCTGTTCTTCCCGGCCGGCGCCGTCGGTGCGGTTTTCCAGATGGATGGACCCCACCCCCAGGGGGCGGCCGCCCACGTCCAGTATGGCCAGAACCGCCAGCCGCCCGCCGATGCGCCTCTGGCGGTCGAAGTACCAGTTATACTGCTCCGGCAGCCGCACCGCCCGGCTCGCCCGGATAGGCCAGCGGGAGAAGACGGCGTTGCCGTGATAGCCCTTGGGGTCGTCCCGATCCACCAGCTCGATGAATTCCAGGCCGAAGGCGCCGTCCATCCCCAGCCTCTGGGCCAGGGCCCGGGCGGTGTGCACGCCGCCGGAGCGGACACAGCCGTCGTCCAGCTCGTTGGCCAGGATCACGTCGAAGGGCCGCACCTCGGGGCAGCGCTGCAAAAACTCCACGATCTCTTCCAGATGGACCCCCCGCTCCATGTTGAACACCAGCGCCCGCACCGCGGCGGAGCCCTCCCCCGCCGCCGGGGCAAAGCGGAACGTCTCCGTCCCGTCGAACTGGGGGATGGCCCCCATGACCTCCTGCTGGCTGCGGCTCTCCAGCAGCGCCCCCAGACGCTGCCGCTCCTCGCTGGGTATCCCCTTCATACGCCGCGCCTCCCCTCCGTTTTTTATCTATTCTATAACACATCACCTGAAAAGCCGTCAAGAGCTATCTTCCCCAAAACTGTCTCAGGCCGCGGCGGATGAGTCAAAACCTCCGGCGAAGCCGGAGGCTTGAATGAGCCCTAGAAGGGCATGGTACAAACAAGCCCCTGAAGGGGCCCTGAAAAGTTTGCCGACCGCATTTCTTTTTCAGGCCGCCCCTCAAGGGGCTTTTCTTATGCCTTCTGGTTCACGCGACCCGTAAACGGGTCCACAAATTCCTTCAGACTGATCTGGTCTTCTATCTGGTCCTCTTGCAGTTGGTTTCGGATGTATTCCTGTATCTGCTTCTTGTTCCGCCCCACCGTGTCCACATAGTACCCTCTCGCCCAAAAGTGCCGGTTCCCATACTTGTACTTCAGATTCGCATGTCTGTCAAATATCATCAGGCTGCTCTTCCCCTTCAGGTATCCCATAATCTGTGACACACTGTATTTCGGGGGGATGCTTATCAGCATGTGTACGTGGTCCTTACACAACTCCGCTTCTATTATCTCTACGCCCTTTTGCTGACACAGTTGCCTCAGTATTCGCCCTATGTCCTGCTTTATCTCTCCATATATCACCATTCGCCTATACTTCGGTGCAAACACCACATGGTATTGACACCGCCACATCGTATGCTCTAAACTACCTATGTCTTTGTCTTTCACGATAAAGACCTCCTCATTTCGTAGTTGGTGGTCGGCAAACCTACCCTCTACTCTAATGAGGAGTTTTCTTCTTGTCTACTCCCTTTCCCGCTGTAAGCTTTTTATTCCCACTAGCATAGCTAGTGGTTGCCTTTGCTACTAGCAACGCAGAGCATGAGCCGCCGCGTGCCGCGGCGGCCCATGTTCTATCGTCCCGGACCCGTTTACCGGCCGAACAGCGTCTCCGGCAGCTCCATGGTCTGCTCTTTTCCGTCCAGCCGCCAGCGGATGCGCCGCCGGTCCGGCTCCACGCACACGTCCTCCGCCCCCGTCAGCGACCGGAGAGCGCGGTACAGCTCCCGCTTTTCCCCGTCGTAGCGCGACGGATCGTCCGATGTCATATACACCCCGCCAAGCAGGGCGTTGACCTTCGCCAGCAGCAGCTTCTGCTCCCCGGTGAGCCGGATGTTCTCATCCCGCAGGAAAAACACGTCCGGGTCGTTCCGGAAGGCCCGGCCGTCCAGCTGCCGCCGGACCAAGGTGTTGCACAGGGCCTGGCGGGTGCTGACCCGCTCCCGGTGGGCCATGCGCATCAGCCGCCCGCCGTCCCAGTCCAGGCTCACGTCGCAGCTGATCCGGCAGTAATCCACCCGCCCGAAGGCGGGCATCAGCGGCACGCCGCAGCCCAGGATGCGCTTGCCCACGCAGACCTGGCGCAGAAAGTCCATGGCCCGGATCATCCGTCCCGCCCGGCTCTCCCGCCCAGTGCCGAAGGGAGCCGCGCCGTAAAGGAAGTCCAGCTTCACCAGATCGAAACCCCACTGATGCAGCACCCGCTGGAAGACCTGCCGCAGGTAGTCCAGCACCTCCGGCCGGTCGATGTCCAGCGCGTAAAAGCCGCCCCAGTTGCTGCCGCACAGCCAAGGCTCTCCTTCCACCTGCAGCAGCCAGTCCGGGTGCTCCTCCATCAGCCGGGAGCCCTTGCGGCACACGAACGGCGCCAGCCACAGACCCGCCTGGAACCCGGCGGCGTGGATCTGGTCCGCCATGGCCTTCATGCCGTCGGGGAATTTCGCCCCGTCTGGCTCCAGCCAGTCCCCCACCGCCGGCTCCCAGCCGTCGTCGATCTGGAAAAGGTCCCCCTTCTCCAGCACCGTGCCGCACCCGGCCAGGGCCTGCCGGACGGAGGCCTGATCGATGTCCTCATAGCGGTCGTACCAGCTGGAATAGCCGGCGAAGGCGGGCGCGGAGGGCCGCTCCAGCCCCAGCGCGTCGAACCAGCCGTCGAACACCTCGTCCTCCCCGCCCTCGGCGAAGTACAGGTCGAAGGCGTGCAGCTGGCCGCCGCCGTGGCGGACCCCAGCGCAGTCCCGCTCCAGGGTGAGCCGGCCCCGCCGGGCGTCATAGCGGAAGATGGTGTAGCCCGGCGCCTCGTCCAGGGAGGCGATGAGCCGGTACCGGTCCCCCCGGCGGAAGTAGCACCAGGAGAAGCCGTGGGACAGGCCGGGCCGGCAGGGGTACTGCACGAAGTGGTAATCCCCGTAGCGGTCGAAGCCGTTTTTCCTCACCAGAGAGCCGGGCAGGCCGTTCAGGCCCCGCAGCCGGTCCTCCGGCCCCAGCTCGGGACAGCAGGTCCAGGTCTGGTAGCCGTTCATAAAGATGCGCTCGTCCGGCTCCACCGCCAGATCCATCTCCGCCGTCACACGCCGGAGGACCGCCTCCGGCACGTCGCATGCGATCCGGACCGGGCCGGACAGGTCCTTCGCGGTCCCCTGGGCGGCGATGGGCCCGTCGTCCAGGGCGGCCTCCACGCGCCAATCAAGCATCGGCGCTCTCCTTGCGGCTTTTCAGTTCGTCGGCGATCTGCTGCACCCTCTGGTCGGTGAGGGTGAACTTCTTCACGAAGAAGATGAAGGCCACCGTCAGGCCCAGGATGGGCAGCACGGTCATCAGCAGCCGCAGGCCCATGATGGTGCTGGCGCTCTGGGCCACCACCGCGCCGGTCTCGCTGGTATCCCCCACCAGGCCGATCATATCCAGGCCGATGCCGGTGATGAACACCGCCAGGCCGGAGGCCGCCTTCACCACGAAGGTCTGCATGGAGAAGATGACGCTCTCCTCCCGCCGGCCGGTCTTCATCTGGCCGTAGTCCACGGAGCTGGACAGGAACACCGTGGTCAGCACGGTGAGGATGCCGTTGGCGGCGAACACCAGCGCCCCGCACAGGCACAGCAGGATGATGTTGGAGCCCAGGCCCAAAAAGCACACGGCGAGGATGAGGGCATAGCCCGCCATGGCCAGGCACAGCGCCGCCTTGAAGATGCCGGTGTTGCCCAGCTTTTTGTGCAGCAGCGGATACACCACCATCATGCCCAGGATCTGGCATGCGCCGCCCACGGTGGTGAACAGGGTATAGCTGCCCATCCAGCCGGCGCCGCCGAAGTCATACTTGAAGAAATAGATGACCAGGTTGCTGGTCAGGTACAGCGCCCCGTTGATCAGCAGGATGGCCAGCACGGTGATCATGGCCTGGTCGTTGCGGAACAGCGCCTTGAACATCTCCCCCACGGAGGAGGTCTCCATCCGGCCGATGTCGTGCTCCTTCACCTTGGCGCAGCAGAAGATCTCCGCCACCACGAACAGCGCCGCCACGATGAGGGCGATGCGGCCGAAGCCGGTCCGCTCGTTGCCGCCGCCCAGAGCGGCCACCGCCAGCAGCGTGCCCACCTGGACCACCGCCGAGCCGATGCCGGCGCAGGTGCGGCCCACCACGGACAGGTTCTCCCGGTCCTTGGGGGTGTCGGTGACAGCGGGGATCATGGACCAGTAGGGGATGTCCATCATGGTGTATGTAACGCCCCAGAGGATATAGATCACGGCGAAGTACACCATTAGCCCCGCGCCCTTCAGGTCAGGGGCGGCGAACAGAGCGTACAGCACGAAGGCGTTGAGCACCGTGCCGCTGACGAGCCAGGGACGGAACCGGCCCCACTTGGTGTGGGTCTTGGCCACCAGGATGCCCATGAAGGGGTCGTTGAGGGCGTCGAACACCCGGGCGATCATCAGGATCAGCCCCACAAAGGTGGCGGACAGGCCCAGGATATCCTGGTAAAAGTACATCACATAGCTGGCGGACAGGGCATACACCATGTCCTTGCCCACGGCACCGATACCGAAGGCCGCGGTCTGGGAACGGGTAAGCTTCATGTTTCTGTCTCCTCTTCTCTTTTCTCGGCCACGGGGTCTTGGCCCTGCCTATTATGCGCCCTTTTCCGGAAAAGCGCAAGAAAAATGTCCGCTGTGGGCGGACATTTTCCCGATGAACTTCCCGGGATATCGCCGGTTTTCCGGCGGCGGTCACGGCAGGTACAGCGGCGCGGCCGGCCGGGCGTAATGGGCCTCCAGCATGGCTCGGTGGGACAAGAAGGCCGGGTCGGCGAAATACCGGGCCTGCATGGGACACTTTCGGATGCAGGCGTGGCACTTGATGCACACGCCGTTGGTCCGCGCCGGGTCCAGACGGTCCACGCTGCCCATGGGGCACACCGACGCGCACACGCCGCAGCGGATGCATTCCTGCTCGTCCACCGCCGGCGCCGCCCGGAGAAACTGGGCCGGAGCGCCGTCCAGGCCCAGGGGCGTATAGTAGGGCGCGTCCGCCTCGCCGGGAATGGCCCCGGCGGGCAGCGGATCGATCCGCCCCGAGGCCAGCCGTTCCGCCGTCCGGGACGCGAACTGCGCCGCCTCCGCCAGATCCTCCTCCGTGGGCCGGCCCGCCGCCAGGGCGGCGGTGAAGGCGTGCTCCCCCGGCGCCGCCGCGGCGGCCGTGACGGTGAAGCCGTTTTTCCCCAGGATGTCCGCCATCTCCGCCAGGGCGTTGTCAAAGGCCCGGTTGCCGAAGCACACCACCGGCACCGCCGCCCCCTCGCCGTGGATGTGCCCGGCGATATAGGGCGCCAGCTTGTTGGGCACCCGCCCGGCGTACACCGGCGTGCCCACGAACACCAGGGCCTCCGGCCCGAAGCGCCGGTCCGTCCGTCCCGCCGGCAGGGTGAAGTCCCCGTACATCACGGGGACGCCCAGCGTCTCCCCGGCCGCCGCGGCCATGGCGCGGATCAGCTTTTCCACGTTCCCGCAGGGGCTGAACCAGAGCCCCCAGACCTCTCGGATCATACGACCGCCCTCCCACATGTTGTTTTTTCATCATTATACCATGTCGCGCGGTTCCGGCACAAGCCGGGAGCGCGACCGGTATCATTGTGGTATAACAGCGCACAGCGTCTGTTATACCACAGCCCCGCCCGCTCCAGCAACGCGGATCGCAAAAGACACCGGTTTTTTCGCAGAAGTTTTCCTCTGCGGGTTGAACCACGGGCTCATATGCCGTATAATAGTTGCCGCGCCGAAGGGCGCGCTCAGGATGAAAGGAAGCGCAGACACATGACGCTGAAGGATCTGCCGGTGGGAAAGACGGCCACCGTCACCCGTCTGGGTGGCGAGGGCGGCCTGCGGCAGCATTTCCTGGATATGGGGCTGATCCCCCGCTCGGACATCACGCTGGTCAAATACGCCCCGCTGGGCGACCCCATGGAGTTCATGATCCATGGCTATGAGCTGACGCTCCGGGCGGCGGACGCGGCCCAGATCGACATCGAGAACGTCCGGGACCCGGACGACGCCCCGGCGGCCGCCGCCGGCCGGAAGGAATACCGGGGCCGGCAGGAGGAGCACCCGGGCCTCGGCGAGCGGGGCAAGTACCACGTGCGGGCCACGGAGAGCCCGCTGCCCGACGGGACACTGCTCACCTTTGCCCTGGCCGGGAACCAGAACTCCGGCAAGACCACCCTGTTCAACCAGCTCACCGGCTCCAGCCAGCACGTGGGCAATTTCCCCGGCGTCACCGTGGACAGAAAGGACGGCGTCATCCGCGGCCACGCCGACACCCGCATCACGGACCTGCCGGGCATCTACTCCCTGTCCCCCTACTCCAGCGAGGAGATCATCACCCGCTCCTTCCTGCTGGAGGAGCACCCCCTGGGCATCATCAACATCGTGGACGCCTCCAACATCCAGCGCAGTCTCTATCTGACCATGCAGCTGATGGAGTTGGACGTGCCCATGGTGCTGGCGCTGAACATGATGGACGAGGTCCGTGGCAACGGCGGCTCCATCCGCATCAACGAGATGGAGCGGCTGCTGGGCATCCCGGTGGTGCCCATCTCCGCGGCGAAGAACGAGGGCATCGACGAGCTGGTGGACCACGCCATCCACGTGACCCGCTACCAGGAGCCGCCCCAGCGCATCGACTTCTGCCGGGACGACGCCAACGGCGGCGCGGTGCACCGGTGCCTGCACGCCATCATGCACCTCATCGAGGACCACGCCGTCCGGGCCCGCATCCCGGTGCGCTTCGCCGCGGCCAAGCTGGCCGAGGGCGACGAGCACATCGCCCAGGCCCTGGACCTGGACCGGAACGAGACGGAGATGCTGGAGCACATCATCCTGCAGATGGAGGCGGAGAGCGGCATGGACCGGGCCGCCGCCATCGCCGGCATGCGCTACGCCTTCATCAAAGAGGTGTGCGACGCCACCGTGACCCGGCCCCGGCAGAGCCGGGAGCGGACCCGCTCCGCCGCCATCGACCAGATCCTCACGGGAAAGTACACCGCCATCCCCTGCTTCATCGCCATCATGGCGCTGGTGTTCTGGCTCACCTTCGACCTGATCGGTCCCTGGCTGCAGGGGCTGCTGGACGCCGGCATCGACGCGCTGGGCCTGTGGGTGGACGGGGTGTTCGCCTCCCTGCACGTCCACGGCGTGCTCCGATCGCTGGTGATCGACGGCATCTTCGCCGGTGTGGGGAGCGTGCTCAGCTTCCTGCCGGTGATCGTGGTGCTGTTTTTCTTCCTGTCCCTGATGGAGGACAGCGGCTACATCGCCCGGGTAGCCTTCGTGATGGATAAGCTGCTGCGGAAGATCGGCCTGTCCGGCAAGAGCATCGTGCCCATGCTGCTGGGCTTCGGCTGCACCGTGCCAGGGATCATGGCCGCCCGGACCCTCTCCTCGGAGCGGGACAGAAAGCTGACCATCCTGCTGACGCCCTTCATGAGCTGCAGCGCCAAGCTGCCCATCTACGGCTTTTTCACCACCGCCTTCTTTCCCGGCCACCGTGGGATCATCATGGTGGGGCTGTATGCGCTGGGCGTGGTGCTGGGCATCGCGCTGGCCTGCCTGATGAAGGGGACCGTGTTCCGGGGCGAGCCGGTGCCCTTCGTGATGGAGCTGCCCAACTACCGGATGCCCGGGGCAAAGAACGTGAGCCATCTGCTGTGGGACAAGGCGAAGGACTTCCTCCAGCGGGCCTTCTCCATCATCTTCATCGCCACCATCATCATCTGGTTTTTGCAGACCTTCGACTTCGGCCTGAACGTGGTGACCGACTCCCGGGGCAGCATGCTGGCGGCCCTGGCGGGCTTCATCGCGCCGGTGCTGGCCCCCCTGGGGCTGGGCGACTGGCGGATCTGCACGGCGCTGATCACCGGCTTCATGGCCAAGGAGAGCGTGGTGTCCACGCTGACGGTGCTGCTGGGCGGCGCCAGCCCGGTGGGGATCCTGACGCCTCTGGCGGCGGCCAGTCTGCTGGTGTTCTGCCTGCTGTACACCCCCTGCGTGGCGGCCATCGCCTCGGTGAAGCGGGAGCTGGGCGGCGGCTGGGCCGCCGGCGTGGTGGCCGGCCAGTGCCTGATCGCCTGGATCGCGGCCCTCGTCACCCGCGTCATCGGCCTGGCGGTGATGGGGCTTTTATAAGGCACCCACAAATAAAGCAGACCCCCTGTCCTGCGGGACAGGGGGTTTTTGCGGGGCGCGGGCCCCTTTTTGATCACACCAGCTCGATGACAGCCATCTCCGCCGCATCGCCCCGGCGGGTGCCGGTGCGGGTGATGCGGGTGTAGCCGCCGTTGCGGTCGGCATACTTCACGGCCAGCTCATCGAAGACCTTCTTGGCCACATCCTCACGGGTGAGGAATCTCAGCGCCAGGCGGTAGTTGGCCAGGCCCTTTTTCTTCCCCAGGGTGATGATCCGCTCCGCCAGAGGACGGACCTCCTTGGCGCGGGTGACCGTGGTCTGAATGCGGCCGGTATCCAGCAGATCGGTGACCTGCTGGCGCAGCATCGCCATACGGGCGGCGGTGGGCTTGCCGAGCTTGCGAGTTCCGGGCATTTTCGTTTACCTCCAAAAGTGAGTGGTCGGTGGGTTACTTGCCATCCTCGTCGCTGGCCAGGCTCAGGCCCATCATCGCCAGCTTCTGGATGACCTCCTCCAGGCTCTTGCGGCCAAGGTTGCGCACCTTGATCATCTCGTCCTGGGTCTTGGATACCAGGTCCTCCACCGTGTTGATGTTCGCGCGTTTCAGGCAGTTGAAGCTGCGCACGGAAAGGTCCAGCTCCTCGATGGTCATCTCCATGACCTTGTCCTTCACGGCCTCGGTCTTCTCCACCACGGTGGAGCCCATGTTCATGCTGGAGGACAGGTCCGTGAACAGGGTGAAGTGGTCGCACAGGATCTTGGCGCCCAGGCTCACCGCGTCACGGGGGGAGATGGTCTTGTCGGTCCAGACCTCAAGGGTCAGCTTGTCGTAGTCCGTCTGGTTGCCCACGCGGGTGTTCTCCACGGCGTAGTTCACCTTCAGGACGGGGGTGTATATGGAGTCGAT
>CANQSF010000042.1 GCA_947626345.1 uncultured Oscillospiraceae bacterium | reverse complement strand
ACAGCTTCGGCTTTGAGTTGGCAAAACACGGCTGGCTGCCGTGTACCTTGCCTCAATCTTTATTGTAGGAGGTGAGCATATGGGGGAGATCATCTTTTCCATCTGCATCGGCGGCTTTCTGGCGATAGCCGGCGTGCTGATGAACGTCGTACTGCGCAAAGAGGAGAAGCAGCTGAAGGAAAAAAACCAGCTGCTGGAACACAGTGAAAGTGATAAGTGATAGGAGGTACTATGAGTATATTTTTGATCGGCGTCATCGTCAGCATCCTGGCCTACCTGGTGGTGGGCCTGTACGCAGGCCGCTCGGTCAAGGACGTCAATGACTATTATGTGAGCGGACGCAACGCGCCTACCCTTCTCATCTCCGGCACGCTGTTCGCCTCCATGCTGTCCGTCAACGGCTTCATGGGCGACCAGGGCTTCTGCTACACGGGCAATATCACCTCCCTGGTGCTGCTCAACTCCCTGTGCGCCGTGGGTTATGTGGTGGGCCCGCTGGTGTTCGGCCGGTACCTGCGCCGGAGCGAATGCACCACCATGCCGGAGTACTTCGGCACCCGGTATAACGATTTCCGCAACCGCCGGCTGGCCGGCATCATCACCATCATCTCCCTGACGGCCTATCTGCTGGCGTCCATCACCGGCGTGGGCATCCTGATGCAGGAGCTGACTGGCTTCTCCTATGGAGTGTGCCTGTTTTTGGCGTGGCTGTGCTTCACGGCCTTCACCTTCTACTCCGGCTCCAAGGGCGTGGTCATCACCGATACCATGATGTTCCTGGTGTTCCTGCTGGCGTCCATCATCGCCGGACCCTACATCTTCAACGCCCAGGGCGGTCTGGGAGAGCTGCTGACCAACCTGATGCACAACCCCAACATCCCGGACAACCTGCTGGACTTCTACGGCAACATCCCCGGCACCGGCGCCACCGACGTGTTCGGCGCGGTGATGTACGCCGTCTCCATGGGCCTTGTGTGGCTCATCACCGTGGCGGTGTCCCCCTGGCAGGCAGGCCGTAACCTGATGGCCAAGAGCGAGCACGTCACCTTCCGCTCCGGCGCCATCGCCGCCATCTGCACCGTGGTGTTCCTGCTGTACCTGAACCTGCAGTCCATCACCGTGCTGAACCTGAACCCCCATCTGGAGGACTCCCAGCGGGTGCTGATCTGGGCCGCCTTCAACGTGATGCCCAAGCTGGTGGGCACCATGGTCCTGGCCGGCATCATGGCCGCGGGCCTTTCCTCCGCGTCCACGTTCCTGTCCGTGGTGGGCTTTTCCGTCACCACAGACCTCTTCCCCGCCAAGTTCACCTCGGAGAAGCAGCAGCTGCGCACAAGCCGCATCGTCATGCTGGTGGTGGGCATCATCGCCCTGATCCTGGCCTACCTGGGCCTGGGCGGCGTGCGTGTCATCAGCTGGTTCGCCTCCACCATCATCGCCGCCAGCTGGGTGGTGCCCGGCGTGGGCAGCGTGGTGAGCAAGAAGCTGTCCGCCACCGGCGCCCGCTGGGCCATGCTGGCCGGCTTCCTCGGCTTCATCATCCCCAAGTGCCTGGTGGGCTTCGGCGTGGCTCCCTTCAACAGCATCTTCATCAACTTCCTGGATCCCTTCTTCCTGGGGTTGTACTTCAGCCTGCTGTTCGCCGTGATCGGCTCCAAGGTCCACCCCGTGACCCAGACGGAGACCGACTACCGCACCAGACTTCTGGTCATCCCCCGCTCGGAGTGCGTGGCCGCGGAGTACAAGCGCGACCGGGTATACGGCTACGTGCTGATCGTGGCCGGCATCCTCACCACGCTGTTCCTGCTGTTCGGCTGGGCGCTGCCCTATAACGGACTGATCTGAGGCGTCCGCCGGGAGGAAATACAGAGAAAACATGCTTGGCAAAGCAAATCTGAGCGACATGGCCGTGCAGAAGCTGTGCAACCTGGGCGGGATCCTGATGTACTCGCTGGCGCTGGACCTGTTCCTGGTGGGCCACGACATCGCCGCAGGCGGCCTTTCCGGCATCGCGGTGGTGCTGCGCCAGTACCTGCCCCTGCGGGTGGGCACCATGGTGTTCATCATGAACCTGCCCATCCTGGCGGCGGCCATGTTCCTCAACGGATGGCGATACACCCTCACCACCGTCGTGGGCACGGTCCTATACTCTTTGGTCACGGACCTGCTGTCGTTTTTGCCCACCCTCACCACCGATCCGCTGGCAGCTGCGCTGTTCGGCGGCGTGATGTACGGCGCGGGCATGGCCCTGCTCACGGTAGGCAACGGCTCCACCGGCGGGACGGACCTTCTCATGCGGCTGCTGGTGAAGCGCTTCCCCAATTTCAGTCAGGGCAAGATGAGCGCCATCATCGACGGCAGCGTCATCGTGCTGGCCATGATCTCCTTCGGCAACGTGGAGGTGGGCCTGTACGCCATCATCACCCTGATGGTGTGCTCGTTCGTGTGCGACCGCATCCTGACGGGCTTCAAGCGGGGCTCGCTGTGCATTGTCGTCACCTCTCACCCCGCCCATGAGGTGGCCGATCCCCTGATGAAGGCCCTGGGCCGGGGCGTGACGGACCTCAACGGCACCGGCATGTACTCCGACACCGCCCGCAGCGTCCTGCTGGTGGCGGTGCGGCCCCAGGAGCTGTTCAAGGTCAAGAGCCTCATACAGGACCTGGACCACGACGCCTTCGTGATGATGCTGGGCGCCAACGAGCTGGTGGGCGGCAATTTCCGCTCCCACCTGCTGCGCACCAGACGGCCCTGACACCCGCGGCAACGGCAGCCGCGGCCCTATATCGATCGGAAAACTTTATTTGGAAGGAAACACAAAAAGCATGAACATTCTGGTATGTGTCAAACAGGTGCCGGATACGACCCAGGTCAAGATCGATCCGGTGACCAACACCCTGATCCGCGAGGGCGTGCCCGCCATCGTGAACACCTTCGACGCCTTCGCCCTGGAGGCCGCCGCCCGCATCAAGGACAAGCACCCCGACACCAAGATCGTGGTTATGTCCATGGGCCCCGAGAACGCCAAGAACGCCCTGAAGGAGTGCCTAGCCATCGCGGCGGACAAGGCCTATCTCATCTCCGGCCGGGCCTTCGGCGGCTCCGATACCCTGGCCACCAGCTACATCCTGTCCAAGTCCGTGAAGAAGGTGGAGGCCCTGGAGGGCCACTTTGACGCCATCTTCTGCGGCAAGCAGGCCATTGACGGCGACACGGCCCAGGTGGGCCCGGAGCTGGCCGAGCACCTGGGTTATCCCCAGGTCACCTGCGCGCTGGAGGTGCTGCAGTCCGACGATGAGCACCTGGAGATCCTCAAGGAGGATCAGGACGCCAACATGGTCATCGGCGTGAAGTTCCCCTGCCTGGTGACCTTCACCAAGCCCAGCTTCGATCCCCGCTTCCCCACCATCAAGCGGAAGCTGGCCGCCAACCGGACCGAGATCCCTACGCTGAGCGACGGCGACTTCTCCGACGAGGAGATGGACAAGACCAGCATCGGCCTGAAGGGCTCCCCCACCCACGTGAAAAAGTCCTTCGTGCCCCAGAAAAAAGCCGGCGGCGTCATCGTCAGCGAAGAGACTGTAGAACAGTCCGCCGCCAAGCTGATCGCCCTTCTGAGCGACAGCCATGTGATCTGATCAGGAGGGGATAGAAATGGAAGCTAAGACGAAAGACCTGTGGGTATTTGTTGAGACCAAGGCGGACGGCTCCGCCAGAAACGTGGGCATCGAGCTGCTCAATCCCGGCCGCCGCCTGGCGGACAAGCAGGGCGGCGCTCTGGTGGCCGTGATCATCGGCTACCACACCGACGAGGCGGTGAAGGCCGCCGCCGCCCACGACGCGGACAAGATCATCGTGGTGGACGGACCGGAATACGAGAACTTCTCCACCGACGCCTATGCCAACGCCATGTACCACCTGGTGGAAAAGTACGGCCCCACCACCCTGATGATCGGCGCCACCCCCAACGGCCGCGACTTCGGCCCCCGGGTGTCCTGCCGGCTGAAGACCGGCCTGACCGCCGACTGCACCAGCCTGGACATCGACGAGGAGTCCGGCGACATCGCCTGGACCCGTCCCGCCTTCGGCGGCAACCTGATGGCCACCATCCTGTGCTCCCACACCCGGCCCCAGATCGGCACGGTCCGCCCCGGCGTGTTCAAGAAGGCCCCCGAGGTGGCTCCCCACGCCGAGATCATCCACGAGGACTACCACGTTCCCCCCGAGGAGATCCGCACGGAGCTGCTGCGCGTCATCCATGACGCGGCGGAGGAGATCGTGGACCTGGAGGGCGCGGACATCATCGTGTCCGGCGGCCGCGGCGTAGGCGGCCCCGAGGGCTTCGAGACACACATCAAGCCCCTGGCGGAGGCCCTGGGCGCCACGGTGGGCGCCTCCCGCGCGGCGGTGGACTCCGGCTGGATCAGCCACGCCCACCAGGTGGGCCAGACCGGCAAGACCGTGGCCCCCAAGCTGTACATCGCCTGCGGCATCTCCGGCGCCATCCAGCACCAGGCCGGCATGAGCGGCGCGGACTGCATCGTGGCCATCAACAAGGACCCGGACGCCCCCATCTTTGAGATCGCCCATTACGGCATCGTGGGCAACCTCTTCGAGGTACTGCCCCTGCTGACGGCGGAGGTCAAAAAGCTCAAGGCGTAAGAAAAAAGGCCGCCCTGCCGGCGGCAACACAAAAGCCGAAGACCCTCGGGTCTTCGGCTTTTGTGTTCACTGCTCACTTTTGATGTTCATCTGATCCTCAGGATATCGTCATATCCTGTTTGCTCGAATATGGAGCGGATCAGTTCATTGGCCCCGGTGACGACCACACGGCCCACACCCAGGCGCTTCGTCATGATGAGCAGCACCCGCAGACCGGCGGAGGATATGTACGCAAGGCCAGACATATCCACCTTGGCTGCCGTGAGAGCGTTTCCTTTCCCGGCCTCCTCAAAAGCCGCCAGAAATGCAGGCGCGGTGAGGGAATCCACCCGGCCCCGGAGGGTGACGGCGAGCTCCGAGCCGTTCACGGCGGTGTCCAGGCCGAAGGTGCCGTCCGTCTCCGGTGCAGGCTCGGTCCAGTCCGGGTCCGGGGTCAGCTCCCAGAGCACCAGGCCCTTGTACAGCTTCTTCAGGGCCTCGCGCTGCTGCTCATCGAGTTTGGCAAACGCCTTCAGCTCCAGCATATGCTCGCCCATGGGGACCTTCTTCACCTTCAGCCCCACCTCTTTCAGCAGGGCTGCAGCCTTGGGCGGGTCCTCCTTATGCCCATAGCGTATCACCATGTCGTTGTCGCCCACCACCACGTCCGACTGGCTGGACAGCGTGGTGAAGACGCTTATCACGTTTTTGAATCCTTCCTCACCCAGAACGGCCACCAGCGTGCCCACGGTGCGGTCGCCCGACTCCGGGTCCGGTGTGAGCCAGCGGCCGCCGAACTCCTTCAGCACCCGCCGCACGTTGGCACACAGCTGCCGCACCTCCGACTGGGTCAGGTAGGTCAGCGTGCTCTCGCTGGTGAGGCATACCGGCCCCTCCACGCCGTCAAGAGCGGCACGGAGGGAGGCGTAGCTGGTGAAGTCCGTACCCTTGTACTCCGCTGGCGCCGTCCGTTCCTGTCCAGCCAGCAGCTTTTTCACCAGCGGGGCCATCTCATCGGTCACGATCGGCAGGTCGCAGCCGATGTAGTGCTTTCCCGCCAGCTCGGGGCTCAGCGCCCGTGGGGTGTAGCCGCAGCCCAGGTCCACCACCGTCGGCTCCGGCGCGGCGGCCAGGAGCTGGTTTATGATCTCATAGTAGGCATCCACGTTCGTCATCATACCCAGACCCAAAGCGGCCCTTGAATACCTTGTCCGGTTCGATGTGCAGTTCCCTGGCCATCGTGGCGGCGTTCTCGTCCCCGGCTCCCATGAGATACACCAGGGTAGATTTCGCCGTGTTGAACCCAGGGTTGGTCCTCTCTCTCAGTTCATCCATCACAATGTCTTTCCTTCTCCGCTTATGATATCCTTATGCGCCTGCCGGTCCCGTGTCCAGCCGCTGGGTGATGTTATCCAGGGCCGAAGTATTCTATCATGAAACCTTATTTTTTCCAATCAAACATACCGTCCCGGCGAGGAGGCAGCTTTCTACTTTGACGCCCGTGACATGATGAAGAAAGGCCATGACTTCCGGGATTACATCTGCCCGGACTTCATCGAGAAGCACAGCGACTATCTCATCCTGGGCGGCCAGTATTGCCGGGTCCTCTATCTCAAAAGCTACGCCAGCTATATCAAAGATACCATGGTGACGGAGCTGACCGATATCAACCGGAACATGGTGCTCTCCCTGGACATCCTGCCTGTGCCCACAGAGGAGGCCGTCCGGGAGGTGGAGAACCGGCTGTTGGGCGTGGAGACCAACATCACCAACTGGCAGCGCCGGCAGAACAACAACAATAACTTCTCCGCCGTCATCCCCTATGACATGGAGCTGCAGCGGAAGGAGGCCAAAGAGTTCCTGGACAATCTCACCACCCGCGACCAGCGGATGATGCACGGCATCCTGACCATGGTGCTGACAGCTGGCAGCAAGGAGCAGCTGGACAGCGATACCGAGGCGATAAGATCCATCGCGGGCAAGAACATGTGTCAGCTGGCGACTCTGACCTTTCAGCAGATAGACGGCCTCAACACCGTGCTGCCCATCGGCACCAGGAAGATTGACGCCTTCCGCACGCTCACCACGGAGAGCCTCGCGGTGTTCATGCCTTTCAAGGTGCAGGAGATCCACGAACCGGGCGGCCTCTATCTGGGGCAGAACGCCATATCCCATAACCTTATCCTCTGCGACCGGGAGAACCTCATGAACCAATCCGGCTTTGTGCTGGGCGTCCCCGGCGGCGGCAAGTCCTTCTTCATCAAGGAGATGATCCTTCAGCTCATCCTCAACACCGATGATGAGATCCTGATATGCGACCCGGAGAACGAGTATGAGCCTCTCATCAAGGGCATCGCCGCCGATATAAGCAGCGTGTTCCACATCGCCGCCGGCGGCAAGGACCGGCTGAACGCGCTGTACCTTGTCAAGGGCTACGGTGAGACCAATCCCCTCGTGGAGAAGTCGCAGTTCATCATGTCCTTGATCGAGCAGATCGATAAAAATGGCGTCGGCCCCCAGCACCGGTCCATCATCGACCGCTGTACCGCCGCCGTGTATATGGACGCCGCCAGGACGCAGAAGGTCCCCACGCTCTGCACCCTCCGGGAGAAGCTTCTGGAGCAGCCGGAGCCGGAGGCACAGGAGATCGCCCTGGCCCTGGAGCTGTTCACCACCGGTTCCTTGGACGTGTTCGGCCACGAAAGCACCGTGGACCTAAACAAGCGCATCCTGGTGTTCGACATCCGGGATCTGGGCGAGCAGCTGAAGCCCACGGGCCTGCTGGTCATCACCGACACCATCCTCAACCGCGTCACGCTCAACTGGCGCCGGGGCAAGCGCACCCACGTTTTCATAGACGAGTACCATGTCGTTTTTGAAAATGAGTACAGCGGCGCGTTCTTCACCTCCGCCTGGCGGCAGTTCCGTAAGCGCAACGCCTATCCCACCGCCATCACCCAAAACGTGGAATATCTGCTGGATTCTGTCCAGGCCAGCACCATGCTCTCCAATTCCGAGTTCATCGTCATGTTGAACCAGGCGGCCTCCGACCGGGAGAAGCTGGCGAAGCTGCTGAACATCTCCGATGAGCAGATGAGCTATGTGACCAACGCTGAGGCCGGCTCCGGCCTGATCCGCTATGGTCACGCGCTGGTACCCTTTGTCAACAAGTTCCCCAAGAACACCCAGCTCTATCAGCTGATGACCACCAAGCCCGGCGAGGGCGTATTCGGAGGTGAGATGCTGACCCCGGCTAAAAAGGACGGCAGCAACGTCTACTTCAACTTCGATGAATACGACCCATTCAACTGATGAGAGGTATAAGCCATGCCTGACATCAAGACACGGGATGTGGTCAGAGGAACGATAAAGACCCTGGACCGGGCGGCCATCGCGGGTCAGCGGATGAAGCAGTCCTATATCCGCACCAAGGAACGGGCCGCCGAGACCGTCCAGCCCGCCCAGGCGTCCCCGGAGGAATACGCCTCCGACCGTATCACGGGCAGCGTGGAAGTTGCCTCCCATGAGGGCGTACACCAGCTTGACAACGCCGGTCACAGGGCCGTAGCCACCGTGAAAGAACGTCGCCAGGAACGGCGGCAGCGGGAGAGGCCCAGCAAGAGACCAACCAGCCCAAGACCCGCTCCAGCGTCCAAGCGGAGTATTCCGGCTCGTCCGTGCAGTCCCCAGAGGCCGCACAGGAGAGCTTCCGGCACCGTCGGCAGGTGGAGCAGCTTCGACGGCAGACCCAGGCGGGAAAAGCGCCGGAACAGACCATCCTGACGACCACCCCGCCCAGCGAGGCGGTGCCTCCCAGCTCTCCTATATCAGCACCAGCACCCGCAAGCTCCCCCAGACAGGTGGCTCCTTCAGCCAGTCCCATCCGGGGGAGCAGCAACATCCAGGGCCGCCCCATCTCCCGCCGCTCCGCCGCACGGACAGCAGAGCAGACCGAAAGAGCCGCGACCCGGACTGTCACCGCTTCCGGGCGGGCCGTAAAGACCAAAACGGAGCGGTATGCAGTCAAGACGGCGGATCGCTCCGTCAAGGCCGGTATCAAGACCGCCGAGCAGACGGCAAAGATAACGCAGAGATCGGCCCAGGCCGCCGCCAGGACCGCCCAGGTCACAGCCCACGCCGCCCGCGTCGCGGCGCAAAAGGCAGCCGTGACCGCAAAAGCGGCGGTCAAAGCCGTGATCTCCTCCGTCCGGGCTATCATCGCCGCGACCAAGGCTCTGATAACGACCTTGGCTGCAGGTGGCAGCGTGGCATTTCTCATTGTCGTCGTGATCTGCCTTATCGGTCTGCTCGTCGGCTCCGTCTTTGGCATCTTCTTCTCCGGGGAGGATACCGGCTCCGGCCTCACCATGCGCAGCGCCATCCGGGAGATAAATCAGGACTACCAGGACAAGATCGACGGCATCCAGAACACCGTTGCCCACGATGAACTGGAGATGTCCGGCTCCCGCGCTACCTGGCGGTCGGTGCTGGCCGTCTACGCCGTCAAGACCAACACCGACCCCACGGACGGCCAGGAGGTTGCCTCCATGACCGAACGAAAGCGGGACATCCTGGAGGACATTTTCTGGGAGATGAACACCATCTCATACAGCACCGCCACGGACTCCCATGTGGAAACGACCACCGGCACAGATGAGGAGGGCAACCCCGTGGAGATCCAGACCACCGTCGAGACGGTCACGCTCTATATCACCGTCACCCATAAGACCCCGGAGGAAATGGCCGATCAGTTCCATTTTGATGCGGACCAGCGGGAGAAGATGGAGGAGCTGCTGTCCGATGAATACCGCACTCTCTGGAACACCGTCCTGTTCGGCATCGGCATAGGCGATGATGATATTGTGGCCGTGGCGCTGTCCCAGGTGGGCAACGTGGGCGGCCAGCCCTATTGGTCATGGTACGGCTTCCCCAGCCGTGTGGAATGGTGCGCCTGCTTCGTCAGTTGGTGCGCCGAGCAGTGCGGCTATATCGAGGCCGGCATCATCCCCAAGTTCGCCGGGTGTCCCACCGGGGAGCAGTGGTTCAAGGACCGGGGCCAGTGGGCCGACCGGAACTACCTTCCGAACCCCGGCGACATCATCTTTCTGGATTGGGCCAGCGACGGCATAGACGGCCTTGCCGACCATGTGGGCATCGTGGAGCGGTGCGAGGGCGGCGTCGTCTACACCGTGGAGGGCAACATGACCAACTCCTGCAAACAGCGGCAGTACACCGTGGGCTACTACGAGATCTGCGGCTACGGCGTCCCCGCATATTAAAGCACCCAGCCGCTCAAGCGGCTGGGTACATACTATATTCTGAGAACCGAATGTCTGCTCATCATTCATCAAGATAATTATTTCATTTCGTTATACCTTCTTTTTCACAGTATGATCAACAACATCAGTGTCTGCAGTATGAGGAAAATCGAACACACGAACAGCATAACACTTATCCCGGGAATTTGGTGTATCCTTTATACCTAAAACCAAATCCGTAATATGTTTTACACATTTCCTATACCTCTTTGGCGCTAAGGCTCCAGCCAAACCTGATAGCAACGCAAAGCAGATATCGAATAAGTAGCCAATTATGTTAAAAATCATTATAATTACCTATCTCACACTGAAATGTCAAATTGCTTACTTTCTTGGTTCTTAACTTCCGACGATAAAATCTCATCGAAAAAAATATACATACTATCTGCAAACGCCTGCATATAGGGTACAATCTTCTTAACAACATGTGGTGGGCAACGACTTTTACAATCAATGCACAAAAAACCAAATAGCTGATTCTTATGATGATCCATTGTATAATATGAATTGGAGACATAGCGATTATTAAGCTTAATAGGTACAACGATTGTTGAAAGATAATTCTTTATGTAATTCCTACTGGAATTCTGATACAAATGATTGTCCCAAAATTGGAGCCTCTTTATCAAAGCATATGCACGAAGGTTCCCGGATGAAAAATACGGAGCGCCTTCAAATATGGAGAGAAAATCACTATTTCCACTTAATGGAACCTTTTCCGCATCAGTCTCAGATCTGGATATCTTATCCTTACCACCCCTACAGAAGGTATGCAAATAGACTTGGTCCGCACTTCGTGTCACCCTAGAGCCTGGAACATCAATTAATTTAATGCATACAGAAAACTCCTTGTTGAAATTGAATTTTAATAAATCAGCGATTCTATCACACATATCAACAGCACACTTTCTAATTGCGTCAAAATATGCTGATGATTGATTATACATACGTCGTTCTTTCTCGGGAGTTCTGCGAACAGTAGAATATGAAATTAAGTGTTCAGATTCATATTCTCGTAAATAACCACCAGTTGTAACAGGCTTACCGAATTTTGCGAGATATAACATGAAGCTCGAAAAAATGTATAACGCGGATAGCACTAATAGTATCATCCAAAAATATGTCGATATTACCTCTACTACACCACTGATTCCTGGATATATATTTGCCAAATCTTCAAATGTGTCAATTTTCAGAAAAAATTTCAACAGTGCTAATATTCCTGGAAATGTTACTAATATGAACCCTGTTATTCGCTTGGAAAAACGAAACACGCCGAGCATTATTTCTCTCCATCTTTGTTCTTTATATGTTGTTCACGTCAAATTGATTATATCATTGGGTCTGTGTGAAGCATGTTCATTAGGCAAGGTCGTCAAACAGCTTTCTGCAGTACTCCCCTTTCTCAATAAGCTTTTCTATTTCAGCTCTCACCTTTGGCTTGTCCGCAATATATGTCATGTCAAACCACTTATCTTCCGTCGTAAGTATCTCAACAGACGCTTGTCCAGTTCATATGTCCTCACCTATGATGGTCGACAGCAGATACTCGTCGTTCAGAGGATCTTCTATGGCTTCCTGAAACTTGGAACAACCTGATTCGAGGCGCTCCACAAACTCCGGCGTCAGCATCCACATTTCATGGAAACAGGGCTTTCTAGATCAAGCGGGACGAACCTTTCCCCAATCGCTACCCCCGCGCCGTCAACTGTCTTTACAATACTTTTCGTTTCACGAATATCGTCCAAATATCCGTCTGCTCGAACAGAACAGATACCACGTGTCACTCCGCCAGAGTCGGACAATGTTTTTTTCAGTACGAACGCCACCATCCCATACCTATCAGGAATCCCCCGGGCATACATGGAAAGAAACCGATATGCTTTGAAAGCGTTCTTTCCGTAATAGTGTCATCTGCATTGATCACCGCGAATGGTCTTACAGCTGCTCCCTGCATGACAGCAGTGCCTGACCAGTCCGCCAGGGTTTCCGCCGCCCGACGGGCATATCGTCTGTACGTTGGAAGCCATACACCAGCTCCACGCCAAGCGGCTTCAGCTTCCTCTTCAACCTCTCGCATATGACCGAGCGCACATCATCATACATTTCCGGGCATATGATAAGCGGTATCCAATCAAAGCCGGCCTTCACCGCGTCATGAATAAAGTAACCGATAATCAGTTCCCCGCCTGGCCCAACCGTGTCTAACTGTTTTACGCCGACACCGTATCTCATCCCCATCCCGGCTGCCAGTATTGCAAGCGTCATTCCCATCACGTATTCCTTATCTTTTCAGTTTCAGTTTGCTCATCTCCAGTGCAACACCAACAACCTGGTCCATGTCATAATATTTATACTCCCCCAGGCGGCCTCCAAAGAGGACATCTCTCTCCCGCTCCGCCAGCGCCTTGTACTGCTCGTACAGGGCACTGTTCTTTTCATCGTTCACGGGATAGTACGGCTCATCTCCCGGTCTCCACTCGCTGCTGTACTCCCGGCTGATCACCGTCTTGGGCAGGTCATTTCCGTCATCGTCCTTGCCGAACTGGAACCACTTGTGCTCTATGATCCGCGTCCACGGCGTCTCCCGGTCGGTATAGTTCACTGCCGCGTTCCCCTGGAAGTTGGGCTTGTCCAGCACTTCCGTCTCGAACCGCACACTGCGGTACTCCAAAGGTCCAAAGCAATAGTTGAAATAGGCATCGATTGGGCCTGTATAGACCACCTTTTCTGCCAGCACATCTAACTCCGCCTTATGCTCCAGGTAGTCCACGCCCAGACGGACCTCGATGCCGTCCAGCATATTGGCCACCATCTTCGTGTACCCGCCGATGGGAATGCCCTGATAGAGCGCGTTAAAGTAATTATTATCAAAGGTCAGCCGCACCGGCAGCCGCTTGATGATGAATGCGGGCAGATCCTTGCAATCCCGGCCCCACTGCTTTTCTGTGTAACCTTTTACCAGTTTCTCATAAATGTCCGTCCCCACCAAGGAGATGGCCTGCTCCTCCAGATTCCGAGGCTCGTTGATGCCTGCAGCTTTCCGCTGCTCCTCTATCTTTGCGGCAGCTTCCTCAGGCGTCGTGACCCCCCACATACGGTTGAAGGTATACATGTTGAAGGGCAAGGAGTACAGCTCACCCTTGTAATTAGCCACTGGGCTGTTAGTGAACCGATTGAACGTCGCGAACCGATTCACATAGTCCCATACCCGCTTGTCGTTGGTGTGGAAGATGTGCGCGCCGTACTGGTGCACATGGATGCCCTCAACGCTCTCGGTATAGACGTTGCCGGCAATATGTGGCCGCTTGTCGATGACAAGAACAGACTTACCCGCAGCCTTCGCCTGTTGGGCGAAGACAGCACCGTAAAGGCCAGCACCAACGATCAAATAATCAAATCGCATTTCTATCGTTTCCTATATCTTACAAACTTCCGTAAGCACACCAGTGCTCTTCACTATTTCATCCTTATACTCTTCCATAAACGCATCC
>CANQSF010000041.1 GCA_947626345.1 uncultured Oscillospiraceae bacterium | reverse complement strand
GTCTTTTTGTTGTGCCCATTCCTCGGCTCCTCCTTTTCTTCATTTGGGGCTTGACTTTTTATTCGCAGGCTCCTCAATATGGGCGGATAGAAGGGTGCTGCCGGGCCGGTGTGGGCGGCCCGGCAGCGTGGTATCGGTCACTTCAGCCCCATTTTCGCGGCGATGACCATCTTCTGCACCTCGCTGGTGCCCTCGTAGATCTCGGTGATCTTGGCGTCGCGCATCATGCGCTCCACCGGATAGTCACGGGTGTAGCCGTAGCCGCCGAACAGCTGCACCGCCCGCCAGGTGACCTCGCGGGCCGTCTCGGAGGCGAACAGCTTGGCCATGGACGCCTCGGCGGAGTAGGGCTCGCCGGCGTCCTTCTTGGCCGCCGCCCGATAGACCAGCAGCCGGGCCGCGTCCACCCGGGTCTGCATGTCCGCCAGGGTGAACTGGGTGTTCTGGAACGAGGAGATGGGCCGGCCGAACTGGACCCGGTCCTTGACGTACTTCACGGCCTCGTCGATGGCGCCCTGGGCGATGCCCAGCGCCTGGGCCGCGATGCCGATGCGGCCGCCGTCCAGGGTCATCATGGCGATCTTGAAGCCCTTGCCAAGCTCGCCCAGCAGGTTCTCCTTGGGCACCTTTACATCCTCGAACACCAGCTCGCAGGTGGAGGAGCCCCGGATGCCCATCTTCTTCTCATGGCTGCCGAAGTGGAAGCCGGGCATGCCCTTCTCCAGGATGAAGGCGCTGATGCCGTGGTTGCCGGCCTCCTTGTCGGTCATGGCGAAGACCACGTAGGTGTCGGCCACCTCGCCGTTGGTGATGAAGATCTTGGAGCCGTTGAGCAGCCAGTGGTCGCCCTTGTCCACGGCGGTGGTGCGCTGGCCGGAGGCGTCGGTGCCGGCGTTGGGCTCGGTCAGGCCGAAGGCGCCCAGCTTCTCGCCGGTGGCCAGGGGGGGCAGATACTTCTGCTTCTGCTCCTCGGTGCCGAAGTGGAGGATGGGCCAGCAGCACAGGGAGGTGTGTGCGGAGATGGTGACGCCGGTGCTGGCGCAGGCCTTGGAGACCTCCTCCACCGCCATGACGTACTCCAGGTTGCCCATGCCCACGCCGCCGTAGGCCTCGGGGATGGGGATGCCCAGCAGGCCGATCTCGCCCATCTGGGGGATCAGCTCGGCGGGGAAGCGCTCCTGCTCGTCCAGCTCGGCGGCCAGGGGGCGGACTTCCTTCTCCACAAATTCACGGAACATGCTCTGGAGCAGTTCCTGCTCGTCGTTCAGCTTGAAATCCATATCGTTACTCCTTTTTAAGTATTGATGTGTCTGCCCGGCGGCGGGAGGGTCCCGCCGCCGGCGGTGGGGGATCAGCGATACTTCTTCAGCACCTGACGGGCGGCGATGACCGTCTGGATCTCGCCGGTGCCGCCGGAGATGCGGGTGATGCGCAGGTCGCGGTAGATGCGGCTGACGCGGCTGCCGCAGTAGCCGATGCCGCCCAGGATCTGCAGGGCGTGGTCTACCACCTGGTTGGCGGATTCGGAGCAGTACTGCTTGGCGATGGAGGCCTCGGCCCGGGTCAGGCAGCCGTTGTCCTTGTTCCAGGCGTAGTGCAGCAGCATGTTGCGCATGGCCTCGATGCGCATGGTCATCTCCATGATGTGGTTCTGGATCAGCTGCAGCCGGCCGATCTCCTGGCCCTTGACGATGCGCTGGTTGGCGTAGCGGCAGGCGTCCTCATAGGCGCACAGGGCCTGGCCGTAGGCGTTGAAGGCGTCGATGAGCCGCTCGTAGTCGAAGCCCTTGGAGGTGGCCATCAGGCCGTTGCCCTCGAAGGAGAACATGTCGGACTCGTCGATCTCCACGTCGTCGAACCACACGTCGTTGACGTTCTCCATGTTGATGCCCATCTTCTCCATGGGCTCCTTCTTGCAGCCGGGGACGTTGGTGGGCACGAACCACAAGGTCAGCTGCTCGGGGTTGTCGGAGTTCTTGGCCAGGGTCAGGCAGTAGTCGTTGTCCTGGGCGCCGGAGATGAAGTGCTTGTGGCCGTTGATATACACCTTGCCGTTGCGGCGGGTGTAGGTGGTCAGGATGGTGGCGGGGGACAGGTCGGTGCCGGCGGTGGGCTCAGAGAAGCCCTGGGCGAAGGCGCCGTTGCCCTCGAAGAACAGGGGCATGAACTTGTCGATCTGCTCCTTGGTGCCGTTCTCCAGCAGGGCGTCCGCCTTCACGTGGTCCCAGAACAGGTAGATGGGGCCGCCGCAGCGTCCCAGGGCCTCCATCACCAGGAACATGGTCACGGCGCCCTCGCCGTCGCCGCCGGCCTCCTCCGGCAGGAACATGCTGAACAGTCCCAGATCCTTCATGATGTCCCACCACTTCTGGGGGTGTTTGTGCTCCCGGTCACACTCCTGGAAATAGGTCTCCAGATTCTCCCGGGTCATGGCATCCTCGATGGCCTGTACCATCAGTTCCTGCTCTTCTGTGATGCGAAAATCCATGGTTTTTCCTCCTTAAATCAAAACGTTTTTTCGTATTCATGCCGCGGACCCGGCCCATGGCCGCGACCGCGAAAAGGTTTTTCAGCGGTTCTTCCACTGGGGCTTGCGCTTTTCCAGGAAGGCCTTGGGGCCCTCCACGGCGTCCTCGGTGCCCTCCACGTACTTCCAGGCCATGTAGCGGCATACCCGCATGCCGTCCTCCTCGGACAGGTGGGGCGCCATGTGCAGCAGCTGCTTTGTCAGGCGCAGGGAGATGGGGGCGTTGGCGGCCATCTGGCGGGCCAGCTCCATGGCCTTGTCCATCAGCTGGTCGGCCGGGACCACGTGGTTCACCAGGCCGATCTCATAGGCCCGCTGGGCGTTGATGAGGGTGCCGGTGAGGCACATCTCCGCGGCGATCTTGGCGGGGATCAGCTTGGGCAGCCGGATCAAGCCGCCGCTGGTGGCCAGCAGGCCCACCTTCACCTCCGTCAGGCCGAAGCGGGCGTGCTCGGCGGCCACGATCACGTCGCAGGCCAGGGCGATCTCCAGGCCCCCGGCCACGGCCGTGCCGTTGCAGGCGCAGACGATGGGTTTGGCGCACAGCCGCTCGGTGATGCCGGCAAAGCCGTGCTCCGTCTCGGTGAGGCACTCGCCGTTTTCGCCCAGGGCGGCCAGGTCCTCGCCGGCGCAGAAGCTGCGGTCGCCGGCGCCGGTGAGCAGGATCGCGCCAACGGCGGGGTCCTTCTCCGCGTCGTTGAGGATCTGCTCCATCAGGTTGGCGGTGTCGGGATCGATGGCGTTGCGCCGCTCGTTGCGGTTGATGGTGACGATCAGCACGCCGTCTCTCAACTCGGTCAGAACGGTCTTGTTTTCCATTGGTTCCACTCCCTTTCAGAATGATTAGTCGGTCGTAAATATGCTGGGCCCTGTTCAGCCCGCGGGCTGCAGCCAGGGGTTGAAGCGCCGCTCCTGGGACAGTACGGTGGCCTCGTCGTGGCCGGGCAGAACCCGGAAGTCGCCCGGCAGATCGGCCAGCCGCCGGAGGGAGGCCGCCATTTGCCGGTCGTCCCCGCCGATGAAATCGGTGCGCCCGATGCTGCGGCAGAAAAGGGTGTCTCCCGTGAAGAGCACGTCCCCCGTCATGAAGGTCACAGAGCCGGGGGTGTGTCCCGGCGTGTGCAGCACGGCGATGGCCAGGCCGGCGATGTCCAGGGTCTGGCCGTCCGCCAGGGGCGTCAGGTTCTTGAACGCCGCCACGGTGGGGAAGACCCGGCCCATGTCCCGCTCGGTCTTCTTCGCGGGCACGTCCAGCGGGTGGCAGTACACGGGCAGCTCCGGCCAGCGCTCCTGCAGCGCAGGCACCGCCAGGATGTGGTCATAATGGCCGTGGGTCAGCAGCACGGCGGCGGGGGTCAGGCCCTCTTCCTCCAGCAGGCGCACCAGACGGGGCCCGTTGTCGGCGGGGTCCACGATCAGGCACAGGCCCGGCTGGGGGGCATGGAGGATATAGCAGTTGGTGGCGTATTCGCCCAGAACGATGGTGTCGATGTGCAGTTCCGTATGCGATCCCTCCTCTCAGGCGGCGCGGTCAGATGAGCGTACTGGTGACGACCCCGTCGGCATACAGCTGGTCGATCTGCTCCTGGGTGTAGCCCACCCGCTCCAGGATGGCCCGGGTGTGCTGGCCCAGCAGCGGCGCGCCGCTGCGGATGGGGCACAGCTCGTCGTCGAAGCGCAGGGGGTTGTTGTAAAAGCGCATCATGCCCACCTTCTCCTGGTGTACCAGGGCGGTGGCATGGGTGGCGGCGGCGTGGTCGGAGGTGTAGGCCTCGATGAAGGGCAGCACCTGGGAGGCGGGCACCCCCGCCGCCAGCAGCGCCTGCTCCAGCTCCGCCCGCTTCCAGGTGCGGGTGATCTCCTCCAGCCGGGCGGCCAGCTCGTCCCGATGGGCGATGCGGGCGGCGTTGTCGGCGTAGCGGGGATCGTCCTTCAGCTCAGGCACGCCCAGCACGCCGCACAGCGCGGCCCACCGCTGCTGGGTGTCCGCGATGATGGCGGCCCAGCCATCCCGGGTCTCGAACAGGCCGTAGGGGGCGACGAACCGGTCGTGGTTGCCGAAGCGGGTCTGGGTGGCGCCGGAGCGGCCGTAGTCCATGATGGTCTCGGCGCAGCTGAGCATGCCCACGTCGGTCATGCCGATGTCGATGTGGCAGCCCTGGCCCGTGCGGCGGGCCTCCACCAGGGCCATCAGCGCCGCGCCCAGGGCGTACACGCCGGTGAGGGTGTCGCCGTTGGCGTTGCCCGCCTTCATGGGCGCGCCGTCAGGCTCGCCGTTGCTGCCGGCAAAGCCGCTGCGGGCGGCGGCGATGGCGTCGTAGCAGGGGAACTTCATCAGCGGGCCGGAGCCGCCGAAGCCGCTGAGGGAGACGAACACCAGCTTGGGGTTGATCTGGCTCAGCTTCTCATAGCCCAGGCCCAGCCGGTCGATGGAGCCGCTCTTGAAGTTCTCCAGCACCACGTCGGCCTGCTTGGCCATCTCGTAGATGATGGCCTTGCCCTCCGGCTTGGCCAGGTTGATCTCGATGCTCTCTTTATTTTTATTGTAGGCGATGAACAGGGTGCTCTGGCCGCCGAACTCCGCCACGCAGGGGTCCCAGTACCGGGCCTGGTCGCCGGAGCCGAACCGCTCCACCTTCCAGACCTCCGCGCCCATGTCGGCAAACTGCCAGGCGGTGTATGCCCCGGCCAGGGCGATGGTGAAGTCCAGCACCTTCAGGCCGCTGAGCACGCCGGTTTTCTTTTCAGACATTGTCACAGACCTCCTTTCGCCGTCCGCGTCAGACCACGCCGCCGGCTCTCAGGCCGGCCAGCTCTTCCTCCGTGAGCCCCAGTACGGACGCGGTGTCCGCGCCCAGGGGGGAGGCAGGCGTGATGTGGTCGTCCTCCTCGCCGCCGCCCAGGAACTTGGCGGGCAGGCCCACCTGGAGGGTGTCGCCGTGGACCGGGTCCGTCACGTGCACCAGCATGTGCCGGGCCTGGACCTGCTCGTTGCCCTCCACCAGCTCCTTGACGGTGTTGCAGGGGCCGCCGGGCACCATGGCCTGCTGGCAGATGCGGTCAGCCTCCTCGATGGTGATGCCGGCGAAGTAGTCCCGCAGCTGCTGGTCCAGATCGCCGAAGTAATGCTTCATGGACCGGTCCGGGTCGTGGGCGTAGATCGTGCCCTCGCCCCAGTCGGGCCGGCCGGCGCTGGCGGCGAAGCTGAGCCACTGGTCGTCGCTGCCGATGCTCAGGGAGAACCAGCCGTTTTGGCACTTGAAGGTGTCGGTGGGGTTGGTGGTGGGGAAGCCGTTGCCCAGCCGGCGGGGCAGGGTGTTCAGCCCCTGCAGGCACTCGGCGAAGGTGTCGTCCAGGGAGAACACCGTGTGCCACGTGCTGGTGGACACCTTGCAGCCCTCGCCGGTGTCGCAGGAGCGCAGATAGGCCGCCAGCATGCCGGAGGCCAGGTGCCAGCTGGCGTAAAAATAGCCCAGGGGGAAGCCGAACTTGGTGGGCCGCTCGGGGAAGCCGGTCTTCTCCAGCAGACCGGAGCGGGCCATGGCCAGCAGATCGTAGTCTGGCACGTCCTTCCAGGGGCCCTCCTCCCCGAAGGGGGTGAGCACGCCGTAGACCAGGCGGGGGTTGAGCCCTTTCAGCTGCTCATAGCCCAGGCCCCGCTCCGCCGCGTAGGCCTCGGCGCAGTTGAACACGATCATGTCCGCGTCCGGGACCAGCCGGCGGATGATCTCCGCGCCCCGGGGATCGGACCAGTTTACGGTCACGCTCTTCTTGTTGCGGCCGTAATAGGCGTAATACAGGCTGTCCGGCCGGCCGTCGGTGCCGCGGCTGCGCATGGCGTCGCCGACGCCGGGCTGCTCGATCTTGATCACCTCGGCGCCGTAATCGGCGAGCATGGAGGTGATGTACGGACATCCGTCCGTGAGATCCAGTACCTTCAGGTTGACAAGCGGTTTCATCGAAGCGCTCCTTTTCTGAGACTGACCGGGGCATCGGACCGGACGATGGGCAAGCCGGTCCGCGGCGTCCCGGGCGATGGCGTGGTGAACGATTGGATCCATATACTTATCTATTATTAATATATCAAACGTTTCACTTATCTTCAACTATAATTTGTCACATAAATAACAGACTGTTTTTGTGTATAAATTACATAAACATAAAATTGCAGATGTAAATTTTGGATTCTATGTTGACATTGTCAGACTTATCCTTTAAAATAAATAGTGTCTGTAAGTTGAACGCGCAAACAAAAGATTTAAACGTTTCACATCCCGTCCGCGAGGCATGAACAAATGAAAAAAACATGGAGGAATAAGGTGATCCTATGAAAATTATCGTATGCTGCAAGATCGTGCCCAATGAGGAGGAGATCGCGGTCCTGGGCAGCCGGGAGCTGGATCTGTCGGCCGCGTCCTGGAAGATCGGCCAGTACGACCTGAACGCCCTGGAGAGCGGCAAACAGCTGGCCGCCGCCACCGACGGCACCATGACCGCCCTGAGCGTGGGCGGCCCCGCCGCGCTGGACGCCAGCAAGATCCGCAAGGACGTGCTGTCCCGCGGCCCGGACGACCTGAAGCTGGTGATCGACGGCAGCCGCGGCTTCAACGACTCTCTCCAGACCGCCAAGGCCCTGGCCGGCGCGCTGAAGGAGATCGGCGACTACGACGTGGTCCTGTGCGGCATGGGCTCCAGCGACCTGTATCTGCAGGAGGTGGGCATCCAGACCGGCGCTCTGCTGGGCCTGCCGGTGCTCAACAGCGTCACCGACATCCAGCCCGCAGGCGACGGCGTGCTCCGCGTGGAGCGCACCCTGGAGGACGAGGTCGAGGTGCTGGAGGTCACGCTGCCGGCGGTGCTGAGCGTGTCCTCGGAGATCAACATCCCCTCTGTGCCCGCTATGCGGGAGATCATGAAGGCGGGCAGAAAGCCGGTGGAGCTGCTGGGCAGCCCCGACGGCGCCGACGCCAGCCTGACCACCCTGTCGGAACTGGCTCCCGAGCAGCAGGACCGCCGCCAGCACATCATCGAGGGCGACGGCGAGGAGGCTGTGGACGCGCTGGTGCAGTTCCTGAAAAAAGAGTGTCTTTAATCAATAGGGAGGACGACAGATGAGCATTCAGTCTATTTTCGTGATCAGTGACGATCTCGCTGCGCTCAACGAGATCTGCGGCGGCGTGAAGGCCATGGCGGAAAAGGTGACCGCCGTCGTCTTCGGCGGCCGGGACACGGCGGACAAGGCCGCCTCCTGCGGCGCGGACAAGCTGCTGTATTGCCCGGTGGACGACGAGGGCGCGCCGGAGAACTATGCCGCCGCCATCGCCGACGAGGTCAAAAAGACCGGCGGCGCGGCCGTGCTTTTCAACAACTCCATCCGCAGCCGCTGCCTGGCCGGCATCCTGGGCGTGCTGCTGGACACCTGCGTGCTTACCAGCGTCAACGAGCTGACGGAGCAGGACGGCGAGCTGGTCTACCGCCGCATGGTATACGGCGGCACCGCCCAGCGCCACGAGCGCTTCGCCAAGCCCTATGGGGTGGCCACCCTGTCCGGCGGCGTGTTTGAGCCCGTGACCCTGCCTGCTACCGGCGACATCGCCCCCATCGAGGGCGCTCCCGCGGCGGGGATCAAGCGCATTGCCCGGGCGGAGAAGAAGGAAGGCGGCACCAACCTGGTGGCTGCCAAGCGCATCCTGGACGTGGGCCGCGGCCTGGCGGCGAAGGAGGATCTGGAGATGATCCGGGCCCTGGCGAAGGTCATCGGCGCCGAGGTGGGCTGCTCCCGTCCTGTGGCGGAGAACAACAAGTGGCTGCCCAAGGCCAACTACATGGGCATCACCGGCGTGCAGGTCAAGCCCGATTTCATCATCACCTTGGGCGTGTCCGGCCAGGTACAGCACATCGGCGGCATCAACAAGTCCAAGGTGATCATCTCCGTCAACAAGGACAAGGCCGCGCCGATCTTCAAGAACTGCGACTTCGGTCTGGTGGGCGATATCTACAAGATCGTTCCCGCGCTGATCGAAAAGCTCTCCTGATCCACAGCGCGCGCCTGTTCGTCGGAAAAGGGGGCGGTCGTCATAGCCGATATCGTTGGCAGCCGCACGCTGCGCAGCCAGTGGGACGAGACGGTCCGGTACTGCCCGGACCGCACGTTCCTGGAGTTCATCTCCACCCAGGACCAGGCCAGCCGGTATACCTACAGGCAGTTTGACCGCCTGGTGAAGCGCGCGGCCAACTGTTTCCTGTCCCTGGGCATCGAAAAGGGCGAGCTGGTGGCGCTGCACATGCACAACACGCCGGATTACATCGTCTGCTGGCTGGCGCTGGCCCAGATCGGGGCGGTGTCCGCGCCGCTGAACGAGTATTACCGGGTGGGGGAGAGCGGGGAGATCCTGGGCTGGAACGGCATTCGCCGCATCATCGTGGAGCCCCGGTCCGAGGAGATGTATGTGCGCAGCCGGGCGGAGCTGGGGCTGGACACCATCATCCTCAGCCGCGGCGTCAGCCGGTACCCGGACGTGTACAGCCTGGAGCAGGGCATGGCCGATCAGCCGGAGGAGCTGGCGGAAAAGCGGCCCATCTCCTCCGACGACATGGCCGTCATCCTGTTCACCTCCGGCACCACCCGGTTCCCCAAGGGGGCCATCTACACCCACTGCAACGTGGTCTACGGCGGGATCTTCCATGTCCACCAGCTGGGCATGATCCCCGGCGACCGGTTTTTGTCCGCCATGCCCTGTTACCACATGGACTTTCAGGAGATGGCGATCATGCCCGTCATCTGCGCCGGCGGCACACTCATCATGGTGGAGCACTACAGCGCCCGCCGGTTCTGGCGGCAGATCTGCCGGCACAGGGCCAACTTCACGGACACCATGTCCGTGATGAACCGGACCATGCTCCTGCAGCCGGAGCAGCCCTGGGAAAAGGACCACTGCCTGAAGCAGATCTATTTCTCCATGGGCCTGAGCGTGGAGGAGAAGGAGGCATTTGAGCGCCGCTTCCGCGTCCGGCTGCTCAATACATACGGCATGACGGAAACAGTTTCCGCCGTGACGTGCGTGCCGCTGACCGGCGAGCAGCGCTGGCCCTCCGTGGGCCGGCCGGCCCTGTCCTACGAGATCAGGATCCGGCGGGACGACGGCACCGAGGCGGCCCCCGGCGAGGTGGGAGAGATCTGCATCGGCGGCGTGCCGGGCCGGTCCCTGTGTCCCGGGTATTACCGCAACGAAAAGGCCACCCGGGCCCTGTACGAGGACGACAAGTGGCTGCTCTCCGGGGACAAGGGCTACCTGGACGAGGACGGGTGGCTGTACTTCCTGGGCCGGGACGGGGACATGATCAAGCGCTCCGGCGAGAACGTCAGCGCCCTGGAGGTGGAGTGTATCCTCACCTCCCATCCGGACATCGCGGACGCGGCGGTGATCGGCGTGCCCGATCCCCTGCGGGATTACATGATCAAGGCCTTCGTGCTGCCCCGGGAGGGCGCCAGCCTCACGGAGGAGGACGTCTTGACCCACTGCGACCGGCACCTGGCGAAGTTCAAGGTCCCGTCCCAGGTGGAATTCGTCAGCGGGTTCGAGCGCACCTCCACGGGGAAGATCAAGAAAAATCTGTTGCACTGAGCGATAAAAAGTCTGCCGAACGGCGTCCGCGCCGTCCGGCAGACTTTTTTTACTGAAAATCCCGGCGGGAGGTTGACTTTTGTGAAAGAATCTGGTATATTTGACCGACTTCTGAAAGAAAATTCTCTAAAGATAGTGAAATATTTCACTGATCGGATGGAGCGGTAATATGAAAGGTCGTCCTACGATCAAGGATATCGCGGCGCTGGTGGGGGTATCGCCCTCCACGGTGTCCTATGTGCTCAACGACAGCGCCAACCATAAGATCTCGGAGGGGACCCGCCAGGCGATCCTGCAGGCGGCGAAGACGCTGCAGTATATCCCCAACGGCGCGGCGCGGGCCCTGCGCAACAACAGCAGCCACTGCGTCAGCATCGCCCTGGAAAAGACCCTGACCCAGACCCGGTTCGGCACCCTCCTGCAGGGCATCCGCATGGGCCTGCGGTCCGAGGGCTACTGGCTCATGCTCTTCGATTTCGACAGCAGCGGCCAGCTGTACCCGGAGTTCATCGAGAGCGTCCTGCAGAGCCGCAGCGAGGGCATCATCTACATCTCCTCGGACGGCTCCGACCCGCGGCAGGAGTGGCGGGAGAGCATCCTGGCCAACAACCTGCCCTTCGTGGCCTGCGACTGCTGCCCGCCGGAGGAGGGTCTGGCCTCGGTGAGCTTCGACTACGAGCGGGGCGCCTTCGAGGTGGGCTGCCGCCTGCTGGGGGAGGGTGCCCGCAGGATCCTCTACTGGCGTCCCAGCATCCAGACGGACCAGGAGCAGTACCGCGAATCCGGTCTGCGCCGGGCCGCCGACCTCTACCCCGGGGCGGAGGTGATCGTGTCCAAGCTGCCCTATGAGGAGGCGGAGGACTGCCTGGACGCGGAGCGTCATGCCCGGCTCAGCCAGATCTGCAAGCAGCACATGGTCCAGAGCATCATCCCCGGCATCTCCCGGTTCCAGCCGGGGGACGCGGTGGTGTGCTCCTGGGGCGTGATGGCCCGGCACCTGGGCGCGGCGCTGAACGGCGCCCGCAGCGCCGTCAAGATCGCCAGCCTGTCCGCGGGGGAGATCCCCCTGCTGCCGGACTCCCGGCTGCTCATCAGCCGGCCCCGGTTCCTCTATGGCGGCGAGGAGGCCGCCCGGCTGCTGCTGCGGCAGATCCGGGGCGAGACGCTGGAGGAGAACCGGGTCGTGATCGCCCCGGAGCCTCCCCAGTACGTGGAGCTGTGAGGGATAGGATAAAAAGAAAAGCGGGTATGTGACGGGATCACATACCCGCTCGGTTTTTATATTGCTCTCACCGGGATTCCATGGCGGCCTTGAAGCGCTCCAGCGCGTCGGCCAGCACCTGGCGGGTGCAGGCCAGATTGATGCGCTCGAAGCCGTCGCCGGCGGGGCCGAAGATGAAGCCGTCGTCCAGATAGAGCTTGGCCTTCTCCTGGAGGAACTTGGCCAGTTCCTCGCCGGGCATGCCGAAGCAGCGGCAGTCGAACCAGCACAGATAGGTGCCCTCCAGGTCCGCCACCCACACCTCGGGGAAGTGCTGGGCCATGAAGGACTTGAAGTACTGGTAGTTGCCCCAGATGTGCTCGTTGAGCTCGTCCACCCAGTCGGCGCACTGCATATAGCCGGTCTCCAGGGCCCGGAGGCCGAAGATGCTGTAGCTGTAGCAGCCGGAGACGTTGACCTCGTCGTCCAGCTTCTTGCGCAGATCGGGGTCGGGGATGATGGCGTTGCCCACGCACAGGCCCGCCAGGGAGAAGGTCTTGCTGGCGGCGGTGAACAGCACGCAGTTATCGGCATACTTCTCCCCCAGGGTGGGATAGCTGGTGTGCTTATAGCCGGGCATGATGATGTCGAAGTGGATCTCGTCGCTGACCACCAGCAGGCCGTGGGCCAGGCAGATGTCTCCCACCCGGCGCAGCTCCTCCGCGGTCCACACCCGGCCCACCGGGTTGTGGGGGTTGCAGAGGATGAGCATTTTACAGCCCTCCGCCTTTTTGTCCAGGTCCTCGAAGTCGATCTCATAGCGGCCGTCCACCAGCTTCAGGGGACTCTCCACCACGGTGCGGCCGTTGAGCTTCACCGCCCGATAGAAGGGGTAGTACACGGGGGTGATCAGCAGCACCTTGTCCTCGGGGGCGGTGTAGGCCCGCACGGCGGCATAGAGCCCCTGGACCACGCCGTTGGTCTGCACGATCCAGTCGGACTGGATGTCCCAGCCGTGGCGGGTGTGCATCCAGTGCTTCACGGCGGCGGCGTATTTCTCGTTCCACCAGGTGTAGCCCCACATGCCGAATTCGGCGGTCTTTTTCAGCTCCTCGATGATCTGGGGCGGGCTGAGCAGCTCCATGTCCGCCACGGACAGGGGCACGATCCCCTTTTCGGCGTCGTCGCCAATGGCGTCCCACTTGGCGGCCTCCATCCCCGCCCGGGGATGGAAAGAGTCAAAATCGTATTTCATGGCGATCCTCCTTTTTGCTCATACAGAGGGCCCCCTCCGGGAGGAAGGGGCCCCGATCATATCATGGAAGGGTATCAGTTTTCGGACTCCACGGGGTGATCCTTGCGGTATTTTTTGATCTGCCGGTCACTGATGAAGGAGCAGACCAGGCCCAGGGCGGAGGAGGCGATGCAGGCCATGAAGATGTACTTGAAGCCACCAACGCCGTACTTGTCCAGCCAGCCGCCGGCCATGGAGGTGTAGAAGGTGTCGGGCAGGAAGCCCAGGATGGAGGCGATGCCGATCAGGCTGCCCACCATGTTCTTGGGCACGCCGGACTCGTCGATGGTGGCGTAGTACAGGGCGCGGTACACGGAGGTGCCCAGGGAGGCCAGGACCATGATGATCAGCAGCGGCCACATCACCGCAGCGGAGCCGGGGATGAGCAGCAGCAGCACGAAGCAGGCGATGAGCATGATGCCGGCGCCGATCATGGGGGCGGAGGAACGCTTCATCTTCACCGCCAGCACGGTGGCGGCGGAGGCGCCGATCAGGCCGCTGAACACGGAGCGGTAGTTGGCGAACACGGAGGTGACGGTGGAGCTCATGCCGCAGACCTGCTCCAGATAGGGGGCATAGTAGGAGGCGGAGGCCAGGGTCAGACTGCCGCAGAAGATCATGCCGGCCAGCAGGTAGGTGGAGGGGTGCTTGAAGGCGTGGCCCATGGCCTTGAAGGTGTCGGCGATGCTGGCGTTGGTGGTGTTCTCCACCTTGGCCTTGGGCAGGAACAGGGCCATCAGCACGCCCACGATGATCATGATCACGCTGATGCCGGCGATGAGCACGGTCATGGCCAGCTTGCTGTTGGAGGCAAGAGAGGTGAACACAGCCACAGCGGCGGTGGTGATCAGCAGGCCCACGACGCCGCGCCCGGCCTCCAGGGTGCCGAACATGCTGCCCTGCTCATCGGAGCCGGCCACCACGTTGATGATCTTGATGGAGGCGGACCAGTAGGTCAGCACGGTGGTGAC
>CANQSF010000040.1 GCA_947626345.1 uncultured Oscillospiraceae bacterium | reverse complement strand
TCCCGGGTCTTTTTGTAATACGTGCGGGCGAACAAATGCCGCAGGTTGTGGGGAAATACCTTATCTAATAATACCCGCGCGCGCCGTGCCAGCCGCTTCATGCTCTTCCAGAGGTTGCTCCGGTCGATGGGCTTTCCGCCGGCGGTGACGAACACCGGGCCGGCGGTGATCCCGCGCTTGGCGCAGTAGGACGACAGAAGCTTGCAGAGCTTCTTCGGCAGGAGTAGCAATCTGATCTTCCCCTTGGAGCGGATCTCCGCTTTTCCGGCCGCCACGGCCTCCACCGTGACCGAGGCGAGCTCGCTGACCCGCGCGCCCGTGGCCCCCAATGTCTGCACCGCCAGCGCCAGGCGCTCGTCGCCCTGGCGCTTCGCCGTATTCACCAGTCTTTCATACTCCGCGCGGGTCATCTCCCGCTCCGGAGCCATGAAAACTCTGCGCTGCACCTTGAGAAAGCGCAAGCGCCATTCATGGTATCCATAGATATCCAGCAGTTTATTCACCGCCGTCAGCACCCCGTTCACGGTGCCCGGGGCCATGCCGGAGGCCGCCAGGGCTTGCTTAAAGGCGACTAACTGCCCCTTGTCCCGCAATTGTCCGCCGCAGAATGCCGCCAGGCGGCGGATGGCGACCGTGTACTTGGCCACCGTGGCCCCCGCCGCCTCGTCCTCCGCCAGCTTTTCCCGGAACCCCGCTATCGCTTTTTCGTCCAGTTCGATCATCTCGCGCCCCTCCATATAAAAAATTCAATACGCCGGTCCTATTGTCCCCGACGCATTGATTTTATATGAAAAGTTGGGGCCCCGGGGCGGTTGACATCCGGAACTAAATAGAGTATAGTATGGGCGCGGACGCTTCCGCCGGAGGATCAGCCATGTTCAAGATCGAGACCCACCTGCACACCAAACACACCAGCAAGTGCGGCTGGATGTGGGCGCCGGACCTGGCCGAGGGCTATGCGGCCGCCGGTTACAGCGCCATCGCCGTCACCGACCACTACAACCGCACCACCTTTGAGTATCTGAACGTGGACCTGGCATCCGGCGCCGATAAGCTGGGGGCGTTCCTCACCGGCTACGACAAAATGCGGGAGGAGTGCGCCAAGCGGGGCATCACCGTCTATCGGGGCGCGGAGCTGCGCTTCGACGAGTGCGACAACGATTACCTGCTGTACGATTGGCCGGACGAGCTGCTGCGGGATCCGGAGGCGATCTTCCGCATGGGTATCGCCGCCTTCGCCCCCCTGGCCCGCCAGGCCGGCGCGCTGCTCATCCAGGCCCACCCCTATCGCAAGGGCTGCACCCCCGCCATCCCCTGCTACCTGGACGGCATCGAGATCGTGAACCTGAATCCCCGCCACGCCAACTTCAACGAGCGGGCCGTGGAGTTCGCCGACCAGTTCCATCTCACCCTGCGCACCAGCGGCTCCGACTGCCACCGGCCGGAGGACGTGGCCCGGGGCGGCATCCTGGCCGACGCGGTCCCCGCCGATACCCACGCGTTCACCCAGCTGCTCCGCTCGGGGGATTTCACGCTGATCGAGGCATAAAGCATATAAAGACTACGGCCGGAGAGCGGAATGCTCCCCGGCCGTTTTTTCATTTGCAGCAAACGATATGAATCGATATGAATCGCCTTCATTCATCATGAGATGCAAAGCGTCTTATCAAAGTCCCAACAGCTGCTTTTTCTTCGCGTCAAACTCTTCCTGCGTGATGACCTCCATATCCAAGAGCTCTTTAAATTTTTTGATCTCCTCCGCAGGGGATATAGCAGGTGCACCCACGTTCTTCGTTCTCTTGCACACATCTATGCGGCTTTTGACATAGGCCGCCACTTCTTCCATTTTTTCATTGGACACCTTCGACGGCTCAAAGGTAAAGGAATTTTCATTGAAGAAATTGCTCTGCTTGTTGTTCATCAGGCCAGAAGCGGTCTCCAGCTGCAAATATCCCAACTGGAGTCCTGCCCGCTTGAACTGCACACCAATGCAATCCACATAGTACACCGTCTTTTCCCCATCGGAACCGTTCCCAGTCAGAAAAGAACCTATCCCCGCTGACACGGAAAAAACGCACTTATCCTCATATACGTCAAGATGTCTTCCGCGGGACCCGTCAAGACAATATACGGCCCCTTCGTCAAAGGGTGTCTTTTTCGGTGCAACACCTCTGAGCTGATTCTTGATCTTGACACGCTCCAGTCCTTTCAGGGCATACCAGTCCTCGCTGTTATATCCGCTGTACTGTGTCTCCACATGGCAATCCGGGCATTTTCTTCCCTCTGTATTTTCACAGCCAAAGGATGCGCCACACTGAGGGCAAATAAAAATGTACTCCATATCCACATCTCCCTTCAAAGTCGGTGTAGATATTATAACCAACATTTTGACTTGTGTCAATCTCATTACGCTATTTTCACAAGGTTTAACACAGGCCGCACTGTCCCTAGAATTATATGGGGGTGAGACATGTGAAGCCGGAATACAAAGGTTTATATGAAAAATTCGGTCTGAACGTCGTCTACTATCGCAAGCGCAAGCGTTTAACGCAGCTCCAGCTTGCGGAGCTGGCCGACATCGACCGCAGTCATATCAGCGCCATCGAATTGGGAAATGTCGGCGTTTCCTTCGATGTCATTTTCAAGCTTTGCGATATCCTGGAAATAACGCCAAAGGAGCTATTTGATTTTCGGGATTAAGGAAAGTCTCCGCATCAGGAAAACAAGGCGCGGTGCTCAGCTTGAGCACCGCGCCTTGTTTTTGTGCGCTGTTTACTTATAAAACTCTTCGATGTACTTCTCCACATCGGCTCGCGTGCCCCGGAAGGGGCCGGGGGTCTCCATCTTGAGGGACACGCAGGCGGTGGCGTATTCCAGCGCCGCGGGCACGTCCGCGCCGGTCAGGCGCATGGCGAGATAGGAGCCGAAGGTGGTGTCGCCCCGGCCTGTGCGGCCGGAGAGGTTCCGGGCCTTGATGGGGCAGGTGTAGGTCCCGTGGCCGTCGTAGACCATGATCTCGCTGTTGTGGGAGACCATGACCTCCTTGGCGCCCCAGGCGTAAAGCTGCTTGGCGGCGGCCTCCCGGTCCGTCAGACCGGTGAGGATCTCCGCCTCGGCGGCGTCGGTCTTGAAAACGTCCATGTAGGGCAGATACTTCATCTTGTCCGCCCAGTCGTGGAAGCGCAGCTCGCCGCCCTCGTTGTGGCGCAAAAACCCCTGGGCGTCGGCGGAGACCATGCCCCGGGCGTGCAGCCCCTCGATGAGGCTGTTGGGGAAATCGCCGTACAGCAGCCCCGCCAGGTGGTACAGCTTGCAGGGCACGTCGGGGATCTCCTCCAGCGTCACCGGGTCGGACTGGGCCTGGCAGCCGCAGCGGCGGCGCTCCCGGTCGGCGGTGAAGTATACGTTGCTCATCAGCGTGGTCACAGAGGAGGGCAGCAGCGCCATGTCGGCGGCGTCCATGTGGAAGCTCTCCAGCACGTCCCGGTCCGTGGGGGCCGCCTTCACGGCGGCGAAGACGCGGGCGCCCGCGGCCATGGCGGCGG
Source organism: uncultured Oscillospiraceae bacterium (assembly GCA_947626345.1). Taxonomy (GTDB): domain Bacteria; phylum Bacillota; class Clostridia; order Oscillospirales; family Oscillospiraceae; genus CAJOIG01. The sequence continues at coordinate 10,202 of CANQSF010000040.1, read as the reverse complement.
GGGTGCAGTAGGTGACGGCGCCGCCCACGATCAGCTCCTCCCGGCCGGTATAGTCGGTGTTTTTGTCCCGGGTGGCCGGGCCGACGATCATCAGATCATAGGTGCTCATCGGTCCTCCTCACGCCCGGTACCGGGCACCCTGGCCGTCCACCAGGGAACGGTACGCCTTCTCGATGCGGCCGTAGTTGCCGTCCCGGTCCAGGGCGATGCCCCGGCCGATGCCGTCCACGATCACGCCCCGGCCCATAGCCGCCAGCTTCTCGTCCACCATCCGCAGCAGCGCTGGGGCGCTGCCCGGCTCGGTGCTCCGGCCGTCGAAGATCACGTGGATGTAGATCTCCGGCACGCCCTCGGCCATCTCCGTGAGCATCAGGGGGTAGTCGATGCAGCCGTGGCTGGACTTCTCCGTCAGCAGGGCGATCAGGTGCAGCGCGCCGCCCTTCTTTGCGTTTTCGATGAAGCGCAGGAACACGGGGTTGCGGCTGAAGGAGCCGTCCTTGATGGCGTTGTCCATGCGCACGTCGTCCTGGGCCACGATGCGCCCAGCGCCCAGGTTGGAGTGGCCGGCCTCGGAGTTGCCCGCCTTGCCGGCCTTCAGGCCCACGTCCTCGCCGGAGGCCCGCAGCTTGCTGTTGGGATAGGCCGCCAGCAGCGCGTCCCAGTCGTGGGTGTCCGCCAAAAACAGGGCGTCGCCCTCGTCGCCGGTGCCGAAGCCCCAGCCGTCCAGGATGATGAGCATCATCTTTTTATTGGTGATGTCCCCGGACACGATCAGGCTCTCGCCGGTCATCTCCGCCGGCTTTTCAAGGCCCAGCACGCTCAGCACCGTGGGGGCCACGTCCCCCAGCCGGCCGTCCCGCAGGGTCATGGCCCGGCCCTGGGGGTCCAGCACGATGAAGGGCACCAGGTTGGTGGTATGGGCCCCGTCGGGCTTGCCGTCCTTGGTGTAGAGCTTTTCGATGTTGCCGTGGTCGGCGGTGACCGCCACCACGTAGCCGTGGGCCTTGCCATACTCCGCCGCGTCGCGCACATAGGAGCTGACGATGGAAGCGGCCTTGATCTTGGCCTCGGTGTTCTGGGTGTGACCGATCACGTCGCCGTTGGCGAAGTTGGTGAGGATGAAGTCATAGCCCTCGTCCACGGCGGCCTTCACCTTTTCCGACACCTCCGGCAGGCTCAGCTCCGGCTTCTGGTCGAAGGGGATGCCCTTGGGGGACGGCACCCGCAGGTCCGTCTCCCCGGGGAAGGGCTGGTTCACGCCGCCGTTGAAGAAGAACGTCACATGGGCGAACTTCTCCGACTCGGAGCAGTGGAACTGCCGCAGGCCCGCCTCGCTGATCACCTGGGCCAGGGGCTTTTGCACCCGCTCCGGCGCGAAGGCGATGGGCAGATCCTTCAGCTTTTCGTGGTACATGGTCATGATGGCGAACTCCAGCTCGCCCATGTCCGGCCGGGCGAAGTGGGGGAAGTCCTTGTCGGTGAAGGCCTCGGTCAGCTCCACCTCCCGCTCGCCCCGGCGGCAGCAGAAGATCACGTGGTCGCCGTTTTGGATGCGGCCCACGGCCGCGCCGGTCCCATCCTCCAGCACCATGGGCTCCAGGCTGTAATCGGTGCCCCCCTGGGCGTAGGCGGCCTCTACCGCTCTGGCCAGGGCCTGGCCTCCGTGAAACGTCTTATCCATAGTCCTCTCCTCCTCAGACCAGCGGCGGGAAGATGTCCAGCAGCTGGGTAAAGTGCGTGATGAACGCGTCCGGCTTATTCTCCTCGGTGACGGCCTGGTGCTTCTTGCCGGGGTAGCGCACGCCGATGGTCATGCCCAGGCCGGCGGCCTTGGCGCCCACGATGTCCCGGTCCAGGTTGTCCCCCACGAAGCAGGTCCGCGCCGGGTCCGCCCCGGTCTCCTCCAGGGCGTAGTAGTAGATGGCCGGATGGGGCTTGCGGATCAGGCACAGGGAGGACTGCTGCACGCTCTTGAAGTAGGGCCGCAGCCCGTCCCGGTCCAGCCACTCGTCCACCTCGTTCACGCCCACCAGGTCGCTGACGATGGCCATGGTGTAGCCCCGTTTGGTCAGCTCCTTGACGGTGTCCGCGCCGCCCTCGGTGACCACACGCTCGCCCTTGGTGCGGCGGTAGGCGTATGTCAGCTTGCCAGCGGCGGCCTCCACCCGCTCCTTGGGGAAGTCATAGGCCAGCCACCGGGTCCACAGCACCTTCTCCGGCGCCTCGCAGTAAAAGTGCAGCGCCCACTCCCGGTACTTGTCGTACCGGGGCTCGATGACGGTCTTATAAAACTCGATGGGGTCCGCGTCCGCGCCCAGCAGGTCCCGGATCTCGGTCTTGGCCTGGAGCATATACGCCTCGTCCGGGCGGATCACCCGGAAGGTGTCCCCCAGGTCCACGAATATGGTGTTGATATTTTTATCCATGTCATGTCCTCCTCACTGCAGGATCGGCAGGTCCAGGATGTCGATGAACTTGTGCACGATGTAATCCGGCCGGTTTTCGTCCGTGATGGTCTTTTTGGCCAGCTTCTCGGGGCTGATGAACAGGATGTTGGCCCCCACCCCAGCGGCGATGGCCCCGGTGATGTCCCGGTCCAGGTTGTCCGCCACGGACACGCACTGGCCCGGCTCCAGGCCCATGGCCTCGCAGCCCATGCGGTAGATGGCCGGATCCGGCTTGCGGATGTGGCAGACGGAGGACAGCACCACCGCGTCGAAATAGCTCTCCAGCCCGTCCTCCCGCAGCCAGTCGGGGATCTCGTTCTCGCCGATCAGGTTGCTGATGATGCCCAGGGCATAGCCCCGCGCCTTCAGGGTCTTGATGACCTCCAGGCCGCCCTCCACCAGATACCGCTTGCCCTTGATCTGGCGGTACTGGAAGGTCATCTCATGGCAGATGGCCTGCAGCTTCTCCTCCCCCAGCTCCGGCAGCAGCCACTTGGCCCACAAATCATAGTCGCCGCACTCCCGGTTGGCCGTCAGCGCCCAGTCCCGGTAGGGCTTATACCGCTCCTCCACCATGTCGATGAAGCCGTCCACGTCGCTGGCTCCGGCCAGCTGGGCCATCCGGGCCCGGGCCGCGGCCCGGTGCTCCGGCTCGTCGTAGAGGATGCGCAGCGTGCCGCCCAGGTCAAAAAATACGCCCTTGATCTTCTCCATGGCCGTCCCCTCAATCCCGGGGCGGGAACAGGTCCAGCAGCTCCCGGATGGCCCGGATGGTGTAATCGGGCAGCACGGTGGGGGCCTTGCCCTCCCGGTCGGCGGTGCCCGCGTTCTCATAGAGGATCATGGCGCCGAAGCCGGCGTCCACCGCTCCCTCCACGTCCCGGACCGGGTTGTCGCCCACGTAGGCGCAGTCCTCCGGCACGGAGCCGATGCACCGGGCGCCCAGCAGGTAGATGGCCGGATCCGGCTTGCGCAGGCGGACCTTGGAGGAGAGGATCACCGTCTTGAAGCAGCCGGCCACCTCGTCGTGGCACATCCAGTCGGGGATCTCCGTCTCGGTGATGGTATTGGCGATGATGCCCAGCTTATAGCCCCGGCGCTGCAGCTCCAGCAGGGTGGGCTTGACGTCGTCATGGGGCACCCGGCGGCCGTCGTGGTCCCGCCACAGGCGAGTCAGCTTCGCCGCGTGGGGGGCGACGCGCTCGGCGGGGTAGTCCGGCAGCAGATACTGCAGCCACAGCTCCATCTCCGACACGTCCAGCAGCACGGTCTTGGCCCACTTGCGGTAGGCCTTCCAATTCTCGTTCAGCTTGGCGAAGAACTCGTCGTGGCTCTCCGTGGCGCCCACCAACCGCATCAGCTCCATGTCGGCCGCCATGGCGAACTCGGGGTCCTCCACCACGTACCGCAGCGTGGCCCCCACGTCAAAGAAAATGGTGTCGATATTGTGGTTCATCGTCTTTCCTCCCTGTCGTTTTTCTCATGAGCGCCGGCTCACGGCGTCTCGGTTTCGTTCTCCCGGCGGATGATGTCGGGGATCTCCGCCAGGTCGTGGATGAGGTAGTCGGGCCGGATATGCTCCAGGCCCACGTCCCGGTGGGCCACGGAGGGGTTGGCGATCTGGATGGCCAGACGCCATCCGGCGTTGCGCACGCCCCGCACGTCCCGGCTGATGGTGTCGCCCACGTAGGCGAATTCCGCCGGAGCCAGGCCCATGGCCCGCTCCGCCATGCGGAAGATGGCCGGGTCCGGCTTGCGGGAGCCGGCGGTGCAGCTGAGCAGCACGCAGTCCATGTAGCTGTCCAGCCCGTACTCCGCCAGGTATTGGGGCATCACCGTCCGGCTGGTGACGTTGCTGATGACCCCCAGCCGCAGGCCCATGGCCCGCAGCGCGTCCATGGTCTGGCGCAGGTGGGGCCGGCGCATGCACCGGGTCCGCTCGTAGTCATACAGGAAGCTCAGCTCCTCCGCCATGGGCTCCAGCGTCTCCGGCGCCAGGCCGTATTCCTTCAGATAGAACTGGCTCCACATCTCCGCCTGGGGCAGCTCCCGCAGGTGCTCCTCGGACCAGTGCTTGTATTCCTCCCCATTTTCATGCAGCTGCCGGGCCAGCGTCTCCGGCGCGGCGTCCAGCGTGATGCCGTAATCGGCCAGCCGGGTCATGAGCCGCCGGGCGAACCACTCCGCCTGCCCCGGGGGCGAGAAGGAGGTGTGCAGCGTGCCGCCCATATCGAACAGTACCGCACGGATCATAATTTGCACCGTCCTTTCCTGTGATGTCCTGATATAACTCAAACGTTTGCGGATTATTTCCGATTCTGATTCTACCCTATCCCACGCCGTTTGTCAAGGGTAAGAATCAGTTTTTCTCTCCCCCTCGCCGGGAGGGCCGCCTTGCGCCCATATTCCTAGAGCTATCGGGGATGACGGCCCCTTCCCCTTCCCCGCCGCACAGGCTCTCATACCGGGCCGCCGCGGCCCGCAAAGGGCGCTTCCGGCGCAAAGATCCCGCAAATCGCAAAAAAATCTTGCATTTCTCCGAGAAAAGAATTACAATATATCAACGAAAATACTTGTACATCATTTCCGCCCGGAGGAGCGTCATGAAAAACGTCACCATCAAAGATATCGCCAAGGCGGCCAACGTCTCCTACTCCACCGTCTCCCGGGCCCTCTCCGGCAGCCCGGAGATCAGCGCCGAGACCCGCAAGCGCATTTTGCAGCTGTGCAAGGAGATGAACTACACCGCCAACACCGTGGCCAGGGCCATGGTGATGAAGAGCACCAAGCTGCTGGGCCTGATCCTGACGGATGTGAACAACCCCTTCATGTCGGAGCTGGCCTACCACATCGACCGGCAGGCCCGGGCCCGGGGCTACAACATCGTGCTGTGCAACTCCTCCCGGAACATCGACCAGGAGCGGGAGCTGTTCGAGCTGATGATCGGCCGGCAGGTGGACGGGGTGATGATCTTCCCCGCCGGGCCGGAGAGCTATGAGTCCCTGCGGCCCTATCTGAGCCAGATCCCCACGGTGTTCATCGGGGAGAACCTGCGGGAGGTGCCGGAGAGCTACGTGTCCGTGGACAACTACCGGGGCTCCTACATCGGCGTGCAGTACCTGTATGACCTGGGCCACCGGGACATCCTCTACTTCGGCCGCCGCCGGGGCAGCACCACCCACCAGCTGCGGGCAGAGGGCTACGCCGCGGCCTGCAAGGACCTGGGCCTGACCGCCCAGTACTGCAACAATGCCTTCCCCGCCACCTCCATCAAGTACGGCTACCAGCTGGCCAAGCAGCTTTTCGCCCAGGAGAAGAGCTATACCGCCATCTTCGCCGCCACCGACACCAACGCCCTGGGCATCATGCAGGCGGCGGAGGAGCAGGGCATACGCATCCCCGAGGACATCTCCCTGATGGGCTTCGACAACATCCGGGACAGCGGTCTGCCCCGCATCAACCTGACCACGGTGGAGCAGCCCAAGAAGATGATGGCCTCCGTGGCGGTGGACAGCCTCCTGGACAAGATCCAGAGCGAGCTGGCCGGCTACTCCCACCGCATCCTGCTGCCCACCCTCATCGAGCGCAGCTCCTGCGCCGCGCTGGAGCGGGCGGACTGACCCGAAGAGCCATATAGGAAAACGCCCCTGCCGTGCCGCTTCCCCGGCGCCGCAGGGGCGTTTTTTCCCGTCCGGCGGCCCTCAGCGGGCCTCCAGGAGCTGTTTCACGATGGGATATACGTCGTAGATGTCCTCGATCAGATAGTCCGGCTCGAATTCCCGGTGGATGCCCGCGTCCTTCTCCCCGGTCAGCTTGGAGCCGATCTGGATGGCGGCGGCAAAGCCCGCCCGCTTGGAGCCGATGATGTCCCGGGACACGGTGTCCCCCACGTATACGCACTCCGCCGGCTCCGACTGCAGCTGGTACATGGACACCCGGAAGATGTCCGGGCAGGGCTTGCGCACGCCGGTGATGGAGGACAGGGTCACATCCTGGAAGAAGTCCCGGATGCCGTATTCCCGCAGGCTGTCGAACACCTGATAGAGGGCAGCGGTGTTGCTGATGACGCCCAGCTTCAGCCCCAGGCCCTTCAGCCCGGAGAGCATCTCCGCCACCCGGGGCCGGAGCGCCCGGTGATAGTGGGTGACCTCCCACATGTGGGCGATCTGCTCGCAGTGGGGCGCCAGCTTTTCCCGGGGGAAGCCGAAGTCCGTCAGCACATAGCCGCACCAGATTTCCTCCGGCTTGAGCTCGATATCGCTGGGATCGCGGAACCGGCCGTACCGGACCCAGCCCTGGGTCACCCGGTCCCGGAGCGTATCCAGGTCCACGCCGGGGTCCATCCCCCAGCCGCGGAGCATCTCGTCCAGCTTGCGGACGGCCTCCTTGTCGGACGCCTCATCCACAAAGATATCCTCCAGCGTCCCGCCCATATCGAACATTACGGTCGTGATCATATCTTCTCTCCCGCCGGGCGAGCCCGGCCGTCCTTTCCGGGACGGGCGACTCAGCGCCTGTCCGTATATTTCTTCCAGGGCTTCTCCTCCTGCTGGGACGCCGCGGGATGGTGGTCCCGGCGGCACAGCAGCCCCGTCGCCGCCAGTCCAACCGCCAGCGGGATGGCCACGAACCAGCCGAAGAACACCAAAAACGCCCCCATGGCGCCGGTCCCCCGGAGGAACACCGCCATGGCGATGATCACCGCCACGGCATACGCCGCCAGCCACAGATAGCTGCCGAAGGCCAGCCGCTTATCCTTGCAAAGGCGGTGGATGAGCAGCGGGGCCACCAGCGTCAGCGCCGTGGCCGCCAGGGACTGGACCAGGTTGGCCGCCGCCGTGGGCCACGCGCCCATGTGGGGGTACAGGGCGTCGATCACCAGGCCGTAGATCAGCCCGTCCACGCCCAAAAACACGAAGCTCAGGCAGAAGGTATAGATGCCGAAGCTGCTCTTCGGCTTGCCGTCCTCGGTGAACAGGAAGGTGCGGAAGAACTTCTTCTCCCGCTTGGCCCACTTCTCCTGGCGGGCCTGCCGGTCCCGTTCCCGCTCCGCGTCCCGGATCTGCCGGTCGAACTGATCCTCTTGTCTGGCCACGATGGGACCACCTCCCCGCGCCGCGGCAAAAAAAGCCCCGCGCGGCAGGCGGCTCGGTCTGCCGCGCGGGGTCCGTTCAATGCTTTCTTCCTATGGTCTCAGATCAGCCGTTCAGAGCGCTGTGCTCCCACTGGATCCACATATCCTGGGCGTCCAGGAAGGTGGTGTAGATGGCGGCCAGATCGGAGTCGATGGCGCCGGTATCCTTCAGAGGCACGGGGTTATCCTCGTCCTCGATGTCATCGCGGACCACCCAGTTGCCGGTCTTCTGGAAGGGCTTCAGGCCATCGGTGTCGCCGTTGGTGTCGCCGGTCAGCCAGCGGATGAACAGGCGGGCGGCCGCGGGGTGCGGGCAGCCCTCCACCACGTACAGGCACTCATAGTTCTGCAGGCCGGTATAGGGCTCCAGGTTGGTCAGCCACGCGATGTTGTAGCCGGACTCCTCCTGGTTCTCGATCTTGCCGGCGGAGGCCAGGGCCAGAGTGGGGCCGTTGGCGGACAGATGCACCGCCTGGACCAGCTCGTCGCCGTCGCCGATGAAGGTCATGGTGTCGGCCAGCTGGGTGAAGCGCCACAGGTACTCCACGCCGGCGTTGTTCTCATACTGGCTGAAGTCGAACTCCCAGCTGCCGTCGGTGGGATAGGTGTACTCCAGAGGCTCGCCGTACAGGTCCTCATAGGCCTGCTCCATCTGGTCGGCGTTGACGATGAAGCTGGTGAACAGGGACATATAAGCGGTCTCCTCGGCGATCTCCTTGGTGAACAGCTTCCACTTGGGGGTGCCGTCCTCGTTGGTCTCGATGATCTCCCACCAGTTGTGGATGGGCTGGCCGTCGGGATACTCCGCGGTGTTGTAGTACCAGAAGCTCTGAGAGGTGTACAGAGGATAGCCGAAGCGCAGGGCGGTCTCGTCGATGTGCTCGCAGATGTCCTTGGGATAGAAGGCGCTGCAGTAGCCCTCCTCATAGAAACCGAAGAACACGTCGCCGCTCACGTCCTTGGCCTGCATCACGTCGCCCGCCACGTTGCCGGAGTCCACCTCCAGGCGGCACTTCTCGATGACCTCGTCGTTGTCCAGGTCCTGGATCTCCAGATCCAGCCCGGGATACTGGGCCTCGAAGTCTTCCTCCACCTTCAGCATCTTGGAGGAGGTGGCGTAGATGCGGATGGGCTCGCCGTCGGCCTCGTCCAGGGCCGCCTGATAGAGCTCATCGGAGGTCATCTCGCTCCACTCGTCGTAGATGGGGCCGAAGAACGCGGAGTCCTCCACGTTCAGTCCGCCCTCGTCGGCGGGCTCAGCCTCAGGCTCTGCCTCGGGCTCGCCGCCCTCCTCAGCGGGCTCGGCTGCGGGTTCACTGCCCTCGGCGGCAGACGCGCCGCCCTCGTCCGCAGCGGGCTCGCTGCTGCTGCCGCTGCCGCCGCAGGCGGCCAGGCTCAGCACCATCGCCAGCGCCAGAAGAAGGGCCAGGATCTTGCTCATTTTCATGGGTTCAGTTCTCCTTTCATATTGTCGCGTTGGTTTTTTGACTGTGTGGATCTAAACGGTTCGCTTTGGTCGCTGTATTTCCTCGCCGCCGGGGCGGCGTCAGAAACCGGGGCCGTTACCGGGTGCGCTTGATGAGCTTGGTGCTCTTGGCGTCGTAGATGTTGATCTTCTCCGGCGCGATGTGGGCGTACACGGTCTGGTCGATGTCGTAGTGGGCCAGGCCGATCTCCTTGGCCAAAAAGTCGCTGCCGCCCGCGCCCTGCAGGCTCACCAGAGTCTCGGAGCCGGCGGGCTGGTTGGCATACACCTTCACGGGGATGCCGTCGGTGCTCTTTTCCGTGGTCAGATGGATCTGCTCGGGGCGGATGGCCACCACCACGGGGAAATCGCCGGAGGGGATCTCCTGCTCGGTCATGTCGGAGCGGTCGAACTCATACTCCGCCAGCTCGCAGGTCACATGCAGCTTTGCCCCGTCCATATGGCCGGTGCCCTCCAGGAAGTTGATGCGGGGGTTGCCGATGAAGTCGGCGGCCTCCAGGTCGATGGGGTTCATATAGAGGTCTATGGGGGTGGCCACCTGGCTGATCTCGCCGGCCTTGAACAGGGCGATCCTGGTGGACATGGTCAGGGCCTCCACCTGGTCGTGGGTGACGTAGATGACGGTGGTGCCCAGCTCCCGGTGGATGCGCTGCAACTCCGAGCGCATGTCCACACGCAGGCGGGCGTCCAGGTTGGAAAGCGGCTCGTCCAGGAGCAGCAGCTTGGGGTTGGAGGCCACGGCGCGGGCGATGGCCACACGCTGCTGCTGGCCGCCGGACAGCTCGTTGGGATAGCGGTCGATGTACTCCTCGATGCGCATCATGCGCAGGGAGTCGGCCACCCGCTTCTCCACCTCCGCCTTGGGCAGCTTCTGGATCTTCAGGCCGAAGGCGATGTTGTTGCGCACGGTCATGTGGGGCCACAGGGCGTAGGACTGGAACACCAGGTTCAGTCCCCGCTTGCTGGGCTCGGCGAAGTAGGCCAGGTCCGCGTTGATCATCTCCTCGCCGTCGATGGTCATGGTGCCGTTCTGGGGCCGCTCCAGGCCGGACACCACGCGCAGGGTGGTGGTCTTGCCGCAGCCGGAGGGACCCAGCAGGGTCATGAAGTCGCCGTCCTCGATGGTCAGGTTGAT
>CANQSF010000039.1 GCA_947626345.1 uncultured Oscillospiraceae bacterium | reverse complement strand
TTCTCCTCCAAAAACCGGTTGGGGCTGATGGCGGTGAAGTACCGCTTCAGCACGCCGCAGTCCCCCCGGCCGGAGGCATAGGACGCCACCGCCCGGGCGCAGAACAGCACCCCCGCGATGTCCAGCAGCTCCCGGGTGTTGAGCATGCCGCCCCGGTCCGCCCGGGCCAGGGACGGGCGCACGTCCTTCAGCCCGGAGAAGGAGGGGCTGCCCTTTGTCTCCTCCATGGTCTTGGCGCAGGTGGTCTCCGCCAGGCGCTCCCGCACCCGGCCCGCCTCCGCCGCCGGGCGCAGCGCCCGGGCCATGGCCTTGGCCCCCTCGGAGGATGCCTTGGCCGCCAGCAGCTCCAGCACCGCCGGCAGCTCGATGGTCTGTAAGGATTTTTCGTACAGGTTCATTTGACGCTCTTCCAATAGTCGAGAGAATAAAAGTTCCTATCCAACTGATACCGGGCGAACAGCTCCGCCGCCCGGCCCAGCCGCTCCAGCGAATCCTCCGGGATGGCAAAGGAGAACTCCTTTTTCGCCGGCGCCGCCACGATGTGCCGCAGCGCCGCCAGGGCCGGCCCGTCCAGCGCCACCGACGCCCCCGCGGAGCCGGGCGCGCACCCGGCGCAGTGGGTCATGCCGGAGGCCGGGGAGAACATGGCCCCGTCCATCTCCGTCCGGCCGCACACGCCGCAGGCCTCCACCTCCGGCTGGAACCCCTCCAGGCACAGCAGCCGCAGCTCGAACACCGCCTTCACATGCTCCGGCGTATAGATGCCCCGGCTCAGGGCGTACAGGGCGTTCAGCGCCAGCTGCAGGGCCCCGCCCGCCGGCTGCTCCTCGGGACAGACCGTGTCCAGCATCTCGGCGAAATAGGCCCCCAGGGCCAGCTGGGCGATATCCTCCCGCAGACCCAGAAACTGCTCCAGGGTGCTGGCCTCGTCGGCGGTCCACTTCCCCCGGTTGCCGAAGAGGGTGAACTCGGCATAGCACAGGTCCTGGCTGGCCGCCGCCATCTTGCTGCCCTTGCGCAGCGCTCCCCGGGCCTTCACGGTGAGCTTGCCCTCCGTATCCGTCAGGAGGGTCAGGATGCGGTCCGCCTCCTTATAGCGCACCTGGCGCAGCACCAGGCCCTTTACCGTCACAAACATTCTATGTACCGTGTCCCGTCATTGCGACCCGGCGCGCCGGTATAGCACCCAGCACAGCGGGTCGCCCGTATTTTGATCCGATCTGCTCGGCGGGAATGGATCCCGCCGGCATGATCCAAAAGCCTGCGTCCTGCGGCTTTTGGATCTCACACGCGGGAATGCCGCGCGGCTCGGCCTGACCGGCCTTCGCTCCCCGACGAAAAGTCCCCGTCGCTCCATGCGCGGTACATCACCCAGCACAGCGGGTCGCCCGTATCCTCAAACAGCTCCCACAGCAGGTCCTGTCTCAATTCGATCACCCCGTGGCCTTAGTTTGCCACAGGCGGGCGCGTTTCATCACTGGTCGGTGAAGCCAAAATTTCGCAGCAGCGCCTCGGAGTCCCGCCAGTTCTCCTTCACCTTCACCCAGGTCTGCAAAAACACCTTCGTGCCCATGAAGTCCTCGATGTCATGGCGGGCCAGCTGGCCGATGCGCTTGAGCATGGCGCCATTTTTGCCGATGATGATGCCCTTGTGGGACTGCTTTTCGCAGTAGATGGTCACATCCATGTCGATGATATCGCTGCCGTCGTCCCGCTCGGCGAACTTTGTAACCACCACGGCGGTGCCGTGGGGGATCTCCTGGTCCAGGGTGAGCAGCAGCTTTTCCCGGATGATCTCGGCGCAGATCTGTTTTTCCGGCTGGTCGCTGATCACGTCGTCGGGAAACAGCGCCGGCCCGGGCTGGGCGAACTTGTCCAGCTCCTCCAAAAGCTCCTCCACCCCGTCGCCGGTCTTAGCGCTGATGGGCACGATGGCCGCGAAATCATAGGCCTGGCTGTAGGCGGCGATCACCGGCAGCAGGGCGCGCTTATCCTCCACCGTGTCCGCCTTGTTGATGGCCAGCACCGCCGGCACACCGTTTTCCCGGATGCGGGCGATGAGCTTTTTCTCGATGTCCCCCACCTGGGCCACCGGCTCGGCCAGCAGCGCCACCGCGTCCACGTCCGCCACGCTCTGGCGCACCACGTCGTCCATGTAATTGCCCAGCTTGGTCCTGGCCCGATGAAAGCCCGGGGTGTCGGCGAACACGAACTGGGTGTCCCCCCGGCTGGCCACCGCCAGGATGCGGGTGCGGGTGGTCTGGGGCTTGGGGGAGACGATGGCGATCTTCTCCCCCACCAGGGCGTTGGTCAGCGTGGACTTGCCCACGTTGGGCCGGCCGCAGATGGTGATCATAGCCGTTTTCGTTGTCATCTCATTCCTCCGTTTTCGTATCCGGCTCCAGTACGGCCATGACGGCCTTCTCCCGGGCGCGCATCTGCCTTTTCATCGGTCCCTCGTCCACGTGGTCGTAGCCCAGCAGATGCAGCACGCTGTGGACGGTGAGGTAACTGATCTCGTGGTCCGCCCCGTGGCCGAACGCGGCGCCCTGCTCCTCCGCCCGGGAGACGTTCAGCACCATGTCCCCCAGCAGATACCGGCCCGTGTCCGGATCGTCGTCCCCCAGGGGGAAGCTGAGCACGTCCGTGGGCTTGTCCACGTCCCGGAACTGCCGGTTGATGGTCTGGATGCCCCCGTCGTCCGTCAGCAGCACGCTCAGCTCGCAGGGCCCCCCGACCTGCTCCGCGTCCAGCACGGCCCGGGCGGCCGCCTTGATCCGCTTGCGCAGCTCCGGCGGGCACTTCACCCCGTTTTCACACCGCAGCGACAGCTTCAGCTTCTCCATCAGCGATGTCCTCCGGGGCCCGGCTTGCCCTTGGGCCGGTATTTCACGGCGGGCTCGTCCTTGGCGTGGCGCTCGTATGCCTCGATGATGCGCTGCACGATCACATGGCGCACCACGTCCGCGCCGGTGAGCCGGCAGATGGCGATGTCCTCCACGCCCTCCAGCACCCGCACGGCCTCCTTCAGGCCGGAGACCTTGTCCGCCGGCAGGTCGATCTGGGTCACGTCCCCGGTGATCACCGCCGTGGAGCCGAAGCCCAGGCGGGTGAGGAACATCTTCATCTGCTCCCGGCTGGTGTTCTGGGCCTCGTCCAGGATGATGAAGCTGTCGTCCAGGGTCCGGCCCCGCATATAGGCCAGGGGCGCCACCTCGATGTCGCCCCGCTCCAGGTATTTGTTGTAGGTCTCCGCTCCCAGCATATCGAACAGCGCGTCGTACAGCGGCCGCAGGTAGGGGTCCACCTTGCTCTGCAGGTCCCCGGGCAGAAAGCCCAGCCGCTCGCCGGCCTCCACCGCCGGGCGGGTCAGCACGATCCGGTTGACCCGCTTCTCCCGGAAGGCCGCCACCGCGCAGGCCACGGCCAGATAGGTCTTGCCGGTGCCGGCGGGGCCCACCCCCAGGGTGACGGTGTTGTTTTTGATGGCGTCCACATATGTCTTCTGGCCGATGGTCTTGGGCTTGACGGGCCGGCCCTTGGCGGTGACGCATATCACCCCCCGGGCCAGGTCCCCGATCCGCTCCTCCTGACCGGCCAGGACCATTTTGATGATGTACCGGACGTTCTGTCCGTCGATGGCTTCCCCTCTCCCAGCCAGGGACAGGAGCCCGTCGATGGCCTTTTCCGCGTGCATGACGTCCTCCGCGTCGCCCGCGATCTTCAGCGCGCCGTCCCGGTTGGTGATGGACACGCCCAGCTCCGTCTCGATGATGCGCAGGTTCTGGTCGAAGGAGCCGAACACGCTGATCACGTTCTCCATCCGGTCCACATTGATGGTTCTCTCTGTCATGGTCCGTTTTCCTCTGTCTGTGGTATTTTCTCTCTGATCCAGGCCAGGTCCTCTTCCGTGAGAGGCGTCTCGCCGCCGATCTGCTCCCGGCACTCCGCCCGCAGGGTCACGTCCTGGGCGCCGCCCGATGACGAGGCGGTGGTACGGGCGGAGAGCGTCTCCCCGTCCGGGCCGATCTGCCAGGCCAGATAGTCCTCCAGCACAGAGCGCATCTCCTGGCCCCGGTCCGCCGGTACGGGCACCGCGTCGTATTCCCGATACACCGCCCGCTCCAGGGTGAACGGCAGGGTGAACAGCTCCCCCACCGCCAGGGGATAGCTCTCTATGATTTTATCACATCCGGCCGGGCAAATACTACTGCCTTTGAAAAAATTTATCCTGATTTTTCCGACGATCAGGGTCCAATGGCTCCGCTGCCGGCCGGTATAGGTCTTTTCCTGGGCCGTGTCCGGCGTCCGGCAGGTCAGCTCGTACCAGGTCCGGGCCGTGACGCCGCCCATGGCCCGCACCGGGCCCTGCACCCCGCCGCGGCCGGTGGCGTAGCCGCCGATGAGCACCTCCCCCGGCAGGACCATGCGACCCCGCTCCGTCAGGGCCGTGCCCCGCTGGGCCGACACGGCCTCCACCAGCCCCGCTTTTTTAGCCGTTATATGCACGTATTCCCGCTCCTGCACCGGCCAGGGCGGGATCCGGCTCTCCCGGACGATCACCCGGGCGTGGCCGCCCCGGATGGTGACGGTCATCCACCGGATGCCGGGCACCTGCAGGATCACGCTGTTACGCACCTGGTCCTGGGACATGGCCGGCCAGAACGCGCCGATGTCCACCCCGCACTGGCGCAGGGCGGACAGGATCACCCGGTCGGGGATGGTCTCGTTGCCCTCGATCCCGATCTGCCAGATATAGGCGCTGCCCACGAACAGCACCGCCGCCACCGCCGCGGCCCAGACCCACAGCATGGTCCGCCGCCGAAGCTGCCGGAACAGCGCGGGCAGTCCCCGCCGCGCCAGGATCTCTCCCTCGCAGCCCAGGCTCTCCGCCAGGCGCACCGCCCGCCCCGCCCAGCGGTCCGGGACCCGGACGGTGAGCTCCAGCTCCTCCGGCGGCGTCGCCTGCCAGAAGACCACGTTCCGCTCCGCCAGGGCCTGCAGCACCCGCTCCGGCTCCGCGCCGGCGACGCGCAGCAGCGCCCAGCCTGTGATATACCGCGCCCAGCTCATTCCAGCTCCACCGCCCACAGCCGGCCGCTGACCACCATCTCCCGCCGGTCCATGGCCACCAGGGCCAGATCCTCCCCCTTGATGAGGATCCTGCAGCCGGGCCCCGCCGCGGCGATCCGGTCCCGGGCGTACTCCAAAAGTCCCCGGTGGCCCTCCACCAGCACCCGCCCGTCCCCGGATATGGTGATCCGGGGCGCGCCGGTCAGCGCCTCCTGGGGGATATCCAGCCTGGTGAGCATCCTTTGTACAGCGGTCGGCTTTGCCTTCATGGGATCACCCCCGGGACAATTTATGCGCCGCCGGTTCAAAAAAGGACGGTGGGGACATACACTGTGACCATGAAAAAGCATCTGCCTCTCATCATCACGCTGGGGCTGTTCGCGGCCCTGATCCTATGCTCCGCCCAGGCGGCCCAGGGGGCCCGGGAGGGGCTGACGGTCTGCGCCCGGACGCTGGCGCCGTCGCTGCTGCCCTTTTTCGTGCTGAGCGGTCTGATGAGCGCGCTGGGCCTGCCGGACCTGCTCACCGGTAAGCTGGGCTCCGCCGCCGCCAGGCTGTTTCGCGTCAGCCCCGCCGGGGCCCAGGCCTTCCTCCTGGGCGTCACGGGGGGCTATCCCCTGGGGGCCAGCGCGGTGGCGGACCTGCGCCGACAGGGACTGGTGAGCCGGGAGGAGGGCCAGCGGCTGGCTGCCTTCTGCAACAACTCCGGCCCCGCCTTCATCCTGGGGGCCGCCGGCGGCGTCTTCCACAGCCCGGCGGCGGGGGCGCTGCTGTATGTCAGCCACGTGCTGGCGGCCCTGACCGTGGGGGTGCTCTTTCGGGGCCGGGCAGAGGGCGGCGGGCCGGCCGGGACCGGCCGGGACCCGGAGCCCCTCCCCTTCGGCAAGGCCCTGACCGCCGCCATGACCAGGGCGGTGTCCTCCACCATGACCGTGTGCGGGTACGTGGTGCTGTTTTCCGCGCTGCTGGCGGTGCTCGGCGCGAAGGAGCATCTGGCCGGGCTGCCGCTGGCGCTGTTCACCGGCTTTTTCGAGCTGGGCGGCGGCATCGCCGCCCTGGCGGGCGCATCGCCGGAGCCCGTGACGCTGGCCGCCGCCGCTCTGATCCTGGGCTGGGGCGGGCTGAGCGTCCACTGCCAGACCATGGGCGTGCTGGCGGGCACGGACATAAGCTGCGCCCGGCACCTTGCGGGCCGGGCGCTGTGCGGCGCGATCGCCGCAGTGTTCACTTATCTGGGGGCGCTGGTCCTGTTTTAATAGGGGAAGTCCACCGCCAGACCGCCCTCCCGGGCGGCGTAGTCCGCCCCCAGGATGGTGTCCAGATCCTGGATGCCGGTCTTGACGGCCTCATAGATCTCCGCCGTCACGGCGCCGGACGCACCGTTTTCATAGTCCTCCACCGCCTGCCAGGCGTCCAGGACCCGGTATTTATAGTCCAGCTCCGCCCCGTCGCCGTAATCGGCGGTGTCCACCATGAACAGGGGCTTGGTGCTCACGCCGCTGATCCAGACCTCGCCGCTGTCCGTGTCCCGGCTGATCTGCACGTCCACCACCGCCGACAGGTTCGTATAGGTGTCGTTGAAGCAGCTCATCAGGCTGGACAGGCTGTAGCAGATCACGCAGTTGGCCTTGCCGTCCTCACGCTCCACGGTGCGCACCTCGATGGGCTGGGGCACCTTCACCCCGCCGCCGATGATCACGTCCACCCCGTGCTCGCACAGGTAATCCACCACCTCGGTCTGCTGCTCCCGGGGCTCGGTGTAGTACTGGGTGCTGTCCCACCAGTACAGGAACGAGACCACCATGTCCGCCCCTGCGTCCTTCACTGCCGCCAGATCGGCGTCGATCTTGGCGTAGTCCACCGTCTGCTTGTCGGTCATGTAGTCCGTGGTCAGCAGGTCGATGCACCAGCTGCTGTCCGCCACGGACACCGGCTGCGCGCCGGTGCCGGCGGTGCCATAGGTATAGCTGAGGAAGGCCACCTTCACCCCGTTGACCTGGGCCACGGGCAGGGAACGGCTTGTGCTGGCGCTGTAAGCCCCCGCCACCGTGAGCCCGGCGTTTTTCAGATAGTCCACCGTGGCCGTCAGGCCCGTGACGCCCCTATCCAGCGCGTGATCCGTGGCCGCGTTCACCAGATCGAAGCCCACGTCCTTCAGCGCCGTGGCCACCGACCAGGGCATCACGTACGCGTCGTAGGTGCCTCCGTCGGACAAGGTGCTGACGAGCGTACAGGCTGCCAGATCGGCCTGGTCGAGGCTGGCCTGCACGCCGGCCAGCTCGTGGGAGAAGTCATAGACCGCCTCTTCCTCCACCAGCGCGTCGGTGGTCAGGCCCGCCTGGCCCACCAGATCGCCGGCGAAGGCCAGATCCAGCGTCTGCACGGTCCGCTCCGGCTCCGCCGTGGGAGCGGGCGTGGCCGTGGGAGCGGGCGTGGCCGTGGCGCTGGCCGCCTCCTCCGCCGCCTGGATCTGCTCCATCTGCTCCCGGTTGGCCCTATAGTTGAAAAACAGGAGGAATCCCAGTCCTACCACCAAAAGCACCAGCACCACATACATCACGCCGGTGACGAAACCATTCCTCTTCACAGATGCCCTCCACCACACTCAAGTTGTCATAATATCGTTATTCTAACCTATTTTTGTCGAAAAGAAAAGCCCTTTCTCCAAAAACGGGCGGGACGCCAGCCGGCGTCCCGCTCTTTCAGATCATCCAAGCGCGAGATACCGCACCAGCATGGCGCAGACCTCCGCCCGGGAGGCCGTGTCGCCCGGCCGCAGCGTGCCGGCGGCGTCGCCGGTGAGCACTCCCGTCTTCACCGCCCAGATCATGGCGCTGCGGGCATACTCGGATACCGACCCGCCGTCCGGGTAGTCGGACAGATCTCCGCTGACGGCGGGACTGCCGCTCATGCGATAGAGCATGGCCGCCAGCTGCTCGCGGACGATGGCCCCGTCCGGGGAGAAGAGCTCCGCCGTCTCGCCGCGGACGATGCCCTTGTAGGCCGCCCAGTTCACGGCTTCCCGGTAGTAATCCTCCGTCAGGTCGGTGAAGCTGGAGCTGCCGCCCGGGGCGGGCGTGCCCGCCATGCGGTGGAGCATGGTCACCACCGCGCCGCGGCTGGCCGTCTGCTCCGGGGCGAAGAGCCCTCCGCCTACGCCGTTGACCAGTTTTTCATCGTATGCCTGCAGGACCTCGTCGTAGTACCAGCTGCCCTTCTGCACGTCGGTAAAGGGGCTCGCCGCCTCCGGCTGGGGCGCCGTCTCGCCGCCGGGCGTGGGGCTGGGACTGGGGCTCGGACTGGGACTGGTCTGGACCGCCTCCCCTGTGGGAGGGGCCAGCTTTCCGCTGGGATCGAACCAGAAGTCCAGGTCCACGGACGTGGCGATGCCGTCCACGGCGCCCTCGCCGAACTGCCAGTACTCATACTCGCCGGTATAGTCGCTCTCGAACGCCCAGTGGGCCAGCCAGAGCCTACCCAGCCGGGAGCGGTCCACGTGGTGGTTGAGCATATAGGGGTTGGAGTACACCATGCTCTCGTAGCCGGCGTCCTCCACCTCCTCGCAGAAGGCGAGGCACATGTCGGTCTTCAGCTGGTTATCCATCTCCGCCAGCTTCATCCGCCGGTCGGGATAGGTCCCGGCGTCCACCTCCTCCAGATCGAAGACGATGGGCAGGTCGATATCATACCCCTTCACCAGCCGGACCGCCTCCCGGGCCTCCTCCCGGGCCTCCTCCACGGTGGTGGCCTGGGAGAAGAAATACGCCCCCACCTGTAGCCCCGCGACCTTGGCACCGGCCAGGTTCCGGGCATAGCAGCTGTCGGTCATCAGCTCGCCGGAATTGATGGTCCGGTATCCCACCCGGACGATGGCGAACTCCACGCCGGAGGCGGCCACCTTCTTCCAGTCGATGTTGTTCAGCTGGTAGGCGGACACGTCTACGCCCTTGCGCAGGGTCTCCGAGGGCTTTTTGGCCCGCGGCGTCACGTCCCGGTAGGCGGAGGGGACCTTGGCCGCCACCGCCACGCCGCTGTTGTAACGCAGATACAGGGGGTCCTCCGTCTCCGGCACGGCCGCCTCCTCCGAGGCGGTCTCCGGCGCGGCGGGCTCCTCCGCGGCAAGGGCGGCCGGCGCCCACGCCAGCAGCATCGACGCCGCCAGCGCTGCGCAAAGAAGACGGATCATACCCTGGGACAGCAGCTTCATTTTGTAACCTCGTAGTAATATAAGTAACAAAAGTTACGGTCATTGTAGCACACTGCGCGGGATATGACAACCTTTTTTTGCGAAAAACTGCATTTTCCCCGGCAAAAACAGAAGAAAACCGCCCATTTTCCCCCACCGTATGATACAATGGGCCCATGGAAACGGTCCTGATGAAAAACCAGATATACGACGCGGCGGTGGACGGCCTCACCTCCCAGGCCGAGGGCGTGTGCCGGATCGGCGGGCGGGCGGTGTTCGTGCCCCGCGCCCTGCCGGGGGAGACCTGGCGGGTGCGGATCGTGAAGGTCACCCGCACGGCCGTGTGGGGCCGGGGCGAGGCGCTGCTGGTCCCCTCCCCCCACCGGATCGAGCCCGCCTGCCCGGTCTTTGGCCAGTGCGGCGGCTGCGCCACGCTGCACATGGACGGGGCGCTGGAGGCATCGTGCAAGCTGGAGCGGGTCAACGACGCCCTGCGGCGGATCGGCGGACTGGACCTGCGGGCGGAGGGCATCCTCCCCGCGCCCACCCGGGAGGGCTACCGGAACAAGGCGGTGTATAACTTCGCCCCCGGGCCGGTCTGCGGCTTTTACCGCTCCCGGAGCCACCAGGTGATCCCCGCTGCCCGCTGTCTGTTGCAGCCGCCGGCCTTCGACGCCGCCGCGGCGGCGCTGCTGGCCTGGATGAAGGCGGAGGGCGTGCCCGCCTACGATGAGATCACCGGCCGGGGGCTGATCCGCCGGCTCTATCTGCGGCGGACCTCCACCCACTTCGCCGCCTGCGTGGAGGCGGCCGGCGACGTGCCCGCCGGGGCCGTCCGGGCGCTGCGGCAGGCGTGCCCCGATCTGACCGGGGTGCTGGCCTGCCGGAACGGGGAGCCCGGCAACGTGGTGCTGAACGGGCCCGTGACCACGCTGTGGGGCGAGGGGACCGTGTGGGAGAGCATCTGCGGCGCGCGTCTGGAGTTGTCCCCCTCCGCCTTTTTCCAGGTGAACACCGCCCAGGCCGAGGCCCTCTACCGGCTGGCAGGCGAGTACGCCCAGCCCGCCGGGAAGACGGTGCTGGACCTCTACTGCGGGGCCGGCGCCATCGGCCTGGCCGTGGCCCGCGACGCCCGCCGGATCATCGGCAGCGACATCGTCCCCGCCGCCGTGGTCAACGCCCGGCGCAACGCCGCCGTCAACGGCGTTGATAACGCGGAGTATATCTGCGGCGACGCCAAGGATGTGGCGGCTGCGTTGGCCGCAAGGGGCCTGCGCCCTGACGTGATCATCACCGATCCGCCCCGCAAGGGCATGGACGAGGCCGTCCTGGCCGCCATGGCCGCCATGTGGTCGGAGAGAATCGTGTACGTGTCCTGCGACCCGGCCACCCTGGCCCGGGACCTGAAGCGCCTCACCGCGCTGGGCTATGTCCCCCGCCGCGCCATGGCGGTGGACATGTTCCCCGGTACGCACCATGTGGAGACGGTTGTTCAACTTTCCAAGGGAGAAATCCAGTCAACCAAGATCAGGGTCGATTTCTCTCTGGAGAATATGGATATGTCCGGCTTCAAGAAAGGCGCGACCTATGGGGAAATCAAGGCTTATGTGAAAGAGCACAGCGGCCTTACAATCTCTTCCCTCTACATCGCGCAGGTTAAGCAGAAGTGTGGGATTATTGAACGGGAGAACTACAATAAGCCCAAGTCAGAGAACGTTAAGCAGCCCCAATGCCCGCCAGAGAAAGAAGCGGCAATCATCGAGGCATTGAGGCATTTCGGCATGGTCATGGCATAGTTGAACTACTGACGAAAACGCACAGAAGGGCGTAAGACCTTTCCGTGCGTTTTCGCATTCTAGAGGCTTAGTGATGGAGGAAAAAGGAGAAGTAGAGCAGATTCTTCTTTTCTATCGCTGCCAATATGTAATCGTTCAGCACCATCTCCGGTGGGGCCGGGTCCAGTTGGAAGATACGGTCCGCCTCCCATGTGGTTATTCCTTTTTCTTGCACGTAGCCGGTCATATCCCATGTGTATCCGTCCAGCATGGCGGCGCACCTCCCTTCCCATGATTTTCCCAATGGCTTATTGAACCTTTTTCGCCTCCGCCATCAGAGCGTCCTGCTCCATTTCCTGGGCATAGCCGCCCTTGGCATACTCGCTGTTGCTTATGGCTCGAAGCAGCTTGTCCTTTGCCAGCTTCTTCATGGCTGCGGCGGTCTCCCGATCCAGTGTCCCCCTGCTCACGCTGCGGTTTATGGTATTCAGCCGTCGCTCATAGATCAGCTTCAACGGATGGTCATCTGCCAGTTCACGCTGCTCCCGGCCGCGCAGGTTCCCTATCTGGCGGCAGGTCCTGCCCAGCTTGTCCCCCGGCGCAAGGCCGCCGCAGTATTTCGTGTGCCGCGCATTGGTCGTGAGAAACCATCGCCCGCAAATAGGGCACTTCCGTGGGGCATGACCCACGCATAGCCCCTCAAAGAGATCGGCCCGGAGCATCCCCACGAAAGAGACAAAGTGCATCCGCTTTACCAGCCGGGGCGTCTCGTCTCCCGGCAGAACGGCAGACACATACTGCACAGAGATGTTGGTGGTGTCCATCCATGAGCCGCTTTGTTCCGATTTGAAGTGTTCCCCAAAGCACGCCGCGAAGCCGTTCGGGGTCTGCTCCACTTCCGACCCGTTCAACTTTTCCGCAAAGGCGGTCATTTCCTTCTTGTATTCTCTCAGCGAGAAGCCAAGCTGTGCCAGTACCGGGGTCAGCCGTCCCAGAAGAATACCGCGACGGTGCTGCGCCGTCGTCTCCGCGTTCAGCCCACCGGTCATAAGCGCCAGGGTGTAGGCTTGGAAGTCCTCTATGCCCTCCGTCGTGAAAGCATCCTCTATGCCCTTTGCGTAGAAATCCCGATCCAGATATGAAAATGGAGGGATGGCAACAAGAGCATCCAATATTTGAACCGCACTTTCCCGTGCTGCTGGGAGAAGTTCCGCTTCCGGCATTCCTGCCCGGAGTGTCCCCATGAATCTGTTCAGCGGGGCACACAGTTTATCAAGTGTCGAGATTGTTTCCTTTGGAATGTTCAGAGCAGAGAATCCCAGGGTGCCGGTGGGCACGGTATGCCCCTCGTATGTCACGGCATCTTGCCAGAAGTCCAGCGTCAGCATATTGTGTTCCATTACTGTCCGTCCTGTTTTTTGTTTTTCCTCATTATAGCACACTTGTCCTGTTTTTTGAAATGAGCTTGTCCTGCCATTTGCACGTTTTTTGCGAAATCCAACATAACTATCACAGAGGGAGGATGGCGTGTCTGTCCATTCACAGGCGCTGTCCTGTTTTTTGAAACGGGTTTGTCCTGCCATTTGCACGTTTTTTGAAAAATCCAACATAACTATTGCAGAGGATGATGAAGCGCCCGCCGCCCGGTAGGTGCTTTTTGCCTCTCATTCCAATCTGAAGGAGGGATCACAATGCTCCCGATAAGATACAAAATGTCGCTTTTCGCCGCCCCGTTGTCCCGGCCTGGCGGAAAGGCGAAAACGCGCTCACAGCGCCGAATAATCGCCAAAATGACACCGGGAATATACAGAAATCTTCCCGGTACACCAAATCTCAATTATCGTATGCAAAGGAGTAACAATGCCACGTATGAGCAAGAAGCGGCGGGAAGAATGGTCTTTCTTCCTCAACCGCCGTAATCGTATCACATATAACCCCATCTGCCGGGACTGCACCCAGGACTGCAAGCAGAGCTTCCGTATGGGCGTCGTCATCTGCGACCGCTACTGGTCCAAACGCTGGAAACCCCAGGATCGGAGGCCGCAGTGATGGAGCAGGCACAACACGCCATTCTGCGTTTTCTCAAGCACAAGGGTCCCGCCATCGGCCAGATCGAGGCTCACGATGAGCGCACCAAGGAGGAATACGCCAGCAATCCTGATATAGACCGGAGCCGCAGCAAGTACAATTTCCACATCGTGGAGCCGCAGGGCAAATACCGCAGATCGGTCGAGCAGCAGATCCGCGAGTCCGGCTGCCGGACCCGCACAGACAGCGTTCGCATGGTAGAGGCCCTCATTACGGCCAGTCCGGGATTTTTCAAAGGCAAAAAGAAAGCGGAGATAAAGGAATACTTTGAATTTGCCCTCCAGTTCATCGAAAAGCATCAGTCCAAAGAGACGATCATATCCGCTGTGGTGCATATGGACGAGAAAACGCCCCATATGCACCTTTGCTTTGTCCCGCTGACCAAGGACGGCCGGTTATGCGCCAAGGAGATCATCGGGAACAAGAAGAAGCTGACATGGTGGCAGGACGAGTTCTAGAAGCACATGGTCAAACGATACCCGGACCTGGAGCGGGGCGAGAGCGCCAGTCAGACCGGCCGGGACCATATCCCCACCAGGCTGTTCAAAGAGGCTGTCCATCTAAACCAGCAGCGAGACAAACTCATGCAGCTTTTGTCTGAGATCACGCCCTTCAACGCGGGCAAAAAGACCGCCGAGCTCGAGGCCATCCTGAGCACATATATCCCCGGTGTGGAAAAGATGAAGACACGCCTCAAGAAGTTTGACGGTGCCTATCGCCAGCTCAAAGCCGAAAATGAGCAACTTGAGAAAAAGCTGGACGCCGCATCCAGAAAAAGCGTAAAGGAGCAGATGGACATCGCGCAAAGGCTGAGCGACTACGAGGCTTTGCG
>CANQSF010000038.1 GCA_947626345.1 uncultured Oscillospiraceae bacterium | reverse complement strand
AAAAACATCGACGGCTCGGTCTATACCACACGGGTGGAGAGCTTCACCCACGGCAACATCTACGATGTGATCGTGGCGAAGGAGTATCTGCTCCCCACGGACCGGGTCCTTCTTATCGACGATTTCCTGGCCAACGGCGCGGCCCTGGAGGGCCTGTGCGACCTGGTCCGCCAGGCGGGCGCCACGCTGGTGGGGGCGGGCATCGCCGTGGAGAAGTGCTTCCAGCCCGGCGGATCCCGGCTGCGGGCGGCGGGCCTGCGCATCGAATCCCTGGCCCGCATCCAGTCCATGTCTGACGACGGGCTGACCTTCGTGCCGGAGGGCACGCCCTGACAAGATCGCGATCCCTAGCTTGCCTATGAAGATATAAAAAATATTTTTAGGAGGACAAAAATGAAAAAGCTTCTTGCTCTGCTTCTGGCGCTGATGATGGTGCTGTCTCTGGCCGCCTGCGGCGGCAGCGGCAGCGAAGAGCCCGCCGCTGACGAGGACGCCGGCCAGACCATGGAGATGCCAACGCCGCCCGAGCCCCGGGATCTGGAGCCCATCGACCCCGCCCAGCTGAAGATCGGCATGGTCTGCATCGGCGACGACAACTCCGGCTATGACGTGGCCCACCTGACCGGCCTGCGCGCCGCCTGCGAGGCGCTGGGCGTGCCCGCCGAGAACATCATCTACAAGTACAACACCCCCGAGACCGAGATGGCCTATGACGCCTGCGTGGACTGCGCCGAGCAGGGCTGCCAGGTGATCTTCACCGACTCCTACGGCCACCAGGAGCACACCCTTCGGGCCGCCCAGGAGTACCCCGACGTGACCTTCTTCGCCATGACCGGCGACCAGGGCCTGATGGTGGGTCTGCCCAACCTGAAGAACGCCTTCAACCACACCTTCGAGTCCCGCTACGTCTCCGGCGTGGTGGCCGGCATGAAGCTGGCTGAGATGATCGCCAACGGCGAGCTGACCGACGCCAACTATGACGAGAACGGCAACGCCAAGATCGGCTACGTGGGCGCTTACCCCTACGCCGAGGTGGTCTCCGGCTACACCGCCTTCTATCTGGGCGTGCGCTCCATCGTGGAGAACGTGGTCATGGACGTGCAGTACACCAACTCCTGGTTCGACCAGACCGGCGAGGGCGCTGCCGCCGAGGCCCTGATGAGCAACGGCTGCTGCATCATCAGCCAGCACGCCGACTCCACCGGCGCTCCCTCCGCCGTCCAGGCGGCTCATGAGGCCGGCTCCAACGTCTACTGCGTGGGCTACAACATCGACATGCGCTCCGTGGCTCCCGACACCGCCCTGACCAGCGCCGCCAACGACTGGAGCGTGTACTACACCTTCGCCCTTCAGTCCCTCATCAACGGCGAGGACGTGAACGTGGACTGGTCCGCCGGCTATGCCGAGGGCGCCAACAAGATCTTCCCCCTGAACGAGAGCATCGTGGCCGAGGGCACCGCTGAGAAGGTGGCCGAGGTGGAAGCCGCCATCGCCGACGGCTCCCTGCAGGTGTTCGACTGCTCCACCTTCACCGTGGGCGGCGAGCATCCCACCTCCTTCCTGGCCATCGACCTGGACGGCGACTTCAACGGCGACGTGGGCGAGGCCATCGTGGACGGCGTGTTCCAGGAGTCCACCCTCCGCTCCGCGCCTTACTTCTCCCTGCGCATCGACGGCATCACCGAGCTGAACGCCGGCTGATAAGCATCGCGGCAAGGCGCTGTCCCAAGGACGGCGCCTTGTTTTTAGTTTTGCCAATCCCCCACTCCCATTCCCACGAAAGGAGGCCCCCATGGCAGAAGAATTTGCCGTCCGCATGGTGGACGTCACCAAGTCCTTCGGACACGTTCTCGCCAACAACAAGGTCTATCTGGAGCTGAAAAAGGGCGAGATCCTGTCCCTGCTGGGCGAGAACGGCAGCGGCAAGACCACCCTGATGAACATGCTGGCCGGGATCTACTTCCCCGACGCGGGCCAGATCTATATCAACGGCCAGGAGGTGACCATCTCCTCCCCCCACGACGCCTATAAGCTGGGCATCGGCATGGTCCATCAGCACTTCAAGCTGGTGGACGTGCTCACCGCGGCGGAGAACATCGCCCTGGGCCTGCCCGGGGGCGTGCTGGTGGACCGGAAGGCCATCGCCAAAAAGATCCGGGAGATCTGCGACCGGTACGGCTTCGCCGTGGACCCGGACCGGAAGGTCTACGACATGTCCGTGTCGGAGAAGCAGACACTGGAGATCGTCAAGACCCTCTATCGCGGCGCGGACATCCTGATCCTGGACGAGCCCACCGCCGTGCTCACCCCCCAGGAGACGGAGAACCTCTTCGCCGTCATGCGCAACATGCGCGCCGACGGCAAGAGCATCATCATCATCACCCACAAGCTGGCGGAGGTGCTGGCCATCTCCGACCGGGTGACGGTGCTCCGCAAGGGCGAGTACATCGGCGATATGGACACCGCCAAGGCCGACGCCCGCTCCCTCACCGACATGATGGTGGGCCGGACCGTGACGCTGAACATCCAGCGGGACGAGCCCGTGGATCCCCAGCGGCGGCTGGAGATCCGGAACCTGACCGTGAAGGACAAGGACGGCGTCACCCGCCTGGACGACATCAACCTGGACGTGTACGCCGGGGAGATCCTGGGCATCGCCGGCATCTCCGGCTGCGGCCAGAAGGAGCTGCTGGAGACCATCGCGGGCCTGCAGCCGGCGGCCAGCGGCTCCAGCGTGAAATACCGCCCCACCGGGCCGGACGGCCCTGCCGAGGAGCTGCTGGGCCTGGGGCCCCGGGCCGTCAGCGACCGGGGCATCCGCCTGGCCTTCGTGCCGGAGGACCGGCTGGGCATGGGCCTGGTGGGCAGCATGGACCTGGCGGGCAACATGATGCTCAAGAGCTACCGCACCCAGAGCAAGGGCATGCTCACCGAGCGGCGCAAGCCCTATGAGCTGGCCAAAGAGGTGGTCCGGGAGCTGGACGTGGTGACCCCCAGCATCGAGACGCCGGTGCGCAAGCTGTCCGGCGGCAACGTGCAGAAGGTCCTGGTGGGCCGGGAGATCGCCATGCAGCCCACGGTGCTCATGAGCGCCTATGCGGTGCGGGGGCTGGACATCAACACCTCCTACACCATCTACCGGCTGCTGGGCGAGCAGAAACGGGCCGGCGTGGCGGTGATCTACGTGGGCGAGGATCTGGACGTGCTGCTGCAGCTGTGCGACCGGATCGCGGTGCTGTGCTCCGGCCGTCTCAACGGCGTGCTGGACGGCCGCACCGCCACCAAGGAAGAGGTAGGCTACCGCATGACGGCCATGCTGGACAGCGGAAAGGAGGCCCGGGCATGAATCATGAATCCCTGATCCACATCTCCAAGCGGGAGGGGCTGGTCTGGTGGCGGGCCTGGCTGATCCGGCTGGCAAGCCTGCTGCTGGGCATGGCCATGAGCGCCGTGGTCATCTACGGCATCACGAAGCTGAACCCGGTGCGGGTGTACGCGGCCATGTGGGACGGCGCCTTCGGCACCTCCCGCCGGGCCTGGGTCACCACCCGGGACACCATGATGCTGCTGTGCATCGGCGTGGGGCTGGCTCCCGCGTTCATGATGCGGTTCTGGAACGTGGGCGCCGAGGGCCAGATCCTCATGGGCGGCTGCGCCACGGCGGCGGTGCTGCTGTACGCGGGCAACGCCTGCCCCACCTGGATGCTGCTGCTGATGGGAACGGCGGCCAGTCTGCTGGCCGGCGCCATCTGGGGCGTCATCCCCGCGTTTTTCAAGGCCCGCTGGAACACCAACGAGACGCTGTTCACCCTGATGATGAACTACATCGCCATCCAGATCACCTGCTTTTTGGTGGCCAAGTGGGAGAACCCCAAGGGCTCCAACTCCGTGGGCATCATCAACTCCCGCACCCAGGCCGGCTGGTTCCCCAGCCTGTTCGGCCAGCAGTACGTGCTGAACGTGATCCTGGTGCTGGCGGCGGCGGTGCTCATGTTCCTGTATCTGCGCTACACCAAACAGGGCTATGAGATCTCCGTGGTGGGCGAGAGCGAGAACACCGCCCGCTACGCCGGCATCTCCGTGCGGCGGGTGCTCATCCGCACCATGGCCATCTCCGGGGCGGTGTGCGGCTTCTCCGGCTTCATCGCCGTGTCCGGCTCCGGCCACACCATCTCCGTGGACACCGCCGGCGGCCGGGGCTTCACCGCCATCATCGTGGCCTGGATGGCCAAATTCAACACCTTCGTCATGATCCTGATCGCCCTGCTGCTGGTGTTCCTGGAAAAGGGCGCCATCCAGATCGCCTCCCAGTTCCAGCTGAACGACTATGCCTCCAACGTGGTGGAGGGCATCATCCTGTTCTTCCTGCTGGGCAGCGAGTTCTTCATCCAGTATTCCGTCCGTTTCCGCTCCCATAACCGGAAAAAGGAGGCCGAGGCATGACACAGCTCATCTCCCTTCTCACCAGCGCCATCGTGTTCGGCACGGTCATCCTCTATGGCGCCGTGGGCGAGATCATCACGGAAAAATCCGGCAACCTGAACCTGGGCGTGCCCGGCATCATGTACCTGGGCGGCATCGCGGGCCTGGCGGCGGCGTTCCTCTACGAGACCCACGCGGCCGCGCCCTCGGGGGCCGTGGGACTGGTCATAAGCTTTCTGGCGGCGCTGGCCGCCTCCGCTTTGGGCGGGCTCATCTACGCCTTTCTCACCATCACCCTCCGGGCCAACCAGAACGTCACCGGTCTGACCCTGACCATCTTCGGGGCGGGCCTGGCCAACCTGTTCGGCGGCAGCCTCAATACCATGGCCGGCGGCGTGGGCCAGATCCACGTGGCCGTCACCAGCCAGTCCTACCGGGCCTATATCCCGGCCCTGGCCGGGCTGGGCAGCGTGGGAAAGCTGCTGTTCTCCTTCGGCTTTATGGCCTATCTGGCCATCCTCATCGCCCTGACGGCCAGCTGGTTTCTGGGCCGCTCCCGGGTGGGCCTGAACCTGCGGGCCATCGGCGAGGACCCCGCCACGGCGGACGCCGCCGGCGTGAACGTCACCCGCTACAAGTACCTGGCCACCTGCACCGGCGCCGCCATATCCGGCCTGGGCGGGCTGTACTACGTCATGGACTACATCAAGGGTACCTGGACCACCGACAGCACCATCGAGGCGCTGGGGTGGCTGGCGGTGGCGCTGGTGATCTTCGCCACCTGGCGGCCCGCACGGGCCATCTGGTCGGCCTATCTGTTCGGCGTGCTCTACTGGGCCTACAACTACATCGCCGGGCTGAGCCGGGCCAGCATCGAGCTGTTCAAGATGCTGCCCTACGTGGTCACCATCATCGTGTTGGTGGTGGTGAGCATGCGCCGGTCCAAGGAGTCCCAGCCCCCCAAGAGCCTGGGCCTGAGCTACTTCCGCGAGGAACGATAGTCGTTTGAAAGGCAAAGCCTTTCAAACGAAAAGGCTGCGGCCTGCTGCAGCACCAGACCGAATGCCTCCCCTGTGCAAGGGGAGGTGCCGAGTGACAACGAGGCGGAGGGGTTGTCGCACTCCGGTGAACAATCCCTCAGTCAGCGCTCTAGCGCTGACAGCCCCCTTTGCACAAGGGGGCCAATAAGGTGATACAACATGAGATATAAGTACATCTTTTTCGACCTGGACGGGACGCTGACGGACCCGGGACTGGGCATCACCAACGCCATCATGTACGCCCGGAAAAAACGGGGTCTTGACCCCGGCCGGAATGAGGATTATTATAGATTCATCGGCCCGCCCATGCCCCAGAGCTTCGTGGAATACTGGGGCGTGAGCATGGACGAGGCCAAGGCTATCCTGGCCGATTACCGGGAATATTACGTACCGAAGGGCATCTTTGAGAATCGGGTCTACCCAGGCATCCCCCAGGCGCTGGAGGCTCTGAAGGCCGCGGGTTGCAAGCTCTATGTGGCCACCTCCAAGCCCACCTTCATGTCCGAGCAGATCGTGGAGCGGTTCGGCCTGGCGCCCTATTTCGAGACGGTCTCCGGCAGCGATCCGGACCGGCCGGACAGCACCAAGGCGGACGTGATACGCGCGGCGCGGGACGCCTTCGGCATCGACATGGGCCGGGCGGTCATGGTGGGCGACCGGAGCTTCGACGTGATCGGGGCGCGGGAGTGCTCCATCCCCTGCGTGGGCGTGGCCTTCGGCTACGGCAGCCGGGAGGAGCTCACGGACGCCGGCGCCGTCTACGTGGCGGACACGGCGGAGGAGCTGGCGGCCTGGCTGCTGGCCTGATATGATTTAAGCAATCTGACAAAGCATCGCGGAAACAGACCCATCAATAAATCGCAGCGAGGGATGTTTTCGCGAGGCGAGAAAGGCGGCGCAGGGAATACTTTGTGTATTGCCAAGCCGCATGACGAAGCATCACGGAAACAGACCCGCTGCAGAAAGGAAGTGAGACGATGGACGCTGGCGATAGTAGTACCGGCACAAAACGGGGCCGATCGCGGCGGGCGTCCATCGCTCGCTAGTTTTTGACGGCCTTTTTGTGCCTTCCGAATTACACAAATAAGGAGGAAGGACGATGGCTGAACGCACCCTGACCCTGGACCAGACCGTTCTGGCCCTGGTCGAACAGAAAAAATACGCCACCCTGCGGGACATCCTGGTGACCATGATCCCGGCGGACATCGCCGCCCTGTTCGAGGAGATGGACGACGAACGGGCTTTGCCGCTGCTGTTCCGTCTGCTGCCCAAGGACATGGCGGCGGAGACCTTCGTGGAGATGGAGCCGGAGCTGCAGGAGCTGCTCATCCGTGGCTTTTCCGACAGCGAGCTGAAGGAAGTGGTGGATGAGCTGTACGTGGACGACGCGGTGGACCTGGTGGAGGAGATGCCCGCCAATGTGGTGCGGCGCATCCTGAAGCAGGCGGACCCGGAGACCCGCAAGCTCATCAACAACATCCTCCAGTACCCGGACGACTGCGCCGGGTCGCTGATGACCACGGAGTTCGTGGACCTGCTGCCCACCATGACCGTGGCGGACGCCGTCAAGCGCATCCGGCGCACCGGCACCGACAAGGAGACCATCAACATCTGCTACGTGATCGACGACAGCCGGCACCTGCTGGGGACGGTGTCCATCCGGACCCTGATCCTGGCCGAGGAGGACGAGGCCGTCTCGGAGATCATGTCGGAAAACGTGGTCAGCGTGGGCACCCTCACCGACCAGGAGGACGCCACGGCGCTGTTCTCCAAGTACGACCTGACCGTGCTGCCGGTGGTGGACAACGAAAACCGCCTGGTGGGCATCATCACCGTGGACGACGCCCTGGACGTGCTGGAGACGGAGACCACCGAGGACATCGAGATCATGGGCGGTATGACGCCCACCGACAAGCCCTATCTGAAGACCAGCGTGTGGGAGACCTTCAAGGCCCGGTTCCCCTGGCTGCTGCTTCTGATGATCTCCGCCACCTTCACCGGCCAGATCATCGCCAGCTTTGAGAATGCCCTGGCCGCCGCGGCGGTGCTCACCGCCTATATCCCCATGCTCATGGACACCGGCGGCAACTCCGGCTCCCAGGCCAGCGTCACCGTCATCCGCGGCATCTCCCTGAACGACATCCAGTTCAAGGACTATTTCCGGGTCCTCTGGAAGGAGATCCGGGTGGCCGTCATCT
The DNA here is from genome assembly GCA_947626345.1 of uncultured Oscillospiraceae bacterium. GTDB lineage: Bacteria > Bacillota > Clostridia > Oscillospirales > Oscillospiraceae > CAJOIG01. Next base: position 6,805 of record CANQSF010000038.1, on the reverse strand, counting down.
GCGGCGTCGCCCTGGCCGCCGCCAACTTCGTCAAGCTGATGCTGGTGGACCGGATGCTTTTCCACAACCCGGAGGTGACCGTCACCGTGGCGGCGGTGATCTGCATCACGCTGGTGTGCACGGTGCTGTGCGCCAAGGTGGTGGGCTGCACCCTGCCCATGCTGGCGGAAAAGCTGGGCTTCGACCCGGCGGTGATGAGCTCGCCGTTCATCACCACCATCGTGGACGCCCTGAGCCTGCTCATCTACTTCCGCTTCGCCGTGGGCATCCTGAAGCTATAGACCGCAAAAACGACGGGAAGCGGGACCGGCCGGTCCCGCTTCCCTTCTTTTCCTGCCGACGGCCCCTTCCGGCGGTCCGATTGACAATCCCGGCGGGGTGTGCTATCATGTCCTCGTCCGGGAGGTGGATCGCCCATGGCCTCATACAAGACTCAGCAGCGCATCCTGCAGGACGCGCGGAAGATCGTCCGCGGCGAAAAGGTGGCGGACCTTCTCAACGACCCCAAACAGTTCTTCCACCGCCTGCGGGTGGGCTATTACAGCGACCGGCTGGCCTACGCCGCCCGCTGGCTCATCAACGACGAACAGCAGCAGATCGACGAGTATTACGGCCGCTGACCGGCCGATCGGGACGGACGAAAGGACCCTTTCGTCCGTTTTTCATACCGCGGGACAAAGGAGATCGCATATGGACATCGCCATCATCGGCGGCGGCGCGTCCGGCCTGGCGGCGGCCCTGGCCGCCCGGGAGAGCCTGGAAAACACCGTCACCGTCTATGAGCGCCAGAACCGGGTGGGCCGGAAGCTGCTGGCCACCGGCAACGGCCGGTGCAACCTCACCAACCGAAACGCCTCCCCCGACGATTACCACGGCCGGGACGCCGCCTTCGCCTGCCCGGCCCTGTACCGCTTCGGGCCGGAGAAGACGCTGGAATGGTTCGCCTCTCTGGGCCTGATCACCCGCACGGAGCCCTCCGGCCGGGTATATCCTCTGTCGGACACGGCGGGCAGCGTGGTGGATGTGCTGCGCCTGGCCCTGGAGGCCCGGGGCGGGTCCATCCAGTGCGGCGCGCCCATCGCCCGGGCGGAAAAGCGGGACGGCCGCTTCCTGCTCACCGGGCCGCTGGGCGAGCAGTTCGCCTGCGACCGGCTCATCGTGGCCTGCGGCGGGGCCGCCGGCGCCCGGGTGGGCGGCGTACAGGACGGCTACCGGCTGCTGGCCTCCTTCGGCCACGGCTGTACGGAGCTGCGCCCGTCCCTGGTGCAGCTGAAGACGGAGAACACATGGACCCGGTCCATGAAGGGCGTGCGCACCCAGGCGGCCGTCGCCCTGGAGCGGGACGGGGCCGTCCTGGCCCGTGCCCGGGGGGAGGTCCAGTTCGCCGACTACGGCCTCACCGGCCCGGCCATCTACGACATCTCCCGCGCCGCCTCCCTGCAGGGGGCGGGCGCCACGGTGTGCCTGCGACTGCTGCCGGAGCTGGATAAAGTTGACATAATTCAATACATGTCCGGCAAAAGAGACAGTTTTCCCGACCACAAGGCGGAAAATCTATTGAGCGGCGTTTTACATAATACCATCGCCCGCACCGTCCTCCGCCGGGCGCAGATCCCCCTGGAGGCCCGGCTGTGGGCCCTGTCCGACGCGGCGCTGGAGCAGATCGCCGACACGCTGGAGCGGTTCCAGCTCCCCCTCATGGGCACCCTGGGCTTCGAGGATGCCCAGGTGACCGCCGGCGGCGTGGAGACGGAGGGGTTCGACGCGCAGACGCTGGAGAGCCGGCTGGTCCCGGGGCTGTACGCCTGCGGCGAGGTGCTGGATGTGGACGGGGACTGCGGGGGCTTCAACCTGCAGTGGGCCTGGTCCAGCGGACGGCTGGCGGGCCTGGCGGCCGGCGGCCTTTTGGAGGACGGGATATGATCCGGCTGCGGAACGTGACCCTGGGGCTGGATCAGCCGGAGAGCGCGCTGCAAGATAAGGCTCGGCAGGCCCTCCGGTGCCCGGTCCGGGAGCTGCGCATCGTGCGCCGGGCCGTGGACGCCCGGAAGAAGACGGACGTGCACCTGGTCTACACCCTGGACGTGGCCGTGGCGGACGAGGCGGCTGCCCTGGCCCGGTGCCGGGACGCCTCCCCCGCCCCGAAGAACGATTATGCGCCGCCCCTTCCCGCCCGGCTGCCCGAGCAGCGGCCGGTGGTGGTGGGCTTCGGCCCGGCGGGGATGTTCGCCGCGCTGGCCCTGGCCATGGCGGGGCTGCGGCCTCTGGTGCTGGAGCGGGGCGAGAGCGCCGAGGCCCGCACCGCCAAGGTGGCCCGGCTGCGCCGGGAGGGTGTTTTGGACCCGGACAGCAACATCCAGTTTGGCGAGGGCGGCGCCGGGGCCTTCTCCGACGGAAAGCTGGCCACCGGCGTGAAGGACCGGCGCATCCCCTGGGTGCTGGAGCAGCTGGTCCAGGCGGGCGCGCCGGTAGACATAACTATTGAAGCCAAGCCCCATATCGGCACCGATCTGCTGCCCGGCGTGTGCGCGTCCATCCGCCGGCGCATCCAGTCGCTGGGGGGCGAGGTGCGCTTCTCCACCCGGCTGGAGGCCCTGGAAGCCACCGGAGGAAGGCTGACCGCCGCCGTCACCGCCGCCGGGGAGCGTATCCCCTGCTCGGCGCTGATCCTGGCCTGCGGCCACAGTGCCCGGGACACGTTTGAAATGTTATGTAAACTTATCCCCATGGTCCCCAAGCCCTTCGCCATGGGGGTGCGCATCGAGCACCTGCAGCGCGACACGGACGCCGCCCAGTACGGCCCCTTCGCCGGGCACCCGGCCCTGCCACCGGCGGATTACGCCCTGGCAGTGGAGCTGCCCGACGGCCGCCGGTGCTACACCTTCTGCATGTGCCCCGGGGGCGAGGTGGTCCCCGCCGCCAGCGAGCCGGGGATGGTCTGCACCAACGGGGCCAGTCCCAACAAAAGAAATTATGTCAACTCCAACGCCGCCCTGCTGACGGCCCTGTCCCCGGAGGATTTCCCCTATCCCGGGCCGCTGGGAGGCGTGGCCTGGCAGCGGGAGCTGGAGCGCCGGGCCTTCGAGGCCGCCGGTGGCGGCTACCGGGCCCCGGTCCAGACCGTGGGCAGCTTTCTGCACGGCGGGCCCTCCCGCTTTGGCAAAGTGACGCCCTCCTACCAGCCGGGCGTGACGGCAGTTGATTTACATAATATCCTTCCGCCGGTCATCTCCGCCACGCTGACGGAGGCGCTGCCCCTTTTCGAGCGGAAGCTGCGCGGCTTCGCGGACCCGGAGGCAGTGCTCACCGGGCCGGAGACCCGCTCCTCCTCCCCCGTGCGGATGCTGCGCACGGAGGCCCTCCAATCCCCCGCCCTGGCGGGGCTGTACCCCTGCGGCGAGGGGGCCGGCTGGGCCGGGGGCATCATGAGCGCCGCCGTGGACGGCCTGCGCTGCGCCGAGGCGCTGATCGCCTCCCTGGCTTGACTTTCTCCCCACGCCGTCCTATAATGGCGGAAGAGGTATTTATGATATGAAGTCGCTATCGTAAACAACAAAATGGACCACGGATGAAGAGGCAAGCTGCGGCTTGTCTTGTTTCCGTGGCCTTTTTGCACCCATTTGGGCCCTTCATTTTGTCTGTTTACGAGGAGCACATATCATGAAACGACAACGGAATATCCCCCTCATGTACGCCATCGCCTTTCTGCAGGGCATGGTGTTCTACGCCCCTGTGGCCTCCCTGTACCGGCAGGCGCGGGGCATGAGCCTGGGGCAGATCGCCCTGCTGGAGAGCATATCCTTCCTCATCCAGCTGGCCATGGAGCTGCCCTGGGGCGTGGCGGCCGACCGCATCGGCTACAAAAAGACCATGTTCGCCGGCTGCGCCATCTTCGCCCTCAGCAAGCTGGCGTTCTGGCGGGCGGACAGCTTCGTAGACTTTTTCTGGGAGCGGGTCCTGCTCAGCGCCGCCATCGCCGCCCTGTCCGGGGTGGACGACAGCATCCTGTATTTGAGCTGCCCCGATAGGGACAGCCAGAAGGTGTTCGGCCGGTACGGCGCCTTCTCCACGGCAGGGCTGCTGGCCTCCGCCGGGGCCTTCTCCCTCTGGATGGCGGAAAACTACGCCCTGGCGGCCCTGGCCACCCTGGTCGCCTACGCCCTGGCGGCGGTGCTCGCGCTGTTTCTCGCGGAGGTCCGGCCGCCGGAGATGAAGCGGCGAGAGCCGGCGCGGGCCTTCTTCCGGCTGCTGCAAAGTACCCTGCGCCAGCGGCGGTTCCTGCTGCTGGTGATCTGCTGGGCCCTGTACGGCCAGGCGCTCAGCTCTGTTTGCACCTGGCTGAGCCAGAACCAGTACCTGCGCTGCGGCATGTCTGGCCGGGCCATGGGCTTCGCGTTCATCCTGGTGTCGGTGGCGTCCATGGCCGGCGTCTTTTCCCAGCCCGTCACCGACAGGGTGGGCCGGTCCCGGGCCATTCCGGGAACGCTGGCGTTGGCGGGGCTGGCCTGCCTGGCGCTGGTATTCACCCGCTCGGCCGCGCTGAGCGCGGGCTGCATCCTGTTTTTGGAGGGCAGCTTCGCCCTCGTGTCCCCCCTGGCCAGCCAGGTGTGGAACCGGCAGGTGACCAGCGCCGACCGGGCCACCCAGCTGAGCGTCTACGCGGTGCTGGACGAGGCGGTGGCCGCCGGAGGAAGTCTCGTCATCGGCCGGGTGGCGGACGCGTCCCTGGACGGGGCCTTCGGCCTGTGCGCGGCGGCGTGCCTTGCCTGCGCCCTGGCCGCCGCGATCTGGTGCCGGCGGTTTTTTGAAAGAGAATAAACACGCTGCATACGGCAGCGCAGCCATCGTGTTCTTCGATGGCTGCGCTGTCATTCTTTTTCCCGCTATTATACGTAGTAGGGATTGGGCTTGGACAGAAGCATGATGAGATCCACCACTGCCCCGATCCCGAATAGGCCCGCTGTGAACAGGTACAGGATGCCCATCCCGATCTTCCCTTCATAAAACTTGTGCGCTCCGATGACTCCCAAAAACAGGCACAGCAGGACCGCCACCCACTTATTCTTGGGAATCCCATGTTTCCCGCCTGCATTGACATTTTGGTTGACGTTGGTATTCGTGTTGCTGTTGTTTATCACAACGCTCGGCTGTGCGGTCTCGCTCTTGACCGTCTCCACCTGTCTGCCGCATACCGTGCATATGACAGCATCCTCCGGTATCTTCGCCCCGCAATGCCGGCAGAACTTAGTCTTGGTCTTTTCCTGTGTTTCCTGATCCATTTTTCTTCCCTCCGCCTCTGTATTCGTAGGATAACTCTAACACATAAGTGTTCATTTATCAACATATGTGTTCATACTCAAACCCTGCTGGCCCTAGAATATACATAGAGGTGTGGCTATGTATATTCCTACGCTCGACCCTGTAGCCGTTGGAAGGGTCATCGCTTATTTCCGCCAGCGGAGCGGCGTATCTCAGGAGGTCCTGAGCGGACTGGCCGATATCGGGCGCAGCCATTTGAGTGCCATCGAGCGCGGCGAGCGAAAGCCAACGCTGGAGACATTCTATAGGATATGCACAGCGCTGGATGTAAAGATGAGCGTCGTCATCGCGAAGCTGGAAGAGGAACTGGAAAAATAAAGAGGGACGCGGATCGCTCCGCGTCCCTTTCGTATATGGAAACGGCCATATTTTCAGTCGGGCGTTCCGGAGCCGTCCTGCTCCCTCCGGTAGGCCAGCGGCGTGGTGTGGTACTTCTCCCGGAAGAGCTTGGTGAAATAGCTCCCGGTGGCGAAGCCGCACTCGGCGGCGATATCCGTGACGGACTGGCCGGTGGAGCGGAGCCGCCGGGCGGCGGCGTCCAGCCGGCAGTCGATGAGATAGCGGACGGGCGTGGTGTGCAGCCGCTGCTGAAAGTCCCGCAGGCATGCCCGGGGGCTGATGTTGGCGGCGTTGGCTATCTCCTCCAAAGTGACGCGCTCGGCATAGTGCTCCTGGATATAGAGGAGCATCCGCTTCACCCGCGCCTCCGTCTGGTCCTCCTCCCCGGGCTGCTCCCGGACGGAGGCGGGCAGTTCCCGCATCATCAGCAGCCACGCGGAGGACAGCTCGTTCCTGGCCAGGATCTCATAGCCCTCCGTCTCGGCGTCCACCGCCTCATAGGCGCTGCGGATGTGCTCTATGATGCGGCGCTGGTTGGTGCTCTGCAGACGGAAGGGGACCAGCTCTATCTCCCGGCAGCTCATCACTGGCTCCAGATACTTCCGTTCGAACACGCTGCCCCCGGCCCCTGCCAGCAGCTCCGCGCCCACCATTTGGGTCAGATAGACCGGCCTCTGACCGTCGGCGCCCTCCATCCGGTGCAGCACGTTGCGGTTGATGAAATACCCCTCGCCCGGGCCCAGCACCCAGCTGCCGTGGGAGGTCTGGACGGACAGCTTCCCCTGCAGGAGCACGGAAAACTCCAGTTCCCTGTGCCAATGCCAGGGCACCGACTGGGCCGTCCAGTCCCCCAAGTCGCTGAAAACGGTGGTGATGGGGAAGTCCTTGCCCGCGTTGGCCGGGAACTCCTGCAGATTTTTATCTATGTTGAGACGATTTGATATCATATGGCCACACCCATTTCAAATCTGGCGGGATAGTGATAAAAATTGACGTGATACTTGTTTTGTTTTTGCATTCGATGCGATATCATCATATCACAAAAGAAAAGAGACCGCCATCCTTTTTTGATGAGGAGCCTGCGAATAAAAAGTCAAGCCCCAAATGAAGAAAAGGAGGAGCCGAGGAATGGGCACAACAAAAAGAC
>CANQSF010000037.1 GCA_947626345.1 uncultured Oscillospiraceae bacterium | reverse complement strand
CTGGCCCTGCGCCCGGAGCGGGAACACTCCGCCGCAACCCGCCTGCAGGCCGCCTATGGCGACGAGTTCAAGGCAGTTACGCTATATGACAGCAAGCTGGATGTGCGGGATATGCTGCATGAGCAAGCGCAGCGGCAACAGATGCAGAAAACAGTTCCTCAGCGCCAGGGACATAGAAAGTATCGTGACATAGAACGGTAAGCCTATAGTTCAGGACGAAATACGGGGGCTGGATCACGTTTTGACCAAAACGTCCTGCTTCCGCTCATCCCGCCCTACGCCCGGAGACGGACCGCCCTGTCGCTATCCGATACAGGCTTCGGTGCCACGTGTATCGCATCCCGTGATTCTCTTTCGGATCTGTAAATATGCACTCTGGGGGATTTTGTTTGACAGGCAGGAAAGAACGGGAAGCATAATAGTTTCCTGTGCTTCATGGCAATCATGCATCAGTATTAGGCCTTGTTTACAAAATGGGCAATGTGCCCAAAGACGAGGGATTTTTGCGTCCAACAAGGTGTTTTTCGTAGCAATACTCTGTGTATTGCTACGAAAAACACCGCAGTTTTGGCGAGATAAGACCTGTCATTTGGGCATGTCGCCGGTTTTTAAACAAGGCCTAGAATTGTCCTGACTGGTTTTTTCCATCACAGGCCTCTCAGGCTGATAATAGTATCCCTCGCAAACAGGGGGCCAGCCATAGGGAGCCGGCAGAGGACCGAGGTTTAGTACTCTCTCCAACAGCGTGTTCATCTTCTTGGTGTTGTCAGTGTTCTTCATAGCAAATCATCCCTTCAAAGCAATTTTTTGTTTTATCTTCTCATGGATAATAGAAATTATCCCGAAAGACAGACCAAGTGTGGTATAGGCGATGTCGTCAATGCCCCACGATAAGTAAATTAGAGGCTGAACGACAATAAGAAAAAGTAGAAGTTGGTTCTTCTTTCTAATACTTGCGGCTATTTCCGCATCGGAAAGGTGCATTTGATGCGGGATGGCAGGTGGAATCACGAAGGAAGTAGCAATAATACCGACGTTTGAAACGCTAATTCCGAAAGCGCCCAGCCGGATGAGAAACGGCCCCCCTACGAGAACAACGAAAAGCATAATGCAAACGCTTATCGTCTGACAGACCCACACGGAAGGAGCGTGCCACCCACCCATTCGGCGCCGGAAGAGAAACAGCGTAACGGAAAATATAAGAGCTTCTGCGCACTTGTGCAACGCCAGAGATATAGTAATGAGCAGGGCGAAAAAAAGAAATCTTCCCAAGTGTGTTTCCAGTTCATAGCAACAGGAGGGAGCAAGTTCTTCTCCGATCCATTCCTTTCTGATGAACATGGCTGTTAATCTGGCTGCCGTGTTATGTATCATAGGACGTTTCTCCTTAACTTGGATACAACATATCACAAAGCAACGCTCTTTGGTGCAAAAATGCACTGAATAACGGCTTTTTGCACTGAATAACGGATAATAGCCGGAATTGTGGACTCAAAGAACACAATCCTGGATTTGAAAATGAATCAAAACTATTGCTCCAATCGTGTGGAAAAAACGAACACATGCTCATCATCCCGGTAATCAATGACGCAGGAGGCTTCATGCTGATCCAAGATGGCATAGACATTCTTTAAACCATATCCATGTGCAAGAGGATCACCCTTTGTGGAGCGTATATATCGGCTAGACACATCCACCTTATCATGAGTGCGGTTTTCGATATACAGGTTAGCTACATGATCCCGGGCCTGCATCTTCAGAAGAACATACCGATTCTCCGGTTTGGGAATTTTTGCGCAAGCATCAAAGGCGTTGTCCAAAAGGTTGGAGAGTACAACCACCAATTCGTCGTCTGGCAGCGGGAACCCGGATGGGTTTTCCATTTGCATTTGAAAGTTGATACTCTTATTTTGTGCTGCCGCATATTTCTGGCTTAGGATGACATCTATCACGATTCGTCCGGTGTCGATATATAGTACCGAAGGAATGTTAGTTTCCAGCACACTGTTCAGGTATTGAGAGAACTCCTCCTGTGCAGCATTTTCTTCTGCCAGATGTCGGAGTACGGACAGGCGATTCTGAAAATCATGTGTCTGCGCTCTTTGTCTGGCATAGGACTCCGTTAAGGCTTCAATATTATCCCGCTGCAACTTCAAACTCTGTCGAAGAATGGCGCTTTCCGTAGACGTTTGCTGCGCCCTTCCCAAGCGGTCAAGAATAAAGATAGAAAGGAAGTCTGTTAAAAGCAACAGCATGACGCACAGCAAAAGGGTAGGCGCCATTGTCGGAGCCAAGGAAAGGGCATGAATCAGCATCCAGGTTATGACAACAGAGGTAATGGGGAAAAATAAGACAAGAAGCCATTCAAAATTGGTGGTGGATTTGTAGCGGAAGCGCTCCCTTGCCCATGTGTGCAGCGGGATGATACCCATAAGTTCAACGATTTTGATGCCAAAAATATACAGGTAGTAGACATATGGGTTGGCCGTCAGAAGCGCACTGTCTGCGAGAAATATGCTGGAGCTGGCCATAAAAAGTGCATCAACAATGAGTAAGTAAGCTTGACTCAAACAGGCGGTAAAAAGACTTTTTGTCGGCCCTATGTCATATATCAGCATAAGCCATGCGACAAACAGTCCCGTGCAAATAATATAACGGGGAAATGCAACATCACTCAGAAGTATTATGCTGAAAAGGTCAAAAAAAACATATATCGCCGTAAAAGAAAAGAACTGTCGCTTATTACACTTTTGTGAAAAGAAGCCCGAAGCAAGAAGAAACTTGCACATTATCTCAATGATAATTACGAGGTTATTCATAGAGTATAACATAATCTGCGTCATAAACGATTTCCTTCCCACAAAGTAATAGTGTCCCGAACAAGACCGTATCTCTTTTCTGCTACGGTGAGTGAATCGCCATTGGAGAGAGTGACCCTGTAATTCTTAACACTGGTGATATGTGCCATATTGACCAAGTAACTTTTGTGGATCCGGAGGAAGCTCTTGTTTGACAACTCTGCCTCGAAGTCTGATATCTTTCCAAGACAGTCAATTGTTTTTTTGTTCTGGAGATGAACTATGGCATGACGAGAGGACATTCCCTCGAAATAGAGGATATCGCAGAGTCTGGTCTGCATAGTGTTATCCGCCAAGCGGAGGGTGATGGTTTCTGTCGCTGCAAAGAGCTTTTTTCGAATATCATCCAAACAGCCGAAAAGATTATTTTTCAAATTCTCTTTCAGCAAATAGCGGAAGGCATAGACTTTATATCCCTCCGGTGCGTATTTGATAAAAGCCGTAACAAACACGACAATCAACTCCGGGTACTTTTCCCGCAGCTTGGCGGCAGTCTCAATGCCGTTAATTTCAGGCATATCAATATCCAAAAATAACGCATGGATCGAACTCAAGTCAGCTTTGAGAAGTGCTCTGGGATCGGTGAAGCCAACGCTGTTGCACGAACAATCCTTGATTGCACAATATCTCTCTACTGCATCCTGAAGTGCTCGGATAAAACCCTTATCGTCGTCGCAAAAGGCAAAATTCATGGGTGCCACCTCGCTGGTTGTGATTCTATTTAACATATCGTGATAACTCCCCCTTGTCAAGTTTTTTGGAGTTCTGCCCCTAATTTTACCCGTATGAAGCAGATTTACTCGCTATTATATACGCCATAGCATAAAAAAGCAACCATAATTGATTAACTATTTCGTCCATAGAATATAAAATATAGTTATAGTATGGGGAGTGAGGCTATGGACGATCTGTTGAGGGATATGGGGAGACGAATCATGACCCGCCGGAAAGAACTCTGTCTGACGCAGGAGCAGGTAGCGGCGAAAACCGACCTAACGGTACAGACTATATCGACCGCAGAACGAGGCGTCAAAGCCCTGCGGCCAGAAAATATGGTCAAGCTGTGTGAGGCTCTGCATATGACGGCGGACTACCTGCTTATGGGCAAAATGCCTGTTGACAGGCTTCAGCAGTTGCCAATCCCTACATCTCAGCTTACGCCGCAGCAAGAGGCCCACCTCATTGCCATAGTGGAAAACTATATCGCAGCGGTGGCGTTGAAAGAGACTGAGTGACAACAAGCTTATAACAAACAGCCGGGGCATGGATGAAACCCATGCTCCGGCTATTTTTGTGTTTTATCAATGAGCTTTTGTCATAATAGCGGTATTATAACCCGTTATTGAGTGTGAAAACCCGTTATTGAGTGCGATTTTCACACAAAAAAGACAAAGAATGTTATGTTATTGGCAACCAGATATAATAAAAAATATTTGAAGAATCGCAACCATGATTTTTCCACGTAGGGTAATTTAGGCCTTTTAGCCAGATTTGACGAACGAGTTGCGGTGATGTTGCCAGGACTTGCTGATAAGATGTGGCGTCAGCACGCCCCAAATAACACCTCTGTGATATATTCAAATTGCATTACATTATTAGTTTGCTTATAAACAATTGAAGAAACTGAGATAGGGAGATATTTCATCATGAAAAACGGGTTTTTGCCTTGCCTGCGGGGAGAACTGTGGAAAGTGTTTCACGCCAGAGCGCTCTATGTAACATTGGCTGTGGGGTTCTTGATACAGCTATACAACGTGGGGTGTAACATAGGCTATGTTCAAATGATATACGATGCCGGTACTCGTCATGTGGATGGTGATACGCGAAGTCTCTTTATCTGTTGGTTAAGCGCAGGAGGAAATTTAGATTATTATTTGTTTCGATGGCTATTCCCGCTGTTGGCGCTGATACCTTATGGATGGTCATGTAGAAGCGAAGCTCGGTCCGGCTACCGCAATCAAATGCTGACTCGCGTATCAAAAGGGAGTTATTATACCGCCAAATATATTGGATCCTTTGTTTCCGGTGCGGTAGTTATAGCTGTTCCGTTAGGTGTTAATTTGCTCTTAAACGCCCTGATTTGCCCCGCTGTTGTGCCGCCCTCTTATTCAATGGTAATTCCAATTCATCCGTCCGATATAATGTATCTTTTGTTCTTTAACCATCCTTGGCTATACTCGCTCCTCTGGTTGGGTATCTCGACACTGTGGGGCGGAATCATAGCCGGACTTTCTATGTTCCTGTCTCAGTTTATGAGGAGAAACATCTTTATTCTGATACTTCCCTGTATAGCGGTATATTTCTCATCGTATGTGATGGGCTCCTGGGCAATCGACGATAAATTCCTTGTTTTTGGATATTATGTGCGTACCTACGCAATTCTGTTCGGCGAAATGAGTGTATTAACAGCATTAGGTTTCTGCGGAGGATTGGCTATGTTCTCGCACCAGGAGGTATTATGATCCGTCACGATTTTCGTCAAGGCATTTTGAAACGCTTGTTATGGTTCTTGGTTCCTCTTGGATTGTTTTGTGTGGTTGTACTAACAAGCCGAGGGACTTTTGACTTAGTGAACTCTGAAACAGGACAGCAACCGTCACTGGGCGCTTATCTGTATTATATTTTTTCGGGATGTTTGCCTGCGGACGCAACAGAGAAGGACTTTACTCCAGATTTGGTGTGGATACTAATTCATATTGGCTGTCTGCTATTAACGATAGAATATCCCAGTCGGGATTTAGAGAGTTCCTATGGTACTCAGATTTTGGTTCGGGGAAGCAGATGCATGTGGTGGATTTCTAAATGCCTTTGGAATATAGTAATCGTTTGCCTGTACTACGCGGCGCTGTATTTTGCCGCAGCTGTCTATTGCCTGTGCGCAGGCATGTCCTGTTCGCTCGCCTTAGGTGAAGATATAATTATGTTTTTACTTGACGGCATGAGTATGACACAGCCAGATTTTTCCGGATCAGAATTAGTGCCTGTTCTCCTGTGTATGCCCGTTTTCTCCATGATGGCTATTTCTCTATGGCAAATGACGATTGCCATTTTTTGGCATCCAATCTATGGATTTGCAACGGCAATCATGCTGCTTGTATGGTCATCCTTTTCACAGACACCTCTTGCCGTTGGAAACTATGCCATGATGCAGCGATGTAATCTGTTTTATTACGAAGGGCTGTCCTTTTCTGATGGATGCTGGGTTGTGCTGATGTATATATTGCTGGCTGTTTTAGTCGGTGGAATTGTAATGAAGCGGCGTGACATTTTGAAAACGCTATCCTTGGAAAGTTGATAGAAATAAGGTGAATCAAGCATGGATATACGGTTGAATAATGTAACAAAAATATTGCGGAAAACACCGGTAATTGATGGAATTACCGCACACTTTACTAGCGGCCATGTATATGGGCTGCAAGGCTATAATGGCTGCGGAAAAACCATGCTCATGCGTCTGATTGCCGGACTTCTCCACCCGACTACGGGATCTGTGTTGATCGACGGGCAGGAGTTGGGTAAGGATATGGACTTTCCCAACAGTATAGGCCTTATCATTGAAAATCCTATGTTCCTAGATGATCATACAGGGCTGGAAAATCTTCGGCTGATTGCTAGACTGAAAAACAAGGCCTCGGAGGATGACATCTGCCAGGCTTTAACGCGTGCGGGATTGGATCCGACTGACAAGAGACGGTTCCGGAAATATTCTCTTGGTATGAAGCAACGGTTAGGCATTGCCTGTGCCGTGATGGAAAAGCCGGATTTGATTTTGCTGGACGAGCCGACAAACGCCTTGGACATAAATGGCCTGACGATGATAAAAAGCGTGATATGTCAGGAACGAGAGCGAGGAGCTCTCATCATCACTGCGAGTCACGATTTGGCCTTTCTGCAGGAAGTGGCTGACCAGATATTTCCCATGGAGTCTGGTCGCTTTGTAAAAGATGGAGGGGCAGCATGAGAAAACAAATCAAATATAGTGTTGCTACTGCGGTGGTCTTGATTTTAGCAGTTGCCTGGGTTTGGCGGTATACTGCGCTGAACCAACTGTTCGAGGAGAATTATCTGCCGCATCCTGTGGAGTATTCTATCGGCGAAGAGGTAGAATATGGAAAGAATCGTATTTATTATGGGTGTAGCTCCGAAGGGTATTCTGTTGTGGTACAAGGGAGAGAAATTCTATCTTTTGACGAATATGCCGGGAAATATGGATTTGCACCGACAGCTTATGAGGAACGATTTGGATCCGGCACAACACCCTATGCTGTTGTAGAAGTGACAGCAGTCATCAAAAATATAGACGACACCAGTGGTGAAAGCTATGTCCCTCTTCAGGAGTTTATGATTCATGGCAATGTCTGGAGTTTTGGAATTGACACTACGCTGTTTATGAATTCGAATCCAGACTGGGATCCCAGCGTAGCGAATCTTTACCTAGACCCTGGGGACCAAGTCACGGTTGTCCTTCCTTTTTCCGTTGTAAACAGTCTGATACCGGAAAGGTTGAAGGAAAGTTTTGAAATTGCAGATATGTGGCTACTGGTTACGAATTACCCTGAAAATATTAACATTCGCTTATCAGCGTGAAGCTTATCATATTTCTAGGAGGTGGTACTCGTGGGTTTACCCCATACTAAAGCCGGTTTCAAGAACTAAAGAAGAAAGATGTATTTTTAAGGAGGTAACTAAATATGAAAGCTACAAAGCGTCTCATTATGTTTGTTTTGGTACTCGCTATGACTGTTTCCGTTCTGGCGATACCTGCTATGGCCGCTGATCCCAATCCCGACACTGTTGATGAATACTTCTCGTTTCAAACATCATCTGCCGGCAGCTTTTCTCAAGCTGCAGCTGGGCGGCAGAAATACAACTACACCCCTGTTTATGTATACCCGGAAAGCGGGAGTGATTCTATCCGAGTGCAGATCAGAGGAGCCACATCGAGGGCTGGAACGTACAACTATGGTTACTATGGTTCTAATCAGACTTTTTACTACTATACTCTGTCGGCTGGCGGGACAGGCCTGTACTATGTGACGTGCTATAGAGGAACAAGGTATGGCGTTCACACCAACATTTGGGAGCATCTCGCCAGGGATAATAATTATTCCGCTTTTGCTAGCCCATATATGTGCACCGGTTATGCTGGCGGCTATGCTACTGGCTTGTGGAGCGCTGACAGTACATACGCTTGGAACGAACCTATTTACTAATTGAAGAAGCAAACAGTATATACAGGAGTGGTAGATACCACTCCTGTATATACTGTAAATTGATAAGGAGCCTATGATGAAACATATATTTCTTCGTATATCTTTTCTTGCGTTGAGCCTTGTGCTTTTGGCTGCCTGTTCGCCTTCAAATATCGTGGATTTATCCGAGACCAATGACAATAATCAAGTGGTGATGACTGTGAATATGCCGTCCAGAGATGAAGAGGAATCCGACAGTTCAAGACAAAGCGTATTAGATAACAGCTTTTCTCTGACCCCATGTCTTGGAAGCGGCACACTCGCCTGCACTGTAGAGAAGGCATATCTTGTGAATAACATATTTGATGAAGGCATCCCATTAGATGAAATTGACCCAGATTCTTATGTTGAAATTGGTCGAGGAGAGAAAGCGGAATTCTATGAAAATCCAGACTTCGTGGATGTGGAAACAGGGCAGGTAGTAGACGGAGCCTGCATTGTAGCTGTTGAAATGAGCGTTACCAACGAGGATGCTTCTACAGAGCATTATAAGGACAGCCTCACATTGCCCTTGGGTTCCACACCAAGTCCCACAAGTAGTGAAAAAGCATATGTTTTCCGTGCCGATTTTCTGTATTTATACGACAGATCCAAAATAGGTGAAGACACCTTTCTCAATTCTTCATTTGTTTGGTTCACCGGCTACGGGCAGCGGGATGAAGCACCTGGCGCATTTTACCTCCCAGTGGGCGAAACAACAACTATGACAATCTACTACATTGTCGGCGAATATGACGGGAGCACGTTGTCCAGTCTGGGATTAAGTAATGAATTTGCACCTATTGGCCGACTCCCAGATACACTTTATCCCTTGTCTCTTGATGAGGAAACATAATTTAAATGTAGGGTATGCTCTTTCAAAAAACAACAAACGTGAAAAGCCGTAAGCGTCGAACGAGAACACAGTAGCGAGGGGCACCTCAGTCTCTGTGTAGTCAGTTCATGTAAACATCGAATTATATTGCTTTAGACAGACAATGTGGGCATATTTGGTTACCCTACCCCGAATAAGAGAGTTTCCAACAGACTTTTGGACACTCAAAGTCTTTCAAGATAATCCTTGGCAAGATTTTCAGGGTCTATGTGAAATTTACCCTTGACAACTGCTCTCTGAATACACCATGAAACAGGATATATTGATGTCTATGGAGTTTCACGATTTGGATTACGCCCAGGCACAGGCGCTGTTGGGATCGTCCACACCGTTGGAAGATGTGTACGGCTATTACAACAATCTGGACTGCGGTTATCTGGACACGCTATGGGAGAGCATCCAGGGTCGCGCTGACGATATGCTGGCCGCGCAAAAGGCCCTCCCCGTGTATAACCACTCCGGCACATACGCCCGTGAACACGGGGAGCTGGAAACATACCGCACTTCCCTCAAAACGAACTTGGCCTGTCGGGGCGCCATTGACGACGCCATCTCCCGGCATTACCAGGACAACGTTTTATCCGGTGAGGCCGTCACGGAGGTCCTGGACGCTTTCGGTTTCGAGCGGACCATGTACATTCTCGCCAACACCATCCAGCGGAAAGATTGGGACCAGCGGTTTTCCCGTGTCAACAGGGAGTGGGCGCAGACCGTGGACGTATGCGAAAACCCGGACGGCTTCGGCGGGGACAGACGGCTCGGTTTTGTACTGAGCAGTCATTCCGGCCTTATAAACCTGTTCACCAATGAGGCGCGGCACCAGCTTCTTCTCACTCTGCCTCTTACCAAAGAGGACATCCAGCAGGAGGCCCAGCGGCTGCTCAACGAGCTGCGATCCCAACAGGACCCGAACAGTCCCGGTGGGGCGCATTTCATGGCAAAGCTCTCCGACAACTTCATGGCGCGGGCTTCGTCCAAGGACCAAATGGATCTGAGAAAAATGTTCCAGATCAAGGGATGTTTTCTCGGAGATATGAAAGACCGTCCGGGTCTTTTCCTCTTTGTCCCCAAGGACGCGGACCGCAGCCTCCCACTCCGCAAGCCGCGTGCTTCCGTCCGTACAAAACTGCAAGAGGCCCAGCCAGTGGCCTCTGCGCCCAAACCCGCCGCCAAGAAAAAGGGCATGGAGCTGTGACATGGCGAACAGGAACCGAAATATCAAGGTGCGGTTTCGTGTTTCCGAGGAAGAACTGGCAATCCTAAATGAGCGGATGCAGCTTGCCGGGACGATCAACCGGGAGGCTTTTCTCCGAAAAATGGCGCTGGATGGGTATATCGTGAAGCTGGATCTGCCGGAGCTGCGGGAGATGGTATCTCTGCTCCGGCGCTCTGGCAATAACCTCAACCAGCTCACCCGCCGCGTCCATGAAACAGGTCATATCTATGACGCTGACCTGGAGGAGCTGCGTCAGGGTCAGGAGCAGCTTTGGAGCGGGGTAAACAAAATTTTGAGCAGGCTTGAAACGATAACTTGAGCTGTGCAGATATGGGCGGCATCGTTGCACATATTGATCATCCGTGCTACTTTGGTATTCCATTCTATTCTTGAAAGGAGAAGTTCAGATATGCTGACATTTGAAAACGTCTTTGATATATTCAAAGACTATCTGGAGGCAGACACAGATACGGAGGTCGTTTTGACCAAGCGGGGCTATCTTCGGCTTCTGTGGGACAGTTCGAGGTGTTCCATTGAGGAGGAAGCACTCTGCAAAACGCCGGAAGAATTGTTTGACCGGCTGCTGGACGATTGCGAGGACTACCATCTGTATCTGCTGACCATGAGAGAGGGAGAGCAGACCGATGAAGATAGGGCGCTGGCAAAGGCACAATGCGCCGTCTACCTGGAGCGAAAGCAGGCCATTGAGTGCCGTGCGTGAAATCCCATACACGAAGATCACCGACGTGCGGGCGTCCCGTGCGTCGGTGTTCTTTTTACGGTGAGCAAGTATCATGGCTACCACACGTCTGATCCCCATGCACAGCATCAAGGGACAATCCGTAGTTTATACCGTCCATGAGCGGCTGGACTATGCCATGAATCCCCGCAAGACCCGCGACGGTGCGTTGCTGATGGCCTATGGCTGCGACCTGGCAACCGCCGCGAATGAAATGCTCCTGACGAAAAAGGAATACACAACTTGTACCGGCAAGAAAATCACCAAGAGCGATATTTTGCTCTACCAAATCCGCCAGTCGTTCAAGCCGGGGGAGGTAACGCCGGAACAGGCCCAGCAGATCGGATATGCGCTGGCTATGAGCTGGACCAAGGGCAAGCATCAGTTTGTTGTCGCTACGCACATTGACCATGCACATATACACACGCATATCATCTACAATGCCACCCGGATAGACGCACATCAGAAATATAGAAACTTCCTCGGCTCCAGTATGGCGCTGCGGCGGGCAAGCGACAAGCTGTGTCTGGAAAACAAACTCTCCATAGTTGAGCAGCCGGGTAAAACAGGGACCCATTACGGGAAATGGCTTGGCAGCACCAAAAGGCCCACTCACCGGGACGATCTCCGCGCCGCCATTGACCGGGCAATGGAAAGCGGACCCGCCGACATGGATGCGCTGTTTGCCATTCTGCGGGAAGCGGGCATCCAGGCCGACCGGCGCGGCAAAGCCATCCGGCTGAAAGCCCCCGGCCGGGACAGGGCTGCCCGGATGAGCAGCCTGGGTCCCGGCTACGCTGAGGACGATCTGCTGGCCGTCCTCGCTGGCAGGAAAAAGCATATGCCCCGCGCCAAGAATCCCATGCAGGCAGATCCTCCAAAGATGAATCTGCTGGTGGACATCCAGGCCAAACTTGCCGAGGGCAAGGGGGCCGGTTATGCGCGGTGGGCCGCGACCTTCAACCTGAAGCAGATGGCCAACACCCTCAACTATTTGACAGAGCATAAGCTGATGGACTATGGGACCCTGTGTGAAAAAGCGGACGTTGCCTCCGCCCGTTATCATGCGCTGTCCGGGAAGATCAAGGCGGCGGAGGGGCGTATGTCGGAGATCGCGGCGCTGAAAACGCACATCATCAACTACTCCAAGACACGCGAGGTCTACGCCGCCTACCGCAAGGCCGGGTACTCCAAGAAGTTTCTGGCGGAGCATGAGCGGGAGATCCTTCTGCACAAGGCCGCCAAGAAAGCCTTTGACGAGTTGGGGCTGAAAAAGCTCCCCACCGTCAAGAGCCTCCAGGCGGAGTATGCCGCGCTGCTGGCAGAGAAAAGGCACGCCTATTCCGAGTACCGTGCTGTGCGGGACGAGATGCGGGATTTGCAGATGGCGCGGGCCAACGTCGCCCGGATCATGGGCTACGACGACAGGACGCCGACCATGCAGAGAGATCGAAAGACACCCTCGCACGATGATCGCTGATCGTGCCAATCGGGAGCAGAATCACCATATTTGTGGTGGTCCCGCTCCCGTTCTTTTTTGTTATCTGCGGATCGTCACACCGAAAAATCAATGCTTTGAAAAGCGGCGCTCTCTACATCGAAAATGTCATCAAAGGGGACGCTTGTATGATCGGCAAACTCTACCGTCCCCTTGATAGGGTCGATCCGTTTCACGCACCCGGTTTTCGTGGTATATGCGCCGCCGCCCTTTTTCCCGTCCGGGACGAAATAGGTGATGCTGACCTCCGGGCACTCCGGGAACATTTCTTCCAGCATTCGTAGCTTTTCATTGATGACCGCGATCCTGTCCTCGCTGAGATGGAGCTTCTTATCCGTCAGGCGGGCCGTTTCCGCAATGGCCGCGTCATGGCCCGTAAGCGCGGCAAACGGGCTGAACTGCGCCGCCCGGTCATGGAGCGTCATGTGTTCCCTTGTCATGGATTGATGGTGCGGCAAGTTGATTATATCATCGTAGCTACCGGTTTTGGTTCCCTGCATGGTCATCCCTGCCTTTCCCGTCACGCACGGTGGCCGCCGATCTGCTCGTTTCGCTGGGCGGCGGTAGCGCCATCTTCCAGATTCATGCCTTTCAGCACGGCGTTCTTGCCGTACTTTTTCTTGAGACCCAGCACAGCCTCCTGAATCTTTCGCTCTTTCTCCAGCTTACGGTCAACATCCCGCCGCTCCTGTTCGCGGGCCTCATAGTCTGTGAACAGGTCAAGCTGCTCCGGGCCATCGTCCCGCTCCTTGGTACTACTCTCATCTTCCACGCGACACGCGGCCAGCGTGATGCGCCGGACAAGAAGCGAGGGGTCCACGATCCGCTCATACAGCGCCATAACCGCATCCACGATCAGCATGGTCGAAGATGTCCTGCGGTCCAGATTTGTCGTGCCGTGGGCATGTTTCGGTATCTTCCGGCCATAGCGATCCGTTGTGACAGCGCCCTTATATTTTTTCGCCTTCTCCGGGTCGGACAGGTTTTCAATATCAAAGCCTATCGTAAGCACAAGCTGGTCTGTGACAAGACCCTTTTCAACCAGGTCCAGGGACAGTTGATCGGCCATCTCCCGCACGACGAGGCGGGCCTTGTCATAGGGGTAGGGGCTTTGCAGCACCTGTCCTACGCTGATGCTGTTGGACGCCGGTTTGTACGCTTTGATCTCGGAGATCGTACAAGGCTCCCAGCCCCAGGCGTGATCTATGAGCAGCTCGGCGTTCACGCCGAAAAGATCGTACAGCAGCTCCTCGTTGTCCAGGGAACAGCGGGCAATGTCTCCCATCGTGAACAGGCCGCGGCTCTCCAGCTTTTTGGCATAGCCCCGGCCCACACGCCAAAAATCCGTCAGGGGGCGGTGCGTCCATAGCTGGCGGCGGTAGCTCATCTCATCCAGATCCGCTATGCGTACACCGTTTTCATCCGGGGGCATTTTCTTCGCCTCAATGTCCATAGCGATCTTGCTGAGATACAGATTCGTGCCGATGCCCGCCGTCGCCGTGATCCCCGTCGTAGCCAGCACGTCCCGGATCATCCGCATGGTAAATTCGCGGGCGGACAGCCCGGTGGTATGCAGATAATCCGTGATGTCCATAAAGACCTCATCTATGGAATAAACGTGTATGTCCTCCGGCGCGACATACTTCAGATATACCTCATATATCTTTGTACTCAGTTCCACATAGTAGGCCATGCGCGGCACAGCCATGATGTACGATACCACGAGGGACGGATCGGCTTTCAGCTCGGTGGCAGAGTATGATTCGCCGGTCAGTTCCGTCCCCGGTGCTTTTGCCCTGCGCTGGGCGTTGACCTGAGCGATCTTCTGCACAACTTCAAACAGGCGCGGCCTGCCGGGGATGCCGTATGCTTTCAGCGACGGAGAGACGGCGAGGCAAATCGTTTTCTCCGTCCGGCTCCTGTCCGCTACAACAAGATTTGTGGTGAGCGGGTCCAGTCCCCTGGCAACACATTCGGCGGAGGCGTAGTACGATTTCAGGTCAATGGCCGCATAGATACGATTTTCCTCCGCCACGTTCCCACGCCCCCTTTTGATATGATAACCGCTGCCCGGACATTATATCATGTGGGCGGCGGCAGACGCAACACAGACCACCCATCGTGGACCAAAAGCGTTTCGCCAGAAACGCGCGGCCAGCTCCGGGCACGGAGCTGTTCAAAGGGGTTTGGGGATGTTTCCTCCAACAAGCAAATGGGTCATTTCGGCGCGAGGCCGGAATGACCCATTTTTCGCGTGTGGGCGCCCACACGCATTGCTTGCCACTTATGTGGGGCCTATTGCGTATAGTTCTCGATTTTCGCATCTTTGCATTTCATTCGTATGGTTACTATAATGAAATGACACATTAGGTTTCAGGGAGCAAAATGCCGCTACTCAAAAATTATTTTGAAAATCTGTGGTTTTTGCTGTCCAAAAACAATGATTATCTCAAAAAGCCTTGATTTTACGGGCAGTTTCGCAGGGCGGCAAGCCGAATTTACTACCAGTTTACTACGTTTGAGGAAAGAGCCTTGATATGCACCCCTCTTTCTGCGGAACGGAAGCCCAAAGGACGGAGTTTCCCGTTCTTTTTTGGGATATATGTCCGTCTGGATGGCTTGGGCTGGTAGGATTCGTCTTTCAGGGTTGCAATAAGCCTGTCGATTCTTTCAAGGCTCATTGCGTCAATGGTTTTTCCGTCTGTGCCTGCGGTCATATTCCCCTGATTGGCGTAGATGTTTTGATACGCTTGCAGGTAAAAGTCCCTGTTGAACAGGTTGCGGTACAACCTGTCATAGACATAGCCGGATTGAGCTGAATGCTCTTGCAGACTGTTCAATACATTTTCTGGATATCTCATAGTGCCTCGCGCACCTTCCTTTCCTGTGTATTGAATTGAATGAACTGCCGTCCTTCGCCATGTACGTGCCATTAACACGCTCGGACTACTACGACGGCTCCGTTGCCATATTGGATATTCAGGGCCCATGCCCATAGCTCCCCAGAGCGTTCCAACTTAGGCAATCCCCATTTAGCAACAGAGTAAAAAGCTGTGTTCATTGTCGGATACGGTTTTCGTCCTTTTATGCTGATACATACGGGCTGCACATTGGTTTCGCTCCTGTCAGTCATTTTTTCTGACGGAGATGCGCAGCGCAACGGATATAGCTGTCTTCCGTTACGACCACCACAAATGTCCCTCGGACTGCCGTTCAACCAGTATAGGCTTTATCCTCATATGAACTTTGGTCTTGCTGCTCAGTCGTGGCATGACAACTTGCCAACTCACAGCTTTACGGTCGTGCTATTGTCCCCTTCGGGTTTCCCCATCCAGGTTAGCCGTTGACCACAGGCTTGAAACCTCACGCCTGCCGCTTGCTAAACGGATTTACTCTGCCCCTTATGGGCGCACAAATAATGTGGTTATGGATATGCCCCCGGTCTATGTGCGTCGTGAGGACGTATTCATGCTGCCCCTTTGTTACGGCGTCGGCAAGCTGCCGCCCGATCTCATGCGCCTTTTGGTAGTCCACTTCCTCCGGCTCAAAGGACTGTATCAGGTGGTGGGCTACATTGCTGCTCCTGTCCAACGATTGGGACAGGGTAAAGCCAAATTCAATGTCCGCTGTTTCATAGCTGCACCCAAAAGAGGACACCAGCATTTTCCCGTCCGTCTTATCCGGGTTCTGGATATAGTCAAGGGCTTTGCTTAGTGTGCTTTT
>CANQSF010000036.1 GCA_947626345.1 uncultured Oscillospiraceae bacterium | reverse complement strand
GACTGGATTCGAACCGGTGACACTGCGGGTATGAACCGCATGCTCTAGCCAACTGAGCTACGCCGCCAAACAGCTTGGTCATTATATCGCAGTTGGCATCAAATGTCAAGGGTTTCCCTCCGGGAAAAACGCTTTTCCGGATCGCCGGGGACGATGCCATCCCCGGCGATCGGCGCCGGTCAGAGCTGGCGGAGCGTGAGGATGGCTGCCAGCTCCGCCAGATGCACGTTTCCAACGCTCTCGAGCTGCTGCATCCGCAGCTGCAGGCCAAAGCTGTTGACGATCACGTTCCTGGCGATGATGTCGGACGCGTCCTCGGCGGTGACGCCGCTGTCCGCGCTCCCCTCGGCCTCGTCTTCCGGGGCGTCCTCCGGTTCCGGAGCGGCTTCGTCCTCGGGAGCGGCTTCGTCCTCAGGAGCGGCCTCATCCTCGGGAGCGGCTTCATCCTCAGGGGTGGCCTCGTCCCCGGGAGCAGCTTCATCCTCGGGAACAGCCTCATCCTCAGGAGCGGGGGCTTCGTCCTCCAGCAGGCCGGGATCGGGGGCGTCCACCGTCAGATCCTCCTGGACCGGCTGGCCGTACACGCCGCTCTCCAGCGCGGTGGCGGCGGGGTAGAGGATCAGGGAGCCGTCCTCGTTGTCCACGATCCGGCCGTAGACAACGCCGCCCTCCTCCACGGTCAGGCTGGTGATGAGAGAGGCGTTGCTCACGACCCACACGCCGCCGTCCTCCACGGTCACATCGATGGCGGCAGAGCCGTTATAGAAGAACTTGTTCTGCACGTGGCCCTGCAGGTAATAGTGCGCCGCGGTATAGTCGGTGAACTGGATGTAGGCGGCGTCGCCCTCGTTGCCGGCGGTGGGCTCGCCATCGGCGTTGAGCAGCACATAGCCTATCTCGTCCCCGTAGGCGGCGATGGCCACCATGGCGCTGTCGCTGTAAGGGATGGCCTTCACGGCGGAGGTGAGGCCGATGTCGCCGTTGAGCAGCGCGCCGCTGCCCACGGTGACCGCCAGAAGGTCGCCGCTCTGGCCGTAATAGCCGGTACCGTTGTAGAGCGCGCCCTGGTATACGCCGTCGGTGAAGAACACGTTCAGCCGGTGGGCGCCGCCGTCTGCGGCGGGTACCACGGGACCGGGACCCACAGAGAAGTTGGGGATGTCCGCCAGCTCCTCCTCGGGAGGCATCACAGGGCCTTGGCCCATGGCGAGATCCAGTTCGTCCTCCGCTGTATCCTCCGAGGGGATGAACTCCCCGTCGGGGGGCAGCGCGGGGCCGTGGCCCATATCCAGGTCCAGACCCTCCGCCGGCTCCTCCTCGGTGGGAGCTTCTTCGGCGGGGGCTTCCTCCTCAGGAGCGACATCCTCCTCGGCAGAGGCATCCTCTTCAGGTGCGGCCTCATCTTCGGGGGCATCTTCTTCCTCGGTGGAGGCTTCATCTTCGGGAGCAGTTTCCTCCTCAGGGACAGCTTCTTCCCCGGGGGCGGGGGCGTCTTCCGGCGCGGCGTCATCCTCGGTCAGAGGCTGGGCGATCCCCGGGAAGCCGGGGGCCGCGCCGATCTTGCTGTTGGAATAGACCTGGCTGTCATCGGAGAGCATGTCGATCCGGGCGTCGTCATCGTTGTCCATCATCTGGACCAGCACGCCGTTGGCCGGCGTAAGCTCAGCCCCGTCGAAGAAGAACCCGCCGTTGCCGTCCTTATAGAGCACAGTGGCGGAGGCGGTCTCGACCCGGCTGCCGCCGTCCACATAGACGCCGTCGGTCACGTCGCCGGCCATCAGGAAGCCGAACACGCTGCGGATGACGGAGGGCCGGCCCTCGCCGGACACGGAATCGGTGGGCTCGCCCTCGGCGTCGTACAGGGGGATGCTGCCCGCGGAGGCGCCATAATAGGCGGTGCTGGCGCCGTTGATCACAGCGCCGTAGGTCGCGCCGCTGACCTCCAGACCGTAGTGGTACTGCTCAGAGCCGCCGGTATAGGCGGTGCCGTAGCCGGAGCCATAATCGCCCTGGGGCAGGCTCAGGACGGCCCAGCCGGAGTTGGCGCCGCCCTCCCCGGTGGGAAGGACGCGGACGGAGCTGTCCACGGTGGTGACGGAGCTGTCGCCGGAGGCGTCGGTGGATATGCCGCCCCAGCCGCCGACAGTGAGGTCGGTGCGGACCAGATCCAGCGCGGGGGACTGACCGGTCAGGCAGATGCCCCGCGCGCCGCCGGTGACGCCCAGGCCCCAGGGGGGAGAGATCATGGTGGAGCGGTCGGTGGAGCTGACATAGCCCTCATAGGCGGCGGTGATGGGGTCGGCGCCCATGACGGTGAGCACGCTGTCCGCGACAGAGGCGGACGCGCCCTCGCTCACCACCAGCCCGGCCCGGCCCAGACCGATCACGCCTATGGCCGCGTCGGAGAGGGCGAGTTTGGCCCCGTTGTGGGCCACCAGCGCCGCGCCCTGGCCGGAGAAATCGCTGGCGTTCTCGCCCGCGCCCTCGTCGGAGAGGATGAGCGCGCCGCTGACGGCGGCGTCCGCCTCGGGACCGTGGGCGTACACGGCGGTGTAGCCCTCGCCGGCGACGGCCTCGTCCAGGGCGATCTCCTCCGGACCGGTCACGTCATGGCCGATGTAGATGGCGCCGGTGCCGTCCCGGCCGGTGTAGCCGGTGAGGCCGGCGTACTCAGAGGGAGGAAGGCTGTCCGCCTGGATGGTCTCGCCGGGCTGCGCGTCCAGTCCCGGCAGGAAGAGGGAGGCGTCTTTCGCCTCATCCTCCGCCTCGTCTGCGGGGACGGGCTCCTCCTCGTCCGGAGACTCGCCGGCATCCTCCTCCGCGGCCTCGGGGGCCGTCTGATCAGCCTCCGGGGCGTCCGAGCCTTCGGATGCCTGGGCGTCGGTGTCTGAGAGCGCGGAGACGGACTCGCCGGGCGCGGCATAAACGCTCATGCTCAGGAGCATGGCGAAAACAACGATCATGGACAGGATCTTCGTCGCTTTTTTCATAATTTTCCCCTTTCCAACGGAGCGCACAGCTCGCGCAGCCCATGCTGCGGACGATGTTATCATAATAATATAATAGAAGAATGTCCAATGCAATTACAATTGGGACCGTAACTGCGATTTTGTCACCGTTGATAAATTACTATTTGTAATCTGGTTATGGAAACTTTCCGCCGGATATCCATTTTGAACGGAATATTTACAGTTTGTTCAACACAATGTGGCCACACCGTAGTATCCTTACAGTAAGAAATGATCACTGAAAGGTGATACCATGAGTTTCAGACAAAAGCTCGCTCAATTTATGTACGGCCGCAACGGGATGGACGCCTTCGGGCGGTTCCTGCTGATCCTGGCCGTGGTGTTGATGCTGCTGTCGACGCTGTTTTCCCGGGTGCCGTTGCTCTCGGCGCTGCTGCTGGCGCTGGAGTGGGCGGCGCTGTTATTGTGCATCTTCCGCGTCTTCTCCCGGAACACCGTCAGCCGCCAGCAGGAAAACGCCTGGTATTATCAGCGGCGGCAGAAGGCGCTGCTCTGGCTCCGTTCCCTGAAGGACCGCTGGCAGCAGAGAAAGGATTATAAGTTCTTCCGCTGCCCCTCCTGCCATGCGCTGCTGCGGGTGCCGAAGGGGAAGGGCATCCTGCAGCTGACCTGCCGCAAGTGCGGCAACCGCTTCAACAGACGCACATGAACCCATACCGGGAGCTGGGCGTCTCTCCCCGCGCCACGGACCGGGAGGTCTCCCAGGCGTATAAGCGCCTGGCAAAGCGCCATCATCCGGACCTGCACCCGGACGATGCGTCGGCGGCGGAGCGGATGGGCCGGATCAACCAGGCCTACGGGCTCATCAGGACCATGCGCCGGGATGGACAGCGGGCATCTTCGCCGCAGCCCGCCCCCGCGCCGGCCTCCCCGGACCGGCCAAAGCCCATGGCGGTGGCGGCGGTGCTGGCGGCGGTGGTGACCTTCTTCTTGGTACGGCTGCTGCTGGAGGCGCTGTTCGGCGGGTGAGCCGGGATCGGAACATCGGAAATATCAAAAAGCGGACAGTTTTCACTGTCCGCTTTTTTGCCGCTATCTTCTGCCAGCTCCGCCGCCGCCGGAGTGTCCGCCTCCGCCGCTGCCGCGGAAACCACTCCCGCCGCGGAAACCGCCGGAGGACCGTCCCGCGCCGCCGCCAGGCCTGCCGCCGAAGCCGCTGCCCCGGGGACGAGGCTGGGAGAAGGAGGAGTTCCGCCGGGGAGCGGAGAAGCCGCCGCCCATAAAGCCGCCGGGGCCGCCGAAGCCGGCAGGACCGCCGGGGCCGGGACCGGGCCCGGGGGGAGGGGGCGGAGGAGGCTGACGCCGCCGCCAGTTCCGGTAGAGGCTCCCGCCGCCGAACCAGAGGATGGGAAAGAAACCGCCCCGGTAGCCCGTGGTGCGCATCCGGCCGTACCGGCTGACCGAGACGGCGAACCACAACAGGGCGAAGATGACGAGCAGAGCGATCACACCGGTGATGAACGAGCCGACGGTCCGGGCGGGCTGGGCCGGCGCGGCGGGCTGCTCCGCGGTGGCGACAGAGACGTCATAATAGTCCAGATACCAGTTATAAAGCTGGACCGCCAGGGTCTGGACCGCGTCGTCGAACCGGTCGGCGTCCACATCGTCCCAGAAATACCGGTCCAGATACAGGGCGGCGGTGTCGTCGTCAAAGGCCTCGTCCAGGCCGTCGCCCACCGAGAGCCAGCCCCGGTATTCCCCGGACACCAGCAGCAGGAGCATCCCGTTGGACTGGCTGGCGCTGCCCACGCCCCAGTCGCTCATCAGCTCCGCCGCGGCCAGATCCGCGTCCTCGGCGAGATAGCTCACCGTGGCTACTACCAGCTGGGCGCCGTCGCACTGGTTTTCCAGCACGGCGTTATACTCCGCCAGCAGCTCCTCCGTCTCGGAGGAGAGCACGTTGGCGCTGTCCCGGCAGTAAAACCCGCTGCCTGTGCCGGGCTCCAGGTCGATGGCAAGGGCCGGGACGGTGAGCAGCGCCGCCGCCAGCAGAAAAGCAAGTGCCGTCCGTATCGCTTTCATTGTCATCACCTCAGGGGAAGGTCTCCGGCGCCTGCACAAAGGCCAGATGCCGGAGGATGTTGGTGGGAAAAGCGCCCAGCACATCCTCCCGGAAGGACAGGATGTACTCGTTGTATGCCGGGTCATCCAGCACTGCCTGGGCGCTGTCAAAATCGGCGATGATCTGGTCGTAGTCGTCGTGGCTGGCGGGCAGAGACGCGCCGGAGGCCTTGACGGACTTTACGTCCGCGACGGCCTCCACCAGCGCCTGATCGGCCGCTCCGATGGCGGGGATGTCCCGTTCGTCCAGGGCGGCGTCCAGCGCCAGGCGGGCGGTGCGGAGGGCCTCGTAGCTCTCCGCCCACGGGCCATCGGAGCCGATGACCGTCAGCAGCCGGCCGGCCAGCTTCACGCTGGCCTCCAGCTGGTCGCCGGGGCAGGTATAGTAGCCCTCCGCCTGGAGCTTCGACCGGTCAAAGAAGGCCTCCTCCGCCTGGCGGCAGGCCCTGGACAGGCTCAGATGGCAGCCCAGCAGGCTGAAGACGAGCACGACCACGATGAATACGGCGATCGCGGTGGTGCGCTTTTTGATTAGTTCCAAGGGGCGTGCCCCTCCTTTCGGTCCGGGAGATCAGCCGTTGAGCTGCAGCAGCTTCTGCTTCAGCTCGCCCTCGATGCGGCCCAGTTCCACCTCGGCCTGGGCCCGGCGGGCGCGGCCGTCCACCTGGATCTTCCGCACGTCCTCCAGGGTGGCGATCAGCTCCTGGTTGGTCTGCTGCAGGGTCTCCAGGTCCACGATGCCCCGCTCGGCCTCCTGGGCCACGCCCACGGAGCCGGTGTGCAGGGCGGCGGCGTTCTTCTTCAAGAGCTCGTTGGTCACCTCGCTGACGCTGTGGGTGGCCTCCATGGCCTGCTGGGAGTGGTACATGCTCATGGCCAGCACCATCTGGCTCTTCCACAGGGGGATGGTGTTGTTGATGGCGGTCTGGATCTTCTCGGCCATGAGGGCGTCGTTGTTCTGGATCATGCGGATCTGGGGGCCCATCTGGATGGAGATCATCCGTGTCAGCTCCAGGTCGTGGATCTTCTTCTCGAACCGGCCGATCAGGTTGGCGAAGTCGTTGGCGGCCTGGGCGTCCTCGGGCAGGCCGGACTGCTCCGCCTTTTTCAGCATGGCGGGCAGCTCCGTGCCACGCAGCTCCTCCAGCTTCAGCTTGCCGGCCAGGATGTACATGGTCAGCTCCTTGAAGTAGGCCTGATTCATATCGTACATGTTGTCCATGGTGACGATATCCTTGTTCAGGGTGATCCAGTGCTGGTCCAGGGCGGAGGAGATCTTGTCCACGTTCACCTCGGCCTTGTCATACTTGGTCTTGAGGTCGCTGATGCTCTTGGAGGCCCTGTGGAACAGGCCCTTCAGGCCCTTGGGCGGCTCGGCGGCGTCGCTGAGGCCGTTGAGCTGGGCCACCAGATCGGCCAGCATGTCCCCGGCCTCGCCCAGGTCCTTGGTGCGGACCTTGTCCAGCGCCTGGGAGGAGAAATCGGCGATGTTCTTCTGGGCGGCGGAGCCGTAGCTGAGCACCTGGGCGGAGTCGGTCACGTCGATCTTCTTGGCGAACTCCCGCACGGCGGCCTGCTCCGCCGGCTCCAGAACGCTGATGTCCAGCTTTTCCACCGGAGCCTCCGGCTGGGCCTGCTGGGGAGCTGCCTGGGCCGCGGCGGCGGTGGGAGCGGCGGGCGCCGCAGGCGTCGGGTCCAGGGTGAGATTGATCTCATACTTTTTTTCGTCGGCCATGATGTGGTTCCTTTCCCTTATAGTATTCTCTTATCGGTAAGATCCTGTGATCGTTGGCGATTCATTTTCCGGCGCTGTCCCGGGCCTGGCGCAGCAGCTGCTCCAGGCCATCGGCGTCTGTCAGCCCCTCCCGCGCCAGGAGCTTTTCCATCACCTGGATATCCGCGTCCAGGTCCATGGCGTCGTTCTGATACAGGGCGTCCAGCTGCTTGCGGAAGGCATCGGCCTCGGTGTCCAGCATCTGCACGATCCGCTCCTTGGAGGAGGTGATGTTCCGGCCGTCCACGCCCAGGCTGTCCATCCGGTCATAGGCGTTGAGCAGCTGGATGGTGGAGGGCAGGAAGTAATTCTGGAACTTCTGGATCTGGGGGATGTCCGACGGGTCGGCCTCGGCGTCCTTGGCGATGGCGTCGCTCAGCTGGATGAGCCGGTCGATCTTCCCCTTCGCGGCGCTGTCCCCGATGGAGGCGGCCAGCCGCTGCATCTCCTCCCGGGCGAGGGCGGCCTGGGCCTGGATCTGCTCGGCGGGGGTGAGGGGCGCGGCGGGCTTTTCCGGCTCGGGGACGTATTCCACCTTCGGCTTGATGAGCTTGTCCGCCGCGATCCAGGCCGCAGCCGTTATCAGCGCGGCCACCAGAAAGTGCCAGAGCTTGTACAGCGGCAGGATGAGCGCGCACAGGGCGTACACCCCCGCGGTGATGTAGACAGGAAGAGCGGACCTGCGTTTTACCTGACGCATAAAACAAGCCCCCTGAAAAATGGATACATATATTTTATGATAAACTGACAATAACGTCAAGCTCTACTTGCCAGTTTTGCTCCGGGCTGGTATACTATCCCTGGTCTGGCAAGATGCGCCAAACGCCGGGGGCGTACGGTCCCGCCGTTCCGCCCCCACTATATAAAAGCCCGGTCGCGCGCGGCGCGGCTGAGACATATTATGCGCCGGCGGCGGCGCGTGACACGTCCGCCGGAGATAAGGTGAGAAGGAAATGGCATTTTTTCCCACATCGTTCGAGGAACTGATCGACCGCTTCGCGTCGCTGCCGGGCATCGGCCGCAAGAGCGCCCAGCGCCTGGCCTTTCATGTGCTGGCCCTGCCGGAGGGAGAGGCGGAGGCCTTTGCGGAGACCATCCTCCGGGCAAGACGGACCGTGCACACCTGCCCGGTCTGCCAGAATCTGACGGACGGGGAGTTGTGCGCCGTATGCGCCGACGAGCGCCGGGACAAGTCCGTCATCTGCGTGGTGGCGGAGGCCCGAGACGTGGCCAGCCTGGAGCGCAGCCGGGAGTATAACGGGGTGTACCACGTGCTGCACGGGGTGCTCAGCCCCATGAGCCACATCGGCCCGGACGACATCCGCATCTCAGAGCTGGTCAGGCGGGTGGCGGACGGCGGCGTGAAAGAGGTCATCATGGCCACCAACCCGGACACAGAGGGGGACGCCACCGCCATGTACATCGCCCGGCTCTTGAAGTCCTTTGACGTGCGGGTGACCCGCCTGGCCTACGGCATCCCCGTGGGCTCCAACCTGGAGTTCACCGACGACGCCACCCTGGTGCGCGCCCTGGAGGGGCGGCGGGATATGTGAATCCGTTCCTTCGATGGAATATTCTCCCACGATGCGGGTATGATGTAACCGGACGAGACGCGGCCGGAGAGCGATACATAGTGTAAGGAGTTAGTTACTGTCAATGGCACAAAAACTGAAGATCGTGGCTCTTGGCGGTCTGGACGAGATCGGCAAGAACCTGTACGTTTACGAGTATGGCAAGGACATCCTGGTGGTGGACTGCGGCATGGGCTTTCCCGATGAGGACATGTACGGCATCGACGTGGTCATCCCGGACATCACCTATCTCGTGCAGAACAAGGACCGGGTCCGGGGCATGGTGCTCACCCACGGCCACGAGGACCACATCGGGGCGGTGCCCTATGTGCTGAGCAGGATCAGCTGCCCGGTCTACGCTACCCGCCTGACGGCGGGACTGGTGCGCCTGAAGCTGGAGGAGCACGGCCTGGCGGATTCCGTCCAGCTCATCACAAAGTCTGCCGGCGACCGGTTCAAGGTGGGCAGTAACTTTGAGTGCGAGCTGATCCATGTGAACCACTCCATCGCCGACAGCGTGGCCGTCGCCATCCGCACCCCCGCCGGCACGGTTGTCCACACCGGGGACTTCAAGATCGACCTGACCCCCATCGAGGGGGGCGTGTTCGACTTTCACCGGTTCGCCCAGCTGGGCGAGGAGGGCGTGCTGGCACTTTTGAGCGACTCCACCAACGTGGAGCGGACGGGTTATTCCGACTCCGAGCGCCACGTGGGGGAGAGCATGGAGAACCTGTTCCGGGGGTGCGACAAGCGCATCATCGTCACCACCTTCGCCTCCAACGTCCACCGCATCCAGCAGATCATCGACTGCGCCGCCCGCTATAAGCGCAAGGTAGGCGTCACTGGCCGGAGCATGGAGAACGTGATCCGTCTGGCCACCGAGGAGGGCTACCTGACCGTGCCCAAGGACGTGCTGGTGGACATGAACCACATCAACTCCCTGCCCGCCTCCCGGGTGGTGATCATCACCACCGGCAGCCAGGGGGAGAGCATGTCCGCCCTGTACCGCATGGCCTTTTCCGAGCACCGGCAGGTGCGCATCGGCGCGGGAGACCGGGTGATCATCTCCGCCTCCGCCATCCCCGGAAACGAGCGCACCATCACCAAGGTCATCGACGAGCTGTTTTTCAAGGGCGCAGAGGTGATCTACGACCGGTCCATGGACATCCACGTGTCCGGCCACGCCTGCCAGCAGGAGCAGAAGACCATGCTGGCTCTGACCAAGCCCCGGCATTTCATCCCGGTCCACGGGGAGCACCGGATGCTGTGCCGCCACGGGGACCTGGCCAAGGAGATGGGCGTGAAGCCCTCCAACGTGCTCATCGCCGGCGTGGGCGAGGTGGTGGAGCTGACCGACAAGCGCATCCACAAGGCGGGCACGGTCCCCTCCGGCCGGGTGCTGGTGGATGGCACCAACGACGAGGGCGTGGAGAACGTGGTCCTGCGGGACCGGCAGCATCTGGCCCAGGACGGCATGCTGGTGGTGGTCATGACCATGTCCGGCCAGGACGGGAGCATGATCTCCGAGCCGGAGATCATCACCCGGGGCTTCGTGTACGTCAAGGACAATCCCCAGCTCATGGAGGACATGCGCCGGGTGGTGTACGAGTCCATCGAGTCCTGCGAGCGGGCCCGGATCACCGACTGGGCTGACATCAAGAGCCGGGTGCGGGGCAATCTGAGCGGGTATCTGTATAAGGTCACCCGCCGCAGCCCCATGATCCTGCCGGTCATCATGGAAGTGTGACGGGAGCGTCCCGGCGAATGAGTTTTATATGAGCGATGCAGCGAGCGGCCCCACGGAGCGGGGGCCGCTCTTTCGCGCCGCGATCGGCGTTGAGGCGGCTGGGGAAGTGTGGTATAATAGCACTAAAATCGCTATTATACCCTAGAATACCGGTCGCGC
Organism: uncultured Oscillospiraceae bacterium; assembly: GCA_947626345.1. Taxonomy (GTDB): domain Bacteria; phylum Bacillota; class Clostridia; order Oscillospirales; family Oscillospiraceae; genus CAJOIG01. The sequence goes on along the minus strand of CANQSF010000036.1, from coordinate 6,594 downwards.
TCCCGGCAAATGCCGGAACCGCGCGACATGGTGTGCTGACAAACAAAAAAAGGGGGAGGGACATATGAAGCGGCTCGTCATGCACGTGGATGTGAACAGCGCGTTCCTCTCCTGGGAGGCGGCCCGGCGGGCGGCCCGGGGGGAGGAGGACCTGCGCCTGATCCCCTCCGCCATCGGCGGCGACCGGGAAAAGCGCACCGGCGTCATCCTGGCCAAGTCCATCCCCGCCAAGGCCTTCGGCGTCAAGACCGGCGAGCCGGTGGCCCAGGCGCTGCGCAAGTGCCCGGACCTGGTGCTGGCCCCGCCGGACTTCCGGCTCTATGAGCGTAGCTCCAGGGCGTTCATGGATATCTGCCGGCGGTATGCCCCGGCGGTGGAGAAGTTCTCCATCGACGAGTGCTTTCTGGACATGACCGGCACCGGGCACATGTACCCGGACCCGGTGGCCACCGCCCGTAAATTGAAGGACGAGATCCGGGACACCCTGGGATTCACGGTGAACGTGGGCGTGGCGGAGAACAAGATCCTGGCCAAGATGGCATCGGACTTTGAAAAGCCGGACAAGGTCCATACCCTCTTCCGGGAGGAGCTGCCGGAGAAGTTCTGGCCCCTGCCGGTGGGGGAGCTCTTTCTGGTGGGCCACGCCACGAAGGAGAAGCTGGAGCGGGCCTATATCGAGACCATCGGCGACCTGGCCCGGGCGGACACAGAGAGCGTGCAGGCCCTCATCGGCAAGAAGCTGGGTAAGCTCCTGCACGACTACGCCAACGGCATCGACGACTCGCCGGTGGTGAGCCGGCCGGAGGAGCTGAAGGGGTACGGCAACTCCACCACCCTGGAGGAGGACGTGACCGACGTCGGGGCCGCCCACGGCATCCTGCTGGCGCTGTCCGACAGCGTGGCGTCCCGGATGCGGGCGGACGGGGCCAAGGCCCAGTGCGTGGCGGTGACCATCCGGGGCAACGACTTCCGCGACCGGTCCCATCAGCGGAAACTGCCGGACCCCACAGACGCCACGGGGGAGATATACGACGCCGCCAAGCGGCTTTTTGCCGAGCTGTGGGACGGGAAGACGCCCCTGCGGCTGCTGGGCGTGTCCCTGACAGACCTGACCCACGGGGAGACGGCCCAGCTATCCCTCTTCGCAGACCAGCAGAGGGAGCGGTCCCGGAAGCTGGACCAGGCCATGGACGCCATCCGGGACAAGTACGGCGCGGACACCATCATGCGGGCCGGGGCCATGGACGCGGGGAAGAATGTGGGCCGCAAGCACAAGGCCCAGATCGAGACGAAGAAAAACGGGCTCGGATAGGGATCTTATTGGGAAAAATGTACATTAATGGATGGAATTGGAAACTATCCGACGCATGAGTAAAGGCCCAGTTCGGCGTGGTCCTTATGCGAAGGAGCCGGCGTGCCGCCGGCATGAGCGAAGAAATGAAATGCGCTGTCTCGTAGGGCGCAATCGTTGATGGATATGACAGATATCAAAGCGGTATGTCCCGGTCTGAGCGATATACTGGAAAACACGTCAGAGCGATGCGCGCGTGCCCGGCGCACGTCCTTGACATCGTGAGCGCGGTTGGCTATACTGTGGCCAGCCGATGATACGGCAAATGACACGGCCTGCGCCGGCCGATGGGGAGGTGCGCCCGGTGAACATCCAGGTATTCGGCAAGAACAAGTGCTTCGACACGAAAAAGGCCCAGCGGTATTTCAAGGAGCGCAGGATCAAATTCCAATATGTGGACGTCGCCCGCTTCGGCATGAGCAGGGGAGAGCTGATGAGCGTAAAGAACGCGGTGGGGCTGGCCGCCATGACCGACGCGCCGGAGGTGGCCTATCTGGCCTACGACGAGGACAAGCTGGAGAAGCTCTTCCAGTGTCCGGAGCTATTGAAAACGCCCGTCGTCCGCAACGGCAGGCAGGCCACCGTGGGCTACTGCCCGGACGTGTGGAAGACGTGGGAATAGAGGCGTATACAGGATGAAGATCTTCATTTACGGCAGCGGCGCCTGGGGCACAGCCCTGGCCATGCTGCTGGTGGACAACGGCCACGACGTCACGCTGTGGTCCCACGATCCCGTCAAGGCCGCGGCCATGGCCCGCACCGGGAAAAACCCGGCCCTCGCCGGGGTGCGGCTGCCGGAGGGACTGGCCGTCACCGCGGACCCCGCCGGCGCAGAGCAGGCGGAGCTGGTGCTCTTCGCCCCGCCGTCTAAGCTGCTGCGGAGCGTGGCCGGGATCGCCGCGCCCCATGTCCGGCCCGGCACCGTGGCGGTCTCGGCCACGAAGGGGATCGAGGCGGGCACCGATATGCGCATGAGCCAGATCCTCCGCCAGATCCTGGACCCAGCCTGCCCGGTGGCGGTGCTGAGCGGCCCCTCCCACGCCGAGGAGGTGTCCCGGCGGATGGCCACCGGATGCGTGGCCGCCTCGGAGGACCAGGCTGTGGCGGAGCTGGTGCAGGAGGTCTTCATGAACGAGATGTTCCGGGTCTATGTGAACCGGGACGTGGTGGGCGTGGAGCTGTGCGGCGCGGTGAAAAACGTTATCGCCATCGGCTGCGGCGTGGTGGACGGCCTGAGCCTGGGGGACAACGCCAAGGCGCTGTATATGACCCGGGCCATGGCGGAGCTGGCGGTGCTGTGCCAACGGGCCGGCGGCCAGCGGAGTACCTGCTCGGGCCTGGCGGGCATGGGGGACATGATCGTCACGTGCCTGTCCGCCCACTCCCGGAACCGGCAGGCCGGCCTTCTCATCGGCCGGGGAGCTCCTGTGGAGCAGGCCCTGCGGGAGGTGGGCGCTGTGGTGGAGGGCTATTACGCCGCCGCCAGCGCTATGTCCCTGGGGGAGAAGCTGGGCGTGGAGCTGCCCATCTGCCGGAGTGTGTACGGCATCCTCTATGAGGACAACGACCCGGAAAAAACGGTCCGGACGCTGATGGGCCGGGACCGGCGCAGCGAGTTCGACTTCGGCTGGGACAAATAAAAAGATCTCCCGGCGGGCTGTCCGCCGGGAGATGCGCGTCAGAAAAAAACATCGCCGTCCGGAGACGGCGATGGGTCAGGCGTAGGATCAGATAAAGTTCAGCACCAGGACCAGCAGCACGAAGACCAGTGCGACCCACTTGGTCATCTTCGCCAGCTTTGCGTCCCAGGTCTTGGCCTTGCTCTTGGTCATAAAGGTATCCGCACCGCCGGCAATGGCGCCGGACAGGCCGGAGCGCTTTCCGCTCTGGAACAGGATCACGACGATCAGGAACAGGCAGGCGATCAGATGCAGGATAGAAATGGCAATCATCATGGTAGTTTCACCTTTTATCAAAATTCGCTCAATTACTATACCATACCTGTCCGGGGAAATCAAGGGCTTTTTCGCGTTTTTTTGCCCGGGAGACAGGGCGGCCATCCGCTGTGGATATAATTATAATGTATAAGTGAGGAGCGTCTCGTGGAGATCATCTATCTGGACAAGCGGATCGCGGTGGTGGTCAAGCCGGCGGGCGTACTGTCCACAGACGAGCCCGGCGGACTGCCGGAGCTAGTCAGGAAGGCGCTGGGGGAGGAGAACGGCTGCATCCGCACCGTCCACCGGCTGGACAGGCCCGTCGGCGGCCTGATGGTGCTGGCCCGGTCCCGGCGGGCCGCCTCGGAGCTGAGCCGTCAGATCCGGGAGGGGCGCTTTCAAAAGGGATATCTGGCGGTGGTCCACGGCCGGCCGGAGCCGGCCCGGGGCCGGATGGAGGACCTGTTGGCCCGGGACACCGCTGCCCGACGGACCGTGATCGCCGCCGCGCCGGGGAAGGACGCGCGGCCGGCGGCGCTGGAATATGAGACCCTGGACAGCCGGGAGGGGATGAGCCTGGTGCGGATCGAGCTGCTCACCGGCCGGACCCATCAGATCCGCTGCCAGTTCGCCTCCCGGGGCATGCCCCTGGCGGGCGACAAAAAGTACGGCCTGGCCGGGGATGCATACGACATTGCATTGTGGTCGCATAAACTGCGTTTTGCCCACCCGGAAACGGGGGAGCAGATGGAGTTTATACAGACAATTCCGGATATTTATCCGTTTTCCCTGTTTTCTGCAGGAGATTTTGCGGATAAATAACCGCGATATCCGTTTTTGACTTAGACGATATACGGTATATTTTACTTCAGCTGCCCCGGACTGATGCCAAAGCAGTCCCGGAAGGCCCGGAAAAAGGTGGAGTATTCCTCAAAGCCGCTGTCCGCCGCGGCCTTGTTCACGCTGACCCCGTTGCGGATCAGGTGGGCGGCGTACAGCAGCCGCCGCTGGCGCACGTAGGCGTGGACCGTGGTGCCGGTCTGGGCCTTGAACAGCCGCATGAAGTGATATTTGCTCAGATATGCCCGCTCTGCCAGGGCCTCTACCGTCAGAGGCCCTGACAGATTTTCGTTTATGTAGGACAGCGTCCCGGCGATCTTGGCGTCATAGGAGGTCTCGGCGGTGGCGTCACCGGTGCTCACGGCGGGGGACAGTCGGTTCACGGCGATGAGCAGCTGGGTCACCAGCGTATCCCGCAGGGCCTGGGCGCCGAACTGGCCGTCGGCCATGGCCTCCTCCAGCGACGAGAGCAGGCCCCGCAGCCTGCCGATCTCCTCAGGGTCGGGCTTGAGCAGATACTGGCCCCGCTTGTCCGCCGCGTCGAAGCACTCCATCAGCCCGGCGCCGGGGGCGGCCCGCTCGGCATACTGCCGGTCCAGGTACAGGATCACCCGCTCATAGGGCTTGGACACGTCGATGAGGGCCTTGTGGATGACGTGATGGCTCACCAGCAGGATGTCCCAGGGCTGCAGGGCGTAGGTGGCCCGGTCCACCAGATAGTCCACCCGCCCGTCCAGCAGGATCACCATCTTGTCGAAGCTGTGGAAGTGGAAATCCCTCTCCTGGCCGGCGGTGTCCCGCAGATGGAACAGGCGGTAATTCTCCTGCAGATAGCCCTCCTGGCTGTAGCTGGCGGACATAGCGCGCCTCCTTTTCCCGGAATGGTAACATAATACAGCATTTTTTTCAAACTTTCAAGCACATTGCGCAATGTTTTTTGCAAATGCATGTCACTATAATAGGAGCGACTTGAGCGGCGCGGCCGGCGGGCCGGGAGGGGAGTCCCGGCAGGACAGGACGTGGCCGGCGGACCCGGCGAAAGACGCCGGGAAAAGGATTCTGGGAGGTCTATCATGGACAAGAAAGCAGTTGTGAAGAACTATCGGTTCATGGCGCTGATGCTGATCGCCATGATCGCGGGCGCCATCGTGGGCTGGATCTGGCCCGTGACGGACGCCTCCGGCGGCGCTACGGTGCTGAAACCCCTTGGCACCGTGTTCATCAACATGATGTTCTGCATCGTGGTGCCGCTGGTGTTCGCGTCCATCGCCGGCGCGGTGGCCAACATGGGCAGCCGCAAGCGTGCGGGCAAGATCATGGGCGTGACCGTGGGCACCTTCGTGGTCACCGGCGCCATCGCCGCGGTGATCATGTTCGTGCTGGTGAAGCTGTTCCCGCCGGTGCTGAGCGCCTGGCAGGAGATCCCGGAGGAGGAGATGGGCGAGTACGCCAGCTTCTCCACCATGATCGTGAACTTCTTCACGGCGGAGGACTTCGTGGGCCTTCTCAGCCGCCGGGCCATGCTGCCGCTGATCGTGTTCTCCATCCTCTTTGGCTTCGCGGTGAACCTGAACGGCGGCAAGGACACCGTGGTGGGCAAGTTCCTGGAGGACCTGACCAACGTGATGCTGAAGTTCGTCAAGATCGTCACCTATTACGCCCCCATCGCCTTCTTTGCCATCTTCGCGGACCTGGTGGCCTCCTACGGTCCCCAGATCACCGCCAGCTATGGCCGGGCGCTGATCCTGTATTACCCCCTGTGCTTCGTCTATATCTTCACGGCCTGGCCGCTGTTCGCCTGGTTCGGCGGCGGCAAGGGCGCGGTCAAGACCATGTTCCGCCACATCACCAAGCCGGCGGTGGTGTCCCTGGGCACCTGCTCCAGCGTGGCCACCATCCCCACCAACATGGAGGAGGCGGCTGACACGGGCATCTCCAAGGACGTGTCCGACATGGTGCTGCCCCTGGGCGCCACCATGCACATGGACGGCTCCTGCTTCTCCTGCGTGCTGAAGATCGCCTTCGTGCTGGGCGTGTTCGGCCAGCCGCTCAGCTTCAAGATGCTGATCCCCGTGGTGCTGGTGGCTGTGCTCAGCTCCGTGGGCATGAGCGGCGTGCCCGGCGGCGGGTACATCGGCGAGTACATCATCTGCTCCATCTTCTTCCCCCAGCAGATGACCATGGCGTTCCCCATCCTGGTGGCCATCGGCAACCTGGTGGACCCCCCGGCGACCATGATCAACGCCGCCGGCGACTATGTGGTCAGCTACATCGTCAGCCGGTTCGTGGACGGCAAGGACTGGCTGCAGAAAAAGCTGACCGGCGCCAAGGCCGACTGAGAGCGCACCGATCTTCCCGGCCGCGCCGCGTCATGCGGCGCGGCCGGCTGGCGTTGGTGTCTTTAGACGTGGAAAGCAACCCCCGGTTCTACCGGGGGCAAATAAAAGCTTTAGCATGAGGAAAACC
>CANQSF010000035.1 GCA_947626345.1 uncultured Oscillospiraceae bacterium | reverse complement strand
CTGATCCTGGGCAAGGTGTTCGTGCCCGTCAGCGGCAGCAACGACGCCGGCGTGGGCGACTCCGTCACCTATCAGGACCCCATCGGCGACATGATGGAGGTGAAAAACGGCTCCATCAAGGCCACGCCCCACCACACTACCGGCGGGGGCGTGACGGAGACCGAGACCACCTACGATATGTCCCTGCTGCTGTTCGGCGAGATGCACGGCATGGTCCGCACCGGCGTGTACGACTACAAGTGGAACGACGCCTATATGGAGGCGAATAAGCCGGAGGGCCAGGGAAAAGTCCCCCTGGATATGGGCTGGTACAAGGGCGATCCGAAGGATGCTCTGTATTCCAAGGACCTGCCCACTTCGGATGGCTGCACCACCGCGGAGGAGGCCTGGGCCGAAGGCTGGGTCTACCGGTTCAACTACGAGACCCTGAAGGCCTATGTGCCCATCGCCGGCGACGCGGCCACCCCGGACAAGATGGCCGACCAGCAAAAGAACACGGTCTATACCATCTACCGCTTCGCCTGCGACGACAAGGACCGGAACATGCTGCGGCGCAACCCGGTCTACGGCGCCGTGCCCCAGAAGCTGCTGGAGAAATGGGCCGATCACGGAGAGAACTACCCCGTGGGGAACGAGGATTACGCCTCCACCCCCGGCGTGTACCGCCTCAGCGACATCCGGGTGTGGGTGGAGGAATACGGCGATTACGTGGACAACCTGGGCGCCATCACGCCCAACCAGTCCTATGACAGCTCCCTCTACCTGAACATCCCCGCCGCGGCGGTGCCCACCCAGCTGGCGGAGATCACCATGGGCCCCGAGGGCGTGCTCAACTATAAGCGCTCCGACGCCCAGCCGCTGCGGCTGTTCTATGCCGTGGGCCTGGACGACGAGCTGCTGTTGAAGGACGCCGACGGCAACGTCACCGGCGTGAACATCGCCGCCATCCCCATGGAGTACCTCCAGCAGCACAGGGACGACAAGAACCGCATCTGGTTCATCTCCAACTTCTACAGCAACACCAAATACAGCGGCTATGGCACCTGGTCGGGCGAGGTGACCCGGGGCGACCCCACGGTGAGCTTCTCCCCCAGCATCGACAACCGCTACTATGTGTTCCAGAAGCCCCTGCCCCTGTTCGCCCACGCCTACCGCGTGGTGGACGGCAAGCTGATGGCCGTGGACAAACAGGGCGCCACGGCGGACAATGCCTGGACCGACAAGACCCAGGGCGGCAACGGCACGACCACATGGGAGGAAAACGGCGGCGTCTCGCAGCGGGCCGGCTGGGTCGGCGGCGAGTACGCCGGGACCTTCGCCAGCGTGGCGGACTTCAACGATAGTTATACGTCCGACATGGAGGGCAAGATCGTCTTCCTGCAGGAGGACCTGCTGGACCACGTCACGTCCAGCGGCAGCGGCTATGCGGCCGGCTCCAAGTCCTTCTCCTCCGATGACTTCTTCTTCCTGCTGGTGGAGTACTATCTGCCCAACGGCGAACCGGGCTTGGACCTTGAGGGCAACGAGGTGAAGGGCTCTACCGGCGGCCGGACGGTGCAGTATGTGGTGGCCCGACGCGGCAGCGAGTTCGGCTCCGGCCTGGATTCGGATAACATCAAAAACGGCGACATGCTCTGCTGGACCGATACGAACGGCCACACCTGGAAGGACGCCGCCGGCCTCACCGTGTCGGAGATCGAGTACAACTCCCGCTCCGACACCGGCGACGATACCCGTGGCGAGCCCACCTGGCAGAAGCTGGTGGGCACAGGCATCGATCTGAGGGATTATCTGCGCAACACTTGCCACGTCAACGAGGCGAGTATCGAAAGCGAGGTCGCCTATTGGACCGCGCTGCGCGCGCAGATGGCGGACGTACTGAGGTTGGCGGACGACAACGGCGACGGCAGCGTGGACGAGGACGAGTATAACAACCACTTCCACTGGGCGGTGGCGGCCAAGACCGGCGGTCTGCGCACCGGCGACATGGGCCAGAACGTGCGGGTCAAGAACGAGAACGTGACCGGGACATCCGGCACCTACTATGTGCCCACCCTGTCCAGTTCCTCCGGCGCCGGCGATAAGGTGGTCATCGACAACTACCTGGGCAACAACGGCCGGATGTGGGTGTCCGACCAGATGGTGCTGGTGACCAAGACCGTGAACGGCACCGCCTCCAGCCCCGCCGACCGCAACGAGCCGTTCCAGTTCCAGCTGTTCATCTCCGGCATGGAGGGCCAGACCGTCAGCGCCATCCGGGTGCGGCGGGACCCCTATACCGGCATGTGGCTGCGGCGCATCGCCTCCATCGACGTGCTGACCGATAACCGCGGGCTGCTGCTGTCCTCCGACGGCCGCCGTCTGGCGAGGGTGGACAAGGACGGCCAGCCCTTGCCCGCGGAGGCGACCGGCGGCTATTACATCTGGGTCGAACGGGCCGATACCGCCACCAACAGCATCACCCTGTACGTGGCCCCCGAGAAGGCGGAGGAGACGGAGTCCGGCGTCACCGCCATGGGCAGCTATACCGAGTATGTCACCGCCGCACAGATGTCCGCCCTGGAGGAGCCGGACGAGAACGTGCAGGTCATCCCCGACGGCTCCGGCTATGAGGCAGGGGACATCCAGTTCTGGACCGAGCCGGGGAAGGTCTATCTCGTCCCGACGTCCAGCGCCAGTCAGATCGTGCAGGGCACCATGGACGAGATAAGCAAGGCGGGGCTGGAGGCGTTCAGCGGCAAGCTCCCCATCACCACCATGGAGCACGACCGGGACGAGTGCCTGCGCTCCGGCATGGTGATGGACAGCGCCTTCTCCGTGCGCAGTACATATCTGACCGAGACGGTCAAATTCGGATTGGACAGCCAGGACGATCTGTTTGACGATACCGCCTTCCAGAACCCGAGAACGACCCGACCCGACGGCACGCCTTTCGAGAGCAAGATGTATATGCCGGAGGAGATATACAAGGCCACGGCCCAGTTCACCCTCCGGGACGGCGAGGGCCTGCTGTTTACCGGTCTGGAGGACCTGGCCAGCTTCCGGGCCACCGAGCAGCTGACCGCCGACCAGATCGCCCGGGGCTATACCTTGGACAACGTCCGGCTGGTCCAGAACCGAAACTATGTGGACTATATTCTGGGCGAGGAGAAGCCGGATGACTCCTCGATCCCTGATCCCGGTCATGGCACCAGGGACCCGGGCTATGCCCATGTGAAGGACTACTTCCTTTTTGAAAACGTCAACAGCAATGGCGGACACGGTATCACCAACCTGAGCCCGGCAGTCGGCACGCCCAACAACGCCGCCTACTTTACAAAAAATACCTACTCCGTATACGGCGACACCAGCGCCCAGGAGAAGGCCGCCCACTTCTATAACGCCCTGGCGCCCCAGTCCCTGACCATCCGGAAGGTGCTCCAGGCCGGCGACGGCACGGAGCTGACCGACGCGGATTGGGACCAGGAATTCACCTTCACCGCCGACTTCACCTTCGTCGACGGGCCGGAGGGCGAGCAGGAATGGACGTTCCCCGTGACCCGGTATCACCGGGACGGCCAGCCCTATCCCCAGACGGCGACCATCCCCCGGGAGCAGCTGCCCGCGGATATCGCCCTGGACGGCCCCTCCCTGGAGGAGGACGACGCCCTCACCATGGCCATAGACCTGCCCCCGGTGGTCACCGGCTATCTGAAGGTGACCGGCAGCGACACGGGAGACGGCGGCGCCTACCGCGCCCAGTTCGGCTCCTATGTCGCCGGCTCCGACGGAAAATATACCTGGCAGCCCGACGAGGAGAACGCCCATCATTTCAAGCTCAAGGGCGGCGAGAAGCTGGTCGTGTACGGCCTGCCCATCGGCACGGGCTATACCGTGGGCGTGACGGAGAACGCCGAGCCCGGCTTCACGGTGGTGGAGCCGGCGGACGGCCGCGGCACGCTGACGGTGGCCCCCGGCTCCGAGGGCCGGGCGGAGATCACCTTCACCAACACCAAGCCGGCCGCCGTGCCCGTGCAGGTGTCGCTGAAGGTCAACAAGGCGTTCACCACCGCAGAGGCTCCCGCGGCGGACGTCACCCGCGTCTTCACCTTCGACCTGGCCCCTGCCAGCGGCAACCCCGCGGCCGATCCCGTGAAGGGGACGGTGTCCGGGTCCGTTACCGTGACCATCTCCGGCGGCGGCATGAGCACCGAGGGGACCACCTCGCCGCTGGCGCTGGGCGAATACACCGCGCCCGGGGAGTACTACTACACCCTGCGGGAGCAGCTGGCCGCCCAGTACGGCGTGAAATACGACACCACCGTGCACCGGATCAAGGTGACGGTGGAGGAAGTGCCCGCCACGGCCGACGCGCCCGCCCATCTGGAGGCCACGATCACCGAGGTGGACAAAGACGGCCTGGCGGTCCCCGGGACCATCGCGGACGCGGAGTCCCACTATGATACCGACCCCAACACCTATACCGCCACCTTCAAGTCCTTTACCAATACCTATAAGGAAGGCTCCGTCTACGCAGTGCTGGAGGGGCTGAAAAAGCTGCTCGGCCGGGAGCTGGAGGATGGCGAGTTCTCCTTCACCCTGTCGCCTATGGGCGGGACCTATGACGACGGCGAGCCTGAGCCCGCGCCCATCGGGGACGATCCCGGCACGGATGGGTCCGGCATAGATGAGCCCACAGCCACCGCCAGCCCCGCGCCGGAGGCCACTTCCGCGCCGGAGGCCACCCCTGAGCCGGAGGCCAGTCCTGAGCCGGAAGCCACCCCCGAACCGGAGGCCAGCCCTGAGCCAGAGGCCAGCCCCGAACCGGAGGCCACTCCCGAAGCGACGGCCGAGCCGGAGCCGGAGGTAGACCCCGACGAGCAGGACGGGCCGTCCTATACCTCTCTGGAGCCTGGCGACGGGACCGAGGGCGATCCCGCGCCCACCGAGCCCGACCAGGAGCCGGCCGGCGACCCGGCCCCAGACAGCGGCGAGGATACGCCCGCCCCCGACGGGAGCGAAAACACGCCCGCCCCCGATGAGGGCGACGGGTCCACGGAGACACCCGCGCCGGACGGCACGCCCGCCCCGGACGCCGCCGATGAGCCCACATCCCCGCCGGCGGCCGATGAGAACGAGCAGGATGACGGGATCATGCCCATAGGCACGACGATCGAGCCCCAGCTGGAGCCCATGCCGGACGACAAGCTCGGCGGCACGGCCACCGCGACCAACGGCGCCGACGGCCGCTTCCACTTCGGCAGCATCGAATTCACCCAGCCCGGCGTCTACTGGTATCAGATCACGGAGGACATCTCCGGCGGGACGGCCGTCCAGCAGGGAGTCGGGGTCTATGGCGCCATGATCACCGTCGCGAAGATCGGGGATACCGATGAGCTGACGGCGATCGTTCAGTACTTCCGCGGCGACTACAACAACCCCGAATTCCTGGATCTGGGCCAGCTCCCCACCTTCACCAACATCGAGACCAAGCCGGTGAAGACGGAGCCCGACCCCGGCCCGGATATGCCGGTGAAGGTGGGCGACGTCATCACCTACCGGGTCACCTGGTACAACGACGACGAGGCGGGGAAGGAGCAGTACACGGTCCACGTCCGCGACCGGCTGGACCCCGGCCTGACCTACGTGGAGGGCACTGCCAAGGCCTATCGCGGCGATGTGCCCGACGAGACGCCCACGCCGGATACGGCGGAGCCCGTCGTCGAGGGCACGCTCACCTCCACTGAGGGCGCCGATACCCTGAACTGGGTCATCGCAGATTCCTATCCCGGCGATCACGGCTACGTGGAGTTCCAGGCCAGGGTCAACGAGAAGGCCCGGTCTGACTGGGACTATAACGGCGGCGCCAACCGCACCGACGCGCCCACGGGGCCCTCCGACGTGAACAAGTCCGCGGAGGACGACTGGCTGGTGCACAACCAGGCCGGCGTGAAGGTGGGCAATCAGGACTGGGAGTGGACCGAGAAGATCGACAACCCCACCGAGCCCGAGAAGTCCGCCGATCCCCCCAGCGGGAGCGGCGTGAAGGTGGGCGACACCATAACCTACTGGATCACCTGGCGCAACCACCTGAAGGACGCCGCGCAGATCACCGTCACCGACGTGCTGGACCCGGGCGTGACGTATGTGGACGGCAGCGCCAAGGCCTTTACCGGCGTGCATGAGGAGCATGCGGAGGGCACGCCTCTTACCGATGAGCACGGTACCCAAATACGCGGCATATACGACCCCTATACCCACACCATCACCTGGGACCTGGGTAAGCAACCGAAGGGAGCATCCGGCTACGTGATGTTCCAGGTCACGGTCAACAACGACGCCCTGCAGGACGACGCCACCGTGAAGAACCGCGCAACCGTGGAAGTGGATAACAACAGCTTCCAGACCAATGAGGTGGAGCACTACGTGGACGGCCGGCTGCTGGTCACGAAGTACGTCTCCGGCAACAGCGGCGAGACGACCAGGGACTTCCACTTCACCGTCACCCTGACGCCTCCGACGGGCGATCAAGCGCTGATAGACTTCTGGAATGAGTGGGACGGCAGCTGCGTCTGCACCCGGAACGATGAGCCCCTGGAGCTCAAATTCGAGCCCAACGAGGACCATAGCGCCTTTACCGCCACGTTCACGCTGCACCATAACCAGACCGCCAGCATCAACGGCCTGCCGGTGGGCGCAGGATACACCGTGACCGAGACGGATGCCAATTCCGACGGCTATACCACCACCTACGAAAGAGCAACGGGCACCATCGGATCGGGCGATTCTACGCCTCACGCCGTGATCACCAACACCAAGGACGTGTACACCCCGCCTCCCGGACCCGACGGTACGCCCGAGCCCTCGACGACGCCCACGCCCAGCACCTCCCCGTCTCCCAGCCCGACGCCCGACGGCCAGCCCCACAAGGTGGAGACCGATCCCGGCGACGGCCAGATGGTGGTGCCCGACCAGTGGGTCACCTATGAGATCACCTGGGAGAACACCCACGCCGAATCGGCCACGGTGACCATTTGGGACACCCTGGACCCCAACGTGGAGTTCGTCTCCGCCAGCGAGGGATATACCTATGACCCGGCCACCCATACGGTGACCTGGGTGCTGCCCGACCGTGCGGGCGGCTCCACCGGCTCCGTGACGGTGACGGTGCGGGTGCTGCCCTCCGCCGTGCAGGCCGGCATCATCCGGAACCAGGCCCACGTGCAGGTGGGCGACGACCCGGCGCAGGACACGGAGATCCCGGAGAACCCCCTGACGCCGCCCTCGCCCAGCCCGGTGGCGCCCAGTCCCACGCCCTCCAGCGGCATCCCCGACACCGGGGACAGCAGCCGTCCCGGCCTGTGGCTGGCGCTGCTGACCGTGTCCCTCATGGGCCTCGGCCTCATAGGCGGCGCGACGCTGCGGCGCAGAAAGCGCAGCAAATGACATACAAACAGCACCGGATGGTCTGCGACCATCCGGTGCTTTGTATCCCCTGCCCTAAGGCATGGACCGTGCGCTGAGCCATCCGCATCGCCAAGGAGCTGGCGGATAACGTGGATACGGAGAGAGCAGTCGGGCGCTTATCTGCTTTTCTCGGTGACCTTGTCCGGCTGGCGGGCCGTCTGCCAGTGCCGGGCCATTGCCGCCGCCGCGGCGCCGGCGATGGCGGCCGCGATAAACGGACCGGGCCGGAAGAACACCGGCACGCTCTCCAGCGGCAGCAGAAAGCTGAGTCGTGCCAGCGCGTCGGACCCGATGCCCGCCAGTGCCGCAGGGACAACGATCAGGCCCACACAGGCCAGCATCGCGTCCCGGCTGCGGCGGGACAGACCGGAGATGAACAGGCACAGCTGCCCCACTGCCAGCAGCACCATCAGCCGCAGGCCATAGTGCTGCGCCAGTGTCGCCCATATCGGCACAGCGGACCGGGAGCCCTGGAAGGTGACCATGTTGCAGCTCAGCCCCAGACTGCTGGTGGGTGCTGAAAGGCATGTAAGCGGGCCGTTGGCCCGGACGATGAGCAGCATCTCCGCTCCGTAGACCATGGCCCACACCAGCGCGGACAAAAGCGCCGCCAGCACCGCCTTTCGCCGCCACAGCTTTTTCCGCCCGCCGGGCGCGGCGAAAAGAAGCGGCCTCACCTGGGCTTCGTTTTCTTGGGCAGCGATGGGAGACAGCAGCAGCGTCAGCACCAGCAGCGCCAGCAGGGCGTTCGTCCCATGGCGGCCCGCGTCGTCCTGGCTCCACACGGCGTCATAGGGTCCTGAGGGGATGAGCCACGCGCCCTCCGGCGCCTGGGAGAGCTTGCCGACGAGGCGGGTCAGGGAGCCAGCGCGGTCACCCCCCGTGCAGGCTGTCAGTTCCGCTTCCAAGGAGGCAAGAGTGTCCTCCGTGATGGGCCCGGCATATAGCTGCTCGTAGTACTGGTCATACATATCCAACGGGTCATACCGGCGCTCCGGCGCTTCTGCCCGCGTCAGCACCAGGACCAGCACCGCCAGCACCAGCAAGCCTTTGCGGCGGATCAGGAGCTTCTCGGCTTCCAGAGCCAGGAGCCTGCCCCGGGCCGTGTACGGATCGATCCTGCGCCGCAGCCGATCGGCGAAGCGGAGCAGCCGGTTCACCGGCGATACGGGACGTTTGAAACGGGCAGCGGCCAGGCACACGCCGGACACGGCGGCGCACAGCGCCGGCAGGAGCGCCAGCACCAGGTCGCTGCCGCTGATGAGCGCGCCGAAAATGCTCAGGTTCAAATACCGCTGAAACACCTGGATATAATCTACATAGCTGAACAGGTTGCAGTACCGCAGTATGGCGAAGGCCGAAGCGGAGGGGATGGCGGTGCAGGCATACTCTACGGCCAGCAGCAGTCCCGCCCCGCACAGCGCCAGGCCCAGATCGGCCACCATGCTCATCACCGCCCAGAGCGCCAGCCCGATGAAGAATGTGCCCGCCGCCTTGACCGCCAGGTAAAGCATCCAAAACTGTCCTATGGTCAGGGGGAGGGGGGCATTTTGGAACACAGGGATGGATTGCAGGAGCCGTCCCCACTCGTCCAGCCCGCCGTAGAGCCATGCCGACAGCAGAATCTTCGGCCCCAGTACGGCGGCAGTGCCGATGACCGAGCCAGCCAGCAGGATCCCGATCCGCCGGACAGCCAGCCGGACCCGGCCGCAGGGAGCGGCGTAGATCACCGGCCACAGCCCCGCCCGGCGCTCCGCCATGAACACGGCGCAAATGACGACTGCCAGCAGCAGGATGCTGTAATCTGCCCACCGGTCCGCGAATACGTCTGTCACCGCCATATCGTGGCCGAAGGTGACAGCGGCGCCGCGCATGGACGCGAAGTCCTCCGCTGTCTTAACGGCGTTTTTATAGCCGAAGCTGTCCGGATCGGCGAACAGGCTCACGCCCTGGAGCTTCTCTGCGTCCGCCTCGATGCGGTCCAGATACGGCCCGTAGGAGATGAGGTACAAAAACTGTGGTTCGATGGACCGAATGACGTTGGATCTATACATATCGCCGCCGTCCCAGGTGCCATCGCGGATGGACTGGGAAACGCTCTCCAAATAATCCTCGCAGGCAGCGGCGCCCGCCTCCCAGCTGAGGCCGCTGAGCTCGTCCACGTTTTGGACGTAGCTGGCCGCCTCTGCGCCGAATTGACCGTAGGAACCCCCATGCTGGTAATAGAAGAAAAAGGTGTTCAGTATGACGAGCAGGGCCAGCGCGGACAAAAACGCCTTGCCCAGCAGTACGCGTTTCCACTCCATATCAGTCCGCTCCCAGGTAGTACATGTACACGTCTTCCAGATCCCTTCCCGACGCTTGGGCGATCAGCTCCTCAGGCCTGCCGTGGGTCACCAGCGTTCCCTCCTTCATCAGCAGCACATCCTTGGCGATGGACTCGATGTCGGAGACGATGTGGGTAGTGAGGAAGACGATCCTATCCTTTGCCAGATCGGAGATATATTGCCGCAGCCGCAGTCGCTCCTTGGGGTCCAGGCCCGCTGTGGGCTCGTCCAGGATCAGCACCTTCGGCTCTCCCAGCAGAGCTTGGGCCAGCATCACCCGCTGGCGCATGCCGCCGGAGAAGCCGCCCACTTTCCGATGGGCCGCTTCAGATAGATTCACCAGCTCCAGCAGATCTTCGATCTGCTTTCTGGCCTCTCTGGCGGGCAAGCCTTTGATCTGGGCCATGTACCGCAGGAACGCCCGGGCGGAAAAATCGGCGTACATCCCCTGCTCTTGGGGCATGTATCCCACCAGTGCCCGAAAGGAGGCGCCCAGCGTCAGGATGTCCGTGCCGTTCCAAAGAATGTCCCCCTCATCCCGCTTCACATTGTCGGTGATGAGGTTCATCAGGGTGCTCTTCCCTGCGCCGTTGGCGCCCAGGATTCCGTAGATGCCAGGCGTAAACGTATAAGAAAAACCACTCAGCGCGAGCTTGGTCCCGTAGCGTTTGGTCAGGTCTTTTATCGTAAGCTCCATAATAGGCACCTCTCACGCTTTCGCGTCGGTCGCCGTCCAGTCCACATCGGGCATATTGAACTCGCGGATCTCTATGTGCCCTGTGCCGAAGTCGGCTTTATCCACATAGTAGCGGGGAACGGAAGGACTGCGGGGACTGGCGCAGCAGAAGATGAGCCGTTCCGGGGTTTCCCCGACGATGTAGTGGTGGTCGTCGCCTTCAAAGGTCACCTCGCCCAGTGCTTCAAAGGCCCAGTTATAAAAATAAAAGGTCACACACACCTCGCCGGTATCGGCGGCCAGGTACTCGTATCGCACCGCCAGATGGTCGGGGAAGCAGCTCAGCTGCGTCCACTCTCCCTCTGCTGGACGCAAGCCGGTATCCAGTACAGGCGTTTCCTGCCCCGAGGCATACGTCAGGCGATAGATCACCCCGTCTTTTATGCTCCATGCTTCTTCCGTGCCAATATAGCCAAAGCTGCCGTCGCCCACATCGCCAAGGTGTTCAGTTTCGTTGGTGTCCGGGTCCCAGCGGTACACCGCGCCGTCACTTCTCAGCAGATAGGTGTCCCCGTCCTGGAGGATCTCGCCGTCAGGCCGGCGGATGAGGTGGTCTGTAGAGTCGTCCACTTTCCGGTAAAACTGCATGTATGCGTCCTCCCCGTCCTGGCCCAGCTTCTTTGCGGACACGGAGAGCACATCGCCGTACAAAATGGGGGTGCTGGGGTATTCCAGGCCGGTCTCATCGGTCTTCTGCTCGGCCAGGTCCACTGCTACTGTCTGATTGCTGCCGTCCAGATCCATCCGCGTCACCTTTGGCTTATAGTACAGCGGCACCCACGTCACATAGAGATGCCCGTCGATGTAACGAATGCTCTGTCCGGTGCGGAATACTGCATTGCAGTCCTCATTGTCATGGGCACAGTCTGGCCGGCCGCACAGCATGATGACGGTATCTGAACCATGGTCGCCGTAATAGACGATGCTGCAGTCACCATACAAACTGCCGCTGTCCGACCAGACACCGCCCAGGATATAGTAGCCGCTTTCCGTGCAGTCGAATCCTCCGGCCATCCCCGAAATTCCTTGCCGATACAGACCAACGCGGCGATCGGGGATGGGACTGTTTCCAGCAAGCCATGGATAATCCGGCGCTTCCGGTTCCGAGGGCAGCGCCGCCAAGATCTCGCCTGGTGCCTTCTCGCCGCCGGCACAGGCGGAGAGAAGGACAGCCATCGCCAGGACCGATCCCAGCAGATGCAGCATTCTTCTTTTTTTCATGGGAGGCCTCCTCGCAAAAAATACTATATATCAGATGTGCGCCACCTGGGGTGGCGCACGCTTATATGTGTCTCTAAAGTCATATATGTTCGCCGGTTCAATAGCCCAGGTCCATGTCGATGATGGTGCCATCCGCGGCGTTGATGGTCACCAGGGGGATCGCCGGCGACGCCGACGTCGAGCCGGCCGGCGTCCAGGAGAACGTGTAGGAGGGGACCAGATAAAACTCGCTGCTGTTGTCCTTGACGCGGATGCGGCTGTACCCCAGCTCCACACGATCTACGGTGACCTCCGCATGCTCCTCCGCAGAGAAGCCCTTGGCATCCAGAAGCCTCAGATAGGCGCACAGCTTCTCAAACACCGTGTCGAACGGAAGCAGGTCCGCTGTCTCCCCGTCCGGCTCCACATCCAGCGGCGCGGAGAACTCAAAGGCCGTCCAGTACCGGTCGCTCATCCTGATCCGGATGGAGGCGCCCTCATAGTTGACGGCATACGCGTCCTCCGGGTCGGCGCCCAGCAGCTCCGCGTTCAGAAGAGGCAGCCCGTGAAAGACAGGCCGCGCGTAGGCCTCCGCCGTATAGAGGCCCTGCTCTGACTGCCGGATCTCCAGCGATGCGACCTCCCACTCCCCGAAGCCCAGGCTGTCCAGGATGGAACGGGCGCGGGCCATGCAGTCGTCCTCCTCCAGCGGCTGGGAGGAATAGAGCTCCTCGTCCGACTGGGCGATGTCGTCCGCATAGGCGTGGATGATGCTCTTGAGATAATCGCCCGTGCGGACGTATACGTTGTATTCGTATCGGATGCCGTCGGATACGGCCTTCGCCCTGATGTTGTCCCACCCGTCTTCTTCCGCCGTCCCGTCATAATAGGACGTGGGGTGGAAGGTCCAGTCGCAGGGCGTGTCCTGGACCGCGTCCGGCGCGTCGGGATACAGCTGCTCGTAGGTCTCGATCTGCTGCTCGTACATCTGCGTCACATATACGATGGCCTCTTCGTTCCCGTCGTAGTACGCCTCCAAAGTCTCCCGGTCGCCGAGAAGCGCCTTCAGCCGCAGGATCTCCTGTTCTATCTCCAGCTTGCTCATCTGGCTGGTGTTTTCATAGAAGGCGGCGTCGGGCAGCAGGGCCTGCGCGATCCGCTCGCCCTCCGCGGCAGTGAACAGATGGGGCGCGGCATGGAGGACGAGCAGCTCCTCGGGCGTGGCGGCCGGCTCCAGCGAGACCGTGAACACCACGTCCCCTCCCGCGCTCGTCACCGTGTCGGACCAGACCCGGGCGGAGCTCTCCGCCTGGGGCGCGTCCTCGTTTTCCGCGGCGGCGTCCGCCGGCGCTGTCTGGGTGTCCTCCCCCGCCTTGCTCGTGACATACGCTTTCTGGGGCGTGGTCTGACAGGCGCACGATAGGCAGAGGATCGCGGCGGCCGCGGCAATGATCCGTTTTTGCATAAGTCGTACCTCCTGTTCAAGAAATGATCGTCCGGGCAAAACAATGATACACGATCGAGCGGCGATCTGCCTCATTATTTACACAAACTGCAATTTTCTGAGCACGAAACGACATACTTCTGTCCGAGAGGAGGCGTTTACCGGCCGGCGCTGTCGAAGGGATGTACCGGCGTTTCAGAGACGAAGCTGAACCATCCGTCCTGGTAGTGGAATGCATACTCTGAGCCCAGTCCGTCGAGGATGTGCGTCACATTGAGAAGACCGTAGCCGTGCTTATCCTTGTCTGCCTTCGTGGTCACGGGCCTGCCGCCGACAAAGGATACAGGATCAGAGGTGTTTTTTATGCTCAACAGGAGTTTGTCCTGGAGGACGATCGAGATCCTGATCGCCCGCTCGCCCTTGGACCGCTCACAGGCCTCGATGGCGTTGTCCAAAAGGTTCGATAACACGACCACGAGCTTTTCGGTGGGCAGGTCCAATGGGGAGAGATCGTTTACCGTGATCTGCATATCGATCCCCACTTCCTGGGCGAACTGGTATTTCTGGTTCAGGATCGCGTCGACGACAGGGTGATGGGAATCGACGGCGAACACTCTGGCGGTATGCTGTTTTTTCAATTCCTGAATGTACTGCGCGGCGGTGCCGTATTGCTCTTTTTCCAGAAGCGCGCCGATGGCGTTCAGATGGTGGAGATAATCGTGGGAGGCGGCGCGCTGAGCGCGGTAGCTCTTTTCCAGGCTGAGAAAGCTCTGCGTCTGGATGTCGATCTGCTGATCCAGCAGCGCGGCGCGCTGGGCCGCCTTTTCGCTTTTTTCGATCTGCTCGATCAAACACATCATACCGATGTTCAAAAACCCGATCAGCAGCGTGATACCGATCGCTCTGAGGGACATGTCGCTCTCATACCGGTAATGGAGGAACAGTATGACCAACAGCACGTAGCTGACCGCGGGAAAAACAAGGATCACGGCGAGCCATCGTATCTGCAGGCGCTTATCGGTGTTCTTTGCAAAAATGCGGCAAACCGTCCAGGCCAGCAGCACGGAGGAAGCCTTGCTCACCGTTCCGGCAAAGATATAGGTGTATCTCCGCTGCAGGAATGCCGCGGTGCTGATCTGGAGCAGTCCACTGCAGGAATACATGATGCCGGCGTCCACCACGGCGAGAAGCACGACGCATATGACGACGGCCATGACGCGCCGCTGCCACAGTCCGTCATAACAGACCAGGGAGACGACAAAGTAAACGACGGGCGTGAGCAGCATGGGAGGGATCATGCCGATCGGATGCGATGAGTATAGGTAGATCACCGCCAGCGTCAGCAGTATGATCGCATAGGTATATTTCGTCCAATGCTTTCTCTGCAAAAAGCACTCGCAAAAGAAATAGGCGCAGACCAGCTCCATCCCGATCCAGCAAAAGCTTACGATCTCAGCCATTGATCACAGCTCCTTTCCAGAGGAGGTACCTCTCTTTTTGTTCCGCATACCTGGCGGCGCTGGCACGGAGGGTCATCCCGTTATCCAGCTGTGCCAGATGGCACGTATATTTTTGGATGTGCGCCATGTTCACAAGGTAGCTTTTATGGATGCGGAGAAAACCCTTGCCTGACAGCTCTTGTTCCATCTCGCCTATGGAGGAATTGAATGTGTATACGCCGATCTTTTTGCTGTTGGGCAGCTGTGTAAAGACCTTTATCTTATGCAGCTGCGATTCTATGTAGAGGATGTTCTTTACAGATATATCGATGATCTCGCCGCTGAGCTGGAAACGGATGGACTCGCTCCCGGACCGAAAAGCGTCGACGGCCTGGCTCAGATACGGCGCCAGCTTTCGGTCAAGGTCGCTTTTCAGAAGGTATCGGAACGCGCGCACCTCATAGCCTTCCGGGGCATACTCGACATAGTTCGTCAGGAAGATGATGACAGCGTCATCCCTGAATGCCCGGAGCCGCCGGGCGATGCCTATGCCGTTATACGGTTTGCCGGCAAAGTCTATATCCAGTATGGCGATGTCGGTCTGGGACAGGATGGCGTCGCCGATCTCTTCCATCCCTGAAAAGGAATGGAGCCTGACCCGTGGATCGTTTTTGGAGAGGATCTCGCTGACGCGCGAAAGAAGCTCTTCTAAGAAGAGGGCATCATCGTCGCACAACAGTACCGTGTACATACCTGTCAACACCTTTGCTTTCTGAAAGGATCGTATCTCTTAGGCCGCGCCGGGGCGGCTTCGTCAGGGGCGCATCAGGTCCCTGGAACGCAATTGATCTGTAAGATCAGTTAATCATATCATACACCGCGGGAAAAGACAAACGCGCGGCGGGCCGGGGACACGAGGTCTATATATAAAAAAGCACCGCGCCGCTCTCAAAGAGCGGCGCGGAACTTTCAGTCGTGCGGACGCGGCAATTTCTCAGGTACGGTTCGCCAGCGTGCTGATACAGGCGGTGCAGACGTTCTTGCCCTTGTAGGTCACGATCCCCTTGGAGCTGTCGCAGAACACACATGCGGGCTGATACTTTTTCAGCATGATCGTGTCCTCAGAAACGAAGATCTCCAGGGCGTCCCGCTCCGCGATGTCCAGCGTACGGCGCAGCTCAATGGGAAGGACGATACGCCCTAATTCATCTACCTTGCGCACGATACCGGTCGACTTCATACGATCCCCCCGATTCCCTATGATCTACTGCCCCAAAACGTATCATACTCACTTGGAAAAGTCAACGAGGCATTGGGGAGAAGGAAAAAGTTTGGTAATTATTCACCATATGTATTACCAATTCCTGCCTTATATTTCCAGTCATTTCCTGTCTCGGCAGGCCGGTAATATCACATGCTCTCCGGCGCGCTGACGCCCAGGATACCCAGCGCATTTTCCAGCACCTGCTTCACCGCGGCGGCCAGGGCCAGCCGGGCCGCGGCCACGGTCTGCTCCTCGCCCCGGATGCGGCAGGCGTTATAGAATTTATGGAACCGGGAGGCCAGCTCCGTGGCGTAGCGGTTGATGCGGGAGGGGTCCAGCTCTGCCGCCGCGGCGCGGATCTCGCCGGGGAAGCCGGCGATGGCGCGGATGAGCTCCCGCTCCTGGGGCGCGGTGAGCAGGGCGGCGTCGGCGTGGGCCGCCGGGGCCAGTCCGTCGGCCGCCAGGGTGGCCAGCAGGGAGCAGATGCGGGCGTGGGCGTACTGGACGTAATACACCGGGTTCTCGCTGTCCTGGCGCACCGCCAGGTCCAGGTCGAATTCCAGATGGCTGCCGGGGCTGGCGTTGAAGAAGTACCGGCAGGGGTCGGGGCCGATCTCGTCCATCAGGTCGGCCAGGGTCAGGGCCTTTCCCGTGCGCTTGGAGACCTTCACCGTCTCGCCGTTTCGGGTCAGGCGCACCATCTGCATGATGAGAAAGTCCAGCGCCCGGCCGTTCAGGCCCAGTTCCGGGCAGGCCATGGTCTTGCCGAAGCGGACGGTGTGGCCGTGGTGGTCCGCGCCCAGCACGTCGATGACCCGGTCGAAGCCCCGCTCCACGAATTTGTTGCGGTGGTAGGCGATGTCCACGGCGTAGTAGGTCCAGGTGCCGTCCGCCCGGCGCATGCACTCGTCCTTGTCCGCGCCGAAGTCGGTGTTGCGCAGCCACAGCTGGCCGTCCTTTTCATAGGTGTGGCCGGACTGGGTGAGAAGGTCGATGGTCTCTGCGACGTAGCCCGACTCGTGCAGGTCCGTCTCCAAAAACCAGCGGTCGAATTTGATGCCGTACCGCTCCAGGTCCGTCCGCATGCGTTCGATATTCCGGGGCAGGCCGTAGGCGACGAAGGCCGCCCGGCGCTGGGCCGGGTCCATGGCGTCGTACTTCTCGCCCTCGGCGGCGTATATCTCCGCCGCCAGTTCCCGGATGTCGTCGCCATGGTAGCCGTTTTCCGGAAACGCCACCGCGTCCTCGCCGTGGATGAGCTGCAGATACCGGGCCTCGATGGACTGGCCGAACAGCTCCACCTGGTGGCCGGCGTTGTTGACGTAGAACTCCCGCCACACGTCCCAGCCGGCCCAGTCCAGCACGGCGGCGGTGGTGTCCCCCAGCACGCCGCCCCGGGCGTTGCCGATGGTCATGGGACCGGTAGGGTTGGCGGAGACGAACTCCACCATCACCCTTTTGCCATTGCGGGTCTCGCTGCGGCCGTAATCGGCGCCCTCGGCCTTCACCGCGTCCAGCACGGCGGAATACCAGCCGTCTCCCAGCCGGAAATTCAGAAAGCCGGGGCCGGCGGCCTCGGCGGAGGTAAAGAAGGTGTTCTCCAGAGCGATGTTTTTCAGGATGTCCTCCGCGATGGTCCGGGGGGCGGCGTGCAGGGC
Organism: uncultured Oscillospiraceae bacterium; assembly: GCA_947626345.1. Taxonomy (GTDB): domain Bacteria; phylum Bacillota; class Clostridia; order Oscillospirales; family Oscillospiraceae; genus CAJOIG01. The sequence goes on along the minus strand of CANQSF010000035.1, from coordinate 779 downwards.
CTTGGCCCCGGCCATGGCGTGGTTGGCGGCGAAGTCGCCGTTGCGGGTGTCCTTGGGGATGCTGACGGACCCGGGGACGTCGGAGAGCGCCGGGACCGCCGATTTGATGAGGGCGTCGATCTCCGTCTTCGCCCGTTCGATCAGGTCAGCCATTTGTCTTCTCTTTCACATTGATCTTGAATTTGTTCCGGCCCATGGGTGTGTGGTTGAAGTCGATGTCGTAGTCCAGCTCCATGGTGCCGCCGTGCTCGTCCAGCCGCGCATCGATGCGGCGGGTGTCCACGCCCATGGTGGCGCTGCCGAAGGGGGTCTGGTACAGGAAGAAGTCCTTCTTCCCCTCCCGGAACACCGTCTCGGCGTTGAGGCTGCCCTCCCGTCGGAGCACCACGCCCATGGGGCTGATGGTGAAGGTGGTACGGGTGCCCTCCAGCCCGGTCAGGTCGCTCTCCTCGTAGGTGAAGCGGCTCTCCCCGTTCTCGAAGCCGTACTTGCCGGCGGTGACCAGCTCCACGGCGTCCCGCTGCCCCGAGGGGTCGTGCTGGATGCCGGTGATGGAAATGATAACGTCTCTCATGTTCATAGGCCCTATCATAATATAAAATCTCCCCCAAAACAAGGGAAAAATAAACATCCCGCGCAGATTCGTTGTATTGTCCTATGGCACATTATAGCATATTCGTGCTATAATACAACTGCAACGACTATAAGGAGCCTGCGAATAAAAAGTCAAGCCCCAAATGAAGAAAAGGAGGAGCCGAGGAATGGGCACAACAAAAAGA
>CANQSF010000034.1 GCA_947626345.1 uncultured Oscillospiraceae bacterium | reverse complement strand
CTGACCACCTCCGGCAGATGTTCGCCGACATTCCCCATCCGCTCACTCCGGTTGCTACGGTGCGCGATCACGAACATACCCATCAAAAACGGCGACGTAAAGGGCTCCACCAGCGTGGCCACGCACCAGCCCAGAAACGCGGTGGAGATGATCTTGCTCTCCATGGTGTAGCCGTATTTCATCAATTTCCGGCCGGAAAGAAATACTATAAGTCCAAACAACGTAAAACCTATGATGCCGCCTCGATAAAGCAATTCCAACAGTTGGTTATGTGAATGTATCATCCACGTCGAATGATACTCCGCCAGTCTGGTGGCGCTATCTTTGATTCCGAAGCCAATAATAGGAGATTGCTTCAATAAAACCAATGTTTTCTCCCATGCATCCAGCCTGCTAAGGAATGAACCCATCTTACCCAATATATCGTCTAGAAGCCAAGTGAACATGTTTTGAATTCTGAAAACAAAAACCAGAATAATAAAATACACATGCAATAGCCAGTAATTCATGTAGTTAAAAAAGCGCGTCCTGTTTTTGAAAAAGGCAAACACAAGAACCATACACGCCACTGAAACGGTTTCGCCGCCTGCAAAAACCTGGATTATTGAGACGATCACTCCCGCAGTAAACAAATATGTTCTCATGCTTTTTCCAGTCTTTTCTCGATAGAGCCATGCAAACATAAGCCCCGGAACAAACCAAACGGAATACCCATTGTAGTATCCTAAAAACCAATTCGGCGAATACGGGAATGATTCTCTCACATACATCCCGTTTGGAAAGAGAAGTTCTGTCAGGAGATTAACATAAATGATTAACTCAAAGCAGAAAAGCTGTGCTGAAAGAAATACTTGCTTCTTGTTGTTATACGCCGCGTCATACAACAGCATGACACTCAAGATCGAAAATGCTCCGACAAGGCAGTTATAGACCTCGCCTTTGTGCATAAGCGTACTGTATACCAGAAACACCTGCCATACAGCCACCAGAACGATCACGAGCGAGACAGGCTTCCGCTTTATGACATACCAGAACACGATGGCAAGAAACGATGTTCCCCGCAGTACATCGAAGATTATGTCCACCGCCGGAAACCTTGCCAGATATTCCGGCTTCATATGCGGCAGGGTCAAAAAAACCAGCAGCAGCCAGTAGCCTGCATCCTTCATATTGATGCACAGAACACTTTTCCGTTTTTCTCTGATTTGATCCATATTCTCCTACACCTTATATGGCCAGCCGCCAGGGATCAGTTTCAGCAACCAATAGGTAAGATAGTTCGTTTTACGGCAGAGCTTGATAAAGAAAGCTCTTTTTGATTTTATGGAAATCTCATCAAGACTGTAAATATCCCGGGAAATTGGTCCAAGTTCACGCTCATAGGCCCGGAATCGCCGCAAGGCTTCCTTTGAGACCGGGGCCAAGAGGATCATCCAGATTCCGAACACATATTCTGACTGGATACGCCTTTTGACAACAGTCATGTGTTGTAGCTCCTCTTCCTTGGCGCTTTCATAGAAATGGAGTAAATCTATAACATTGAGTTTAAGTTCGTCGGCGTGGGACACCAGTGACTGCCGAGAGCTGCTTTGCCCCTCCCGCTCATGGCGCCAGTTCTCCACGCAGAAATCAAAGAATCGTGCTCGTTCGCAGAAGGCCAGTGGGATGTCGTTATAAAACATATCCGTATACAAACGGTGCGCCGGAAGTCCCAAGCCGGCTTTTCGCAGCGTCTCAGCCTTGTAGAATGCACCATGAATTCCGGGGAAAGCTTTGACGTCCTCCAACTGAACAACCTTTCCCTCTTTGGACATTTCTTCCAAATCGCCAATTCCGTTCGCATACCGAAAAGTACCATTCGCATAGGCGATACGATAAGACGTATACACGACGTCGTCATCCAGCCTTCGCAGCACAGTGACCAGTTTGACCAATTCTTCCGTGTCGAACCAGTCGTCGCCGTCCAGCAGCTTGAAATACTTCCCCGTCGCGTGGGCGATGCTGTAGTTGACCGTTGTGCCGTAACCGCCGTTTTCCTTGTGGACAGCAAAAATGGAATCAGGGTACTTGGCCGCATACTCCTGCGCGATCTCCAGCGTCCGGTCCGTGCTGCCGTCGTCCACGACAAACACTTCCAGTTCATCGATCACGCGCTCGTCGATCAGGGAATCCAATGCCTGGTGCAGATATGCCTCCATGTTGTAGGCAGCAATGGAAACGGTGAGTAATTTTCTTCTCATGCTGCGGCACCCGCGCAGTACGCGATAACAGGAGAATATTGACTATTACCTGCTACCCCCCCCCCGAATTTCCAATTGAATTTTCTCAAAGCCAGTTTTCTGTTATTATGCATATAGAGACCTCCCGGCACAAACTTCAACAGCCAGTAAGCCGCATAGTTCGTTTTGCGGCAGAACCTGATAAAGAAAACGATTTTACTACCATGAATATGCTCCATTTTTGAGATTTCCAGAGAGAGCGAACCAACATTATTCTCATACTCTTTGATCTGCCTCAAAACCTCCCTGGAGACCGGGCCATAAAGGTGCGCCTTCAGGCAGCCTAAATACTCTCTTTCATACCGATGTTCCAGATACGTGAGATTGCGTAGTTCTTTTCTTTTTGCTTCATCATAAAAAGCAAATTGGTCCTTAATCAATAGTCTCAAATCAGGTGTACGTCGATATCGAGCAGAAGGATCAACGCTCTGTCCTTCACGTCCCAGCCGATAGCAATATACACAGATGTCAAAGTATCTGGCGGTTTCACAAAACGCGATCGGGATAGAGTTGTACAATCCATCTGTAAACAATCTGTGGGCCGGAAGCGTCAGTCCGGAGCGTTTCAGCACCTCGGTCCGATAGACGATCGCGTGTGTTTCCACCGTTTTATCTACCTCATCCAGAACGAGGCGATCCCCGTTTCCAATGTTGTCCCCGGGCGACACCGCGGGTACATATTCCTCTCTTCCATTCTCATAGACATGTCTATACGGCAAAAAAACCAGATCGTCCTGTATATCCCGCAGCACCTTGACCAGCTTGACCAATTCTTCCGTGTCGAACCAGTCGTCGCCGTCCAGTAGCTTAAAATACTTCCCCGTCGCGTGGGCGATGCTGTAATTGACCGTCGTGCCATAGCCGCCGTTTTCCTTGTGGACGGCAAAAATTGATCCGGGATATTTCGCCGCATACTCCTGCGCGATCTCCAGCGTCCGGTCCGTGCTGCCGTCGTCCACGACAAACACTTCCAGCTCATTGATCACGTGCTCGTCGATCAGAGAATCCAATGTCTGGCGCAGATACGCCTCCATGTTGTAGGCCGCGATGGAGACAGTCAAAACTTTATCAAGCAACAGATGACTCCTCCTTGTTCTTTCGTCCAGATGCATTTCGTGGCTGCTCGTTTTCAGGCGTTTCCTCGCCGCACATCTTCCATTCCCTCTTCGGCTGGTAATGAAGATATATCTCCAGCCACCTTTTAAAGTCCATTTTTCCTTCTGTGTTGAATTCGTTATAGCTACGTCTGGAATGCAAGGGATATTTTGGGAAATAAATCAACACTTTCTCGACGTCCGCAACGACAGCATATTTTTTGAGATAAGTATAATACGCATCCATCAAATCGTCGCCGCGGCGCACGGGACAGATATTTTCGGAAAAGAATTGGAAAGAGATATGACTTTCAGCGATCATATAATCATAAAACCATTCCTCAAAATCCGGGAACAGTTCATAAGGAGAGCCATCACTTCTTGCTTCCAATTTATCACGGATCTCATCAGTGACCCGATGCACATCTTCACGATGTACTGCGCGAAAGTCGCTCGACCGTTCGTCCCTTTTGATGCTATACAATTTCACCATCTCATCCGTTTCCCCAAACACCACCAAATCACCAAGAGAAAACGGAATGTACCGATATGACGCGTCCCTGCTGATATAGACCAGCCGATGCGGCATGATCTCGGGATCTCCCGAGGGAAACATTTCCTGCAGATCGCGGAAGTACTGCAGCACATCGTTAGCATAGATCCGTTGATCCGTCCTCGTTTTCATGGCATACCTGCAGCCCAGGGCTTTCGCCTTTTTCATGCCGGCCAGCGAGGAATCCAATTGCATATTGACATTCCCTGCCCCGCGCGCCTCCGGCGGTACACTCTCTATCCAGACAGCGCCCAGCTTTTCCGCCTCAACTTTCACCGTCGTGTCCGACCCGGTCCATGTCGAGACGATGACTGTCACACCGGGATAGCATCTTTTATAATACTTGATCGTCTCGACCGTGAAATTCTCCTCCGCGCGCACCGGCCCCTGCAGGATAATCGCATACCCCGCGAACCTGTTGTCATCCGGCCATTCCACGGGTACCCTTTCAACATTTTTGGGCAACTTGGTATACTGGATAATCCAGTCCTTTGACTGCGTGGCGTAACTCTTTATCACAGGCCAGAGGATCGCTTTTTCCATACGTTCTGACCTGCCAGCCAGATAGGCTATGGGAAAATTGAAAAAGCGAATGATCGGATCTAAAACTTTTTCAGCAATTTTTTTGAGTATCGGATTTGACGACGGACGTTGCATTTTGACTGTTTCTCCTCTCGTCTATGCACGGTAACCTTCCTTTCCCTTTGGCTGCTGCAGTCTATTCCAGATTCGCATGATATCGCCACAGTTCGTCCATTTCCAGCTTCTGGCGTTGGATGATCTCCAATGCCACAATATCTCCCAACATCAGCAGGGACTGCTCAAAAAGAGACGTCATCGGTTGGGCAGAATGGATCTCATCATCCAAACACAGCTTTGTACGGACAGGGATACGCACCATATAATCAGCATATTGGGCCATTGAACTTGCCGGGTTAGAGCCGATATGTACGATATGAGCACCGATGCTGTGGGCCTTTTTTGCTATTCCCAGGGGAAACAGAGACTCCCCGCTCCCCGAGCCCACGATCAGCAGATCATCCTTTGTAATTGCGGGTTCCGTTATATCCCCCACGTAACAGCACTTGATCCCGAGATGCGCCAGCCTTTTGCAAAAAGCCTGCAATGATAACAGGACCCTTCCCACGCCGACAAAAAACACTTGGTCTGCGGAGAGGATACTGTCGATCAGCCTATCGACCTGTTGCGCCTGTACGGAATCTAAGGATCTGGTCAGCTCTCCTAACACCAGGCCGCAGTTCTTTTTATAGCTACTCATCCTGACTTACGACATCCTTCCTCAGTTCGCATAGGCTTCGGTATGTACCGCCGAGGTCATCTTTTTTCAAGCAGGTACTTCCAGTAACAAAAATATCTGCATGACCCCGTCCAAACTCCATAATATTTTCCTTGGAGATCCGGCCATCTATCTCGATCCTTGTGTCATAACGGCCCTCATGGATCCGTCTGCTCAGCTCCCGCACCTTCCTGCTGGCATACGGCACCTGTTTTTCCCCTTTAACAGAGGCATACCCTGGGTTGATCAACATAAGGAGCACTGTGTCACATTTCTCAATAACATAGTCCAGCATGTCAAGCGGCGTAGCGGGTTTCAGCGCTACGCCGGCGCGGACGCCATGCGCGTGGATCAGGTTCAGCATGCCATCGATATGATCTGCTGTCTCCACATGGAAAACGATCTGCTGCACACCAATGTCCAGCAGCTCCCCGACAAAATACTCCGGTCCCTTTACCATTACATGACAATCAAACGGCAAATCAGTCAAAGCCCGAAGCTGGCGCACCGTCTCCAGCCCAAGGGGCATACTCGGACTGAAGTGTCCATCCAAAATATCAATGTGCAGCATATCTGCACCGTTTTCTTCAAGGATTTGCACCTGATCTTGCAGATTGCACATATCCAGGCAGATTAAGGAGGGGGAAAAGATACATTTCTTATCCCAAATACTATTCTTCATATGCGCCTCTATCCTCATACAGGCACCGATACAGCATAGATTTCCCTAGTCCATACAGCAACAGGCTGTAGGGATACTCGTGCAGGCCGGCAATGTTCAGAAAAATCAACGCAGTCAGCGCTTTTACTTTTTTTACGTCGTAACCTTTCTCCTGCAACCATTGATAATAATAATTCTCGCATTCAACCAGAATCTGCTTTCGATCAAAGTCATACGCGATCACATCATCGGTCCACGTGGCATGATATAGCCCCTTTGCGATAAGCTCATGGCAGACGATCAGACCATGCAGCAACTTAGCAAGGTCATAATAGATATCGCCGGTCTCCAGTGATCCCCCGAAATTCTGCCTCCAGTCCAGCATTTTGAAGTTATCTGCTTGCTCATCATAGATAATGTTCTCAAAATGATAGTCTCCATGAAACTGTCCCGGGAGACCATCGGCGATCCATCCCCAATCAAGATCAGAAATGATAGATTCGAGCGTCGGGTAAAAAATACCGTTAATATAGGTGTCGCTGTCGTGCTTGCCGTATTTTGTATAAAACAGCTGAATGCGTTCCAAAGTCTTATCCTTATAGAACCTCATGCAGGTGTCTTTGAAAACCTGACTGTCCTTTGGGTCTATCTCGGCAATATGCCAGAAGTCCTTGGAATAACCAAGCAGTTTCTTAAAGAGCGGCAAAGTCGCACATCTGGACATGACCTGACCATGGACATAGTTATAGGAATACATATGCGTTGTATGCCCAGTGACCTGCGGAACATAGCCGCTCAACTCTGAAGAACGGATACAACGATCCCGAATAAACTTCTCATCCGCAGAGAATTTGATGACTCTGCCGTTGACAAACCATATTTCTTCGTTTTCTTTCTCAAGGATATTCGGTCCATCCGTATCGGCATAACGTTTTCTGGTCGTGTCGAGCTCCACCTTGATGCCTGTATCGAACCATGTATACTTGACTGCTTCGATACCTTTGTTTATCAGGCGGCGAAGCCCAAAAACTTCCCCCTGAAGGATGGCCTGTTCTCCACCTTCCCGCATAGCTTTCCAAAAATCTTCATAATCGCAAATCCCAGAAAGGCCGATATATGGCTCGATGGATCCGCCGTCATATACCCCTTTCTCATTGATGGAGATCACATTTCCATTATTGATCGTGACGGTACGGTACTGCTCCACGTGGTCTCTGTTGTCATACGCCATCCAGTTGTGATCTGGAAGCAAAATGTCTTCATTTACCAAAGTATCGCAAGAGCAGAATATAAACGGGCATTGCAGATATTCTTCACATTTCAGGATGCTTAGCCCCAGGCCGGATCCCTTTCCCTCATACGGATCGACATCTACAAAGGTAACATCGAGCCCTGGATATGCCAGTTCAAAGAACTCTTTGATAAGTTCTCCTTTATAACCAACCGCGATCACAAACGGCGTACCCTGAGGAAACTTCTCAATGATACGCGAAATAGCAGGCTCATTTCCGATATTGATCAACGATTTGTTCAGATATTTTGTGATGCCTCCAAGCCGGGAACCTGTTCCTGCGGCTGGGATCAAGACCTTGTAATCCATCAAACCCCTTCTTCCTCGTATTAAACGGTCCAATCTCTTGTGTAGTTGACATCTTTCTTTGGCAGTACTTTGGGATCATACGGTTCAAAGAAAGTTTCCAGTATGTGCAAACAAGCTTCCGCAACAGCGCGATGTCCGCCTGTGCGCTTTGTGATATAGTTCGCATATTGTTTGGCGTGTTCATCTGCATCTGCCGTCGCAATGGAATAGCCAACCTCACGCATCACATAATGGTCAAAGATACCGTCACCCATATAGATAGTGCGTGCAGGATCATAGCGTTCCTTGATCCACTCGATCCGCTTGATCGTGCTGACGAGTTCCAGATGAAAGTGCATGTCCTCAATGCGTTTTTGAGAAATCGGAAGTCCCCTTCTGTCCCCCGTGACAAAAACGATCTCTATGTAAGGCCGTAGCAAACTAAGGGCGTCGTTATCATCGGCCCCAAATTTCTTCATGACTTTTCCGTCCGCTGAATAATAAAATGTACCGTCAGTGAGAACGCCGTCCACGTCAAGTACGAAAGCTTGTGGTTTTATCTGTTTCAAACTCATCACCCTATCCTTTAAAAAACATACTTATGACCGCTCATTTCAATGTACTTCCCCACTATGCCTCTTCCATTCCCGTTTCGGCTGATAATGGAGATAAAGCTCCAGCCATTTTTTAAAATCCATTCTGCCAACAGCGTTGAATTCGTTAAAGCCTCGTCTGGAATACCAAGGATATTTTGGGAAATACGGCAGCACTTTTTCGACGTCTGCAACGATGGCATATTTTTTCAGGTAAGTATAATATGCATCCATCATGTCATCGCCGCGGCGAACAGGGCAGATATTCTCGGAAAAGAACTGCAAGGAGATCTGTATTTCAGCATACATCAAATCATAATACCGTTCCTCAAAATCCGGATACAGCTCGTACGGAGACCTGTTGGATTTTACCTCTAGTTTTTCGCCTATCTCGTGGTTAAGCTGCACCTCCTCTTCGCGGCGTATTTTGTGAAAGTCATTCGGCCGACCGTCCCTTTTAACGCTATACAGCTTTATCATCTCATCCGTTTCGCCGAAAACGACAAAATCGCCAAGAAAAAACGGAAAGTACCGATATGCCGACCCCCTGCTAATATAGACCAACCGTTGCGGCATGAGATCAGGATCTCCCGAAGGGAACATCTCCTGCAGGTTGCGAAAGTACTGCAGCACGTCGTTGGCATAGACCCGCTGATCTGTCCTCGTTTTCATGGCGTACTGGCATCCAAGTTCTTTTGCCTTTTTCATGCCTGCCAGCGAGGAATCCAACTGCATATTGACATTTCCCGCCCCAGGCACCTCCGGCGGTTCGCTCTCGATCCATACAGCTCCCAGCTTTTCCGCTGCCGCCTTCGCAGCCGCGTCCGACCCGGTCCATGTTGAGACGATGACCGTCGCGCCAGGATAGCACCGTTTATAATATTTGACCGTCTCGACCGTGAAATTCTCCGCTGTGCGCACCGGTCCCTGCATAACAATTGCATACCCCGCAAACCTGTCGTCATCCGGCCATTCCACGGGGATCTTATCGACTTTTTTGGGCAGCTTGACGTACTGGATGATCCAATCCTTTGACTGATTGGTAAAGCTTTTGATCACGGGCCGGAGGATCGCTTTCTCCATGTTTTCCGATCTGCCCGCGAGATACGCCAGGGGAAAATTGTAAAAGCGGACGATTGGATCTACGACCTTTTCGGCAATTTTCTTGAATACTGGTTTTGTTTTCATCTGTGCACCCTTGTTAATTTAACTTCTTTAACATCTCCCACTGTGGCATAACAAGAAAGTCCTTATAAAGATCGTTGTAATTGAAGAAGTCATTTTCCGATTGGCCATTGATCATTACAGAAATTTCCTCAAAACTGATCTCAGAATTCATAAAATGAGACAAATACTTGATGCCTACTGGATCCAGCCCCATGTACCTTGCCGTCACGATATCTGTCGCCAGCAGATCCTCACCAACGATAATCGTGTTTGCATTCTTACTGGTTGGGCAGAACGGTCCCTGCCCTTCTCCAGCCACGATCCCGTCAACTACAGACAGATAGCGGCGTTCTCGCTTACGCAGCGCGTTATACAAATCGACTACCATACGCCAGATGGTATCATTCCCCGGCCACGCTCCGCGGTGGGTCACCTTTGCAGTCTGTGCCGCTTCCCACGCAGCCTTGGACGGATATTCATCGCCATGTATCTCCGGGTATCCCACCTGCCAGTGGACGAGCTGGTTCTTGTTGGAGATCGAGCCCACCAGCCCCTTCAGATTCAGGGTGGCACCCACCTTCTGATGGGTCTTCATCTTGGGGATAGAGATATATACATCTGCGTCGTAAAGGCTACGAGCAAAAGTATAAAGCTGCGTTTCACCGGTATGAGACGCAACCGTTTCCTCCCTCTCGTCAAATACACCGCGAAATCTGGTCGGGTCCACTCCATAGAGCAAAGACTCTCTCCCCAGATTCACCTCAGCTGTACCTGCCGGATCACCAGGCTGCGGGACCATCTTATCCCGTTTTCCGTAGTTAGCCAGATCGTCGCATACCAGCGGGCGTAAGTCCAGGATCGATACCTTGCAGTCGTATTTTTCCTTCAGCCGTTCGATCTGCGTAAACTCCATCAACTCCCGGAAATCAGCGTCAATAGATGGATTGTCCCCGATGATGATCTCCCCCTGCCCCTGTAACGCTTGGGCTACATAGTCCGTCACCGCTTCAATAACATGGGGATGGGTGATCACCGAATACAGCGTATCTCTGTGCGGGCAGGATGCGCGCCACCTGGACGCTACCCAGTTTGGTTTGATGAAGACCTTATCGCCAGGGTGTACTATTTCCCCCAGTGGATTTTCAGACGAAAGCCCGATATCCGAGAAGCCTTTCTCCAACGCCGCTTTGACCGTTTCCAACCTATAGTTATCCGCGTGCTCAATACCAACTCTGTATTTTTGCTCAACCATGCTCACATACCGTCCAACATATTCAGATAACGCTCCAACGCCCAGACCATCCATTTCTGGTCCCCGGTCATGTCATCCGTGCAATGGGGCCAAAACTCCGGCCGCGTCGGGCCAGTCCAATCCCTCATCCACTCGTTCATCGGTCGAGGCATGGGTATTTTCGTGGGCATTTGTTCGTCCGGATATAGCTTCCTAAACGCCTCCCGTACCAGATACTTGGTGTCGCCGCTCCTAATGCGGTCGTAATCTATCGGTCCGTCGAGGTACGTTCTGGAATATGGTCCGACGAACTCTATCCCCGCCGTCTCGCAGGCGTTCGTATAAGTGCCCAAGGCTTCTTGACGGAAATACTTATTGATAAAATCATGCCCGTCGATGTGCCCTTCCTTTTCAAACTCCCGGAATGGCTCCAAGATCATCTCCGGGTCACACAAGACTCGGTAGGGCATCACATATGTATAACGGTCCACAAATTCGGCGAACAACCAATCCTTCGCCAACAGACCATTCATCCCGCCGTAGATGATATCGGCATTCTCCCCAAAGATGAACTTTTCCGCCCCATCAGCCTGTGCCTTTTGAGACGCAATATATATCTGTGCCTCAATGGAATGGATCGGTGCGCCCTTGTGGGCCATGAGTGTGCCGCTTGCTGCTACTATATCCTCCCAGGTTATATCTATGATCTCATGGTCTAATCCACAGAGCTCCGCCCAATGCCGTGCCTGAGCAGATTCGTCTGTCACACTTACACTTGGGACCACACAGCGGAAGGTATACGCCTTTGTACCGGCAGGGCAGAGCCTTGCTAGAATGGCGGAATCTATCCCGCCGGAGAGGGCCAGCGCAGCTTTCCCGTCTGCACATGCCTCGGACACACTGGCTTCGAGGGCCGACAGCAGTTGCTCCGCCGTCTTTACCGGTGTTCTGGGAAATGACAGGTCCACTATTCTACATGGTTTATCAGCAGAGAACGTTTTTTCCCGGTCAAAGACGTATCGGAACATCAGATACGAGCTTGAACAAAACCGTCTGCCTTCTGTCATAATGCACCTCTGGTCAGTTATACCCAACTCTTCCGACCAAAGGAGCCCTACGGTGTCACACCGTTTCCGGCTCGTGCATCTCTAGGAACCGTTCCAGACAATAGAGCTGCCATTTCTGGTTGCCGGTAAACCGGGCCATATCCAGACCTGATTTGAACTCATGCCGTCTCGCTCCCTGCCAGTCGGCAAAATACGCATCCACCGGCCGGGGCATGGGCAGCTTGTTCGGCACCTCTACATCCGGGTATTTGGTCGAAAAGAGTTCGCGGATAAGGTATTTGGATTCGCCGCTGCGTACGCGGACAAGGTCAAGGGGCTCGGCCATCTTCAGCCGGGCATAGGGGTCAAAATAGGGCATCTCCGCCGTGGCAAAGGCGTTGGAATAGGAAAAATAACTCTCCTCCGTCGCGACTACTTCCATGAACCGCAGGAAGTCGATCTTATCACCTTGGCGGTAACGCTCGAACAGATAGCTCATGTCCACCGGCTCGCGGAGAACGTCCGCCGGCTGGATGTAGATGTACCGCTTCATAAAAGCGTCGAAGGTCCAGTCCTGACTCAAGAGCTGGTCCATGCCACCAAAGACATAGTCACTCCCGTCGCCGATGATCATCGTTTCCACACCGTCTGCTTTAGCCTGCAGGGCGCCTTGCATAAGCTGGGGCTCAATGGAATGCACCGGCGCGCACTTATGGCGCATCACCGGATCAAGGTACTTCTCAACGGTATTCCAGTCGATATCTACATAGTGGAGACGCAAGCCGTAACGGTCAGCATAATACTCGGCCCTGGCAAGTTCCTCTTTCTGAAAACTACCCCCTAGGAAACGGAAGGTATAGGCATCGCACCCGCCCATATAGGATGCCAGAATAGCTGAATCCATCCCGCCGGACAGGAAGATACCTGGTTTACCCCCCCCCCGACGGATATCGGTCATTTGCATACTGATCGCCTGGTCTATATCCCGCGCAGTGCGCACATAGATGGGCTCCTCTTTCGACATGGTGTTGCTGTGGTGCATGCCCTTATAAAAGTCCTTGCTCTCGTCCTCAATATAGCGGAACGCCAGATAAGAACTCATGCAATAGTTTTTATCGACACTCATTTTACGTCCTCCAGGTTATCTATCCGAACCATATTCAGGGCTTTTTGAATTTGCGTGGAAGAAATGCCTTTTGTGTATGGGAAGTAAACAATGCGGATACCCTCAGCGGCAAACTGTTTTTCAAATTCTTGCCACTTGTCCGTTCCATACCAGTCGTCGCCTACGAACATGATGGTCGCTCCCAGTTTTTTACAGGCTGCCAGCTTGTCCATGTCATACTGGGGCACGGCGGCGTCCACATATTTACAGCTGCGTACGATCTCGATCCGATCCTCAAAAGGGATCATTGCCCTCTTGCCCTTATAAGAGACAAGCTCATCCACCGTAACGCCAACAACAAGCTTATCGCACATGCCCTTAGCGTTTTTGAGCAGATTCAAATGTCCAATGTGAAACAGGTCATATACGCCTGTGGTATAGCCGATCACCATAGATTTCTCTCCTTATTCGCTAGCATGGTATTTCCCTTCCCGTCGGCACATTGGCCTCTACCGGAAACTGGTAGAGATACTCAGGCAGGGTTTTTTCAATATAGTCAAGATCAGCCCGGTATTGTGGAAATTTTGCTTTCATATTCGTATTGCGGATCGACACAGATGGATCAAAGCAGGTCAGCGGATGGATATGATCCTTCGGGCCCATGCCCACGAAAGCGACAAGGCGGTCGCGGGTCTCCTCATAGCGGTATATCAAATCCTCAAAATGCAGAAAATAGACCTTTTGTGGGTCATATATTTCTGTCTTGCGATGGCGGCGCGTGATCTCATACCATTGGCAAAATTCTTTCACATCATCATAAGGGATGACCTTTTCACGGGCATATACCTTCGTGTAGAGATACAAATCCCGTGGATCACGCTCCACCACAACGACACGGATATCGTCGTCAAAATAGTTCAAATACTGGTTCACATTAGAGGGCGGCAGCAACTGATCTACCATGACAAATTCTGCGTGATCCCGATTCATGGCATCCACTACTTTGGCAATATAGTCCTGTGCGAGATGGTAGAAAGTGTCGCGGTCGATCGCGGAATAATAGGACTGTATATTGGTGATATCCAAAATGGAGTACCGCTTTGTCGTTCTGGCATGTTTTCCTTGAATTGCTGTCAAAATGACAGAAATGAGCTTGTCCATATACACGACTGCCGGGCCCTTTTGCACCTGGTCATAATGCCACCAGCCGTGGGCCTGCAATTCGGTGATCTGATCTACGAATTCCTTGGATAGGCGGTAAAAGCACCCCTGCCCCATCGAGCGGGAATACCCCTTTCGGACCGGGTTCCCACTGAGATATTTCGTGTATTTTAGAAATCGCTTGATTGCAGCGCTCGTGTTGTGACGGTTGTTGTTCTCGATCAGGTTGTATTCCAGATCGCGGACGCCATCCGGATCATGAATGAAGCGGTACTCGTCGTTGCCAACACTGGAGCAATTTGCGAATTCGCTGAGCAGGTCCGTCACGGCGCTGGAGCCGGTCGCGTAATAGCTGGCGCAGGTGATGATCATACTGTTATCCCTCTCTCTTGCCGTGGCGTCAGACGGTGCGCTGCCCGGACAGGATGCACTCATAGATCTCTCTCAAACGATCAACATGCGTTTTTTCACTATACTTATCGATATCCATTTTCCTGCAATTTGCAGCGAGCTCTGCGATCTGCTCATCATTTTTGCACGCTTGAATGCACTGCAGCAGGGACTCCTCGTTGCCGATCTCATAAACCAAGCCGGTCCTTGCTTCCCGAATATCATCAGTCCGACCACACAGTGTCGGAACGATGCAGGGCAAACCGTAAGTGCATTGTACCTCCGGCACCACAAGAGGCCCGATCTCTGCCCACAGCGAGGTAACGATCAGGCAGCGAGCCTTCCTGATGATGGGCTCCATATCCCCCGAAGTGAGCCAACCGTGAAACGTTATGTTCGGATAGAGTTTCATCAGCCGCTCTTTTTCCTCGCCGTCCCCGATCACATCTGCGGGAACATTCGCTTTTGTCACCGCGCTGCAAAACAGGTCCAGCCCTTTTTCCCTGTCAACGCGTCCAATGTAGAGATACCTGTCATTATTCTGCGGTTCCGATTTTGGCAGCTGCCGGATCTCGACCGGATTATCAAGGATAAAGTCTCTGTGGCTGAGGCACAAATTCTTGTCCATGTCATCCTTTACCGATCTGGCCGGATACAAAAAGGCAAGATCATTCTTTTTCAGCAACCGGAGCGACAGAGTGCTGCGGATCACCCGATAGATCTTCTGCGCATAACTTCTGCTGTCACAATTCGTCAAAAGACAGGCAAGGGACATCCCCTTATATTTGCACATGTTTATTTTCTTATGATTGAAATATGTCCTGACCGGACAATTCAGTTCATAATCATGGCAGGTGACGGCCACTTTAAAATGCCTTTTTGCCGTTACAGAAAACAACGCCGGGGAAAGCGCCAACGTCCATCCATGAAAATGCACGATCGTGCCACTCGGATCACACGAGTCCAGCAAGGACTGAAACCGCTCCATCGCTCGCCGATTCCACAGTCCCTGTACGGCACCGTGCACCTTGCCCCGCAAACTGCCAAGTTGACTTTTTAGTGCGTTTTGATCAAGACATATGACCTCCGCTCCGGACTTTGCCAGCCTTTCATCCACAGGTCCTACACTGGAAAAGTACGTCACATCATATCCCTGTTCAGCCAGCGCCGCAGCCTCGGCAATTGCGACTTTTGCTGCGCCACCCTGGGTAAAAGCAGTGTCATAAATGATGATGATTCTCATGGCGCCTTGTCTCCCGAATATATGTCCACCATTATTCATATCGGAGATATCGATTGATCAGCAATGTTTTGATCCCCAGTCGTTTGGGGGACAGAAAATCTCCAGGGATCGCGTCTCCTATATGGAGCCATCCGTCGATGGTCAGATCCTCTGCCTTTTGGACATATGTAAACAGTCTGCCATCTCTTTTCGTCCGGCCTGCCTCACAGGAAACATAGAGGTGGCCTGTGTTATACCCATTCTTCCATAATATCTGCCAAATGACATTGGAGGGAAGATACATATCGGAAATGAACAGGATCTTCTTCCCCTGCTGCACACAGGCGTCATAGACGTGCTTTATTGGGATATTCGGCCTGGAAACTTCGATCTCTGTCTGACATTCCAGTTGCATCAGCTCGAGCCGCTGCTCATCGGAGACGGGGATCTGTCTGTAGATCTCTTCAAGAGCGACCTCTCTCCCATGGTTTGTCTGCCGGGCAGCCCTCTCCGCCTCTACGCGCTGTGCATAAAAATGCTCAACGCACGGCTCCGTCCCCTCCCGCAGTCTGGATTCGATCAGCGCGAAAACATCTTTAGGTCTAGTAACATCCCGCTTGACAACGGTATCAAACACATCAAATGATACCGTCATTTTCCCTTCGATCTGTTTAAGAAGTTCTTCCTCCGATCGCGCACACAAGCAATAAACAAGCCTTTGAGCGGTTTTCTTCAGCACTGTGCGCACATTCTTTCCACTTCCTGCACTCATTGCCGCCATTTCGATTTTATTCCTGGCTTCGCACGGTGAGTTTGACCATGATTTGTAATACTGTGTAGTACGGAAGGGGGATCTTAAACAGATTTTTCATAAAGCCCGTTCTCCATCTGCACCCATAAAAATCCTGCTTCAGTTCCTTCGGTTTCATCAGATAGTGCCAAACAGGCTTTGCTTCTGCCAAACAAGTCACCGTGCCATTATAGAAACGGAAATGCGAAAACATCTTAAGATCGCACAGCGTTGGGTGGTTGCCAAAGTGATTCAGGTTGGCAAAAGCCGTCTCAGACGAAAAACAATACTCTTTTCGCGTTCCCCGGACTGAATCGATCTGATCCCGGATAAACTGCAGAGCGCCTTCCTGGATCTTCTGCACTGCTTCTATCTCTATGGGAAGAGCATCGCCCTTGCCCTTGTATTCGCAGTCGAAAAGAACGGGCACAGCATGTCCATCGGGAGCTATTTCATATTTCTTCGCAGAGCCCTCCGGCTTTAGGAACAATGTCTCTATCAGCCCCACATATCCTCTCAGCAGATTGCAGCCCTTGCCGGTCCCGTCCACATTTTGAAGATAGCCATGTATATCAATGCCTCGCTTCATGCTGCTTGACAGGGTAATGTAATATCCGCGCAGATGAACATTCTTTCCCATGGAGTCCAAAGCTTTCCCGAGAAAATACTGCATCGTTCCACGCCAGCCGATATCTACAACGGCAACCTTTGAAGGAATATTCAACTGGTCAATATATGTCGTTAAACTCTCATACTCTTTCTTGGAATTTGAAACAACATCCGACCAGATGTCCTGCAGAAAGCAAGCGACCTTATCATTGCACTCAATATCCGTGTCTTTTATGACTGTACTCAGATGCAAACCGTTCTTTTCCAAACGCTCCGCATATGTATCCGGCTCTAAGCCTAACGAAACCAGCAGGTCCTCCATTGAAATATAGGCGGTAGGCTGCAATTCGCTGACACTTGCCCGATCGTGCTTCCACAGCAAAGGAACGCGCAGACTGCGGCGTGATACATGGATATAGTCATCTATGAAATCTTCATGGCCGGGGACCAGTTCAAACGCTCGCTTCATAATATAGCCATCCCGGGAGAAGAACAGAATGTTTTCAATGCCCTCTTTTTTCAGGTCCTGGATAAGCCACTTGCAGAATCCGTATAGAATGATCCCAAATGTCTCATAACCAAATATATAGTATGGATCATTGCATTGTTTCAACTGTCCTTTACAAAGCTCCGTGAAGGAGCGATAAAACACCCTATCCTCACGTTTGATCTTTGATTCACTAACAAGAAAAGATTTTCTATCAGACTTGTCATCAACACTATACAACAAAGCGTAATCCCCCCGTGGCAACAGGCCATATTCTCGAATTCAATATTTCAATAGCTCTTGGCCATCGCTTCGGATCTCTTTCTCCACCACTATGCATAACCATCTGGTCTCTGTTGATCCAATTTGCGGCTGACATCCGCATGCCATAAACCGCGCTCTTAAGCTTTCTGCCGGTTCTCTTTTGCCATATTCAACGTGCTGATTGGCTTAAACAACAACTCGTGCAACCCGATCTTCTTGCAGAACAGCGAGAAAGTCATGGGAATTACGATACAGAGCGCAGAGTTTATAACAAAGGATACATATGGCCCAATAAAACCTATATAAGACACCAGTGTCCTGAATGCTGATAAAATCACAGCATGTATTACATATATCTCCAAGCTATACCTGCCGATCGTGGTCAATATACGATTTCCTGACAAACATTTCACGTTTTGAAATGCATACCACAGAAACGCGGAGATCCCAAACGCAATTACCGCATTCACAACAGGTATGGAATTCAACAGGACATATGTCTCTATCCCGTCATAAGGTTTCTTATCCCAAAACACGACACAGAGGATAGTGCTCACTGCAAATGTCAATATTGTGATCGATTTGTTGCCTATGAGTTTATTAGGGCGCTTTTCATTTAAGATGCCAACATAGAAGAACAGCGCATAGTACAAACACCTAGATATCTCAAACCACTCAAAGTGTACAAACTGGCTTATCACAGTGGCAGCCGCTAAAGCGCCTAACATCACCCTGCAGCCCGCTTTATAAAGTGCAGGTATACTGAACAGGAGGTAGAACAATGCTAAATCATATAAATACCAGTACACCTTGATCGGTTTTACCCATATCAGCAGGATATCTCTTAAAGACGTTTCGTTTACCGTATAACGCTGGAACACTATTTTGCACAGACCAAATGCAACGCTGAACAGAACATAGACAGCAGCTATATTGCCAACCTGTCTGGTTATTCTTCCGCTATCCGGCTTGTCGTTTTTACAATACGCGAACGCATACATATATCCGCTGATAATCATGAAAAGCGGCATATGAAAGGAATAGATCACATTATAAATCCAGCTAAAAATTTTGTTTGCCTCAAGATATGTATTCCCTTCAATATACCCCCAGGCAACATGTCCAAACACAACACAAAGAATGGCAAATCCTTTCAGCGCATCGATATAACCGATCCGAGTACCCCCCCCCGCCTCAGGGTCACATCATTGGCTTTAATTCTCTGCATTCTGGTATGTACCTTTCCTGACAAATGATGTGTGTTTTATTACGGGGTTTCAGTATGACCCTTCAGAGCTAAAGACCGCCGGAACTGTCTTTATGATCATCTTGATATCTGTCCACAGGCTCATGTCGCGAATATAATCAAGGTCAAGTTCCACCCATTGATCCCATTCAATATCTGAACGCCCCATGATCTGCCAGTAGCAGGTCAGCCCAGGCTGCACGATCTGCCGCTGCTGCTCGTAGGCGTCGCACTCAAGCATCTGCCAATCCAGAATAGGGCGTGGGCCTACGATGCTCATGTCCCCCTTGATGATGTTCACCAACTGTGGAAGCTCATCGATAGAATACCTGCGGATGAATTTGCCGACCTTTGTAATACGCGGGTCATTCTTGATCTTAAACGCATGACCGGTCTGTTCATTTTCTTCGAGCAGATCCTTCAACTTTTTGT
>CANQSF010000033.1 GCA_947626345.1 uncultured Oscillospiraceae bacterium | reverse complement strand
TCGAGCGCGCACGATTGGAAATCGTGTATACCCCAAAAGGGTATCGAGGGTTCGAATCCCTCCTTCTCCGCCAAAAATTCAGCGCCCCGCAAAAGCGGGGCGCTGAATTTTTAACGGTGAAATCACAGGGATTCGAAGGGCACGGTATTAGAAAACATGCCGGTGGCAGCTGTGAGGGCGGGAGAAATCACCGCCGGGAGAAAAAGTTGGGCCGTCTCTCTTGCGGTGACGGCCCGGCGGGTATATAATTCGGAGGTCCAATCCCCTCTGGCGCAAGGCGGGAGGACGGAAGAGGAGCATCCGGATATGAGCGAAGAAAGGACCATCGCGGAGCTGGAGCGGGATACCCGTCCAAAGCGGATCATCGACATCCGCAGCCGGGAGAACTTCGACCGGGGCACCTGCCCCGGGGCGGAAAACATCCCCCTGGAGGAATTCGACCCGGCGGCGGTCGCCGCCTGCGGCCGGCCGGTCTATCTTATTTGCCACCAGGGCGTCCAGTCCCAGGATCTGGCCGACGAGCTGGAGGCGCTGGGCTGCGAGGCCTACAGCCTCAAGGGCGGATACGTGGGCTATCTGCGCAACCGGCTGCTGACCATGACGGCGGACGCCGGGCAGGTGGCCCAGCGGCGGCAAAAGGCGGAGCACAGCCTCATCAAGAAGTTCCGCCGGCAGCTGTGGAGCCCCTTCACCCGGGCGCTGATGGAATATAAGCTCATCGAGGACGGGGATAAGATCGCGGTGTGCATCTCCGGGGGCAAGGACTCCATGCTCATGGCCAAGCTCTTTCAGGAGCTGCTGCGCCACGGCAAGCAGAATTTCCAGGCTGTGTTTCTCGTCATGGACCCTGGCTATAATGAGCTGAACTACCGGGCCGTCACAGAGAACGCGAAGCTGCTGGGCGTGCCCATTCAGACGTTCAAGACGGAGATATTCGACACCGTGGCCACGGTGGGCGGCTCGCCCTGCTATCTCTGCGCCCGGATGCGGCGGGGGTATCTTTACAGCCAGGCCAGGGACCTGGGCTGCAACAAGATCGCCCTGGGGCACCACTACGACGACGTGATCGAGACCATTCTCATGGGGATGCTCTACGGCGGCCAGGTGCAGACCATGATGCCAAAGCTGCACAGCACCAACTTCCCGGGTATGGAGCTGATCCGGCCCCTGTATCTCGTCCGGGAGGCGGACATCATCCGCTGGCGGGACTACAACGACTTGCACTTCATCCAGTGCGCCTGCCGGCTGACAGAGAGCTGCGCTTCCTGCGGCGGCACGGAGCAGGGCTCCAAACGGGCCCAGGTGAAGGAGCTGATCCGCCGCATCGCCGCCCAGGACCCGGTGGTGGAGAAGAACATCTTCCGCAGTGTGGAGAACGTGAACCTGAACACCGTCATCGCTTACAAAAAGGACGGCGTGAAGCACCATTTCCTGGACGGCTACGACGGCTGAGCCGCCGGGACAAAAACGGCCCCGTGACCATTTGGCCTTACAGTCTGCTGACAGTTTAGGAAAGCCCGTTTGGACCTAACTGGGATCCAAACGGGCCTTCCTATATCAGGGCATTTATTGCGTTCTACTTTAGCTGTGTATCATATGCGAGCTCATCCGCAAGCGTATCGAACAGCAAGATCTCGCCGTCTTCGGCCTTTTGGAGGATCTCTTTCCATTCTTCCGGCGTAAATTTGCTTTCATCACCACGGTTTACCGAAAAAAGTTCTCCTTTGCCGCTATCTTCATCCAGCGGTCCATCTTCTCTGTTGTTTTGATGATTGGACAGAAAAGCTGTACTTCCTGTTGGGAAGTCAGAGTCCAGGCTCCCGTTTTCAGGGTGACTGCTCTGACTTGCGGCGCTCGTTGCAAAGCCCGCCGCCACGCAGAAAACAAGGGTGAGGGCAAAGACGAGGGAAAATACGCTGCCTTTTTTCATTTTCATAATGGCAGTTATCCTTTCCTCGATGGCATTTTTACTGAACTCGCTGCACAGAGGGGTCAAGCCGCTCCGCATTTCTTCCATGCTGATCAGGGAACGCGCATAGGCCGCCTTTATGTTTTCTCCGAAAAGCCGGACGACAGTCTCATCGCAGGCGAGCTCGATATCCCTGTTTGCGAGGATATACATGACCCAGACCATGGGATCGAACCAATGCAAGCACAGCGCCGCGGTCAGCAGGGATTTTGCGATGCTGTCAAATCGCCGGATATGCACATATTCATGGGTCAAAACGTACTGCAGCGGCGTTGTATCATCCCAATCGGTAGAAGCTGGCATCAGGATCACCGGGTGAAATACGCCGTAAGTGAGCGGAGACGAGAACCGGCCGGACTGCCGAACGGAAATCGTCCGTTTCAGCCGATGTGAACGCAGCCAGTCCCTGATGAAATCATTGTCCACCGGCAGGGATGTCCGGAACTGTTGACGGCACTTCCAGTATGCTATAGCAAACACGAGAGCACAGACCAGCGCACCAACGCCCCAAATGATCGTCCATGCTGAAACAGCGCCCGCGATATCGGAAACGCCGCCGGGCGCAGGAAGCATCTGCCCGTTCGTTTCGGCTGGCAGCACCTCAAGAGCTTGCGGGACTTTTGCCAGGGCCGTCATGGGGATGTGACCGTCTATCAGTGAATACACGCTGAGCGCAGAGGGGAGGGAAAATGGGAGCAGCAGCCGCGCGACCGCTATGCCCCATAGGGCCAGGAACGTCTTTTTCGGCAGCAGATCGATCGCCAAAGCCCGTATGACGACGATGGCCAGGATCAGCACGGCCCCCGCAGCGCTCATTTGCAGCAGGCTCGTTTGCGCCATCTCACTCAAAGTCCCCTACGATCTGCTTCAGTTTTTCGATCTGCGCGGCGCTCAGCTTCTTCCTCCCCAGCAGAGCCGCAAACAGCTTGTCGGCAGAGCCGTCATACAACTTGTTGATCAGCTCGTTCGTTTCCGCCTCCTGCACATCCTCTTGCGGCACGAGCGCATGGCACATGAAACCGGGGTCGGAGCGTTCGATCGCACCTTTTTTGATACAACGCTTGATCAGGGTATACGTCGTATTGACATTCCAGCCCAGCTCCTCGGTCAGCAGTTTGGCGATGGTTTTTGCGGGAACATCGCCGTCGCGCCACAGGACAGACATCACCTTCAACTCAGAGTCGAAAAGTTTGACGTCCATTCCATCACACCTCCTTTTTTAAGACTGCGGTAGTAGCTGCTACGTTTGTATACTACCACAGTCTTATGGTCCTGTCAATACTACTCTGGTCTTAAAACTGAAAAAAGACGGCGTGACACATCGTCACGCCGTCCTCTGCGGCAAAAAAGCTGCTTGTCAACATCAGCCCTTGGGTCACGGGGCCGGTTTGCGTCATTGGGTCAGGATCTGCCGCACCCGGGCCAGGTCGATGGGGTCCAGGGCATAGTCCGCGTCCGGCAGCGGCTCCCGGGGGGAGATGGCGGAGCGGACGTACACCGTGGCCAGGCCCACGGCCCGGGCCCCGGCTATGTCGCATGCGCCGTCGTTGCCGATCATCACGGCGGTCTCCGGCCGGATGTCCTGCCGGCGCAGCAGCAGCCGGAAAAACCGCGGGTCCGGCTTTTTGACGGACCAGTCGGAGCTGAGATACACGCCGTCAAAGCAGGGCTCCAGGCCCAGAGAGCGCAGCTCGTAGGCCGTGAAGACGCGCTGGGCGTTGGATAGCAGCCATACCCGCTGGCCGTTGGCGCGCAGCGCGGCGAGCAGCTCCTCCGCGCCGTCGTATAGGCAGAGGCGGCGCAGGGAACAGCGCCGGAAATACTCCCCCGTGCGGCGGATCAGCGCCGGATCGGGCCGGACGCCCCTGTCCCGGAAGAGCTGCCGGAAGACCCGCTCGATGCGGATCTCCGGCTGGGCGCCGGGAAAGCCATCCGCGGCGCGCATGCTCCGCTCCTGCTGCCGGACCAGGGAGAAATACCGCGCCCGCAGCTCGCCGGGCTGATAGTCCGCCCCCCGCTCCCGGTACCAGCGGGCCATGGCCCGCCACAGCTGGGGGGAGCGCTCGTCGGTGCGGATGTCCACCAGCGTGCCGTACAGATCGAAGATACAGTCCTGCCAGCGGCTCATGGCGCCGTTCTCCGGTAGAGCATCGCCGCCTCGTAGGGCCGAAGGACGTTTCCCGCCAGACCGCCGTAGTTGCAGATCAGCGTCTCCGCCCCGGCGAAGGCCGCCGGCGGCGTATAGGGCACGGTCCCGCCGGTGAAGTTGCAGACCACCAGAAGCTGCTCGCGCTCCGTCTCGCGGGTATAGGCGAACAGCTCCTCGCTGTCAGGCTCCAGCAGAGTGAACGCGCCGTCCCGGAGGACCGGGTACCGCTTGCGCAGCGCGATCAGGTCCCGGTAGTACCAGAACACGGAATCGGGATCGGCCATCTCCGCCCGGGCGTTGATCTCCGTATAGTTGGGATTCACCGGCAGCCAGGGCTCCGCCGGGGAGAAGCCGGCGTTTTTCTCCGCCGACCACTGCATGGGCGTGCGGGCGTTGTCCCGGCTCCGGGCGTGGATCGAGGCCATCACGTCCCGGGGATCGTATCCTCCCGCGACGCGCTCGGCGTAAAGATTCAGCGTCTCCAGGTCACGATAGGCCCCGATGGGCAGGCGGATGTTGGTCATGCCCAGCTCCTCGCCCTGGTAGATGAAGGGGGTGCCCTCCAGACCGTGGAGCATAGTGGCCAGCATCTTGGCGGACGGGACCCGATAGGTCCCCTCGTCGCCCCAGCGGGAGACGATGCGGGGCAGGTCGTGGTTGTCCAGAAAGAGGCTGTTCCACCCCTGGCCGTGAAGGCCCAGCTGCCAGCGCCGGACGCACTGCTTCAGGGCCGGCAGGGAGAGAGGGATCGCGTCCCATTTCTCGCCGCCGGGCTGCTGGTCCAGGCACATGTGCTCGAACTGGAACACCATGCTCAGCTCGCTGCCGTCCGGGGCGCTGTACTGCCTGGCCCGTTCCACGTCGGCGCCCCAGGCCTCCCCCACGGTGACCAGCCCGGGCTCCCGGAGTGCCTGGCAGGACAGCTCCCGCAGGAATTCGTGCAGCCGGGGGCCGTTGCCGGTGATCTTCCTGTCCGGGTCCTTGGCGATGGAGTCGATCACATCCAGCCGGAAGCCCTCCACGCCCTTGTCCACCCAGAAGCGGATCATGTCGTACAGCGCCTGCCGCACGGCGGGCTCAGCCCAGTTCAGATCCGGCTGCTGCGGGGCGAATTGGTGGAAGTAGTACTGGCCCAGATGGGGCACGTAGGTCCACATGGGACCGCCGAACACCGAGCGCATGTCGTTGGGCGGCGCGTCGGGGCTCCCGTCCCGCCAGATGTAATAGTCGTGGAAGGGGTCGTCCCGGCTCTGCAGCGCCCGCTGGAACCAGGCGTGCTGGTCGGAGGTGTGGTTCAGCACCAGGTCCATGATGATGGAGATGCCCCGCTTTTTTGCCTCGGCGATGAGCCGCTCCATATCCGCCATGGTGCCCATCACGGGCCATATGGCCCGGTAATCGGCGATGTCGTAGCCGTTGTCCGCCTGGGGGGAGTCGTACACCGGGGACAGCCACACCCCGTCCACCCCCAGGGTCTGCAGATAGTCCAGCCGGGCGATGATGCCGGGGATGTCCCCGACGCCGTCGCCGTTGGTGTCCAGAAAGCTCTTGGGGTAGATCTGATAGAACACGGCCGACTTCCACCAGCCCCGCTTCGTCTTATCCAGCATCCCGGTCCGCCTCCTGTTCGATGTTCTCCAGCGCCTCGTATACCCGCAGCAGCTCGCCCACGCTCCAGGCCTGGGCGAAGCAGCCCTTGGAGGGGCCCGGCCGGCCGCCGTCGTAGATCTCCGGCAGCTGCCCCAGACAGCCCTCCCGCAGCAGGGCTGGCATGTTCTCCAGCATCCGGCGGACCTGGGCCGCCGCCTGGGGCGTGCCGCCGTGGACCTTTAAATAGGCCAGATACCACGCGCCCAGGGGATAGGGCCAGACGGTGCCCTGGTGATAGGCCATGTCCCGCTCGAACTGGGGCCCGCCGTAGAAGGGGTGGAACTGGGGATCCTTCGGCGACAGGGTCCGCAGGCCGTAAGGGGTGTAGAGATGGCGCTGGACCGTCTCCACCAGGCGCAGCTCCTGCTCATGGGACAGCATGGTGAAGGGCATGGTCACCGCCCAGATCTGGTTGCAGCGCAGCTGCTCGTCCGCCGCCGTGCCGGACAGCACGTCCCGCAGATACCCCCGGTCCTCCATCCAGAACTTCGCCCGGAAGGAGGCGCGGACCTTGTCCGCCAGCCGGTCATATGCCGCGCCGCTCTCCCCCGCCAGGGGGGCCAGCCGGGCCAGCGCCCGCAGGGCGCTGTACCAGTAGGCGTTGATCTCCACCGGCTTTCCATGGCGGGGGGTGGGGAGCACGTCGCCCACCCGCACGTCCATCCAGGTCACCTGGTCCAGGCCCTGGCCGGCCTGGATCAGGCCGTCGCCGTCCATGGCGATGGCGAAGCGGGTCCCGGCCTGATAGGCCCGGACGATGCGCTCCAGCACCGGCCATGCCTCCCGGACGAAGCCGTCGTCCCCGGTCCGCCGGTGGTACAGCCACAGGCAGTTGACGAGCAGCAGCGGCGCGTCCGCGCTGTTGTACATGGGCTCTGCCCCGCCCTCCGGGAAGAGATTGGGCACCAGCCCGTCTTTTTCATAGGCCAGGAAGGTGCGCAGGATGCTCCTGGCGGCGTCATACTGGCCCCGGGCCAGCACGCAGCCGGGCAGGGCGATCATGGTGTCCCGGCCCCAGTCGCCGAAAAAGGGAAAGCCCGCCAGGATGGTCTTGCCGCCGGCGCCGGGCCGGTCCGCCAGGAAGGCGTCGGCTGCCCGGGCGAGCTCCTGGGCCGCCGGGTCCCGGAAGCCGGACGCCTGGGCAAGCTCCCGCTGCCGCCGGGCGGCGGCGCGGAGGATCTCCCCGCCGGATGTATGGATGGGCCCGTCGGAGAACACCAGCTCCAGCCGCCCCGTCCCGCCGGCGGGAACGGTCAGCTGGGCGGCGCAGCAGCGCATGGCGACGCCGGCCGGGGCCCGGCCGTCTTTTTCGTCGTCGGCGTAATAGAGCCGCTCGGAGCTGACCGGCTCCCACAGCAGGGGGTGGTCAGATGTTATGTAAACTATAAGGTCCCCGCACCGCACCGCGCCCGGCTCCTGTGTCAGCGGCAGGGGCTGCTGGGGCGGCTCGCCCTTGGGGGCGAACTGGAACGACGGCGTCACGCGCAGGGTGACGGCCCCGTCCGAGCGGTTGTCCACGGTATAGATCACCGCCGCGGTGTTGGACCCGTGCTCCATGGCGAAGGCGCGGGTCACGGCGGCGCCGTCCGCCTCGTAGCGCCACAGGGGCAGCCCGTCCCAGACGAAGGAGACCATCCGGCGGCAGCCGTCCTCGGGGGGCGCGCCGCCGGCGAAGCTCTGGGTGGACAGAAAGGTCTGTCCCGCGCCCGTTCGGAGCGTCTCCGACAGCCGGTGGACCAGAACGGACCGCCGGCTGGGGGACCGGGCCGCCACCAGCAGGCCCTGGTCGCAGCGGGTGACGGAAAAGGCCGCCGAGGCGGAGGCGAAGCCGCCCAGGCCGTTGGCCAGCAGCCAGCAGGTCTTTTCCGCCTGCTGCGGGCAGGCCATATCCTGTTTGTCGAAGGCAAAGCGCATCTTATTTTTGTTCCCCCTGTGAGCGCCGGCCCAGGATCAGGGCGGACACCGGCGGCAGCGCAGCCGTGCCGGCCGCGGCGGGCGGATCCTGCCAGAGAAGCGAGGACTCCCCGTTGGCCAGTACGGCCCATTCCCCCTCGGGCAGGGTCAGGGCGACGGTGTCCTCCCGGGCGCTGAAGGCCAGGTAGAGCCGGTCCCAGGGGCTGTCCGGGCTGGCGTTGTCCACGAGCAGGGCGGCGCAGCCCTCCGCCGGCGCGGTGACCGAGAGGATGCGGTCCGCCGCCTTAGCCGACTTGTCCCGCAGGCCGGGCAGCTGCTTGCGCAGGGCGATCAGCCCCCGGTAATAGTCCACCAGATCCCGGTTCTCCCAGGCGCGGGCCCAATCCATCCGGTTGATGGCCAGGGGGGAGCGGTAGGTGTTTTTCACGCCCTGCTTCGTGCGGGCGAACTCCTCCCCGGACAGGAAGAACAGCTCTCCCTGGCAGCAGAAGAGCATGGCCGCGGCCAGCCGGTTCTGGCGCAGCAGCGCCGGCGGGCAGGGGGAGGCCGTGGGGTCCATGCCCGCGGCCAGGGACAGCTTGTCCCACAACGTCCAGTCGTCGTGGCAGGACAGGTAGTTGACCGTCTGGGAGGGGAGGTTATCCGCCCCGTCGGGGCGCCAGGTCCGGCCCCGGACGCAGTCGGCCAGCCGGCCGGCGTCCAGCCCGCCGCCGTTGACGAAGCCCTGGTCCTCCGCGCTCCAGAGCTTGCCCTTGACGCTGTCCCGGACGGTGTCGTTGAAGACGGCGATGGTCTTGTCCATCCGGCCCAGCGCGCCCTTGTCGGCCAGCACGGTGCCCGGCCGGACGGCGGTGCTGCCCGCGGACCAGGGCTCTCCCAGCATCAGCTTCTCGCCGGGGCCCCAGCGCCGGTCCAGCTCCTGCCGGATCCGGTCCATCAGGTCCGCGTCCAGCAGTCCCATCAGATCGAAGCGGAAGCCGTCGATGTGGTATTCCTCCGCCCAGTACAGCACCGAGTCCAGGATATACTGCGCGCACATGCTCCGCTCGGAGGCCAGATCGTTGCCGCAGCCGGAGCCGTTGGAGGGGGTGCCGTCCTCGTTCTGGCGGTAGTAGTACCAGGGGACGGTGCGCCACAGCCAGGAGTCCAGCCGGTAGGTGTGGTTGTACACCACGTCCATGATCACCCGCAGGCCGTTTTTGTGCAGGGCCTGGACGGCCTGCTTCATCTCCCGGACGCGGACCTCGCCCCGGCGGGCGTCGGTGGCGTAGGAGCCCTCCGGGACGTTGTAGTTGACCGGGTCATAGCCCCAGTTGAACTGCTCCGGGTCGCCGCTCTCGTCCACCGAGCCGTAGTCGTACACGGGCATGAGCTGGACGTGGGTCACCCCCAGCCGGCGCAGATAGGCCAGGCAGGTGGGATTCTCCCCGTCGCCGCGGAGGGTGGTGTCCTCCAGGCAGAGGGCCTTGAACTTTCCCCGGTACTCCTCCGGCACGCCGGAGGCCGGGTCCCAGGAGAAGTCCTTCACATGCAGCTCATAGATCACCGTCTCCGGCGGCAGGGGAGGGGCCTTGTCCTCCTCCCAGCCCTCCGGATCGGTGCGGCGCAGGTCCAGCACCATGCTGCGGGCGCCGTTGCAGCAGCAGGCCCGGGCATAGGGGTCCGCGGTGGCCCGGGTGGTCCCGTCCACCGTGACGAGATAATCGTAATACAGCCCGTCCCAGATCTCTCCGGTGGCATAGCGCCACACGCCCTGCTCGTCCCGGAGGGGGAAGATCTCCCGCAGGCAGGTGTCCGTCTCGCCGGTGGAGTACAGCCGCAGGGCCACCTCGCTGGCGGTGGGCGCCCACAGGCGGAACTCGGTCCCCTTGGGGGAGCAGAAGGAGCCCAGCGGGTCATCGCAGTGATATTTTTCCCGAAACTCGAAGGAATCGAATAGCTGTTTATCGCTCATAGCAGATGGCATGTCACCTCATCGTGATGGTAAAGTGCAGC
Source organism: uncultured Oscillospiraceae bacterium (assembly GCA_947626345.1). GTDB lineage: Bacteria > Bacillota > Clostridia > Oscillospirales > Oscillospiraceae > CAJOIG01. The sequence goes on along the minus strand of CANQSF010000033.1, from coordinate 9,732 downwards.
TCGACGGGCTCGGTCTGGGGGGTGGACAGGGTCAGCACCGCCTGGCCGGGCATGCCGGCGGAGCGGACGTACGTGCCGCCGCTGCCGCCCTCCAGGGTGATGACCGCCGGCCCCGCCAGCTCCGCCGGGCCCCGCAGCTCCAGGCAGACCGGCAGCTGGGCGTAGGGCTCCAGATTGCCGAATTCGTCCAGCACCCGGACGCGCACGGCGGCCATGTCATAGCCGCCGTCCTCCACCAGGGCGGTGTGGCTCACCCGCACCTGCAGGTGCAGCCGGGTGGAGGGGCCCTTGGTGACAGAGGCGGCCACCTGGCCGTCCCGGATGGCGTCGAAGCGCCAGGTGGGGGCGCTGTCGCCCCAGTTGCCCACATACTTGCCGTAGAGGGCGTAAAGATCGTCGAAGCTCATGCCGTAGCGAGCCAGGCAGGCGTCCTGCTCCTGCTGCTGGGCGGCGGGCAGCTCCTCGAAGCCGAACTGGCCGGCGGCGATCAGGCACCGGCGCAGCGCCGCCGCCTTCTCCTCGTCGAAGCCCTCACGGGTCACCAGCTGCTCGCCGATGGTGTCGTCGATCCAGATGGGGCCGTGGGGCAGGCTCTTCCAGCCGCCGGGCCGGAAGCTGGTGACGAACGTGCCGTTTTTATAAAGCTTCAGCTCCTCGGCGTTGGTGAAGGCGAACACCCGGTCGATCTTGCCGGTGGAGTAGTCGCCGATGTCCATGGGCGAGCCCACCTCCAGCACCGGCTCGTCCTCCCCCTGGGAGGCGTAGACGGCGGCGGCCAGCTTGGGGTTGCGGAAGGGGTCCATCACCCCGTGGTAGCAGATCCGGTCCCCGGAGCCGAAGTCCTTGTGGGTGGCGTAATCGAACATGCACCAGGCGGTGACGCCCAGGTGCGCGCCGTCGGCCATGGCGTCGTCGATGACCCGGGCGTGGCGCAGGGCGTGGTCCTGACGCTTCTGCCAAGGGTCGAAGGACTTGGTGGGGAACATGTGGCCGTTGCACTCGCTGATCAGCAGCGGCTTGGTCATGTCGGTGACCACCTCCTCCTTGGGCTTGACGCCGGGATTGGTGCCCACATGGGAGAAGTCGTTATAGGCGTATACGTCCTCCAGGAGGCTGCTCTTTTGCAGATACCGCACGCCGGAGGTGGGCCGGCTGGGGTCCAGCTGGTGGGCGGCGGCGTTGGTGCGGATATAGAGCGGGTCGTTGTCCAGGCTCTCGTTGATGCGCACGCCCCACAGGATGATGCTGGGATGGTTGCGGTACTGCGTCACCATCTCCCGGACGTTCTCCACGGCCTGGTCCTGCCAGGCCATGTCGCCGATGTGCTGCCAGCCGGGGATCTCCGTGAACACCAGCAGGCCCAGCCGGTCGCACTCGTCCACGAAGTACTGGCTCTGGGGATAGTGGCTGGTCCGGACGTAGTTGCAGGCCAGCTCCTCCTTCAGGATGCGGGCGTCCTCCCGTTGGAGGCGCTCCGGCGCGGCGTAGCCGATGTAGGGGTAGCACTGGTGGCGGTTCAGGCCCCGCAGGAAGGTCTTCTCCCCGTTGAGATAGAACCCGTCGGCGGCGAAGCGGAGGGTGCGGAAGCCGAAGGTGGTCTCCACGCTGTCGCCGCTGGACAGCAGAGTGGCCCGGCAGCGGTAGAGGTTGGGGGTGCGGGTGTTCCAGCACTTCGCCTCCGGCACGGACAGCCGGCAGGTCCCGTCCTCGCTCTCCCCGCTGGCCAGGACCGTCCCGCCGTCCAGGATCTCATAGCGGACCGGGCCTGGATCGGCCTGGCAGCTGATGCAGGCGGTGGTCAGGTCCGGCGTGTGGACGAACAGGTCCCGGATCATGGCCGCCGGCCGCACGTCCAGCCACACGTCCCGGTAAAGCCCGCCGTAGGTCAGGTAATCCACCAAAAACCCGAAGGGCGGGATGGCGGGGTTCTCCGTGCAGTCCAGCTTCACCGCCACCAGGTCGCGCCCGTCCCGGCGGACGGCATCGGTGATCTCCGCCCGGAAGGCGGTATAGCCGCAGCGGTGGGAGGCGACGGCCGTCCCGTTGACGTACACCTGGGCGATGTGGGCCGCGCCGTCGAACTGCAAAAACAGGCGCTTTCCCTCCGTGCCCGCCGGGATGGACAGCCACTTGCGGTAGCCGCACACGGTCTCGTAGGCGGTGCTGTCCGAGCAGTGCAGAGGCATCTCGTGCACCGTATGGGGCAGCCGGACGGGCTGTCCGTCCCCCTCGCCCCGGCCGAAGCCGTCGGTCCACGTGAACACGAATTGCCAGTCGTTGCTGATCTTGATCATTGCGAAAATCTCCTTGTAAAGCGGTCGTCGTATATCATGCGCAGCCGATCACCGCGCTGGTCTGGCCGTCCAGGGTGAGGGTGGTGCCGTCCAGCGACGCGCCGCCCATGCCGATGGCGGCGTTGACGCCGGTGATCTCCAGGCCGGTGAGGTCGGCCAGCTGGATGACGGCGGGCTCCGTGCCGGCGTTGTGGAGCACCATCACGGTGTCGCCCTCCCAGGTGGCGGTGAAGCCGCCCGTCTTGGGGGTATCCAGCTCCAGGGCCGTGTATTCCCCGCGGCAGATGGCGGGGTTGGCCTTGCGGATCATGATGAGCTTTTTGTAGTAGGAATACAGGCTGTCCCCGTCGGCCATCTGATCGGCGGCGGAGGCGTCCACCCGGGCGTGGTCGTAGGTGGAGCCCTCCGGGTCGGACACCGTGTCCCCGTCGCCCCACTCCATCTTCAGACGGCGGTTGGCGTCGGTGTTGGCCCCGCCGCGGGAGCCCCGCATCCCCAGCTCCTCGCCGTAGTAGAGGAAGGGCGAGCCGGAGGAGAGCAGATAGAGGTTGGCGGCCATTTTCATGTTGCCGCCGCCGGCGGTGAGATAGCCCGCCGCCCGGTCCATGTCGTGGTTGGACAGGAACGGGACGATCATGGCGTCGGCGTTCAGCGCCCGGACCCGTTCCAGATAGCCCTGCACATAGGCGGTATAGCGGTTCACGCTGCCGGCCTGGGCGGCCTGGGCGATGAGGCCGTCGGCCTGGGAGGTGGTGAAATCGAAGCAGTTGAGGGCCGGATAGTACAGGTCGGTGACCCCGTCGGAGTCCCATACCTCCGCCACGGTGTACACGTCCGGATCGATGGCCTTGAGCTGGCCGATGTACCACTGCCAGAACGCGGCGCTGCTGCCGTTGTCGCCGAAATAGATGTACTTGGCCGCATCGAAGCGGAACCCGTCCACGCCCAGGTCCATGTAGTACGCCGCCACGTCCAGCACCGCCTGGCGCACGGCGTCGTTGTCGTAGTTCAGCTCCGGCATGGCGTCGGAGAAGTTGCACTCGTAATAGATGTCCGTCCCGGACAGCTTCTGGAAGGTCCGGCCGGCGGGCGCGGTCTCGCCCTTGGTATAATAGCAGTAGAAGTCATAATAGGGGGAATCGGTGTCGCCGCTGCGGTGGGCCTCGGCGAAGGCCTCGAACCAGGGATTGTGGGTGCCGGTGTGGTTGATCACCAGGTCCAGGATCACCTTCACGTTCCGCTCGTGGCACAGCTCCACCAGCTGCCGCAGATCCTCCTCGGTGCCGAAGGCGGGGTCGATGGCGTAATAGTCGTCCACGTCGTATTTGTGGTAGCTTGCCGAGGTGAAGATGGGGGACAGCCACAGTCCCTCCACGCCCAGGCTGAGGCCGTCGCCGTCGTCACCGTCGTTGAGGTAGTCCATGCGGTCGATGATGCCCTGCAGATCGCCGGTGCCGTCCCCGTCCGAGTCGGAGAAGGAGCCCACGAAGATCTCATAGAACACCCGGTAATTGTCGTCTGTGGCCTGGGCGGGCAGCGCGGTGGCGTCGTCCACGACGGCTTCTCCGTCCTCGTCCAGCAGATACCGGCCGGTGGCGTCCATGGCCGGGCCCTCCGGCGTCGCCGCCGCCGTGGGATCGGGCTGCGCCGTGACGGCCGCGTCCTTCGTCCCGGTCCCGCCGGCGCATCCCGCCAGCAGCATCAGGACGGCCAAGAGCATCGCAAAGATCCGTTTCATATGCCGTACCTCCCCATCAGTCATGCATACCATATGCTACTAAAATGTCCATCGGAAGTCAAGAGAGGACGGAGAATATTCTGGTCTGCGCGCTTGTATCCGCCGGCGTTTTATGGTATGTTGAAAAGAGAACGGGGGAGAGATATGGACGCACAGATCGTGGAACTATATACCGACGCGGACATGGAGCGGATGGACCGGCGGGTCCGGCGCTGGCGGATCGGCCTGGGGTCCCTGGCGGCCGCGGCGCTGGCGGTATGCGTGACGCTGGCGGCGACGGCGGACACCCTCACCGCCCAGCGCATGGAGCTGGCCGCCGTGGCGGTGAGCACCCTGGCGGGATGGATCGTGCTCTACGGCGCCATGTTCGTGGTGTCGCCGGTGCGGCGGGAGATGGCCCACGCCGCCATGCTGCGTCGGGAGGAGCGGCAGCGCTTCCCGGGCGAGATCGCCGTCACCGGCCAGCGGGTGGCCATCCGACGCAGCGTCGTCACCCGGCGGGTGGAGGTGACTGGGGAGGAGGGCGTCAGCCGGCTGCTGGTGAGCGAGAGCCAGGCGGCGGCCCTGGCGGCGGCCCGCCCCATCGCGCTGTACGCCTGCCACGGCTACGTGGCGGCCTATGAGGTGGACGCATGAGAGTGCTGAAGAACATTTTTTCCCAGCTGCACACCTTCGTGCTGTGGCTGCTGGCGTCCATCCTGTTCTGGGGATGGATCTTCACCTTCGTCACCGACACCGTCCCCGCCAAGAAGGTGACGGTGTACTGCCGTGTGCCGGCGGTGGAGGACACGGCCATGGCCGCGGCGCTGGAGGAGGACATGCCGGAGGGCCTGCGCATGGTGCAGGTCCACACCTTCGACTACGTGATGTTCGGCACCGACGCCTTCGACCGGGGGGACGTGTTCATCGTCCCCGCCTCCGAGGACGCGGATTTCGTCAAGGACCTGCTCCCCCTGGAGGAGGGGCAGGGCGGCGTCAAGGTATACGACGCCGCCACCGGCGAAGGGGCCGCCACGGGATATATTCAATACGGCGACGAGGATTATTATATGTACCTGGGCTCCGGCTCGGTGCACCTGGACGACGGGGCCGCCCTGGCGGTGGCCCGGCAGATCCTGGCCATGGATTGAACGCCGGCGGCGGGCGTTGCAGCACAGCCGCATATTTTTGAGGAGGAGAACGACATGAAGAGACATCTGCTGTGGGCGGCGGCGCTGCTGCTGCCGCTGGGACTGCTGATCGGGTGCGCCGGCGGGCGCACGGCCGCGGCCGCCGAGACCCCCGCTGCCGACGTGGCGGAGGCCGCGGAGGAAGAGGAGAGCGCCGGCGAGGCCGTCAGCCTGATCCCCACGGAGAAGCTGGAGGGCAATCCCCTGTGGGTGAAGAAGGTGGAGGACCTGCCGGAGGATTTCATCCTGGGCGTGGACGCCTCGTCCGTCATCGCGGAGGAGGAAAGCGGCGTCAAGTACTATGACTTCAACGGCCAGGAGCAGGACGTGTTCGCCACCCTGGCGTCCAGCGGCGTCACCCACATCCGGGTGCGGGTGTGGAACCACCCCTACGACGCCGACGGCAACGGCTACGGCGGCGGCAACAACGACATCGAAAAGGCTGTGGAGATCGGCCGCCGGGCCGCCCAGTACGGCATGAAGCTGATCGTGGACTTCCACTACTCCGACTTCTGGGCGGACCCGGGCAAGCAGATGGTGCCCCTGGCCTGGGCGGATATGGACCTGGAGGAGAAGAGCGAGGCGCTGTACGAGTACACCGCCGAGAGCCTGGAGAAGCTGAACGAGGCCGGCGCGGCGGTGGGCATGGTGCAGCTGGGCAACGAGACCAACGGCGCCATGTGCGGCGAGACGGACTGGGACAGCATCATCGCCCTCATGGCGGCGGGCAGCCGCGCTGTGCGAGAGCAGTGCCCGGAGGCGCTGGTGGCGGTGCACTTCGCCAACCCGGAGCGGGACGGCGCCTACGCCGATTATGCCCGGCGGCTGGACGAGGGGGAGCTGGACTACGACGTGTTCGCCAGCTCCTACTATCCCTATTGGCACGGCACGCTGGGCAATCTCACCTCGGTGCTGAGCCAGGTGGCCAATACCTACGGCAAAAAGGTGATGGTCATGGAGACCTCCTACGCCTACACCCTGGAGGACACCGACTTTTCCGGCAACACCATCGCCGAGGACAGCGGCGTGGCGAAGGACTTCCCCTACACCGTCCAGGGCCAGGCCAACGAGATCCGGGACGTGATCGACACGGTGGCCCACATCGACAACGGCATCGGCGTGGTCTACTGGGAGGGCGCCTGGATCACGGTGGGCGGCGACAGCTGGGAGACCAACTCTGCCATCTGGGAAGAGCACGGCTCCGGCTGGGCCAGCCGCTTCGCCGCGGACTATGACCCCGACGACGCCGGCCAGTATTACGGCGGCTGCGCCGTGGACAACCAGGCGCTGTTCGACGCCCAGGGCCATCCCCTGCCGTCGCTGCAGGTGTTCAACCTGGTGCGGTACGGCAACGACGCCGACATCGTCCCCCAGCAGATCGACGCGGTGCGCGTCACCGTGGGCGGCGGCGAGACCATCCAGTTGCCGGAGACGGTGGACGTCTGGATGAGCGACAACTCCAAGCAGGCGACGCCTGTGGAGTGGGACGTCACCCAGGAGGAGCTGGATGAGATGAGCCAGGGCGGCGAGGAGACCTACACCATCCTGGGCGAGGCGGCGGGGGAGAGCGCCTGCTGCTACGTGAGCGTGGCCGGGCGCAACCTGCTGGCGAACTACAGCTTCGAGGACGGGGACACGGGCTGGACCGTGGAGGATCTGGCCGGGGCCAACGAGCTGTACGTGGAAGACAAGGCTACCGACTCCCTCACCGGCACCAAGCACTTCCACTTCTGGAGCGCCGCGGCGAACAGCGTGGAATTCACCCTGGAGCAGACCGTGGAGGACCTGCCCGCGGGCAAGTATGACTACGCCGTGTCCATCATGGGCGGAGACGGCGGCCAGACCGACATCTACGCCTACGTGAAGGTGGACGGCGAGACGGCCGCCACCGCGCCCATGGTCATCACCGTCTACGGCCAGTGGGACACCGCCCACATCGACGGCGTGGAGGTGGCCGAGGGCCAGACCGTCACCGTGGGCGTGTACGTCAAGTGCGCCGGCGAGGGCGGCGGCGCATGGGGCAAGATCGACGACGCCGTGCTCCGTCCCGGAGCATGAGGCCCGCTGGTGTCCGCCACCCATGGAAAAAAGAAAAACTGCATAAAATCACCAAAGACTTTTTGTGCAATAATAGGGGTAAAAAGTTACAGACATTTTGTGGACAATGACAAAATAAACTGCTATAATTGTAAAAGTTGACAGGTATAAGGCCGAAAAGAGGGGCCCCTCTTTTCCTATCCCCGCAGGGCGGGGATAACAAACTGTTCATTATGCCAAAAACAATATTTTTATGGAGGTACAAACATGAAAAAGATCCTTGCGCTTCTTCTGGCTGCCATGATGCTGCTGAGCTTGGCTGCCTGCGGCGGCGGCTCCAGCGAGCCTGCGGCTGAAAGCGGCGGAGAGGCTGCTGCTCCCGCCGAGGGCGGCGAAGAGGCTGCTCCTGCCGAGGGCGGCGAAGCGGCTCCTGCCGAGGGCGGTTCCAGCGAGCTGGCCGGCACCTATGATGTGACCATCTGGGCGCCCGACGCGGCCGTGGACCTGACCAAGAGCCAGGTAGACGCCTTCAACAGCTCCAACGAGCTGGGCATCACCATCAACGCCACCGTGGAGCCCGTCTCCGAGGCTGACGCTGCCAGCAACATGATCCTGGACGTGTCCGCAGGCGCTGACCTGTACTTCTTTGCCCAGGACCAGCTGTCCCGTCTGATCCAGGCCAACGCGCTGACCAAGCTGGGCCAGGGCGCTGCCACCTTCGTCAAGGACAACAACACCGCCGGTTCCGTTCTGGCCGCTCAGGCCGGCGAGGATTACTACGCCTATCCTCTGACCGCCGATAACGGCTACTTCATGTACTACGACAAGTCCGTCGTCCCCGAGGAGGACGTGGACAGCCTGGAGGCCATCATCGCCGACTGCGAGGCCGCGGGCAAGAACATCTCCTATGAGCTGGAGAACGCCTGGTACAACGCCGGCTTCTTCTTCGGCACCGGCTGCCACTCCGACTGGATCACCGACGACCAGGGCAACTTCATCGCCATCGACGACGACTTCAACTCCGACAAGGGCCTGATCGCCGCCAAGGGCATCCAGATGGTCGTCACCTCCCCCAGCTACGTCAACTCCTCCACCGCTGACTTCGCCAGCGGCTCCGCCGTCGTGGTCACCGGCACCTGGAACTACGCCACCATCCTGGAGCAGCTGGGCGAGAACTTCGGCGTTGCCGATCTGCCCTCCTTCACCGTGGACGGCACCGAGTATCACATCGGCTCCTACAGCGGCTGCAAGCTGCTGGGCGTGAAGCCTCAGGAGGACGCCGTGAAGGGCGCCGCCCTGAACCAGCTGGCCCAGTACCTCACCAACGCGGAGTGCCAGATCCAGCGTACTGAAGAGTTCGGCTGGGGCCCCGCCAACAAGGAAGCCGTTCAGGCTGACGTGGTCACCAGCAACCCGGCCCTGGTCGCTCTGGCTGAGCAGAGCGCCTACGCCATCCCCCAGCCCAACATCCACGGCTCCTGGTGGGATATCGCCAAGGTCATCACCACCGACATCAAGGACAAGGGCGCCGGCGCTCCTGACGAGGATCTGAAGGCCGCTCTGGACAAGTATGAGCAGAGCATCGCCGCCGTGTTCGAGATGACCGACGAGGTGCGCAACGCTTTCACCGTTATCGGCACCGTGGCCGGCACCAACTGGGATGCCGACCTGCCCATGACCGCCGACGGCGACATCTGGACCTCCAACGACGCCTTCGAGATGGAGGCCGGCACCGAGTTCAAGTGCCGTCAGGGCAAGGCCTGGGACGTGGCCTTCCCCGCCGACAACTTCGTTGTGGAAGAGGCTGGCACCTACTACGTGCAGCTGGACGCCGCCTCCGGCGAAGTGACCCTGGTCCCCGCGGGCTGAGTTGGCCCGTAAAGGCAGTCTGAATGAAAACTTTGGCCTGACCTGAAATTTCGGCAGTTGGTCGGAGCCAGCAATGGCTCCGACCAATTTTCTTATTGAGGGGTGATCTGATGAAACACTATAGCGACCTGGAATTCCTGCGTTTATCCAAGGGGCAGAGAATTGGCTACAAAATCGGCTCCTTCTTCTATGGCATCCCCCGTGCCATCGCCGGCCTGTTCATCAAGCTGTGGAATCTGCTTAAGGCAGCCGGCCTGACGGTCGTTCGGGAGATCCAGGACATCTGCGCCACCTTCGTAAAAGGCGACTGGAAGACAAAAATTTCCTTTGTCATCATGGGGTTCGGCAGCCTGGCCCGGGGCCAGGCCCTGCGTGGACTGCTGTTTTTGCTTTTTGAGGTCGTATTCATCGGCTACATGGTGGTGGCCGGCGGGCACTGGCTGAGCCTGCTGCCCTCCCTGGGCAAGCTGGGCCCCACCAGCGAGTACAACCTGGTCCTGGACACCTATACCACCGTCTATCACGACAACTCCTTCAAGATCCTGCTGTACGGCGTGCTCACCATCTTCTTCATCATCGCCTTCATCTACACCTGGCGGGTGAACGTGAAGCAGAACAAGATCTC
>CANQSF010000032.1 GCA_947626345.1 uncultured Oscillospiraceae bacterium | reverse complement strand
TGGCGAAGCTGGAGTATTTCAACCCCGCCGGGTCCGTGAAGGACCGCATCGCCAAGGCGATGATCGAGGACGCGGAGGCGTCGGGGAAGCTGAGACCCGGCGCGGTGATCGTGGAGCCCACCTCCGGCAACACGGGCATCGGCCTGGCCGCCGTGGCGGCGGCCAAGGGGTATAAGATCATCCTGACCATGCCGGAGACCATGAGCGTGGAGCGGCGCAACCTTCTCAAGGCGTACGGCGCCCAGCTGGTGCTCACCGAGGGGGCCAAGGGCATGAAGGGGGCCATCGCCAAGGCGGACGAGATCGCCGCAGCCACGCCGGGCGCGTTCATCCCCGGCCAGTTCGTCAACCCCGCCAACCCCGCCGCCCACAAGGCCACCACCGGCCCGGAGATCTGGAAGGATACGGAGGGGGAAGTGGACATCTTCGTGGCCGGCGTGGGCACCGGCGGCACCCTGACGGGCGTGGGGGAGTACCTGAAGGAGAAAAAGCCGTCGGTGCAGGTGGTGGCCGTGGAGCCGGCCAGCTCGCCGGTGCTTAGCAAGGGCGTGGCCGGCGCTCATAAGATCCAGGGCATCGGCGCGGGCTTCGTGCCCGACGTGCTGAACACCAAGATCTACGACGAGATCATCCCCGTGGAGAACGAGGACGCCTTCGCCCTGGGCCGGGAGCTGGGCCGCACCGAGGGCATCCTGGTGGGCATCTCCGCCGGCGCGGCGCTGTGGGCGGCCATCGAGCTGGCCAAGCGCCCCGAGAACGAGGGCAAGACCATCGTGGCCCTGCTGCCGGACACCGGCGACCGGTACCTCTCCACCCCCATGTTCCAGGAGTAAACACAGGCGCTTGAACAAAAACGCACCCGTCCGCGGACGGGTGCGTTTTTTGGCGTATCGGCTCATTTGGCTGTCAGCGTCTCCAGGGCGGCCAGGCGGGCCGCCACGCAGAAAAGCTCCATCGCCGCCTCTAGCTCCGGCAGGTCGGGGAAGGTGGGGGCGATGCGGATCACGTTGTCCTGGGGGTCCTTTCCGTAGGGGAAGGGCGCGCCGGCGCCGGTGAGCACCAGCCCCGCCTCCTTACACAGTCCCACGCACCGGGAGGCGGTGCCGGGCAGGCCCTCGTAGGCCACGAAATATCCGCCCTTGGGCCGGTTCCAGTGGGCGATGCCCCGGGGGGCGATCTCGGCGTCCAGGGCGTTCAGCACGCAGTCGAACTTGGGCTTGACGATGGCGGCGTGCTTTTTCATGTGGGCGTAGATGCCGGGCACGTCCTTCAGGAAGAGGGCGTGGCGCAGCTGATTGAGCTTGTCGTTGCCGATGGTCTGCATGCCCATCTGCTTGAGGATGAACTTCACGTTCCCCTCGCTGGCGGCGATGGCGGACACGCCCGCCCCGGCGAAGGTGATCTTGCTGGTGGAGATGAACTCGTACACCATATCCTCGCTGCCGGCGGCCTTGCAGGCGTCGAAGATGTTGAGAAGCTCGTCGCCCTCGTCCTCAAAGGTGTGGACCAGATAGGCGTTGTCCCAGAAGATGCGAAAGTCGTCCGCCGCGGGCTTCAGCGCCGCAAAGGCCCGGACCGTGTCGGCGGAATAGGTGATGCCGGAGGGGTTGGCGTACTTGGGCACGCACCACACGCCCTTCACCGCCGGGTCGGACTCCACGTATCTCTTTATCAGGTCCATATCCGGGCCGTCGGCGGACATGGGGATGTTGATCATCTCGATGCCGAAGGTCTCCGTCACGGCGAAGTGGCGGTCATAGCCGGGCACGGGGCACAGGAACTTGATCTTCCCCTGCTGGCCCCAGGGACGGCTGCCGCCGTACACGCCGAAGACCATGGCCCGCATCACCGAGTCGTACATCAGGTTCAGGCTGGACTGGCCGCCCAGGATGATGTTCTTCGGCTCCAGACCCAGCAGGTCGGCGAACAGCCGGCGGCACTCCTCCACGCCGGCCAGCTCCCCGTAGTTGCGGGTATCCACGCCCCCCGGGGTGCGGGCCAGGGCGGCCGGGTCCAGGGACAGCATATCCATGCTCAGGTCCAGCTGGGCGGGGTTGGGCTTGCCCCGGGCCATGTTCAGGCTCCGGGGGACCGCCTTCAGGGCGGCGTACCGGTCGCTGACGGCCTGCAGCTCCGCCGCCAGCTCCTGCTTCGTCATATCAAGATAGCTTTTCATTGACATTACCTTTCCTTATGAAAATCGGACCAGTACAGTATAGTCAATCCCGGCGGGTTTTGCAACCCCTATTTTGCCCGATCCGCTTTTTCCAGCTCGCCCAGGTAGGAGCGGGCGTCCTTGATGAAGCTGGCGATGATCAGGGCGATGACGATGCCGATGGGGAAGGCGGCGATGATGGACACGGTCTGCAGGTTGTTCATGGACCCCTCGGAGAAGATCAGCGCGATGGGCAGCAGGATCAGCAATATGGCCCAGAACAGCTTCATCCCCCGGCTGGCCTCCTCGCCCTCCCGGAACTGGCGGTAGCTGTACTGGCTGGCCACCAGGGTGATGGAGTCGAAGCTGGTGGCGTAAAAGGCGATCATGGACAGGACCAGCAGCCCCAGCACGATCTGGTGGGCGGGCAGGTTGCCGATGATGGCGATGACGGTCTGATACAGGTCGCCGCAGGCGTTGTAAAACCCGATGGCGTCGAAGGAGCCCATCATCTGCAGCCCCAGGCCGTAGTTGCCCAGCACGATGAAGGACACCAGGGTGCTGCTGACGCCGAAGATATAGGTGCCTAGGATCACCTGCTTCACCGTACGGCCCCGGCTGACGCTGCCCATGAAGAAGGGGGACGCCACGCACCACACCATCCAATAGGCCCAGTAGAAGATGGTCCAGTTCTGGGGGAAGGAGGAGGTGCGCAGCGGGTCGGTCCAGGTGCTCAGGCCGATGTAGTGCTGCACCATGTTCCCCAGGGCGGAGAAGCCGGTCTCGACGATGTACCGGGCGTGGCCGCCGAAGAGCAGCACATAGGCCAGCAGCGCCCCGAACAGATACATGCAGGCGTTGGCCAGCCAGGACACCCCCCGGATGCCCTTCAGCACCGCCGCGGTGTACACCAGGCAGGTCACCGCCAGGATGGCGATGGTCAGATACTTGGAGCTGGGCACGCCGATGAGGCTGGTGAGGGCGGCGCCCAGCAGCGGCGTGGCCACGGAGAAGGTGGTGGCGGTGCCCGCGATCAGGGCCACCACCGCCAGCACGTCGATGATCCGGCCGGGCAGCCGGTCGGTCCTGTCCCCCAGCAGAGGCCGGCAGGCCTCGGAATACTTCTGCTTGCCCACGCCCCGCACGTGAAGCATGAAGCCGAAGCAGGCCGCCAGGGTGGCGTAAAAGCTCCACACCGTGGGGCCCCAGTGAAACAGCGGATAGGTGGAGGCCCAGTCCTGGATGGAGCCCAGCTCCGCCACGTGGGGCTCCTGGGCGTAATAGATCCATTCGCACAGAGAGTAAAACAGGATGTCCGCCGCCAGGCCGCAGGTGAACACCATGGCCCCCCAGGTCCAGAAGCCGTATTTGGGCTTCTCCCCGGGCTTGCCCAGGGTGATCTTCCCCAGGGGGGAGAAGGATATCCACAGGGACACGATGAGCACGCCCAGACCGAAGATGAGGTAATACACCCCGAAGCTGTCCCCCAAAAAGGACCGGATGGCGCTCAGCGCGGCGGTGGAGCGCTCCGGCGCCAGGATGAAGAACAGGCACAGGATCAGGATGGCCCCAAAGGGCACGATGGTGGTGGCCGGGTCCAGCCGGCGGCCGGTCTTCTTGTTCATCTTTGCTTTCCCTCCTTCGAGGCGATGTATCCGGCGTAGCCGGGGTCGATGGCCGCCAGCTCCGCCAGGCTGTCGATCTCCGTCACGGCGTCCGCCGCCATGGGCCGCACCCCCAGCCGGTATGCCTCCGGGTGGAGGAACAGGGCCACGTCGTCCCAGTAGAGCGACCAGTTTTTCTCCTCCCCCACGGCCCGCTCCAGGTCGTCGGCCAGGCGGGCGCCGTCGGCCTCGGACCAGCGGGACACGCTGTAAAGCCGCCAGCCGTGGGCGCCGCCGGTGCGGCTGCAGGAGCGGACCACGCCCTCCCCGTCCAGGGTGAGCAGCCACTCGCCGGTGGGCTCGTCCGTCCACACGCAGTTGTAGCCGGACCGCTCAAAGGCCGGGTCCAGCACGGCGGGATCGTAGATCACCTGGTCCCCGTCCAGGACCATGGCCCCGGGCAGATAGTCCCGGGCGGCGTAGAGGGAGAAGATGTTGTTGCGGTCGGCGTACCAGGGGTTCTCCACCAGCCGCACCCCCGGCCAGCGCTCCGGCAGGGAGGCGAACTGCTCCTTTTTATAGCCCACCACCACGGTCACGTCCCGGATGCCGTTTTTCTCCAGCGCGTCCAGGATGGTGTGGATCATGGGCCGGCCGTTCACCGGCAGAAGGGCCTTGTGGGTGCGGTCGGTGAGCGGCCGCAGCCGCCTGCCCTCCCCGGCGGCCATGATGATGGCCCGTTTGACCCGATTCATAGCGCGCCTCCGATCCGTTCCGCCGCCAGGCGGTAATAGTCCTTGGCATACCGGTACTGGCGCAGGGAGTACTCGCCGAATTCCACGCCGAGGCAGCGTTTATACTCGCACCAGTCGCTCCACAGCAGCCCGCAGGCGGCCACATAGCAGTAGATCTTGGTCCGGGTCTGCTCCGGGCAGCCGCCGGAGAAGTACAGGTCGATGAGCCCGTCCATCTGCCGCTGGTCGTACAGGGAGTAGATGCCGAACATGGCCACGTCCACGTGGGGGTCCTGCATGGCGGCGTACTCCCAGTCGATCAGCTGCAGCTCCTCGCCGCCGCCCCGGGGGGCGAAGAGGAAGTTGTCCGGCACCGCGTCGATGTGGGTCAGCCGCTCCGGCCCGGCGTGTGCCTGGATGTAGGGCCGCAGGGAGAACACCCGCTCCCGGGTGAGGGCGTGGTCCCGATAGGCGGAGGGCGCGCCCTCCCACAGGGACTCATAATAGTCGATGGTGTCGAAGATGTCGAACCGGTGGGGCACGGAAAGGTCCATGGCGTGGAAGGCGCGGAGCTTTTCCATGCACCGGGCCACGTCCGCCCGGTCCGCCGGATCGCACACCCGGGCCCCCTCCAGGTAGGCGGTGATCTTATAGCCGCTGTCCGGGTCCAGATACACAGGGTCGTCGCACAGCCCCCGGCCCCGGATGGCGGCGTATACCGCCGCTTCCTGCTGCCGGTGGATCAGCTTTTCCGACCCCTCCCCAGGCACCCGGGCGATGTACCGCCGGCCCCGGCAGGTGAACAAAAACGAGCGGTTGGTCATGCCCTTTTTCAGCACGGTCACCTCCCGGACCTCCTCCTGCCGGGCGTCCAGGGCTGCCGCCGCGGCGGCGATGGCCGCGGAGCGCAGATGGGCCGAGCCGCCGTCCAGCTCCCGCAGCTGCTCGTAGGTGTTGATCTCCGCCACCTCGGTTGCCGGGACCGGCCGGGCGTACACCGCCATCCGGCCCTTTTCATAGAGGGTCTCCTCCCAGAAAGCGCCGTCATACCGGGGGTCCCGGGCCATCTCCGCCAGACGCCGGCGCACCAGGGCCGCCTCCGGCTCCATGAGATAGCTGATGCCGATCATGGCGTTGCCGCCGGCGCCGTCCGCCGCGGCCGTCAGCTCCCGCCGCCGGTTCATCCGCACCGCGCCCGCCGGGTCCAGCCGGTCGCTGACCATGTACCAGGAGTACAGCTCGTGCCGCCGGTATGGGTTTTCCGCGCACCAGATGTCGCAGGGGATCACGTAGGTGTTGTGCAGCCGGTCCGCGGCCAGCAGCAGGGAGTGGAGGTTGTTCTTCCCGGCGTAGTCCGGGTTCACCGCCAGCGTCACGCCGAATTTGTCGATCAGGTATTCGTACTGCTCCTTCATAAAGCCCACCACCACGGTCACGTCGGTGATCCCGGCCTGGCGCAGCTGGCGGATGGTCCGCTCGATCAGCGGCTCGCCGCCCACCTCCAGCAGGCCCTTGGGCGCCTCCAGGTTGATGGGCACCATCCGCATGCCGCTGCCCGCCGCCAGGATCACGGCGTTTTGCGGCGCGCCGGCGGCCAGCATGGCCCGGGACTTTTCCGTCAGGGCCATGTCACGGTCCAGACAGCCGCTCTGGACCAGGGACCGGACGCACCGGTTCACCGTGCCCAGACTGTGGCCGCAGCGCTCCGCCAGCAGCCGCTGGCTGACGAAGGGCTCCTCCGCCAGGGAGTTCAGGATGTCGAGCTCTTGAATGTTCATGTACTGGAAAAAACCTCATTTCGTGAACATAAGAGCATTATATACCCCATTTCTCCCGCTGTCAACCCCGCCCGTCAGGGGGAGCCTGCCAGGATGGCCGCCAGCAGGGCGCGGCAGCCCTCGTCCACGTCCCGCCAGGTGGCGGCGAAATCCCCGGTGTACCAGGGGTCGGCCACGTCCCCGGGCCGGTGGGTATAGTCCAGCAGCAGGCGGAGCTTGTCCTCCGGATCGCCGCCACAGATGCGGCGCATGTTGCGCAGGTTGGCGCTGTCCATGCCGATGAGCAGGTCGTATTCGCCGTAATCCCGCCAGGTCATCTGCCGGGCGGTCTTGCCGGCGCAGCCGATGCCGTGGGCGGCCAGCATCCGCCGGGCGGGGGGATAGACGCCGTTGCCGATCTCCTCGGTGCTGGTGGCGGCGGAGGCGATGAAAAACTCCCCCTCCAGGCCCGCCTTCTGCACCAGGTCCTTCATCATGAACTCCGCCATGGGACTGCGGCAGATGTTGCCGTGGCAGACGAAAAGGATCTTAGTCATAGCTCTGCGTCCTCTCAGTGCGTTTTCTTCCCGGCGGCCGCTGTGCCGCGGGGCAAGATGAGTATGGCACAATCCCGCCGGGATTTCCAGCCCCCGGCGGGTTTTTTTTGCCCGCAGCTGGCGGCACAGGGCTATATGGAAAAACATGGCAGGAAATTATTGACAGCTCCCCGGCGTCTGATATAATCGAAATATGGTCAAATGCGGACGATTCAATGGAACAGTATTATTTTGAAGGGAGGCAATGAATATGTTCGCAGAGAGGATCCTTGCGGCGCTGATGGCGCTGCTGCTGGTGGTGGGCCGCCCGGCCGCCGCCGAGTCACCCGCCGCCGGCGAGAGCAGGCTGCCGGCCCGCTTCTCCGCCGCGGCGCAGGAGAGCGCCGCCACGGGGACGGTGCGTCTGGAGCTGGAGATCGACGGTATTTCGGCAGCCGATGTGGGCACATCTTTGCTGCTGACCTACACGCTGATCTACAGCGGCGGCTCGACCAGCGGCGTGACAGCAGGAAGTATTGCCATGTGGGAGGGTAATGTCATGTACTTGGACGTCAACGGCGTACCTGTGGGCGAGGACTGCCGGATGGAGTTCAAGTTGAGTAACAGTGCGGTGACCGGCTACATAGACACGTTCTATGACACTGAACGGACGGTCCGGGCGGGGGAGACGTGCCGGCTGAGGCTGGTCTACGTGCCCATCGCGCCGGCGGAGGCGGACTTCGTGCTCTGGTATAACGCCAACGCCTCCGGCGAGCCGGTGACCGGGATGCCGGAGCCCAATCCGGTGGAGGTCTTCGGAGATGAGGATTTCCATGTGTTCGAGGTGGACAAAGACTCGGACCCCCAGCGGGAGGGGTACGTATTCAAGGGCTGGAGCACGTCACCGGGCGAAAAGATACAGTGTTCCTCAGTAGGGTGCAGACGCGGCGCCTCGATGTCGGTGTACGCCATCTGGGAGCGGGAGCCGGAGCCCACGCCGGAACCGACAGCGACGCCGGAGCCGACGGCCACCCCGGAGCCGACAGCTGCGCCCGAACCGACGGCCACGCCGGAGCCGGAGCCCACGCCGGAACCGACAGCGACGCCTGAACCGACGGCAACGCCGGAACCGACGGCCACGCCGGAACCGACGGCAACGCCGGAACCGACAGCTACCCCGGAGCCGACGGCCACGCCGGAGCCGACAGCCACGCCGGAACCGACTGCCACGCCGGAGCCGACTGCCACGCCGGAGCCGACGGCCACGCCGGAGCCGACGGCCACGCCGGAGCCGACAGCCACCCCGGAGCCGACAGCCACCCCGGAGCCGACAGCTGCGCCGGAGCCGACAGCCACCCCGGAGCCGACGGCCACCCCGGAACCGACGGCCACACCGGAACCGACGGCTACCCCGGAGCCGGTAGAGCTCCCCGGGCTGGACACGCTCCGACAGCTCATCGGGGGCGTGGAGGTCACGTGCGTGACGGAGGACGCCGGCCATGAGAGCTGGCGCTATCCGCTGCGGGAGGGGACCTATTCCTTCGGCCCGCCGGAGGAGCAGGACGGGTCCGTCCTTGTGCGCCTGACGGTGGACCCGGCGTCCTACATCGACTCCTACTCGGCCATGATCCGCCAGACCCACCGTCCGGCGGAGGGGGCCGCGCCGGCGCTCTCCCTGTGGTTCGACCGGGCGCTGGGCCAGTGGACCGGGGACGCCCCGGAGCTGATCGCCGCGGTGCAGGCGGTCTGCGGTCCGGAGGAGCCCGCACCGGAACCGACGGCCACCCCGGAACCCACGCCCGAGCCGACGGCAGAGCCTACGCCCGAACCGACCGCGGAGCCTACGCCCGAACCGACGGCGGAGCCCACGCCTGAACCCACGGCGGAGCCTACGCCCGAGCCGACTGCGGAACCTACGCCGGAACCGACAGCGGAGCCCACGCCGGAACCGACAGCAGCGCCCCGCCCTGTGTCCACGGCGCAGCCCATCCCCGCGCCTGTGGCGGTGGAGGAGCCCGGCCCCGCAGCCACAGTGGCGCCCAGCCAGGAGCCGGCGGCAGAGCCCGCGGCGGAGCCAGATCCGGAGAGCACGGCGGAGCCCGCGCCCGCTGATGAGCCCGCTTCTGCGCCCACAGAGGAGATCCAGGAGGACGCGACGCCGCTGGCCCGGCAGCCCCTGCAGGTATGGCTGCCCTGCGCGCTGTCCGGAGCGGTCGGCGTGGTCCTGGGCGGGACCCTGGTCCGGCTGCTGACCCGCAGGAAGAGCCGCAACGGCTGACAGCCGCTCTCATAGCGGGACCCGCCCCCTTCCGGGGCGGGTCTTTTTGTCCTGGTCCCAGGCGCGTTTTCAATTGACAAAATCCGGCGCCTATTATATCATTGTATGGATCCCGTGGCCGCACGTGTGATCGGAAGGAGCGCCCTGTGGAGGAGACGAATACCAAAAAACAGACCATCCTGGTGGTGGATGACTCGGAGATGAACCGCTCCATCCTGGCGGATATGCTGGGGGACGAGTACAACATCCTGGAGGCGGAGGACGGCCTGGAGGCCGTGTCCGTCATGCAGAAAAAGAGCGACGAGATCGACCTGATGCTGCTGGACATCGTCATGCCCCGGATGAACGGCTTCGACGTGCTGGGCGTGATGAACCAGAACGGCTGGATCGAGGCCACCCCGGTGATCATGGTGTCCGCTGAGAGCGGCTCGCCCCAGGTGGAGCGGGCCTACGATATGGGCGTGACCGACTTCATCATGCGCCCGTTCGACGCGCTGATCGTCCGGCGGCGGGTGGTGAACACCCTGCTGCTGTACGCCAAGCAGCGGCGGCTGGTGAGCATGGTGGAGGAGCAGATCTACGAAAAAGAGCGCCGCAGCGGCATGATGATCGATATCCTCAGCCACATCGTGGAGTTCCGCAACGGCGAGAGCGGCCTGCACATCCTGCATGTGCGGACGCTGACGGATTTCTTTTTGCGGCTGCTGATGCAGAAGACCGACCAGTACCACATGACCGCGGCGGATATCTCCCGGATCAGCACCGGCTCGGCCCTGCACGACATCGGCAAGATCGCCATCGACGAGCACATCCTCAACAAGCCCGGCCGGCTCACTGCCGAGGAGTTCGAGATCATGAAGACCCACGCCATGGTGGGCGCGCGGATGCTGGAGGATCTGCCGGTGCACCAGGACGACCCGCTGGTGCAGACGGCCTACGAGATCTGCCGCTGGCACCACGAGCGCTACGACGGCCGGGGCTATCCCGACGGCCTGGCGGGGGACGACATCCCCATCTCCGCCCAGGTGGTGGCGCTGGCGGACGTGTACGACGCGCTGACCAGCCCCCGGGTGTACAAGGCCCCCATCCCCCATGAGACCGCCGTGCAGATGATCCTGGACGGGAAGTGCGGCGCGTTCAACCCGCTGCTGCTGGAGTGCCTGTCGGAGAACGCGGGAGAGATCCGCGGCCAGCTGGCCGCCGGCAGCGTGAGCAAGGGCACCCGCCGGGAAATCCAGGCCATCGCCGACGAGTCGCTGCACAGCGGCGCCAGCAAGCGCACGCTGCGGCTGCTGGACTACGAGCGGGACAAGTACAGCTTCTTCGCCGCCTTGACGGAGGACATCCAATTTGAATACACCGTGTCCCCGCCCATGATCACCCTGTCCCCCTGGGGGGCGAAAAAGCTGGGCGTGGACGAGATCGTCATGGACCCGGTCAACAACCCCCGGCTGCAGCAGGTGCTGGGGCCGGGCGTGTGGGACCGGCTGAGCGCGCTGCTGCACGCCACCACCCCCAAGGAGCCGGACGCGCACATGGAGTGCCTGCTGCATTACGGCGGCGAGGCCCGCTGGCACCGGGTGATCTCCCGGGCGGTGTGGTCCAGCGACACGCCTCCCCGGTTCGAGGGGGCCCTGGGCAAAGCCATCGACGTGCACGAGGCGCGGGTGCGGCTGCAGGAGATGGAGCAGAAGGCCTCCACCGACGCCATGACCGGCCTGCTCAACCGCGCCAGCGCCCGGGAGCGGATCGAGGAACGGATCGCGGAGCGGCCGGACAGCAATTACGCCCTGGCCATCTTCGACGTGGACCGGTTCAAATCCGCCAACGACACCCGGGGCCACCAGTTCGGCGACCAGGTGCTCATCCAGGTGGCCCAGCGGCTGCGCCGGTCCATCCGTGGCACGGATATCTCCTGCCGGGCCGGCGGCGACGAGTTCATGCTGTTTTTGGAGTATAAGACCGAGATCGAGAAGACCATCGACCGTATCTTCCACAGCCTGTGCGGGCCGTTCGAGGGCTTCAACGTCTCTGTGAGCATGGGGGTCGCCCTGGGCGAGACCGTGGGTCTGGACTACGAGAATCTGTTCCACGCGGCAGATCTGGCGCTGTATTCCGTCAAACAGGCCGGAAAGGGACTATACCGCTTCTACGACAGGTCCATGAAGGGGACGCTGTCCGCGATCACCGCGATCGACACCGAGGCGCGACAAGGAGGAGACGCATCATGACGCTGCAGGAGTGCTATCAGGCCATGGGGGCCGACTATGAGGACGTGCTGAGCAGACTGCGCAGCGAACGGCTGGTCCAGAAATTCGTGCTGAAATTCCTGGACGACGGCAGCTTCGATCTGCTGTGCCGGTCTATGGCCGAGGGCCAGGACGAGGAGGCCTTCCGTGCCAGCCACACCATCAAGGGCATGTGCCAGAACCTGGGCTTCACCAAGCTGGGCCAGTCCAGCCACGAGCTGACCGAGGCCCTGCGGGGCGGCCGGAGCCCGGAGGCGGACCAGCTGCTGGAGCGGGTGCGGGCGGACTATGAGCAGACCGCCGGCACCATCCGCGCGTTCCGCCAGAGCATCGGCGCCTGAGCGCCGGACAGAGAAGAGGGAGAGCTGTGAAAAAACAGCGATTCACGCGGGATAGGGGCATCGCGGCGACGCTGGTGCTGGTCCTGTTCATCGCCGTGGGACTGGTGACGACCTATATCACCATCGCCGGCATCCTGCGGGAGCGGAGCATAGGCCGGCTGGAAGAGGGCGTGGACACCGTCATGGACGAGGTCATCGGCAAGTTCAGCCGGGACAGCAGGATCCTCAACGCCACCGCCCAGATCATCGCCGCAGGCGATATGGACACCGAGTCCGTCATCGAGACCATGGGCTCCGTCGCGCCGCTGCTGGACACCATGAACGTGCGGCTGCTCATGCCGGACGAGACCGTCATCACCGCCGACGGGAGGGTGACGGATGTGTCCGATGTGGACGACGTGTCCTACGCCGAGGAGGCGCCCCTGGGGGAGCACGTGACCAACCGCAGCCACAGTCTGACCAACCGCACGCCGGTGGTGCGCCATTACGTGCCCGTGGTGCAGAACGGCAAGACCGTGGCGCTGCTGTACGGCCTGACCCGGCTGGAGGATCTGCCGGCGAGCCTGAACATCAACAACATCTATAACGGCACCGCCGCCGTGTATATCATCGACACCCACACCGGCGACTTCATCCTGGACACCTGGCACGACGAGCTGGGCAACGTGGACAGCTTTACCGACGGCGTGGACGGCCGCCAGACCAAGGGCGAAAAGACCTGGGAGGAGTATACCGAGGACATCCTGGCCCAGGGCAGCGGGTACGTCATCTTCCGCACCGACAGCACCGACGGCTGGCAGTACATGTACTACGCCCCCGCCGGCATCAACGAGTGGTCCATCGCCGTGTCCGTGCCGGAAAAGGAGGCCTTCGCCAGCTCCTTCGCCCTGCAGAAGGTGGGGCTGGTGCTGGCGGCGGTGCTGGTGCTGGCCGTGGCCGTGTACTATATCGTGGTGCGCCGCTTTGCCGTCCGGGAGCGGGAACAGGCGGTGGAGCGGGCCGTGCTGGAGGAGAAGCTCCACAAGGCCGAGGCCGCCGAGCGGGCCAAGACCACCTTCCTCAGCAACATGAGCCATGATATCCGCACGCCCATGAACGCCATCATCGGCTTCACCACCCTGGCGGAGACCAATCTGGACAACCGGGAGCGGGTCCAGGAGTATCTGGCGAAGATCCTCTCCTCCAGCAACCATCTGCTCAGCCTCATCAACGACGTTCTGGACATGAGCCGCATCGAGTCGGGCAAGCTGAACATCGACGAGAAGCCCTGCTCCATCTCGGACATCTTCCGGGATATGCGCAACATCATCCAGACCCAGATGCACGCCAAGCAGCTGAGCTTTTACATGGACACCATGGACGTGGTGGACGAGGACATCTACTGCGACAAGCTGCACGTCAACCAGGTGCTGCTGAACCTGCTGTCCAACGCCATCAAGTTCACCCCCGCCGGGGGGTCCGTGTCCATGCTGGTCACCCAGAAGCCCGGCGCGCCCAAGGGCTACGGCTCCTATGAGATCCGGGTGAAGGACACGGGCATCGGCATGAGCCCGGAGTTCGCCCAGCACATCTTCGAGCCCTTCGAGCGGGAGCGCAACTCCACCGTCAGCGGCATCCAGGGCACCGGCCTGGGCATGGCCATCACCAAGAGCATCGTGGACACCATGGGCGGCACGATCCAGGTGATCACGGCCCCCAACGCGGGCACCGAATTCATCATCGATCTGCAGTTCCGGCTCCAGACCCAGCCCCGGCGGGTGACGGAGATCCGGGAGCTGAACGGCATGCGGGGCCTGGTGGTGGACGACAGCTTCGCCACCTGCGACAGCGTGACGAAGATGCTCATCCAGATCGGCATGCGGGCCGAGTGGAGCATGCACGGCAAGGAGGCGGTGCTCCGCGCCCGCCAGGCCGTGGAGATGGGCGACGAGTTTTACGCCTACATCATCGACTGGGCCCTGCCCGATCTGAGCGGACTGGAGGTGGCGCGGCAGGTCCGGGCCATCGCGGGGGAGCGGGTGCCCATCATCATCCTCACCGCCTACGACTGGACGGTGTTCGAGGAGGAGGCCAAGCAGGCGGGGGTCACTGCCTTCTGCAACAAGCCCATCTTCGTGTCCGAGCTGCGGGACACCCTGATCAACGCCCTGGGCAAGGGCGAGCCCCCCGCGCCCGGCGAGGAGGTCCTGCCGGACCCGGCGGAGGAGCTGCGGGGCAGCCGGCTGCTGCTGGTGGAGGACAACGAGCTGAACCGGGAGATCGCGGTGGATCTGCTGGAGGCCAGCGGCTTCGTGGTGGACCAGGCCGAGGACGGCACCGTGGCGGTGGAAAAGGTGAAAAACGCCGCGCCGGGGCAGTACGACCTGATCCTCATGGACGTGCAGATGCCCATCATGAACGGCTACGACGCCACCCGGGCCATCCGGGCCCTGCCGGACCCGGCGCTGGCCAGTATCCCCATCGTGGCCATGACCGCCAACGCCTTCGACGAGGACCGGAAGCAGGCTCTAGAGGCGGGCATGAACGACCACGTGGCAAAGCCCATCAACGTGTCCAAGCTCATCGAGGTCATCGGCCAACAGCTGAAGCACCGGGAAAAATGACATACCAGGACGGGACCGGGCCGGGAGGACCGGTCCCGTATTCTGCCCGGGGCGGTTTTTCTGCCGCTGGCGGTTGCAATCGGACCCGGGGCGTGATACAATAACCAACTGTGTGCATACCAAGGAAAGAGTGAATATCGATCATGCAGGAACTGAGAAACATCGCCATCATCGCCCACGTGGATCACGGTAAGACCACCCTGGTGGACGCCATGCTCCGCCAGTCCGGGGCCTTTCGCATGAACCAGCAGGTCCAGGAGCGGATCATGGACTCCGGCGACCTGGAGCGGGAGCGGGGCATCACCATCCTGGCCAAGAACACCGCCATCCACTACAAGGACGTGAAGATCAACATCGTGGATACCCCAGGCCACGCCGACTTCGGCGGCGAGGTGGAGCGCATCCTGAAGATGGTCAACGGCGTTCTGCTGCTGGTGGACGCCGCCGAGGGGCCCATGCCCCAGACCCGCTTCGTGCTGGAGCACGCCCTGCAGCTGGGCCACAAGGTGATCGTGGTGGTCAACAAGGTGGACCGGCCGGACCAGCGGGTCTATGAGGTCATCGACGAGGTGCTGGAGCTGCTCATGGACTTAGGCTGCACCGACGAGCAGCTGGACAGCCCCATGCTCTTCGCCTCCGCCCGGCGGGGCACCTGCTCCGTCAGCCCGGATGTGCCGGGCACGGACCTGGAGCCGCTGTTTGAGGCCATCGTCAACTATATCCCCGCCCCGGCGCGGCCGGTGGAGGAGCCCTTCCAGATGCTGGTCAGCTCCCTGGACTACAACGAGTACGTGGGCCGCATCGCCATCGGCCGCATCGAGCGGGGCCGGGTGATCCAGAACCAGGAGATCGTGGTATGCGATTACCACAACGAGCGGCCGGTGCGCCACGCCAAGGCGGTGAGCATGTATGAGTTCGAGCCCCTGGGCCGGGCGCCGGTGACGGAGTCGGAGGCGGGCAACATCATCGCCATGAGCGGCATCGGCGACGTGACCATCGGCGACACCATCTGCGCCCCGGAGGCCCCGGAGCCCCTGCCCTTCGTGAAGATCTCCGCCCCCACCATCGAGATGACCTTCTCCGTCAACGACAGCCCCTACGCCGGCCGGGAGGGCAAGTATGTCACCAGCCGGAACATCCGCCAGCGGCTGGAGCAGGAGACCTTGAAGGACGTGTCCCTGCGGGTGACGGAGACGGACACCACCGACGCGTTCAACGTGGCCGGCCGGGGGGAGATGCACCTGTCCATCCTCATCGAGACCATGCGCCGGGAGGGGTACGAGTTCTCCGTGTCCCCGGCCCGGGTGCTGTACCGGGAGATTGACGGCAAGCTGTGCGAGCCCATGGAGCGGGTGGTGCTGGACGTGCCCGCGGAGAGCATGGGCGCGGTGATGGAAAAGCTGGGCCAGCGCAAGGGCGAGTTCATCCAGATGACGCCGGTGGGCGAGCGGATGAAGCTGGAATTCCTGGTCCCCACCCGGGGCCTGTTCGGCTACCGCAGCGAATTTTTGACCGATACCCGGGGCGAGGGCATCATGGCCTCGGTGTTCGACTCCTACGCCCCCGTGAAGGGGGAGGTGAAGCGGCGCAACACCGGGTCCCTCATCGCCTTCGAGACCGGCGAGGCGGTGGCCTACGGCCTGTGGAACGCCCAGGACCGGGGCGCGCTGTTCATCAGTCCCGGCACGGCGGTGTATGCCGGCATGATCGTGGGGGAGAGCCCCAAGAAAGAGGACATCGTGGTGAACGTGTGCCGGTCCAAGCACCTGACCAACACCCGGGCCTCCGGCTCCGACGAGGCCCTGCGCCTCATCCCGCCCCGGCAGATGAGTCTGGAGCAGTGCATGGAGTTCATGGCGGACGACGAGCTTTTGGAGGTCACGCCGGAGCACCTGCGCCTGCGCAAGGCCATCCTCAACCACGAAAAGCGGATGAAGAGCCAGTTCAGGAAATAAAATGTGGGCCTGTTTAAACAGGCCCATTCTTTATGGAACGCCTCCCCTGTGCAAGGGGAGGTGGGCCGCCAAAGGCGGCTCGGAGGGGTTGTCGGACGATCCCTCAGTCACCGCCTGACGGCGGCGACAGCTCCCTTTACACAAGGGAGCCTTCGATAATGTGCGCCTGCGGCGCGGCAAATCAGGGGATTTGCCGGCCGCATTTAATGGCTTTTATTACGTTGTCGGTTTTTTATTATCAAATAAATACACCGAACGTAATAACCGATCCCTGCTATGCCCAAAAGGATGGACGGCCAGAAAACGGGGCCTGAAAATGTTCGGTGTTCGTACGCGGTCACGGCTGCTGCTACGGACCATAAGGTCCCGACGATAAAATGGAACAACGGCGAGTCTTTAAAGTCCATAGGGCACCTCCTTGTCCAGCTGCCGCTCTATCGCTTTATGGGCATATTATAACCTCGCTCCTCCCGGACCGCAAGGGCAGGCGGACGCTGGCAAAATAATTTTTGACAAACGGGACAATGTATGGTATAGTACCATAGCTTGGTAACCCGCGATCCTTGGTCCGGGGCGCAGCCCCCCACTCAGGCGCAGGGTATAGTAAAACCGAAAGGAAGGGCAAAGACCATGATCACCAAGGAACAGAAGACCGCTATCATCGAGAGCAACAAGACCCACGAGGGCGACACCGGCTCCCCGGAGGTACAGATCGCCATCCTCACCGAGCGCATCAATCAGCTCACCGAGCACCTGAAGGTGCACAAGAAGGACAATCACAGCCGCATGGGCCTGTTCAAGATGATCGGCAAGCGCCGCCGTCTGCTGGACTACGTGGCCAAGAACGACATCGAGCGCTACCGCGCCATCATCGCCAAGCTGGGCATCCGTAAGTAAGTTTTTTACTTGCACTGAGGGGTATGAAGGTTTTTCAGGAGGGACAAGTTCATACTGTCCCTCCTGATCTTTTTTGAAAAGTTTACCCGCTTCGGCGGGTTTTCTGGATAGAATTTGGATGTGTACGAAAGGAAGAAGAACATGATCATCAAACACAAAACATTCGACAAGATGCATCGCTGGGAGATCGACTTCTGCGGCCGTCCCCTGAAGCTGGAGGTGGGCCGCATGGCGGAGCTGTGCAACGCCTCCGTGCTGGCCCAGTACGGCGACACCACCGTGCTGTGCACCGTCACCGCCGCTCCCCGGCCCAAGGACGGGGTCGATTACTTCCCCCTTGCCGTGGACTTCAACGAGAAGCTCTATGCCGTGGGCCGCATCCCCGGCTCCTTTATGCGCCGTGAGGGCCGCCCCTCTCTGCCCGCGGTGCTGGCCAGCCGCCTGATCGACCGGCCCATGCGCCCGCTGTTCCCCTCCGATCTGCGCAACGACGTGGTCATCGCCTGCGAGGTGCTGAACGTGGACCGGGACTGCTCTCCCGAGATCACTGCCATGATCGGCGCGGCCGCCGCCGTGTCCATCTCCGACGTGCCCTTCAACGGCCCCATCGCCGGCATCGTGCTGGGCTGGGACGGGGAGAAGTACCTCTTCAACCCCACCCACGCCGAGAAGGCCGTCAACCAGATGACCGTCACCGTGGCCGCCACCCACAAGAAGATCGTCATGATCGAGGCCGAGGCCAAGGAGATCCCCGACGACGTGATGTACGAGGGCATCGTCCAGGCCCACGAGAAGCTGCAGAGCGTGCTGGACCTGATCGACCAGATGGTGGCCGAGGTGGGCAAGCCCAAGTTCGAGTATGAGCACGCCGCCTTCGACGAGGAGCTGTTCGACAAGCTGGTGGCCAACGAGTTCGAGGGCATGGAGTACTGCATGGACACCGACGACAAGAACGTCCGGGAGGCCCGCGTCAACGAGTGGGTCACCGCCATGCAGGCCAAGTACGGCGAGGACCATCCCGACATGATGAACTACATGGAGGAGATCCTCTATAAGCTGCAGAAGAAGGTCGTGAAGAAGTGGCTGCTGGCCGGCAAGCGCGTGGACGGCCGGGCCATGAATGAGATCCGTCCTCTGGACAGCCAGGTGGACGTGATCCCCGGGGTCCACGGCTCCGCGCTCTTTACCCGCGGCCAGACCCAGGTGCTGTCCATCACCACCCTGAACACCCTCTCCGCCGCCCAGAAGCTGGATACCATCTGGGAGGAAGAGGAGAAGCGGTTCATGCACCACTACAACATGCCCAGCTACTCCACCGGCGAGGCCCGCGCCAGCCGCTCCACCTCCCGCCGCGAGTACGGCCACGGCGCCCTGGTGGAGAAGGCCCTGGAGGCGGTCATCCCCTCCGTGGAGGAGTTCCCCTATGCCATCCGCGTGGTCAGCGAGGTGCTCTCTTCCAACGGCTCCACCTCCCAGGGCTCCATCTGCGGCACCACCCTGAGCCTGATGGCCGCCGGCGTGCCCATCAAGGCCCCTGTGGCCGGCATCAGCTGCGGCCTCATCCAGGACGGCGACGACTTCACCACCTTCATCGACATCCAGGGCGTGGAGGACTTCCACGGCGAGATGGACTTCAAGGTGGCCGGCACCAAGAAGGGCATCACCGCCATCCAGATGGATCTGAAGAACGACGGACTGAAGCATGAGATCGTGAAGAAGGCCTTCGAGATGACCCACGAGGCCCGGCTGCAGATCCTGGACGAGATCATGCTGCCTGTGATCAGCGAGCCCCGCAAGGAGCTGGCCGCCACCGCTCCCAAGATGATCAAGATGACCATCGATCCCAACAAGATCCGGGAGGTCATCGGCTCCGGCGGCAAGGTGATCCAGAAGATCACCGCCGACACCGGCTGCAAGATCGACATCGAGGACGACGGCACCATCTATATCGCCTCCGAGGACATCGAGGCCTGCCGCGCCGCCAAGAGGATCATCGACAACATCGTCTTCGTGCCCGAGGTGGGCAAGCTCTACTGGGGCAAGTGCGTGCGCATCATCCCCATCGGCGCGTTCATCGAGCTGGTGCCCGGCAAGGACGGCATGGTCCACATCAAGGACCTGGAGTTCAAGCGCACCGAGAAGGTGGAGGACTGCATCAACGTGGGCGACTGGACCTGGGTCAAGGTCAGCGAGATCGACGACCGGGGCCGGGTGAACCTGAGCCGCAAGGACGCCATCAAGGAGCGCCAGCAGGCCGGCCTGCCCATCGACCGGGGCGACGAGTAAGAAAGCAAAATGAAACATCCCGCACAGAGCTCTGTGCGGGATGTTTGTTCGTCTGCGGTCTCAGGCCGTCTTTTTCCCCATGTGCCGGCAGATGAAGCCCATCAGCATCATCTCATCGTCCCGCCGCCGGGGGTAGATGCCGTACAGGTCGGCGTCGCGGCCGGTCAGGGCCACGAGGCCCTGGAGCCGCTGGGCCCGGTCGTGCATATCGTAAAAGGTGCGCCCGTCCGGCGTGCCGATGAACACATCGCCCCGGCACCGATCCAGAAGGTCGTTGAAGTCCGTCAGCTCGTCAATGGTGGTCAGTCTCATATCTCTTCCTCCTACAATAAAGATTGAGGCAAGGTACACGGCAGCCAGCCGTGTTTTGCCAACTCAAAGCCGAAGCTGTAGA
>CANQSF010000031.1 GCA_947626345.1 uncultured Oscillospiraceae bacterium | reverse complement strand
CTGACCACCTCCGGCAGATGTTCGCCGACATTCCCCATCCGCTCACTCCGGTTGCTACGGTGCGCGATCACGAACATGCCCATGAGAAATGACGTCGTAAACGGCTCTACCAAAGTGGCGACGCACCAGCCCAAAAACGCAGTGCTGATAATCTTGCTCTCCATTGTATAGCCGTACTTCATCAGCTTGCGACCGGCTACGATGATGATGATCACCCACAACGCCAATCCGATCACGCCGCCCTGATAGAGTTGTTCCAGGAGCATGTTATGCGCATGGACGCCATGAGCTAGATGCACCTCGGCTACACGGGTATATAAACTCTGTACACCATAACCAACAAGCAGCGACTTAGCAATCAGTTTCAATGTCCGCCCCCATAAGTCGATACGGAACGTAAGCGAACCTAATTTTCCTAGTATTCCCACCAGCAGCCAATCGAACCAGTCTTGAATATGGAGTACATATACCCCAACGAAAAAGACAATATGTATTGACCAATATGTATAGTAGTTCAGCAATTTCGTCCTATTCTTAAAAAACAGGAACACCAATGTCATGCATGCCAAAGACAAAAGCACGCCACCGGACCAGACTAAAACAGCAGATACATAGATCGCCGTAGTCAGCAAGATCGGCCGAAACAGCTTTCCGGATTTGGCCCAATAGAGCCATGCAAACAACAGCGCTGGTATAAAAAACTGTGAATGGTTATTATAATACCCGATAAACCAGTTGGTCGTATGCACAATCGTGCTTACATCTGTATAAAGGCCATCCGGAAACAATAATTCCGTCAGAAGATTGATATAAATGACCAACTCAAAGCAGAAAAGCTGTGCTGAAAGAAATAATTGCTGCTTGTTGTTATATGCCGCGTCATAGAGCATCATGACACTCAGGATAGAAAACGACCCTACGATGGTGCCATATACCTCTCCCTCGTGGATGAGGGTGCTGTAGACCAGAGATACCCTCCACGCCGCCACCAGAACGATGACGATGGAGATCGGCTTGCGCTTGACAACAAACCAAAACACGATGATGAGGAACGACGCGCCTCGGAGCACATCAAAAATCAGATCCACTACCGGGATCCTAGCCAGATAGGCTGGCTTCATGTGCGGCAGGGTCAAAAAGACCAGCAGCAGCCAATAGCCGGCATCTTTCACGTTGATGCGGATAACACTTCTTCGTCTGTCTTTGATTTGCTTCATAAACTCCTATCCCGCCGTCCTTTGGCGGCAGTAAACTCTCCTGATCTCTTAGAGATATGCTCTTTGTGCACGGGGCACCAGCGGCCCTTTATACGGCGCGTTATGCCCGCCTGACTGCCCGCACAGCGCGGACACATGATCTCTCACCGTATTTCCCGAACAGTTTTTTCGCTGTCTCTATATGCCGGTATCTACGCTTCGCCGCCTCCGGTAGTAAAAATCCCATACCGTTGTCCACCTTTGTGTGGCACGGGCTGCACAGGCCGCAGGGCTTGCCGTCAATGGGCCTGTGGCAAAACAAGATATGCTGCATCACGCCCATGTAGCCCCAGGCCGTGACATTTTCCAGCATTTTCTTTTCTGTGATATCGAAGATCGGCAGCGTAATATTCCCCAGCACGAGGTTCAGGATATCATCGGACCTCTCCCGGTCGACCATCCACCCCTAAGGTGTCTTTACGATTGCCCCGTATTTCTCTATCGACTGGCTCGTCGGTCTGTAATCGCCCACCACTTTTTCTATTCCCATATTAGTCATTGGATACTTCTAGGCAGCCACCCTCGCCGTCCAGTCATGCTGTCTCCCGTAATCAAACTCACAGTGCAGTTGCTCCCATGCAACTGTTATCTCTTTATTCTCAGGAATATCGCTGATCTTAATAATATCGAGTGGAAGAAAGTTTGCCTTTGTTTCACTGCGTGCTTTCAATATCTCAGTGATTGTTTTGATTGCCGCTTGTTCCAGTTCTTTGCTCTTTCTATCGTCGTGTAGAATATATACAGGCTGTATATTAACGTTCTGTCTGCTCAGTTAAATGACCCGATAAGTAGAATCCCATCCGCCAGTCCATAAAACTGCAATCGTCTCCCTATCAGAGGAATCACCCTCCCAGAGCTTCCATTTGTTCATTAAGCATATGTTTTTTCCTCTCTGTCAGTTTATTGCCTTCATATAGGGCATGGCATATGCCAGCACAAAGAACACCCCCAGCACCACGCCAAAAGCAATATAGACCGCAAACAAATTGTGCGTCTTCCTTATTGCCACCACATCTTTTTCGCTCTCCGGCTGGATGTGCAGTTTTTCATACTGCGCCAACTCGGCCCCACTGGCAGCTCTGAGCCTGCTGCCAGTCACCACACCGACCACGCTCATCACGATCCCGATAAAGAACGGATCAGCATACATTGGAAGCGTTATCCCTTTCAGCGCGGATATGGTCTTGGGGATCACACACCCGGCAAAACCGAGCAGCATACCCCAAAATGCACCGCTCTCACTCATTTTTCGGCTCCACACGCTGGCTAGCGCCACCACACCCCAGGAGCTGGCAATCACCGTTCCGCCGAAATACATGATCCAAAAGATCTGCGGCGGATTGAAATATGCCAACAGCAGCACGATCAGACTCGCCACACCCATCCCGATGCGGGACACGAGCAATGCTTTTTTCGGGGGCGCATCTTTGTATCTGGTAAATACATCGTTTGTCAGCGATGAACCAATCAGCGACAGAAATGTGGACGCCGACGAGACGCCCGCCGCAAGGATGCCGGTCAGCAGGACTACGCCGATGAGCATGGGAACACAGTTCATCGCCGCCCAGATGATGGCCGTGCTCCCTTCCGTCAAGTCTGGATTAATCTTATAGATAAACGCTGCGGAGAAATAAAGCGCTGTTTGAACGACTGTCACCCCTATAGCCGCCCACACCGCAGAACGTAAGATCGTATGTTCATTCTTCGCCATCAGATACCGGCTTGTCTGCCAAGGACTTACCATAATAACAATTGTCCAAACAATGCCATAAGTGGTTGCCCAAATAAGATTTTGCACACCAGATGGGTACAAATAATCCAAATTATTTGTCCAAGCGATAATTCCAGGCCTAGTTTCTGAAACTGCCAAATCCGCTATTGCCGTATACCACCCTCCCGCTTCTTTGACAATGTAAGGAATACTGATAATCGCTGCCAGTAGAAACACCATAAACATGATAGTATCCGTTAGCAGAACTCCCATGGAGCCCGAATATACCGTAAACACCGTAAATGACAGCCATGCAATAATTACGCACCATTTATAATCCAGTCCTGTGATATTGCTCATAAGGGTTGAAACGCCCTGGATAGAGGATAGCAGGTATGCCGTCACCGCAACGAGCATCGTACAGGACGCCAGGATTCGTATCCGTTTTGATGCAAACCGTATTCCAAAGTATTCCGGCACCGTATTCGCATTGCTTCTACGAATATACCGCCCAAACAACCCCGACCCGAACACATACCCCGATGTTTCCAGTATGCCAACGATCATAATCCCCATAAAGAAACCGCCATACACTTCTCCGGTATCTCCAAGGAATGCACCCGTGCTGAGGAATGACGCAATCAGTGACCCAACAATAAGTATTACAGGGGCTCTGCGGCCGGCGACATAATAGTCATTTGTGTCTTTTACTCTGCGGCCAGCAAATATGCCGATAAGTATAAACAGGGTCAGCACAACAGCCACACTTATCGTGTACATCATTTTCTGCCATCACCTTTCTGTTCTTTCGTAAAATACCAGTATGCAATGCCAGTGACAATATAACTGACCCCAAATGCAATTGAAAGGACAAGTTCCATCTCAGGTGCTCTCCTTACTTATAGGCAATTTAATGTATTTCCCGAGCTTGAGATTCCACTCGACAGGATCAAATCGCTCGAGACCCGCGCCATGATAAAAGGTCAATTCACCAATATAAACATGTCCGTTTACTATGTAAGTATCGACTCTGAGAAATGTCCGTCCGGAAGACAACTTTCGCGCTATTTCCAGCATCTCTTCAAACTGCACCGGTTTTTCCTCGGGCAAATTAGACCGCGGGTTTGACAGCGCAAAGGGAAGCCGGTTAAAGTTGATATCAAAGTAGTCGCAGGTCCTGCTTGTTGAATGAGCCTCCCCACGCCCCACCAAGACGACCTGAGGCTCACCGTTGAAACAGAATAGTTTATACTCTGTCAGGCCATCTGCTGAGCTTTCCTCATTGACATTTGATCCGACGCTTGTTTCTGCCAAATATTCCTCTGCGATAATACGCGGCGGGATATCCTTGTAAGCCCATTCTCTGGCCACATAGAACCAGTTTTTTGCCAGTCCTCTCTCCAGTTTCTCTCTGGCAGCTACCTTATCCATTCGGGCCTTGTCCTTGACAATAACGACGCTGCCGCTGTCATGGGTGCACTTCAGGACGAACCGGTCCGGCAAGGAGTTGAAGTCTATGTCGTCAAAGTGGTCCCATACACCCAAAGTCGGGATGATATACTCACCACCTATGCGCTCTGCGATCCACGCCTTAGCGGCGTACTTGTCCACCATCGTTGTGTATTCTGGCTTCCGATCATGCAGCTTCAGCCACTGCACTTTCTCACTGAACGTTTTTGGGTCATCCAAGTGCAGCTCATATCCCACCCGTACCTTGAATAGCATGCGCAGATAGGTCTCGTCGCTGATAAACGGCAGATACCCCATCCCGGCCAGCTTGACAATCACCTTTTTCGGATGCATCAGATACTCAACGATCTTCTTCGCGTAATTCATGGTTTCTCCCTACATGTAAAACTCTTTATACCACTGGGCAAACTTCCGCAGTCCCTCCCGCAGAGGGGTATGGGGTTTGAAGCCGAAGTCCCGTTCCAGCGCAGCAGTGTCCGCGTACGTCACCGGCACATCCCCCGGCTGCATTGGCACCAGTTCCTTATGGGCGTCGAAGTCATAGTCCTCCGGAAGGACCCCTGCCCGGACCAGTTCCTGCTGCAATATATCCACGAAATCCAACAAGTTCTCCGGGTGACTGTTGCCGATGTTGTACACAGTATACGGTGGCAGGGGCAGCCCGTCCGCGCCTACGTTCCGCTCCGGTGGATGCCGCATCACGCGGACCACACCTTCCACGATGTCGTCAATATAGGTGAAGTCCCGCAGGCAGTTGCCATAGTTGAAGATTTTGATCTTCCCAGCCGCTCGTAGCGTATCGGTAAAGCCAAAATACGCCATATCCGGCCGGCCGGCCGG
Source organism: uncultured Oscillospiraceae bacterium (assembly GCA_947626345.1). Taxonomy (GTDB): domain Bacteria; phylum Bacillota; class Clostridia; order Oscillospirales; family Oscillospiraceae; genus CAJOIG01. The sequence continues at coordinate 15,353 of CANQSF010000031.1, read as the reverse complement.
GCCATAGACCGTGAAAAACCGCAGGCCAGTGGAGGGGATATTATACAGCTTGGAATAGGCATGGGCCAGCAGTTCATCACTCTTCTTCGTTGCCGCATACAGTGAAACGGGGTCATCCACCTTGTCCTCCGTGGAATAGGGCACCTTCTTGTTGGAGCCGTACACGCTGGAGGAGCTGGCATAGACCAAGTGCTCCACCCCATGCGCGTCTCCGTCATAGGAATGGCGGCACGCTTCCAAGATGTTAAAAAAGCCGATGATATTGGAATTTATGTAGGCGCCCGGATTCGTGATTGAATACCGCACCCCCGCCTGAGCCGCCAAGTTGACCACAACGGATGGCAGGTATTGGCCGAATACACCGTCGACAAACACCTTGTCAGAAATATCGCCACGAAGGAACACAAAGTTTTGATACTTTTCAAGCTGAGCAAGACGGTATTCCTTTAAGTTCACGTCATAGTAGTCGTTCATATTGTCGACGCCTATGATATGACTGTCCGCCTCCTGCAACAGCCTCTCTGCCAACGCTGCACCGATAAATCCCGCAGCACCGGTTATGAGGATGTTCCCTTTCTCCAACCCCACGTCACACACCTGCATTCATGTCCAGCCCCTCCCATACTACTTACAAGCTTCAAAATTCTAAGTGCAAATACCACTTTCCTCACATCAAGTCCAACCACTGCTGGCCAATTATATCAATGGAGTATCTCTCCCGAATCCTGTATGCGTTTTCAGCAAGCCTTTTCGCCAGTGTAGGGTCATCAATCAGGCTTCTCATCGCCTCATACATTGCCTTGCTGTCACCCACCGGAACAAGCAACCCGTTCTCGCCATTCTGAATGGCCATCCTGGCACCACCTGCCGGGCAATCCGTACATACCACAGGCAGTCCCATCCCCATGGCTTCAAGCATAGAATTCGATATTCCTTCATAATCAGATGAAGAAACATACATATAACATTCTCGCACTCTGTCGAAAATATTGTTAACAAAGCCCTTCAATGAAATCTTGTCGCTAAGGCTATATGTATCAATAATTTTCTGAAGTTTCTTTCGTTCAGGGCCTTCCCCATATATCTCAAGAACAAACTCCGGGTAATCGCCACTCAGTTGCTTAAACGCCTTGAACAACATGGGGAAATTCTTTTGAGGATGCAGCCTTCCGACCGCGACAATGGTCTTTTTGTGCTCATCCAAAAAGCGTTCAGGAAGGCGGGGATTGATTGGATTGGGAATAATTACCCCTTTATCTTGAATCCTCTTTGAAAAATGGTTCTTTGCTTCTTCTGTCTGAAAAACACAAGCATCCGGCAGCAAAAAGAGAATATCCCTGAGCCGGCGGGACCACGCTGCATGCGGCACACGATTCGGGTCATTGCGTTCTGAAAAAATAATCCGGTTCTTTCTAAACAAGAGCGATGCAATTCCAACAATTCGAATCTGTGGATTATTCATGGCTATAACTGTCGCATTCTTGCGATGGCCCATGAGCTTCCAAATATACCAAATATGTCCAAGATGCCAAATCAGTCTGTTCTTTGATATTGGATAATAGTCGATCCATTCTATATTGTCTGCGCTCAATTCATAACTGCCGTGATACAAGTCAGGACGCAGTCGCACGATAGTGATTTTTGAAACACGGCTGGAAATATTATCTATGATTTCAGATGCCACTCTCTCAATGCCGCCTGACGTCAGGCAGTTCATCACAAATATAATCTCCTTATCCATCAAAACTTCTCCAATATGAAGGGTATGTCACAATCATCAATTACCATATCCCGTCGTCATGCTGCGCAGCATATCCCGCGCCGCTTTTGCATAGATATAACTTTTACGGAGCAACATGCATTTCATCCTCGAAACAGGCGTATCTTTTCTCCACCATTTGATAAAGTGGAGAGGAAGTTTTTTTGCATACACCGCTCTGCCTGCCGCTACATACAGGTCCTGATAGGTCTCTTTCAGATACGAATCATATTTTATCAATTCCGATATATCCGTTCTATCACTATGCTTTACGATATAGACCCTATATATCGATATCGTGTCCCCTAGTATTCGGGTCTCAAACAGCCGCTGATTCTCGGGCCGGATCGCGTGTCCGACCTTGAACCGATCATAGAAATGCAGCATATGCTTTTTGATATCAATCTGCATCCAATAATTGTCATAAAATGTCGCCTTTTCCATTGTCTGTCCCTCCCGCCCCAGAAGGTAGCGATAGACACAGACGGACAGATACGCGGCGCTGGCGACGGTCAGCAGAGGCAGCGTCACCCATTCCTGATCAGTGTACAAGTAATTCTCCAATTGTTCATAACCCATCTCCTTCAGAAGCGCCGTCCTGTACGTGGCGCAGTGATGCGTCAGATTGCGGCACGCATTCTTCAGGAGACTTATGTCGAACGTCCCAGTTGTCGGCAGGTCAAAACTTTTTTGCTTCAAAACGTTGTCCTGCCCGTCGACAGTTATCATATTCGTTATGACAAGGTCCACTCTTTTGTGTTCGTCCGCCAGGGAAATGAGACACTCCATCAGCCGGTTGAAGCCGTTGGTATCAAAGCTGTCATCGGCATCCAGGATCTTGATATATGTTCCCGCCGCCTCCTTCAACCCCCTGTTGATCGCCGAACCGTAATTCCCGTTGGGCTTGTCGATCGCCCGGACGACGCTCTGATAGCGCGCCTCAATCTGCCGGGCGATGTCCAGGGTGGTGTCCCAGCTCCCGTCGTTGACAATCAGGACCTCCAGCCGGTCAAGATACTTATTCCCTTCCAGTATGCTCCCGCATCCTTTAGAAAGATACTTTTCCATATTGTAGGCCGGGATAACAACCGTCATAATCTTATTCATCTGCGTTTTACCGATCTCCTGACACGCCCTGGCCAAACCCTGTTCAGCATGAGCCGCATTAGGCGCTCCGGGCCCTCATTCCGCAAGCCGCTGCCCGCCGTTCACCAATTTTCCAGAATTGTTTTCCGCTGCATCAGGTCCAACTTTGCGATCTTCTCATCAGCATAATAGGAATCATTTTTTGCGTGCGTCGTGGAGACCTCCTCAAATATGCAGCCTTCCTTTGAAGTAAAGGCATGATGCATCCCGCGCTCCACCGTGACTACTTCGCCGGCCTGTACATCCAGCGTTACGCCATCCAAGGTCAATGTCAGCGTACCGGACAAGACCTGAAAGGACTCCTCTTTGACCTTGTGGTAATGGTCGGGATGCTGCTGTCCTGGAAGAACGACAATCAATTTTTTGCAATACTCGCGGTTGATAATGTTGATGATCGTGGCGCCATAGTGCCGGAAATGCTCAAGGCCGTAGTGGTGGCTCAGCTCCAGTTCAAACTGCGGGCCAACTACGATCTTCGCCTCGTAGAGCATGCCTTTCACGTCGTGGATGATGCTGCGGGTATCCTGGGCAAGGGTCACCTTCCGCTGTTCATAAATCGCCACATTCTTCGCATAGTCCTGGCTGGCCATGATCCCGTCCTGGAACTGGCCGCTTGTCATCTGCCCGTCAGAGCAAGGCATAGCAAAAAATACGTCCTCCCTATGGATGACTTCTCCAGTTTTGATCTCCCGGGCCGCATAACAGCCACGGGCCAATTCGTTCATCGATTGGAGTTCCTCATTAGGGATAAACTTTTTGCCTGTGCCACAAATCGTTCTTGCGTTTAGCACCGCTTCGATCCACTTATGAACATCACGCACATCAGTAGAGTAGCTGTTGAGGTTGATCGTGTCCGTGGCAAGGCCCACATGCCGCTCCAGAATACTAGCTCCCTTAGCGACAGCCATCTGCGCGATAGAATAGTCATTCGGGTCCTCATGGCCGGAGTAGCCAAATGGAATCCCCGGGTAGCGATTTTTGATTCTGTCGATGCAGTTCATCTGCACGTACTGATATCCCACCGGATAAAGCCCTACACAATGTAACATAGCAAAGTCCACATTCCTGTGGATCATAAAGTTATAGATTTTATCCATGTCTGAGAAGGTCTTGCCACCTGTGGAGAGGATGACCGGGCGTTTTGTGGCGGCGATAGCCTCCAGCAACGGCCAATCGGTGGCACTGCAGCTGGCCACCTTCAATATCTCGATACCATGGTCCATGCACATGTCCACTGATATTTCATCAAATGGCGTACACATGGTGTGCATCCCTTCGTCCCGGACCGCCTGCACAAGCGTATAGAACTCGTCACGGCTCAGACGGGTGGACAGAAAACGAGGAATGTGCTTTACGTCGGTCCTTCCTATGTAATCCGGGTGGATCATCGTGTCCAAATCTCGGTACTGGAACTTTACCGCCGCATTGATCTTGTATTTGCGAGCCACCTCTCCGAGCGCATGGATGATCTCCAGCCCATGCTGTACGCTGCCCTGGTGGTTGTTCGCCATCTCAAAAATAAAGAGGTCCTCAAATCTCGGATCCATAGCGCTCCCCTTCAAAGTATAGTTTTAAGCGAAGACAATTCAAAAAACTTATCGTCGATATAAATATCCGCATCGGGCTTCCCAAATATCAACTGAGAATAGGGCACCGCCCACTGCTCTATCTGTCGTTTGGTCACATTCTGCCAATCGAGCCCCGTCGCATAACCCCGGGCAGTAAACAGCACAATTTGATGGCCTTGTCGATTCAGTTCGCGAAGTATCTCGATGTTTTTCTCAAGCGGCATCGCTTTCGTATAATCATTTCCAGGCGTTTTAGCCGCGATCACACCGTCGATGTCACAACATATCTTCAGCTTTCTACCTTCCCTATTCGCTTGCAACAGCAACTGTGCCCTTTCCGCGGCTAGAAAGTCCTCTTCTGTATCCACATCAAAGTCATAGTCCATCTTATAGCCCGCGATACGTTCTCCCGTCATAGAGTGTTTTTCCAGCACCGTACGGCTGCGGACTACATCAATACAGGCGTTTTGCATGTACGCCTGCGGCAACATCTGCCGGGGTGCATTATATGCCTCTGGCACATCACAGCTGACGAGCGGCGTCATTATACTGGAATCGCTGTCCGGGAAAAGCCACATCTTATACGGGACCTGCTTCGCGGAAGACACGCTTCGCACCGAATCATATTCTTCGCAACTCTCTAGTGTGGTGACCATTCTATCTATATCCGCAGGATTCCGAATAGGATGAGTTGGCCTTAAGTGTACACAAATATCAGCTGTATACCCATCATTATCCGCGAGCCAGCGTAGCGCGTGCTCAAACACGTCAATATCTAGAGACCTATCTTGCGAAATATCTTCTGGCCGCAAAAAGGGAACCTCTGCACCGTATTGCAACGCGATATCACGATATTTGGTACTGTCCGTACTGACAATGACACGGTCGATGCATTTTGATGCCAGCGCATGCTCAATACTGTAAGCCAGCATCGGCTTTCCATTCATAATGCGGATATTCTTATCCTTCACTGACTTGGATCCGCTTCGTGCGGGAATAATTGCAACAACTCGGCTCATAATACTCACTAATTAATTGTCAAATAAACTATCAAAATCCACCCGTTCAAATACTTCCAGTTTTCCGCCACGGGTGGCGTTATATATTTTTACGCCATGTTCCTGCGCATATCTCTTTGCATTTTCATAAGCCTGCTGCATGGCAACAACATTTCCTCCATAACTGAGTCGTTCCTTTTGCTCGCAGCCCTCGAAGTGGCTCGGACCGTCATGCACAGTTCTTATGCCAGTCCTATCCACGATTCTGGGATAATCACAGTCCACCCCCACTAATGCCAGCTCCGTATATCCCATATACATCGCAAGCTGCATCGCAGCATAGGTAACTGTAAAACCGCTGGCAACATGCAACGAGGCATCGGTGCTGCAACTGTTCGGCTGTTTCAGCATGTTTGATATATCCGCACGATAATAGAAGATGTTGGCTCCTTTTGCCATTTCGTTCTTACTTATGATATTTTTTGCATCTTTTGCAAAAAAATACCTATCAAATTTATATGGCAATATCCGCTCAAAGTACCTGTCCCTTTTCAGCACAATCTTGTCTTGGCAAACATAATAATTGGGCCGCCAGCGTGTTCGATTAAATATAGGATCGATAAAGTTTGCTGCAAAAGACGGGATGTGCCGCTCATATATTTTGTCCAGATCCTCCGCTCTGAGGGACGGGCCGTTGCCGACGATAAAACACCGGCCGGAGTAGGTCCCTTTCAGTTCCCGAAGCGCTTTCACGTCCCCGTCAGGAAATGTTCGCTTCACCAAGGTCCCCATGTTGAAATATAACTCCCGTAGGCCCAAGAAGACATGGTAATACAGCTTTCCTACCGTGTTGAACAAGAATTTATTCTGTTTTACAGCCAAAACAACATCAGCAGGTATAGGTTTCATAGCCACGCTCCCTCAACTCAGCTTAGTTCTTTTTCCGCCGCGTACAGTGCCGCCCTTACCACTTGGTCCATGTCGTAGTACTTGTACTCCCCCAAGCGGCCGCCAAAGAGCACATTCTTCTCCTTCGCAGCCAAGGCCTTGTATTGCTGATACAGCGCTCCGTTCTTCTCGTCGTTCACCGGGTAATAGGGCTCGTCGCCAGGCTTCCATTCCGCGCTGTACTCCCGACTGATCACCGTCTTGCCCGGCTCGCCACTGCCCTGCTCGAACCACTTGTGCTCGATGATCCGCGTGTACGGCGTTTCCCGGTCCGTATAGTTCACCACCGCGTTGCCCTGATAATTGGGCTTATCCAGCTCCTCCACCTCGAACCTCACGGAGCGGTACTCCAGCGCACCGAGCTTGTAGCCGAAGTATGCGTCGATAGGGCCGGTATACACCACCTTCTCCGCCAGTGCATCCAGCTCTGCCTTCTGTTCCAGGTAGTCCACGCCCAGCCGCACTTCTATGCCGTCCAGCATGTTGGCCACCATCTGGGTATACCCGCCCACCGGGATACCCTGATACAGGGCGTTGAAGTAGTTGTTGTCGTAGGTGAAGCGCACCGGCAGCCGCTTGATGATGAACGACGGCAGCTCTTTGCAGGGTCGGCCCCACTGCTTCTCAGTGTAACCCTTGATGAGCTTTTCGTAGATATCCGTCCCCACCAGGGAGATGGCCTGCTCTTCCAGATTCTTCGGCTCGGCAATGCCCGCCGCCTCCCGCTGAGCGGCAATCTTCGCCTCTGCCTCCTCCGGCGTCAGCACGCCCCACATCCGGTTGAAGGTGTACATGTTGAAGGGCAGGGAGTAGATCTCCTCCTTGTAGTTTGCGATGGTCCCCAGTTTGAAGTTATAAAACTTTGTGAACCGGCTCACATACTCCCATACTTCGGTATCGTTGGTGTGGAAGATATGGGGGCCGTATTTGTGCACGTTGATACCGGCCTGCTCGTATGTATACACGTTTCCGGCGATATGGTCCCGCCGGTCGATGACCAGGCATTTCTTGCCAGCACTCTTCGCCCGCTCAGCGAAAACTGAGCCGAATAGACCTGCGCCAACGATGAGGTAATCATATTGTTTCATCGTCTCTCCTGTTTGCTTTGTTTCCTTTTTTTATATCGATGCATAACCGGCGTGAGATCCACCGTTATGATTTTTGATAACCATATCATGAAGCCCTTCGGCATCACATGACAGAACACAGTGTATGCCTTGCTTACCGACGATCTATTGTCCTCCCATAAAGGCTCATCCTTCCATGGCGTCACGGCTTTATACGCAAGGTATTCCTGTACATAGGGATGATCACATCCCTGCATCCACGGTCTGAGCGGCATATAGAAGTTGTGGGTAAAATGAACCACCGCAGGGCTTCTCCGGGCCGCGTCGAGTTCCTCCGGGGAGTAGAACTGTTTAAGGGCCTTGACCCTGCATATCTCGTCATGGGAAAAGGCAAATACCACTCTGATCACGTTGTATCTCAGTGGGACACGAAAGATATTGCCGTCGAACACCGCATTCAGCACACCCTCGTCCGGGAAAGGAACATATCCGTTTTGACTCTCAAGAAAGCGAAGGAATGCCTTTTCTGCGCCGCGCTCTCTCCATGCCTTCAGGTCAATGAGGAGTATTCCGGAATTAAAATACATCCCCTCGCGTGACAGCCCCAGCAGTTCTCTGTAGGAAGTATTCATCGCTCCGTCTGCCATTCCTATCGGATACCCAGAGATATCCATATCCCATAACTTTTGAAGAGAGTCCACAAAGATCGTGTCACAGTCAGCGTAGATCACCCTGTCGATGCTTTCCGGCAGCAGCAACACGATGAACAGCCGTCCGCAGGTCGCCATCCGATTGTATGCCGGTATGACCACTTTCACACCTGCCAGCTTTTCAATGTCCAGCATCGGCAGCATGACAATCGTCCGGCAGTAGTTCTGCGCGATCTGCTGGAACTTTACTTTGCTCTCCCCGCTGATACCGTTTTCCATGAGATAGACTGTTATCTCGTCAGCATCCTTGTTGTTCTCAAACATGGATATCATCGATGTGGCAAAGATGCCGGCGAACCGCTCGTCACTGTTATAGACTACGACTATACTTCACGCCGCCTCCTTTCCGAAGGTAGAGCAAAGCGCCGGGCCAGTTATGACATATATAACAGGGGCATTTGCAGGGGCATTTGCCCTGTTTTCAGTTAGGAGTTGTACCCCCCCTCGCTGGGTTTGGGCGACTCTTTTCTGACGGTCCCCTTATTCACGACCTTTGCCCGCAGATGATAGAAGGCGTTCGCCATCCGCTCCTTGACGAAGCCAATCACTTTCCCCTCCAGGAGGCAAAGACGTACAGACCCCCACTTCATCGGCAGGATGGCGATACGCATCAAAGCGTTCTCCGGCCGGGCCAGGGCCAGGCTTTTCTTCGTCTGCTCATCTGACAGAATCACGCTGACCTGCTTCCGCTTCTCTTCTCCTGACATTCCCTTCAGGGATGTCGTCTCCTGGATACATTGCAAAAGGCGGGAAATATAGTATGCATGGATCTCTTCGACGCTTGTCCGGTCGTTCGTGCCCCAGTGCCTGTACAGCCTAAGGATATATTCAAACTGTTCCTTGCGAATGCTGTAGAGCACTGCCTTTTCCGAGACGGTCGCTCCCTCTGCCCCTGGTCGGGAACGGAAGTAATGATACATAGATCCTGGCACAAAAACGGCAGACGTTATGTCCATCATGTAATCGATGTTGAACGGCAGATCGTTCCACTGCCGGAACTGTTCCGGCCAAGTGATGTCATGCTTTCTGATATGTTCCGACAAAAACAGCTTATTCCATGGGAACGCAAAAAAGCTCTGGTTGAAATACTTATAGGCATTCGCGCGAAACTCGGTCTGCGTCAAATACACCGCCGGCTCCAGTGTAACGTCATAGGACGTGAATTCACCTGCCTCGTAGTATTCCATGCAGAACCCGGTGACCGTCAGCATACATTGATACTTTTCCGCCGTCTCCACCAGCGTCGCCAGCATCTCCGGCTCTATCCAGTCGTCCGAGTCAATAAAGAAGAAATACTTTCCCCGCGCCGCTTTCATTCCCTCATTCCGGGCGCTGGCAGAGCCGCCGTTTTGTTTGTGGATGGCCTTTACCCGGCTGTCCTTCGCTGCGGCCTCATCGCATATCCTTCCGCTGTTATCCGGCGTGCCGTCGTCCACCAGCAGTAACTCGAAGTCCGTGAACGTCTGTGCCAGGACGCTGTCGATCATCTTGGGCAGATACGCCTCCACATTGTAGACCGGCGCGATGATCGATACAAGAGGAGTCTTTTCCGTTTCCATTGCAGCCATTTTTCGTACTCTCCCATCAAAACTCTTTCATCCCCTGCCACTTCCAAGCGTGCCTGACAATGGTATCTATATCCCCATACACCGGCTCCCAGCCCAGGACACGCTTCGCCTTCTCGCTGCTGCCGACCAAAATCGCGGGGTCGCCAGGGCGCCGCCCCGTGAGTTCCACCGGGATGTCTCTCCCGGTCACTCGCTTCGCCGCCTCGATCAGCTCCAGCACGCTGGTCCCCTTCGTGTTCCCCAGGTTCAGAAACTGGCTCTCTTTCCCCGCCTCCAGATGCCGCAGCGCCAGCAGATGGGCTGTCGCCAGGTCGGACACATGGATATAGTCCCGGATGCAGCTGCCATCCCGAGTGGGATAATCCGTCCCGAACACCTTCACGTTGGGCCGCTTGCCGCTGGCCGCGTCCAATATCAGCGGGATGATGTGGGTCTCCGGATCGTGGGCCTCGCCGATCTCCCCTTCTGGGTCTGCTCCCGCCGCGTTGAAGTACCGCAGCACCACGTATTTCAGCCCGTAGGCTCTCTCGTAGTCTTTGAAGATCCGCTCCACCGCATACTTGGTGAAGCCATAGGGGTTGATGGGATCCTGGGGCATGTCCTCCGTAATGGGCATCTGCGCAGGCTCCCCATAGGTGGCACAGCTGGAGGAAAAGATGATCTTATCGCAGCCATACTTGCGCATCACCTTCAGCAGGTTCAGCGTGCAGCCGATGTTGTTGTAGTAATACTTCTCGGGCTCCGCCACCGACTCCCCCACATAGGCGTAGGCCGCGAAGTGGAACACCGCCTCGATGGGATACCGCCGGAACACCGCTTCGATCTCGTCGACGTTCTTCAGGTCTCCCTCGATGAGGGCCCCCCACTTCACAGCCTCCCGGTGGCCGTAGATCAGATTGTCGAACACCACCGTCTCATAGCCCTCATAGGCCAGGAGCTTGTTGATGTGCGAGCCGATGTATCCGGCTCCGCCTGTCACTAAGATCGCCATATCAGTAGTTCTTCCAAATCGTCATGAATACCGCCGGCACCGTCATTAGCAGGATTTTGAAATCCGTCCATACACTGGCTTCATTCACGTAGCGGATGTCCATATCCATCCACTCTTCAAAGCTCACCTTGCTCCGGTCGCTGATCTGCCAAAAGCACAGCAGCCCACCCTTTACCTTATACCGGTTTCTGTCATAAGGTGACAGCTGTGCATCTGCATAGGGGGGCAACGGCCGGGGGCCCACAAAGCTCATCTCGCCTTTTAAAATATTAAAAAGCTGTGGAAGCTCATCGATACATGTCCTGCGGATCACCTTTCCAACCTTCGTCACACGAGGGTCATGGGCCAGCTTAAAGGTTATTCCCGCTGTGTCCTTCTGCTCATGAGCAGATACGTTGATCTCCGCCGCGTTCACATACATACTACGGAACTTATGGATAGGGAACTTTTTCTCATCCTTCCCTACCAAATAGTTGGAGTAAAACACTGGGCCATGGTCTTCCAGTTTGATAGCAATAGCTGTAATAAGAAATATGGGGCTCAAAATAATCAGCGCCAACGCACTGGCAACTATATCGAATGCTCGCTTACAAAACTCATATCCTTTACTTACATTCGGTTTGACGGCTATCATGGTCCTGGTCTCATTCATATGCAGTTTCTCCCACCTCAGGCCCGTTCATGAGCCCTTTGTAGTATTCGATCACCTTTGTCAGCCCCTCCTGCAGGGGGATATGGGGCTCCCAGCCCAGCAGCTGCTTCGCCTTGGCGATGTCCGGCCGGCGCTGCTTCGGGTCGTCCTTGGGCAGCTCATGAAATACCAGCTTCGAGCCGCTCCCCGTCTGGCGCAGCACTTCCTCCGCCAGCTCCAGCATCGTGAACTCCCCGGGGTTGCCCAGATTCACCGGGCCCGTCACCTCCGCGGAACTGTTCATCATCCGCACGATGCCCTCGATCAGATCGTCCACGTAGCAGAAGCTCCGCGTCTGCTTTCCGTCGCCGTACACCGTGATGTCCTCGCCCCGCAGAGCCTGGTTCACAAAGTTGCTGATCACCCTGCCGTCCCGTGGGTCCATTTTTGGGCCGTATGTATTGAAGATGCGGATGATCTTGATCTTCACCCCGTACTGGCGGTGGTAGTCAAAGCACAGCGTCTCCGCCGCCCGCTTGCCCTCGTCGTAACAGCTGCGGATGCCATCCGGGTTCACGTTGCCCCAATAGGTCTCCGGCTGTGGATGGATCTGGGCGTCGCCGTATACCTCCGAGGTGGAAAACTGCAGCACCGTGGCGTCATGCTTTCGCGCCATCTCCAGCATGTTCAGGATGCCGAATACGCTGGTCTTCAGCGTGTGCACTGGGTCCGCCTGGTAGGCAGGGGGACTGGCGGGGCAGGCCGCGTTGTAGATCTGGTCCACTTCCAGGTCGATGGGCTCCACGATATCGTGCTGGATGAACTCAAAGTTGGGCAGGTCCAGCAGCTCCCGGATGTTCTCCATCCGACCCGTCTGCATGTTATCCAGGCAGTACACGTAGTTCCCGGGATCCTTCACCAGCCGCTGGCACAGATTGGAGCCCAGAAAGCCCGCGCCGCCCGTCACCAGTATCCGCATCTCAAATACCCCTCAATCCCGATGGAACTGGTCGCGGGTGTACAGCTTATCCGCCGCCGGCGCCAGGGCCTCATCGTAACGGTTGGCGATGATCACGTCGCTCTCCGCCATGAAGCCGGCCAGGTCGTTGTTCACCGCGTAGCTGTTGAATGCGCTCTGGTCCTTCAGCGTGGGCTCGTAGATCTCGATCTTCACGCCTTGGTCCGCCAGGTACTTCATCACGCCCTGGATGGCGCTCTCCCGGAAGTTGTCGGAGTTGGACTTCATCGTAAGGCGGTACACGCCCACCACGGGCGCGCTCTTCCCTGCCAGGCGCTTCATCACCTGGGCGGCGATGTGCTCCTTGCGCACCTCGTTCGACTCCACCACGGCGCGGATCAGCCGCTGGGGCACGCCCGCACAGTTGGCCAGAAGCTGCTTCGTGTCCTTCGGAAAGCAGTACCCACCGTAGCCGAAGGAGGGGTTGTTGTACCCGTCCCCGATGCGGGCGTCCAGGCACACGCCCTCGATGATCTCCCGGGCGTTGAGGCCGTTCAGCTCCGCATAGGTATCCAGCTCGTTGAAAAAGCTCACCCGCATCGCGAGATAGGTGTTGGCGAACAGCTTCACCGCCTCCGCCTCCGTAAAGCCCATGGTCAGCACGGGCACATCCTCCCGCAGAGCCGCCTCTTTCAGCAGATGACCGAACTCCTCCGCGGCCTTCACCAGCCGCTCGTCCGCCATATCCGTCCCCACGATGATCCGCCGGGGATAGAGGTTATCGTACAGCGCCTTGCTCTCCCGCAAAAACTCCGGGCTGAACAGGATGTTCCTGCAGCCGGTCTTCTTCCGCAGGCTCTCGGTATAGCCCACAGGAATGGTGGATTTGATGACGATGATGGCGTCCGGCGCGTACTCCATCACCTGCTCCACCACATCCTCCACAGCGGAGGTGTCAAAGTACTTCTTCTGGGGATCATAGTTGGTGGGTGTGGCCACGATCACCAGCTCCGCCCCCGTATAGGCTTCCTTTCCGTCCACGGTCACGGTCAGGTCCAGGTCCTTGCTCGCCAGGTACTCCTCGATCTCCGCATCGCGGATAGGCGACCGCTTCTCCTTGTTGAGCATATCCGCTTTGCTCTGGTGTTTACATGTGGCTTGCACCCTGTGCTCCTGAGCCAGCAGCACCGCCAGGCTCAGTCCGACATAGCCGATCCCGGCTACCGCGATCTTTCCTCTCTTCTCTGTCATGCAGTCGTTTCCATCCTATCTGTCTCTGTTCTTGTTCTATATCAATGCGCCTGAAAGCTTTGATGCTCCAGACGTTGGAACACATACAAAGTCATTCTTGCGGACAATTGTTCTCTCACCCGATGGGAAACTTGACGATCCCCAGCGCGATGAAGATGGGGTACAGATAGCTGGCGCCGAAGACGCCCAGCGCCTTGGGCCCGCACACGTTCCCCTCCAGCGCCATCGCCCGGCTGTACGCAAGGTTCACCGTCGCCCGGGTGATGGACTTGTCCTTCCGGTCCACGAACAGCTCGTTGCCCCGGATGGCATACTGATACCGCAGGCCGTTCACCGTCACGAACGGCTGCCCCTCATGGGCCTTCAGCTCCTCCCACAGAGCGTTCTCGGCAGGAGAATACTGGCTCGTATCCGCATACTTCGGCATACCTTTTCCCCTCTACCGATCCAGGCCGGCCTCCGTCACTCCTCCACCGGGAGATAGAACAGCTCCGCGATCAGCTGTTGCAGCGCATCCTCGTCGGGGTAGAACTCCGTGTACTCCCCGTTCACGCTCTCCCCCTCCGGCGTCACGATGCCGCTCAGCTCGTAGGTGGACAGCTCCTCGCTGATCTGGCTCAGCTCGCTGATGTCGCAGTCCGTCACCAGGTAGTCCGCCACCGCGCTATACAGCTCCAGGACGAAGGCGTTGTCCTCCTCCAGCTTTTCCCGCAGCTTGTCCACCAGCGCGGTCATGTAGGTCGCCTGCCGCCGCATCCGGGACGTGTTCCTGCTGTCTGCCAGATTCAATCTGTCATGGACGTAATGGAAGGCGTGCTCGCCCATAAGCGTCACGGTCTCCCCCTTCACCAGCGTCTCGTCCGCACCGGTGAAATCGTCCTCTATCGTCACCGTCACCCCGCCCACCGCGTCGTTCAGCGCCGTGATGGCCGCCATCGTCAATGACAGGTAATTGTCGATCTTCATCCCATAGAGAAACCGCGACACCGCCAGCGCCGTGTTCTCGCAGCTCTCCTCCAGCCCGTCCCCATAGGAGTGCGCATAGGTGATCTGCTCCGTGGTCAGGCCGATGTAATCCCCCGTCGCGCCCAGCATCGGCACGTCGGTCATGGTGTTCCGGTTGATCTGCAGCAGCGTGCAGGTCTTCTTCTCGTTGTCAAACACGGCAACCGCCAGAAAGTCCGCCATAGCCGTATTCCGGTACCCCTTGGACGGTACCACTTCCATATCGTCCACGCCGATCAGCAGCAGCGTGGTGATGTTCTCGTTCAGCACATATTCTTTTCCGCCGATGTTGACGCTCTCCAGCGCCTGCTCCTCGTAATCCACCGGCTCCGGTTCCGGCTCCGGCTCCTCGCTGGGAGCCGCTTCCTCCGGCTCACGGGAGACCGTGGAGGTGCCGGCCCCTTCCGGGGCCTTCTCGCTTCTCCGCTCCAGCACGCTGGCCAGCGCGATGCCGCCGATGAGCAGCGCGACTACTACGACGGCGATCAGGATGCCCTTCAATGTGGACTTTTTCACATCGCTCCGCCTCCCATCGACGTTTTCAAAAAGCGCCTGCCCCGAGGGGCAGGCGCCCTCGCTAAAGGGAAATCAATTGGTTTTCCTTCTTCCGCCCTCGAAGGGACGGATGCCTGTTTCCGGGCAGCGTTTGGTCACGGATCAGTCGTAACCGGTCTGGGGAGACGTGGGCTTGCCGCTGCCGCTCCCGCTGGGGCCAGCAGGCTTGTCGGGATCCACAGGCACGTCAGGGGCCTG
>CANQSF010000030.1 GCA_947626345.1 uncultured Oscillospiraceae bacterium | reverse complement strand
GCCACGATCACATCGTAGATGTTGCCGTGGGTGAAGCTCTCCACCCGTGTGGTATAGACCGAGCCGTCGATGTTTTTCGTCTTTGTCTTTTTAGCGAATAAAACAGGGCATCCGAACTCCTGGGCGGCGATACAAGCCAGCCCGATGCCGGATGCCTCTATGGTAAGGATCTTGTTCACATCGTCGTTCGCGAATGCGGCGTGCCACTGCTTTGCCAGCTGGGCAAACAGCGCCACGTCCATCTGGTGATTCAGGAAGCCGTCCACCTTCAAAACGCCACCCTCGCGGACCTTGCCGTCACGCAGGATGCGCTGCTCCAACAGTCTCATGGCCATGCCTCCAGTAGGGGGGAAACATTTCCCTTGATACCATACATTCTACTACGGCCCCTGTCGGATTTACAATGGACGAATCTTCCGATGTTTTTCCAAAATTCTGGTTTCTTTTATGCATTTCTACAAGGGGAAAGCGTTATGTAAATCCCAATATCTGGAACGGCGAAACGGCCGTTCACCAGGGCTCGATACCATCCCTTGTGACCAGCCAGGCCTGTTTGGCCAGAGCGGCCATGGGTGCGTCGGAGCGGGAGTCTGACCAGAAGCCCTCCACCGGAGCTTCACCGTATTTTTCCCGGAAACGGCGGACCTTCTCGGCCCCGTGGCAGTTCTCCCCGCCGTATACCCCCGTGGCCTGATCCACCGGGGAGGCCATCAGTGCGAAGCCCAGCGCCTCCGACACCGGCCGCAGCAAAAATTCCGGCGAGGCGGAGATGATGAGATCGTCCGGCCGCCGCTGGGCCAGGTACCAGGGGCACACGTCCCGGATGTGCTCCCGCCAGAAGACGTCCGGCGCGTCCGCCGGCACATGGCGCAGGAAGCGGTAGAAGATCTGCTTGCAGGCGGTCTTGGGCTTGAGCTTCAGCCCCAGACAGAAAAAGGCCCACGCCGTGCAGGGCAGGGTGAGCCAGGTCCCGGGGTACCGGCCCAGGCACCAGAGGTAGAACTGGGCGGTGCTGTCCCGGGGATAGATGGTCTTGTCAAAATCGTATACGTTCATGGCCCTATCTTACCCGCGCCGGCGGCACTTGTCAACTGCCCGGGAGGGTGATATACTGGTCCGGCGGAGAGGAGACGGCGGGATGAAGCTGCTGCTGACGGCCTTCGAGCCCTTCGGAGGCGAGAGCATGAATCCGGCCCTGGAGGCCATGAAGCGCCTGCCGGACCGGGTGGGGGACATCGGGATCGTGAAGGTGACGGTGCCGGTGACCTTTGCCGGGTGCCTGGCGCCGGTGGCGGAGGCCGTGGGACGGGAGGCGCCGGACGCGGTGCTGTGCCTGGGCCAGGCGGGCGGCCGGTCGGCCATCACCCCGGAGCGGGTGGCGGTGAATCTGGACGACGCCCGCATGCCGGACAACGCCGGGGACGCGCCTGTGGACCGGCCGGTGGCGCCGGAGGGGCCGGCGGCCTATTTCGCCACCCTGCCGGTGAAGGCCATGGCGGCGGCCATCCGGGACGCCGGGGTGGAGGCGGCGGTGTCCTACACCGCGGGCACATTCGTGTGCAACCATTTGATGTACGCTTTGCTGCACCTGCTGGCGGAGCGGTATCCCGGGGTGCGGGCGGGGTTCATGCACATGCCCTACGCCCCGGAGCAGGTCCGGGACAAGCCGGGCACCCCCAGCATGCCCCTGGAGGATATGGTCCGGGGCCTGACGGCGGCCGTGGAGGCCATCTTCGGCGCGTGAGACGGACAAAAGGATAAGGCGGCGCGCGGCCATTTGGCCGCGCCGCCTGCGCTTTTGCTGCGGGAGATAGGGGGGCCGTGGAGGAGGGCGGGGCAAGCTTCTCTCCGTTCAACCGATAGCAGGCTTTCGCGCCAGCTCCAGATCCATCGTATAGTATACGGTCATGGTCCCGCCGTGACGGCATATCGCAGAGTGGATGCCGTCGAAGAGCTCTTTTCTGTCCGACGGCTCCATTTTCATATGGTCGGGGTACGTCCGCAGCAGCGCCATATATCCGTCTGCCGTAAAATCCTTTGTCCGGTGATACAGCGAGTGCCGGATATCGGCAAAACCGTATGCCAGCGCTTTTTCGGCCAGCTTCTGCGCGTCCTCCCCGCCGAACGCGGCGGGAGAGCTGTCCGCGCCCATATACCTGCGGTAGAGGGCCTGTATCTCCGCCTCCAATGCCACGCGTCCCCGATCGGGGCCGGCGTGATAGGCAAAGCGGGCGAACGCGCCGCCGGGTCTCAGCAGGTCGAAGACCCGGCGGTACCCGTAATCCTCCTCGATCCAGTGAAAGGCCGTTGCCGCATAAATGAGGTCAAATGATCCGTCTTCGCTGTCGAGCTCCTGAAAGGTCCGATCCAGCAAGGTGAAGTTCTCATAGTCCCGATACCGCTGCCGCGCCAGCACCGCCAGCCGCTGCCCCGGTTCGATCCCGATCCAGTGGCAGCGGGTATCCAGGATAGGCTTGGACGCCTTTCCCGTCCCCACCCCGATCTCCAGTACGCGGCTGCCGGAATGGATCGGCTCATAGCGCCGGATATCCTCGTAGATCTCCTCCGGGTATGTGGGGCGGCTCTTATCGTAATCCAGAGCGGCGCTGTCAAACGTGCTTTCAAATGCCGTCATCCTCTACGTCTCCTTTCCCGCGGAATGAAGATCGCTCTGCTGATGCTGTCTCAACAGAGCGATCGTATCCGGTCTCCCGCCGCCGGAACGGCGCGGGCAGACGGTCATATCAGGGCTTGAAGCTGTCCTTCAGGGCCACGGCGCGGTTGAACACCAGATGGCCGGGGGCGGAGTCCTTGTTGTCCACGGCGAAGTAGCCGGTGCGCAAGAACTGGAAGCTCTCCGGGGCCTGGGCGCCCTCCAGGGCCCGCTCCACCTTGCAGCCGGTGAGCACCTCCAGCGAGCCGTGGTTCAGGCAGGACAAGAAGTCCTCCGCCGCGTCCGGCTCCGGGTCGGCGAACAGGTTGTCGTACAGCCGTACCTCCGCCTCCGCGCAGTCAACGGCGTTCACCCAGTGGATGGTGCCGCCCTTCACCTTGCGCCCGTCGGCGGGGTCGCCGCCCCGGGAGTCCGGGTCGTACTGGGCGAAGACGGTGATATTGCCGTCCGCGTCGGTCTCATAGCCGGTGCATTTGATGAGGTACGCGCCCTTCAGGCGGCACTCGGGGCCGTCGGGGTAGAGGCGCTTATACTTGGGCACCGGCTCAGGCAGGAAGTCCTCGGATTCGATCCACAGCTCCCGGGAAAAGCTCACCGGCCGGGTCCCGGCGGCGGGGTCCAGGTTGTTGTTCTCGATCTCAAAACTCTCGGTCTGGCCCTCGGGGTAGTTGGTGATGACGAGCTTTATGGGCCGCAGCACCGCCATCCGCCGGGGGGCGATCTGGTTCAGCTCCTCCCGCAGGCAGTGCTCCAGGAAGGAGTACTCCACGGTGCTGGTGACCTTGCTGACGCCGATGCGGCTGATGAAGGTGCGCACGGCGGTGGGGGTATAGCCCCGCCGGCGCAGGCCGCACAGGGTGGGCATGCGGGGGTCGTCCCAGCCGGAGACGTAATGCTCCTCCACCAGGCGGCGCAGCTTGCGCTTGCTCATGACGGTGTGGTCGATGCCCAGGCGGGAAAATTCGATCTGCCGGGGCTTGCTGGGCACGTCGGTGTTGTTGATCACCCAGTCGTACAGCGGCCGGTGGTCCTCATACTCCAGGGAGCAGAGAGAGTGGGTGATGCCCTCCAGGGCGTCCTGGATGGGGTGGGCGAAGTCGTACATGGGGAACACGCACCACTTGGTGCCCTGGCGGTGGTGCTCGATGTACCGGATGCGGTAGAGCACCGGGTCCCGCATGTTGAAGTTGCCGCTGGCCAGGTCTATCTTGGCCCGCAGGGTGTACTTGCCCTCAGGGAATTCCCCGTCCCGCATCCGGTGGAACAGGTCCAAACTCTCCTCGATGGGCCGGTCCCGCCAGGGGCTGCGGGCGGGGGTGCCCACGTCGCCCCGGTATTCCCGGAACTGCTCCGGGGTCAGTTCGCAGACATAGGCCAGGCCCTTTTTGATCAGGCCCTCCGCCAGCTCATAGGTCTTTTCAAAGTAATCGCTGCCGTAGAAGAACCGGTCGCCCCAGTCGAAGCCCAGCCAGTGGATGTCCTCCTTGATGGCGTCCACATACTCGGTGTCCTCCTTGGCGGGGTTGGTGTCGTCCATGCGCAGGTTGGTGATGCCGCCGAAGCGCTCCGCGGTGCCGAAGTCGATGCACAGCGCCTTGCAGTGGCCGATGTGCAGATAGCCGTTGGGCTCCGGCGGGAAGCGGGTGTGCACCTGCTGGCCCTCGAAACGCCCTCCGGGGCCGATGTCCTCCGCCACAAAGTCAAGAATAAAGTTTTTCGCGTTCTCGTCCATGGTCACGCCTCGCTTCCTTAGTAAAATATAGGATGATTATACACATTTTTGCGTTTTTTTACAACGGGTGGCTGTCCGGCAAACCTCACAAAATGCCCAGGCCCTCCAGCAGGATCTTTAGGCCAATCAGTACCAGCACGATCCCGCCGGCCAGCTCCGCCTTTTGCTTATACCGCTGGCCGAACACGCTGCCGATCTTCACCCCCGCCGCCGAGCAGAGGAAGGTGGTGGCGCCGATGAACAGCACCGCCGGCAGGATGTTCACCTCCAAAAACGCGAAGGTGACCCCCACCGCCAGCGCATCGATGCTGGTGGCCACCGCCAGCAGGAACATGGTCTTCATGTCCATGGCCCCGTCCACGCTCTCCTCCTTGGGATCCAGGGCCTCCCAGACCATCTTCCCGCCGATGAAGGCCAGCAGCCCGAAGGCGATCCAGTGGTCGTAGGCGGTGATCAGCTCCGCGAAGAACCGGCCCAGGAAGTAGCCGATGAGGGGCATCAGCGCCTGGAACCCGCCGAACCAGGCCCCGGCGACGGCCATGTGCTTCGGCCGGATCTTTCCCAGGCTCAGCCCCTTGCAGATGCTCACGGCGAAGGCGTCCATGGACAGGCCCAGCGCCAGGATGAACAGCTCCCAAAGACTCATCAGTTGCCCCCTTCAATAAAACACGAGACCCACAGACAGCGTCGCTGTCCATGAGTCTCGTCGTTTCATGTACCACCGGGCGCGGCCCGCGCCAGTATGTCGATGTTACCGCATATAATATATGCCGACTACTCCCTCTTGGATTGAGCGACATTGTAGCATGGCCGGCCGGGGTTTGTCAAGGAAAACACCTCAGCCTGTCAAGTATATGCGGAGAAGGCCGTCAGAAGGCGGCGGATCACAACAATTTCCGGTAGTAGAGCCCGCCGGTGCGGGGGCCGTCGGCGGGCCGGTCCAGCAGAAAGTCCTCTATGACCCGGCCGCACTGCTCCCGGCTCTCCCGGGTGAACCACAAGAGCCGAAAGTCGCCGGGGTCGTCCCGGCCGGCGATGTGCAGAGGCAGGCTGTTGAGCAGGGTGGAGTACCGCCTTTCGCCGCACTCCACGACAAACTGTACGCCCCGCCGGTCGGTGAGCGCGCCCTGGCCGCCGCATTTTTCGCAGCCCAGATGGGCCCGGACGGGGCAGTTCCTGAGACGCATCAACGGCAGGTAGCCGTACACGGCGATCCCCCAGGGGACGGCTGCGTCCAGCGCCTTGACGGCGCTCATGGGCAGCTCGAAGGAGAGGGTGAGGCTGGCCAGACCTTGGTTGACATAAAAATCCGCGCTCTGGGCGTTGGTGATGTTCAGCCCAAAGCCGCCCCGGACGGCGAGGCCCAGCCGTTTTCCCAGGGCGACGCCGTAGATGTTCTCCGCCCAGACCTCCCGTAAGCCCGCCGCTGCCAGGGTCTCCAGCCGGGCCTCCAGCGCCGGCTCGTCCTCAGGAAAGCACACCGCCGGCAGCGCGCCGGTGAGCTTGTCCCCATATTGCCGGATCAGGGCGGGCGTCACGGCCTCTATGGGCAGGATGATCCGGTCCAGCGCCTGGGGCCGGGCGATCTGGTCCGCCCGGTAGAAGCGGGCCCACAGGGGGGAGGGGGAGAGGTGCGCCCGGCCCGGGACCGGGGCGAAGGAGAAGGCGCGCCGGGGGATATCCGGGACCTGTCCCCGGACGTCGTCCAGCGCCGAGAGCGCCTGGCGGCGCATGCCGTTCAGGGCCGACACGGGCATGGTCAGGCCGGGGGCGAGGTCGGCGCTAAAAGAGTTTACATAATATTGCGTCCCGCCGGTCTTGGACAGGCTCTCCCGGGCCCGGTCCGGGTCCAGGGGGCGGTTGAGGGCGGACTCCGGCGCAAGACCGTCCGCCGCGGCGGTATGCGTCCCGTCGGAGACAGTGAGCCGGGCGCCGGCCGCGTCCATGGCGAAGGCCATGTCGACCGGCACGGTGGGTTTTTCCTTCCGGTACAGCGCCGCCAGCTGGCCAAGCACCTTTTCCGCGCCGGTCACGTCCTCCTTGGTGCGGTAGCCGAACATGGACCGGTCCCGTTTTCCCGTGAGATAGCCGTCGGTGAAGCCGCTGCGGGAGAAGACGGCGGCCAGCGTATCGGCGTCGAAGGGCTCTCCCGCCCGGGCGTTTTTGCAGGCGGTCACCGCCGCGGCCACGTACTCCGGCCGCTTCATGCGCCCCTCGATCTTCAATGTCGCCACCCCGGCGCCGGCCAGGGCGCGGATGTGGCCCATGAGGCTCATGTCCTTCAGGGACAGGACGTGGTCCGCCCCGCCGCACCGCCAGTCCAGCCGGCAGGGCTGGGCGCACAGGCCCCGGTTGCCGCTACGGCCGCCCAGCATGGCGGAAAGATAGCAGGCACCGGACAGGCTCATGCAGTGGGCCCCGTGGACGAAGGCCTCCGCCGGGATGGACACGGCGGAGCAGATCTTCTCCATCTCGGCCAGGCTCAGCTCCCGGGCCAGCACGAAGCTGTCGAAGCCCGCGTCCTGCAAAAACCGCGCCCCGTCCGCGTTGTGGACGGCGGTCTGGGTGGAGGCCACCCGGTGCAGGGAGGGGTACCGCCCCGCGAACAGCCGCAGCGCGGCCATGTCCTGCAGGATGACCCCGTCGGCCCCGGCGGCGGCGATGGCGTCCGCCGTCTCCTCCATAGCGGCGAGCTCCCCGTCCATCACCAGGGTGTTCACGGTCACATAGAGCTTTGCCCCGTGGGTGCGGCAAAGCCGGGCGGCCCCGGCCAGCGCCTCGGGACCGAAGTTGGCCGCGCCCCGCCGGGCGTTGAAGCCCTCCGTGCCCAGATAGACCGCGTCCGCGCCGCAGCGGACCGCAGCCAGAAGCTGCTCCGCCCCGCCGGCGGGGGCCAGGATCTCGGGTGTGGGCATAGAGGGCCGCCTCCTGTCGTCAGCATCGTTTTGATGATTTTACTTCCATTTTTGGCCCGTGTCAATTATAATAGCCAGTGGGGAGGTGATGGATGTGCATATCCCATCCGCGCCCACGCGGGAGCTGGAGGTGCTGGGATTTGACCAGGCGCTGGCGCAGTCCGGCCGCGGCGGCGGATACGACCGGTCCAAGTGGCTGTACGTGCCGGACTTTTACACCGATTACCGGTACATACTGGGCACCCGGGGGGAGCGGCCCCTGGTGTGCATCGGCGTCAATCCCTCCACGGCGGCGCCGGGGGATCTGGACCCCACCCTGAAGAGCGTGGAGCGCATCGCACAGGCCAACGGCTTCGACAGCTTCATCATGTTCAACGTCTATGCCCAGCGGGCCACGCGCCCCCAGGACATGGAGCGGGAGCTGAACCCGGCCCTGCACCGGGAGAACATGGCCGCCTTCGACTGGGCGCTGGCCCGGGGCGGCGAGAGCCCGGCGGTGTGGGCCGCCTGGGGGAATATCATCGAGAGCCGGGCCTATCTGAAGACGTGCCTGGCGGATATGATCGCCGTGGGCCAGCGCTATGGCGCGGCGTGGTATACCGCCGGGGCCCGGAGCAAGAAGGGCCACCCCCACCATCCGCTGTATCTGCGGGCGGACAGCCCGCTGGACCCGTTCGACGCGGCGGCTTACTGCGACAGCTGTCTATGACCGTTCACATCACAAGGAGGCGCATGCACTGTGGCGGATATATTCGACTATTTCCTCTGGCGGGGCGACCTGACCCTGGATCAGATCCCCTTCAACGAGCTGGACGGGATGATCCTGGCCCGCTTCGCCTACATACCCTTCGAGCACTTTTCCCGCCCCCTGACGGGACAGCCCGTCCCCATCCGGGACATCGCCCGGGACGCCCTGGACGACGGTGCCCTGGCGGAGCGGTGGAAGATGCGGGACCGGGAGCTGCTGGAGAGGATGGCGGCCTCCGCCCGGTTCGGAGACATGCTGGCCGGCTGGCACGTCAGCCGGCTGGACGAGCGGGTGCAGACCCAGTTCTCCGCCGTGACCGTGCTGCTGGGGGACGGCCGGGCCTACGTGGCCTACCGGGGCACGGACAACACAGTGGTGGGCTGGAAGGAGGATCTGAATATGTCCTACCTGTGCCCCATCCCCGGCCAGGAGATGGCGGCGGAGTACGCCGACGAGACCGGCGCGCGCTTCGGCGGCCGGCTGCTGCTGGGCGGCCACTCCAAGGGGGGCAACCTGGCCATGTACGCCGGGGCATTCTGCTCGCCGGCGGTCCAGGAGCGGATCGACACCATCTACAATTATGATGGTCCGGGCTTTTTCGACGAGATCCTGGAGAAGGAGGCGTACCGGCGGATCGCCGGCCGCATCGCCACCTTCGTGCCCCAGTCCTCGGTGGTGGGGATGCTCCTCAACCACCCGGAGGGCCACACCGTGGTCCACAGCACGGAAAAGGGCCTGAGCCAGCACGACGTGTACTCCTGGCAGCTGGCCGGGCCCCGGTTCGACAGCCTGGAGACCGTCACCGGCGGCAGCCGGTTCGTGGACGGGGCCATCAAGGAATGGATCGCCGGCACCACCCCGGAGCAGTTCGAGCAGTTCGCCGACACGGTGTACAGCTTCATGACCGGCACCCAGATGGCCACCATGCACGAGATGAAGGAGAACTGGTTCGACACGGCGGTGAGCTTCGTGCGCACGGTGGCGGGCATGGAGGACGACACCCGCGCCGCCGCCCTGGGGACGCTGAAGCTGCTGGCGAAGAGCGCCGCCCGGGAGGCGAAGGAGGAGGCCGCGGAGATCCTCCAGGGCAGCTGAGCCCCCGGCCGGGATGTTTGGTTAAAAATATAGAAATGCCTATTGCGCCCGGCCCGGAAACAGTGTATTATAATAGGGTATGGATACAATATCTGGTATAATAGCGTTGGCACTGCTATTATCCTAACCGCTTGTGATCCAACAGGTCAGGAGGTGTTCGATATGTCATTGGAGGCGCTGGATACCATCGCTCTGGCGGAGGAGAAGGCCCGGCAGATCCGCGCCGCCGCCCAGACGGAGGCGAAAAAGGCCGTCGAGGAGGCGGAGCAGGCCGCCAAGGCCGCGGCAGACGCCGCGGTGAGCAAGGCGGACAGCGAGATCAAGGACCTGGTCCGCAAGGCGGACGAGAAGGCCAAGGAGGACGCCGGCGTGCTGGCTTCCAACACCCGCAACCGGCAGGCGGCCATGAAGGCACGGGCTGACCGGAAGATGGATGCGGTCGTGGACAGGATCGTGGAAAGGATCGTGAACGGCTGATGGCCATTGTCAGGATGAAAAAGCTCCGGCTCATCGCCGTGCGCGCCCAGCGTGACCAGCTGATGGACAAGCTGCTGCGGCTGGGCTGCGTGGAGGTCCACGAGCCGGAGGAGCCGGCCTCCCCGGAGGACGGCGCGGCGCTGTTGCGCCCGGAGCGGGCGGGGCTGACCGAGGCGCGCACCGCCAGGGCGGAGATGGAAGCCGCCCTGCGGGTGATGGAGCGCTATGCCCCGGAGAAGAAAAAGCTCCTTGCCCCCCGGCCGGAGGTGGCCGAGGAGGAATTTTTGGACAGCGGCGCCCTGGAGCAGGATATGGCCCTGGCCCGGCAGCTGAACGACTGGGACGGCCAGATCCGCCGTCTGGCGGCGGATCAGCTGCGGCTGCAGGACGAGATCGAGTCCCTGCGGCCCTGGGAGGCGCTGGATCTGACCCTGGAGACCGCCGGGACGAAGAGCTGCGCCCTGGCCCTGGCCAACGTGCCCGCCGCGGTGGACATGGAATCCGTGGCGGACGCGGCGGAGAGCGCCACCGAGCTGGTACAGCTTGTGCTGGTCAGCCAGGACGAGCAGCAAAAGTGCTTCGCCGTCATCGCCATGCAGGAGGAGATCGACGGCGTGCTGGACGCCATGCGCACCGTGGGATGCACGCCTGTGTCCTTCCCCGGCCTGACCGGCACCGCCCGGGACAACATAGACCGGCGGCAGCGGCAGCTGGAGGAGATCGAGGTGCAGCGCCGCCAGATCGTGGATCAGATCGCCGGGGAGAAGCAGCGGACCGCGTCCCTGCGCCTGTCCGCCGACCGGCTGGCCACCCAGTGCGCCCGGGCCGAGGCGGCCGAGCGGCTGCGGGGCACGGACAGCGTGGTGGTCCTGGAGGGCTGGTGCCCCGCCGAGGCGGAGAAGGAGCTGACCGACTGCTTCCAGAGCCTGGACTGCGCCTGGGAGTTTTCCGACCCCGCCGAGGACGAGTACCCGGAGGTGCCGGTGCAGCTGAAAAACGGCCCCATCACCAAGCCCATGAACATGGTCACGGAGATGTACTCCCTGCCGGCCTATTCCGGCGTGGACCCCAACCCCCTGATGTTCCCCTTCTTCATCCTGTTTTACGGCATGATGATGGCGGACATGGGCTACGGCATCCTGATGATCGTCATGGGGCTGCTGCTGAAACGGTCCCGGCCCCGGGGCATGATGGGCTACATGTCCGGACTGCTGCTGATGGGCGGCGTGAGCACCTTTATTTTCGGCGCCGTCACCGGCGGCTTCTTCGGCGACTTCCTCACCCAGGTGGTGAAGCTGACCACCGGAAAGGATTTCGCCCTGCCCAGCCTGTTCACGCCGCTGGACGACACGCTGTCCATCCTCATCGGCTCCATGGCCCTGGGCTTCGTGCACATCGTCACCGGCATGGCGGTGAGCTTCGTGCGGAAGATCAAGGCCGGCCAGGTGCTGGACGCGGTGTTCGAGGAGGTCACCTGGTGGGTGGTGTTCGCGGGCCTCGGCTGCATGTTCCTGCTGCACACCAACATCGTGCTGTACGCGGGACTGGCCATGGTGGTGATCGGACCCATCATCACCGGCAAGGGCATGGGCAAGATCACCGGCATCTTTGGCTCCGTCTACAACCATGTGACCGGCTTTTTCGGGGACATCTTGTCCTACTCCCGTCTCATGGCCCTGATGCTGGCCGGCAGCGTCATCGCCCAGGTGTTCAACACCCTGGGGGCCATCCCGGGCAACATCTTCGTGTTCGTGGTCATCTCCCTGGTGGGCAACGCGCTGAACTTCGCCTTGAACCTGCTGGGCTGCTACGTGCACGATCTGCGGCTCCAGTGCCTGGAGTTCTTCAACAAATTCTATGAGGACGGCGGCAAACCCTTCCGTCCCCTGGATATACAGACAAAATTCGTCGACATCGTCAAAGAATAAGGAGGACAACATCATGAGTTTCTTGGAATCTTTCGGCGGCCTGGCGCTGGCGCTGCTGGGCGCGGGCTTGGCGGCGGTGCTGAGCGGCATCGGCTCCGCCAAGGGCACGGGCATCGCCGGCGAGGCCGGCACTGGCCTGCTGTGCGAGGACCCCGGCAAGTTCGGTAAGGTGCTGATCCTGCAGGTCATCCCCGGCACCCAGGGTCTGTACGGCCTGGTGGTCTGGTTCTTTGCGGTGTTCCGCATGGGCCTGCTCAGCGGCTCCCTGCCCGATCTCACCGTGGCCCAGGGCCTGCAGTACTTCGCCGCGTGCCTGCCCATGGCGCTGGGCGGCCTGTTTTCCGCCATCGCCCAGGGCCGCGTGGCCGCCGGCTCCATCAACATCCTGGCCAAGAAGCCCGACGACTGGTCCAAGGGCATGGTGCTGTGCATCACCGTGGAGTTCTACGCCATTTTGTCCCTGCTGGCCTCCATGCTGATGATCATCAATATCAGCGCCTGAGGATAAGAGAGGGAGCAGCATGAACGGCATCGACAAGATCACGGCCCGTATCGAGAACGACGCCGTGGCGGACGCCGCCCGCATCGCCCAGCAGACCCACGACACTTGCCAGACCATCAAGGCCGAGGGCGAGAAGAAGGCCCAGGACAGCTACTGGGAGCGGTTCCGCCAGGGCGTGGCCGCCACGGAGGACCGGGTCCAGCGTCTGGCCAAGACCGCCGATATGGAGGCCCGCAAGAGCGTGCTCAGCTTCAAGCAGTCCATCGTGGCGGAGGCCTTCGACAAGGCAGAGGCGAAGCTGAACGGCCTGTCGGGGGAGGAGTACGTGGCCTTTTTGGCGGCGCTGGCCGCCAGGGCCGCCGCCACCGGCACGGAGGAGATCGTTCTGAACGGGGCCGACCGGAAGGCCTACGGCCGCAAGGTGGTGGACCGGGCCAATGCCGCGCTGCGCGCGGCGGGGAAGACCGGAAAGCTCACCCTCTCCGACAGGGAGGGCGCCTTCGACCGGGGGCTGATCTGCCGGCAGGGCAGCGTGTCCGTCAACTGCACCGTGGAGGCCCTGATGGCCCAGGCCCGGGAGGATATGGCCTCCGATGTGGCCGCGGAGCTGTTTGGCTGAGACGGCGCGGGGCGGCCCGCGAGCGACGAAAGGACAAGGAGGAATACTCTTGTCAAAAGTGAAGAGTACCGATTATCTGTTCCTGTCTACCTACATCCGGGCCAGGGAGAACGCCCTGCTGGGGTCCAAGCGGCTGGAGCAGATGGTGGAGGCGGCGGATTTCGACGAGGCGGCCAAGGTGCTGACCGAGTGCGGCTTCCCCGATCTGACGGGAGCGTCGGACGCCCGGCTGGAGGAGGCATTCTCCGCCCGGCGGGCGGCCTTCCTGGAGGAGTTTGAGAAGCTCTGCCCGGAGAAGGAGATCGTCACCGCCTTCCGCCTGAAATACGACTATCACAACGCCAAGGTGCTGGTAAAGGGCGAGGACGGCCCCGGCGACAGCGCCAGGCTCCTGTCCGGCTGCGGCCGGGTGGCGCCCGGGACGCTGACGGCGGCCTTCGTGGAGGACAGCTGGAAGGGCGTGCCGGAGCCGCTGGCCGAGGCCATCCGCCAGGCGCGGACCACCCTGCCCCGCACGGCCAACCCCCAGCTGGCGGACATGGGCCTGGACAAGGCCTATTTCGCCGAGATGCTGGCGTTGACGGAGGGCCTTTCCACGCCGTTTTACACCGGCTATGTGCGTTTGAACATCGACGTGGCCAACCTGCGCAGCGCGGTGCGCTGCGTCCGGGGGCACATGGACGAGGGACTGCTGCGCACGGCGCTCATCGACGGCGGCAACGTGCCGGCGGAGCGCGTCTGCCGGGTATACGCCGAGCCGGTGACGGAGGTTTTTCGGGAGCAGGCGCTGGAAAAGTGCGCCGAGCTGGGCCAGCAGGCCGCCGCCGGCGCGCCCCTGGCCGCCTTCGAGCGGGAGTGCGACAACGCCCTGACCGGCTACCTCACCGGCGCCAAGCGGGTCTCCTTCGGCCCGGAGGTGGCGGTGGCCTATGTGGCCAGTCTGGAGGCGGAGATCACCGCCGCCCGGATGGTGCTGCTGGGAAAGCGCGGCGGTCTCAGCCCGGAGGCCCTGCGGGAAAGGTTGCGTGTGAGCTATGTATAAGATCGCGGTCATCGGCGGACCGGACACGGTCATCGGCTTCAAGGCCCTGGGACTGGACACCTTCCCCGTCCGGGAGGCGGCGGAGGCCCATAAGATCTTCCGGGAGCTGACGAAGCCCGACCGGCCGGACGAATACGCCATCATCTATCTGGAGGAGAACCTGGCCGAGGCCCTGAAGACAGACATCGACCGTTTCAAGGACAGCCCCAGCCCCGCGGTGATCCTCATCCCCGGCAAGGACGGCTCCCTGGGGCTGGGCCAGTCGGCCCTCCAGGCCGCGGTGGAGCGGGCCGTCGGCGTCAATATCCTTTGAACATGATCCGCCTGTGAGAACAGGTCCTGATCTTCCCCTGCTTGGGAAGGCATAATTCTACCGAAAGAAGGTCAAAGCATGAGCGGAACGATCACAAAAGTTTCCGGCCCGCTGGTGGTGGCCACCGGCCTGGCGGACGCCAATGTGTCCGACGTGGTGCGCGTGGGCAGCCAGCGGCTGATCGGCGAGATCCTTCAGATGAAGGGCGACAGCGCCTCCATCCAGGTCTATGAGGAGACCTCCGGCCTGGGGCCGGGCGCGGCCGTGGAGACCACCGGCACGCCTCTGAGCGTGGAGCTGGGGCCGGGGCTGCTCACCAATATATACGACGGCATCCAGCGGCCCCTGACCGAGATCCGGGACGCCACCGGCGACACCATCGCCCGGGGCGTGGAGGTGCCCAGCCTGAACCGGAAGAAGATCTGGGAGTTCACCGCCGCGGTGAAGGCGGGGGACGTGGTGAAGAGCGGCGACGTGCTGGGCACGGTCCAGGAGACCGCCGCCATCCTCCACAAGATCATGGTCCCCGTGGGGGTGTCCGGCGTGGTGCAGTCCATCTCCGGCGGCAAGTACACCGTGGATGAGACCGTGGCCGTGGTGAAGGACGACAAGGGCAATGAGCACCAGGTCACCATGATGCAGCGCTGGCCCGTGCGCGTGGCCCGGCCCTATAAACACAAATACATGCCCAGCCGGCCCATGAACAGCGGCCAGCGGGTCATCGACACCCTGTTCCCCATCGCCAAGGGCGGCACGGCCGCCGTGCCCGGCCCCTTCGGCAGCGGCAAGACCGTGGTCCAGCACCAGCTGGCCAAGTGGTCCGACGTGGACATCGTGGTCTACATCGGCTGCGGCGAGCGGGGCAACGAGATGACCGACGTGCTCATGGAGTTCCCCGAGCTGAAGGATCCCCGCTCCGGGGAGAGCCTGATGCAGCGGACCGTGCTGATCGCCAACACCTCCGATATGCCCGTGGCGGCCCGTGAAGCCAGCATCTACACCGGCATCACCATCGCCGAGTACTTCCGGGACATGGGCTACGACGTGGCCGTGCTGGCAGACTCCACCTCCCGCTGGGCCGAGGCCCTGCGTGAGATGAGCGGACGGCTGGAGGAGATGCCCGGCGAGGAGGGCTACCCCGCCTACCTGGCCAGCCGTCTGGCCCAGTACTACGAGCGGGCCGGCGTGGTGGAATGCCTGGGCACCGACAGCCGCCAGGGCTCCATCACCGCCATCGGCGCCGTGTCCCCTCCGGGCGGCGACACCTCCGAGCCCGTCAGCCAGTCCACCATGCGCATCGTCAAGGTGTTCTGGGGCCTGGACAGCTCCCTGGCCTACGCCCGCCACTTCCCCGCCATCAACTGGCTGACAAGCTACAGCCTGTATGTGGACACCCTGAAGGACTGGTACGACAGCCAGTTCCCCGGCTTCATGGCCCTGCGGGACAAGGCCATGGCCATCCTCCAGGAGGAGGAGAGCCTCAACGAGATCGTCAAGCTGGTGGGCCGGGATTCCCTCAGCGCCGCCGACCAGATGACCCTGGAGACCGCCAAAATGCTCCGGGAGGACTTTTTGCAGCAGAACGCCTTCATGGACGAGGACGCCTACTCCTCCTATGACAAGCAGTTCCGCCTGCTGGGGCTGATCCTGCGCTACGACGAGCTGTGCCGGGAGGCCATGAACAAGGGCGCCGGCCTGGATGGGCTGTTCGCCATCCCCGCCCGGGAGCGGATCGGCCGGGCCAAGATGATCCTGCCGGGCAAGTACGAGAGCGAGTACGCCGAGATCGAGGAACAGATGCAGCAGCAGATCCGGAAGCTTACCGCGGGAGGTGAGGACCAGTGATCCGGGAATATCAGACGATCAGTGAGATAGCGAGCCCTCTGATGATGGTCAAAAACGTGGAGGGCGTCACATTCGACGAGCTGGCGGAGATCGAACTGCCAAACGGGGAAAAGCGCCGCTGCAAGGTCCTGGAGGTGGACGGCGACGTGGCCGTGGTGCAGCTGTTCGAGAGCGCCCAAGGCATCAACCTGGCCGGCTCCAAGGTCCGGTTTCTGGGCCACCCCCTGCAGCTGGGCGTCAGCGAGGACATGCTGGGCCGGGTCTTCAACGGCATGGGCGAGCCCATCGACGGCGGCCCCGCCATCCTGCCGGAGAAGTATGAGGACATCAACGGCCTGCCCATGAACCCCTCCGCCCGGGCCTACCCCGCCGAGTTCATCCAGACCGGCGTGTCCACCATCGACGGACTGAACACCCTGGTCCGGGGCCAGAAGCTGCCCATCTTCTCCTGCTCCGGTCTGCCCCACGCGGCCCTGGCCGCCCAGATCGCCCGGCAGGCCAAGGTGCTGGGCACCGACGAGAGCTTCGCCGTGGTGTTCGCCGCCATCGGCATCACCTTCGAGGAGTCGGAGTACTTCATCAACGACTTCCGCCGCACCGGCGCCATCGACCGGACCGTGGTCTTCTCCAACCTGGCCAACGACCCCGCCGTGGAGCGCATCTCCACCCCCCGTATGGCCCTGACGGCGGCGGAGTACCTGGCCTTCGAGAAGGACATGCACGTGCTGGTCATCCTGACCGACATCACCAACTACGCCGAGGCCCTGCGTGAGGTCTCCGCGGCCAAGAAGGAAGTCCCCGGCCGCCGCGGCTATCCCGGCTACATGTACACCGACCTGGCGACCCTGTACGAGCGCGCCGGCCGGCGTGTGGGGAAGAAGGGCTCCATCACCATGATCCCCATCCTCACCATGCCCGAGGACGACAAGACCCACCCCATCCCCGACCTGACCGGCTACATCACCGAGGGCCAGATCATCCTCTCCCGTGAGCTGCACCGCAAGGGCATCGTGCCCCCGGTGGACGTGCTGCCCAGCCTGAGCCGTCTGAAGGACAAGGGCGTGGGCGAGGGCCGCACCCGGGAGGACCACGCCGGCACCATGAACCAGCTGTTCTCCGCCTATGCCGCCGGTAAGGAGGCCAAGGAGCTGATGACCATCCTGGGCGAGGCGGCCCTGAGCGAGACGGATAAGAAGTTCGCCCTGTTCGCCGACGAGTTTGAAAAACGTTATGTAAACCAGGGGAACCAGACCAACCGGTCCATCATCGAGACGCTGGATCTGGGCTGGGAGCTGCTCAGCCTGCTGCCCCGCAGCGAGCTGAAGCGCCTGAAGGTGGAGCAGATCGAGAAGTATATGCCCAAGAAGGAAGAGGAATGAGCCGGGCACAGTTCCGGATAGCGAGGTGATCATATGCCGAAAAGCGCCGTGACCCCCACGAGAATGGTGCTCAACCAGCTGAAGGGACGTCTGCGCACCGCCAGCCGCGGCCACAAGCTCTTAAAGGACAAGCGGGACGAGGAGATGCGCCAGTTCATGGACATCGTCCGCCGCAACAAGCAGCTGCGGGAGAAGGTGGACAAGGGCCTTTCCGAGGCCTTCGCCGCCATGAGCATGGCCAGCGCCGTCATGAGCCCGGAGATGCTGGAGCAGAGCTTGCTCTACGCCCGGCAGCGGGTGGAGCTGGGGGTGAGCCATAAGAACATCATGAGCGTGAACGTGCCGGTGTACGACTTTCAGAGCCAGTCCCCGGACGAGACCGGCCAGCTTCCTTACGGCTTTGCCCAGACCAGCGGCGAGCTGGACGACGCCATCAGCCGGCTGTACGCGGTGTTCGAGGACATGCTGGAGCTGGCCCAGGTGGAGAAGACCATGCAGATGCTGGCCGAGGACATCGAAAAGACCCGCCGGCGGGTCAACGCCCTGGAGTACGTGATGATCCCGGAGCTGCAGGAGAACATCCACTACATCACCATGAAGCTGGCGGAGAACGAGTCCTCCACCAAGGTCCGGCTGATGAAGGTGAAGGAGATGGTCCTGCAGGAAGCTCACCACTACGAGCGATAGAGCGGACCGACAGCAAAAGACCGCCCCGGCCATTTCGGCAGGGGCGGTCTTTTGCGCGGCTCACCGGTCCAGCAGGGGGGAGACGATGGCGTCCAGGGACTGGTAGGTGACGGAGCCGACCTGGTTGTAGACGATGACGCCGTCCTGGTCCAGGACCACGGTCTGGGGGAGCATGGTGGAGCCGCCGTAGGCCGCCACCACGCCGCTGTCGTCCAGGGCGAAGGGGATGGTGTAATCGAACAGGGACAGGTACTCCTCCACGTCGTCGGTCACCAGATCGGAGTGGACCGCCAGGATGGCTACGTCCTCCCCATAGGTCTGGTGCAGCTGCTCAAAATAGGGCAGCTCGTTGACGCAGGGGGTGCACCAGGTGGCCCAGAAGTTGAGCACGGTCACCCGGCCCCGGGTGTCCGCCAGATCGAAGGTGCCGCCGCCGTAGAGCGGCGCGGTGAAGGCCGGACCGCGCATCCCCACCTGGCTGCCCTCGGGGATATCCGGCGGCGCGGTGACGTCCGGCTCCTCTGCGGGCGGGGCTTCCGGCTCATCCGGAGACGCGGCGGCGTCCGGCTCGTCGGCGGGGAGGACGGCGGCCGCCTGCTCCGTGGGCGCAGGGGAGGGAGAGGGGGCGGGCTGCTGTTCGGCCCGGGGGGCGTTGAAGTATACCAGCACGCCCGCCAGCACCGCCAGCGCCAGCGCCCAGGCCACGGCCCGCCGGGCGGCCAGGGCCTTTTTCCGGGACTCCTCGGCCTTCTTTCCGGCGTACAGCACGGCCTTGCCCGCCCGCAGGGATATGGCCTGGGTGGGGCACAGGTCCACGCACCCGGCGCAGTGGATGCACTCGTGGTCGCCCACACGGCGCACGTCCATCTTGCACCCGCCCACGCACAGACCGCAGCCGGTGCACTTGTCCGGCTCCACCCGCACGCCCACCAGGGCGATGCGGGAAAACAGGCCGTATATGGCCCCCAGGGGGCACAAAAAGCGGCAGAACGCCCGATAGACGAACACGCAGACGCCGAACACCAGTACCATGATGACGAACTTGCGGGTGAACAGGATGTTCAGCATGGAGAATTTGTCGGCGTTGGCCGGGTTCGCCAGCAGGCCCAGAGCGCCCCCGAAGGTGCCGGCGGGGCATATGTACTTGCAAAAGCCGGGCATGGGAACGTGCTGCGCGGCGTAATACAGGGGGATGGCCAGCACGAACACCGCCAGGATGACGTATTTCAAATAGCTCAGCGCCCGGGTGAAGCGGGACTTTTTCAGCTTGGGGGCGGGGATCTTGTGGAGCAGCTCCTGCAGCAATCCGAAGGGGCACAGAAACCCGCAGATGGTCCGGCCCAGGGTCAGGCCCAGCAGCAGCAGGATGCCCAGCATGTAATAGGGCGCCCGATTGCCGGTGGAGGCCAGGGCGTTTTGCAGCGCGCCCAGAGGGCACGCGCCCGCCGCCCCGGGGCAGGAATAACAGTTCAGCCCCGGCACGCAGAGGGTCTTTGTCCTGCCGGTGTAGACCTCCCCCTGGATGTAGCCCTTCAGATTGGCGTTGTGCAGCAGCGCCGCGTACAGCTGGATGAGCCGCCGCCGGGTGGGCAGAAAGTCCCTGATGCGCTTTTTCGTTCTGATATCATCCAAGGCCGATACACTCCGTACAGATATTGATGGCTTTCACCAGCACGTCCCGGGCACCGCCGTTCAGCGCCCCCAGCAGGATGAGCGCGCCGGCCGCGGCGTACAGCGCCGGCCGCAGCCAGCGAGGCGCGCTTCCGGGCTGGGGTGCCGGCTTTTGGATGGCCGGGCGGGCTTTTTTGCCGGCGATGGCCTGCCAGAGCATGACCGATACCGCCGCGCCGGCGTAGCCGTACAGCAGCGGGGCCACCGCGCCCAGGCGCTCCGTCACGATCGGACGGGAGTATACCGGCTGGATGCGCACGCCGGGAGCGCTGAAGTTGGACGGGCTGTTGCCGATCCGATAGATATCCACAGCCTGCCATATCAGCGCCAGACAGACCGCCGCCGTCAGGATGGCCAGGGCAACGCGCGCTGCCCGCAGCGCTTTTTCCATGAGCTCGCCTCCTCCGCGGCCGTAGCCGCGGGAACATTATAAAAGAAAACCGCCCCGGACGCAAGGGCTGGCGGAAAAAGGGGGAAAGTTTTCGCCGCCGCCTTGACAGAACGGCGCCGGGGACGTATATTTATTACGGCAAATCTTTAACGTGATAGGGAGGAAACCGACTATGAAATGCAAGCAGATCCTGGCGCTGCTGCTGGCGCTGGTCCTGTGCCTGGCGCCTATGAGCGCCTTTGCCGCCGGGGAAGAGGAGGAAGAGGCCGCGCTGCCTGGTCTGGGCGACGAGCTGGAGGACTTCTCCTTCACCACCTTCGACGGCGAGGAGTACACCCTCAGCGAGGTGCTGAAGGAAAAGGACATGGTACTTCTGAACCTGTGGGCCACCTGGTGCGGCCCCTGCGAGATGGAGTTCCCCAACATGGAAAAGGCCTACGAGCAGTACAAGGACGATATGGAGATCTTCGCCCTGTCCGTAGAGCCGGAGGACACCGACGAGGTGCTGGCCGACTATGTGGAGGAGCACGGCATGACCTTCCCGGTGGGCCGGGATGAGGTCGGCCTGAGCGACATCTTCGTGGACGAGGGCATCCCCACCTCCGTGGTCATCGACCGCAACGGCGTCATCTGCGCCATCGAGGTGGGCTCTCAGATCGCCGAGGAGGCCTTCCCCCTGCTGTTCGACGAGTTCGTGGGCGACGACTACACCGAGCCCAACATCCTGACCGACGGCTTCCCCGAGCCCCCTCCCCCCGAGCCCACCGTGGCCCCCACCGATCCGGAGGAGCTGGCCGCCGCGCTGCTGGGCGAGGACGCCGGCGATGTGACCGTGTTCAACCCGGAGGACAAATACAACTGGCCCGTGGCCGTGTACGAGGATGAGGACGAGGACGTGACCTGCCTGGTCACGACCAACGCCGAGCAGGACCGCTCCAGCTCCGCCGTGGGCCTGACGGTGAACGCCCAGGCCGGCGACGTGCTGAGCCTGCAGTACAAGGTCTCCTGCGAGTGCTACTATGACGATCTGTTCGTCATGGTGGACGGCGAGCAGGTCAAGACCCTCACCGGCGAGCGGGACTGGCTGGCCTTTGCCTACACCTTCGAGGAGGCCGGCGAGTACGAGGTGCTGCTGGGCTATGAGAAGGACGAGATGGAGGCCTCCGGCGACGATATGGCCTGGTTCGACGAGGTCCGGCTGGTCTCCGGCGAGGCCGCGGAGGAGGCACTGGCCGCCGTACCCGTCTATCCCCACGGGGAGGAGACCGCGCTGACCGTCATCAGCGAGGACGCCCAGGAAGTGGTCTTCGATCCCGACCTGGAGGAGATGGTCGGCACCCCCGTCAAGGCCTACATCGTGCCCAGCGGCACGGCGGAGTTCTCCGTCACCGTCGCCGAGGGCGTGGACCCGGACGGCAGCTTCATCACCTGCGACTATGACGGCGTGTTCTACACCCTGGCCGAATGCCTGGACGGGGAGGAGTTCCTGTACTCCACGGACATCGACTCCATGGAGGAGACGGGCTACAGCTACAGCGAGGTGGACTTCTACACCGACGATCCCGACGACCCGGGTCTGGTGGTGTGGCTGCTCGTCAGCGAGGAGAACGCCAACACGCTGCTGGAGGACTATGAGCTGGACGGCTGGACCTATGCCGACGGCACCGAGCCCAGCACCGACGAGACCGCCAAGGCCGGCGATGAGTCCGAGGAGGGCTACAGCTCCTATGCGCTGGTGTTCACCGATCAGAACGGCGACCCGGTGGAGGGCGTCATCGCCAACGTGTGCGACGACGATACCTGCGAGCCCATGACCTCCGACGAGGACGGCACGATCATGTTTGAAAAGCCGGCATTCGCCTACCACGTCCAGGTCATCAAGGTCCCCGACGGCTATGAATACGACACCTCCGAGGAGACCTACCTGAAGGAGGACGGCGGCGTGACGCTGTTCAAGCTGGAAAAGAAATAAACGGGAAGCTCAACCGGGCCCATGCTTGACATGGGCCCGGTTTTCCATTACAATAGCAACGCACGTGCCCATGTAGCTCAGCAGGATAGAGCAGCCGCCTCCTAAGCGGCAGGTCGGACGTTCGAATCGTCTCATGGGTGCC
>CANQSF010000029.1 GCA_947626345.1 uncultured Oscillospiraceae bacterium | reverse complement strand
TGCAGGCCAAGGTGGAAAAGCACATGGCCAACGCCATGAACCGCATCACCAACTGCGACATGGCCAACGCCGACAAGATCACCGACGCGGCGGCGGAGCAGCTGGCGGCCATCCGGACCATCGAGGCCGGACCGGGCCTGGACAGCCTCCCCCCCGTGCTGGAGCAGACGGCGCTGCTGCGCATCGCCAATCCGTCCTGCAGCTTGGCGGATCTGGCCCAGCTGGCCCAGCCGGCGGTGACCAAGAGCTGCATGAACCATCGGATGCGGAAGCTGGTGGAGCTGGGCCGCGGCGGAAAGGAGTGACCGACATGGCGTTCGTACACCTGCATGTGCACAGCGAATACAGCCTCCTGGACGGCGCCTGCCGGATCAAGGAGCTGGCCAAGCGGGCCAAGGAGATGGGCCAGAACGCCCTGGCCGTCACCGACCACGGCGTGATGTACGGCGTGGTGGACTTCTACCGGGCCTGCCGGGAGGCGGACGTGAAGCCCATCATCGGCTGCGAGGTCTACGTGGCCCCCCGGGGCCGGACAGACAAGGAATACGGCCTGGACAACAACTACTCCCACCTGATCCTGCTGTGCAAAAACGAGACCGGCTACCACAACCTGTGCGCGCTGGTGAGCGAGGGGTTCGTCAACGGCTTTTATATCCGCCCCCGGATCGACTGGCCCCTGCTGCACGAGCACGCGGAGGGGCTCATATGCCTGTCCGGGTGCCTGGCGGGGGACATCCAGCAAAAGCTGGTCCAGGGCCAGTACGAGGCCGCCAAGGCCCGGGCCCTGGAGCTGGACGCGCTCTTCGGCCGGGGCAGCTTTTATCTGGAGCTGCAGGACCACGGCATCCCCGACGAGCGCCGGGCCGCCCAGGGGCTCATCCGCATCCACAGGGAGACCGGCATCCCCCTGGCGGTCACCAACGACGCCCACTATCTGCGCCGGGAGGACGCCCGCATCCAGGACGTGCTCATGTGCGTGCAGACGGGCAAGACCGTGGACGACCCGGACCGGATGAAGTTCGAGAGCACGGAGCTGTACTTAAAGAGCGAAGAGGAGATGCGGGCGCTGTTCCCCGACCTCCCCGAGGCCTACGACAACACCGTGAAGATCGCGGACATGTGCCAGTTCGACTTCGAGTTCGGCCACTATCACCTGCCCCAGTTCCAGCTGCCGGAGGGGGAGACGGACAGCTTCGCCTATCTGAAAAAGCTGTGCTACGCCGGGCTGGCGGAGCGGTACCCCGGCTACGGGAAGGAGCTTTCCGACCGGCTGGACTACGAGCTGGGCGTCATCGGCCAGATGGGGTTCGTGGATTACTTCCTCATCGTCTGGGACTTCATCGCCTTCGCCAAGAGCCACGACATCCCGGTGGGACCGGGACGCGGCTCCGGCGCCGGGTCCATCGTCAGCTACACCCTGCACATCACCGACGTGGACCCCATCAAGTATAAGCTCTTCTTCGAGCGGTTTTTGAACCCCGAGCGGGTCACCATGCCGGACATCGACATGGACTTCTGCGTCCGCCGCCGGGGCGAGGTGATCGACTACGTCTCCCGCAAGTACGGCGCGGACCACGTGGCCCAGATCGTCACCTTCGGCACCATGGCCGCCCGGGCGGCCATCCGGGACGTGGGCCGGGTGCTGGGCGTGGGTTACGCCGAGACCGACGCGGTGGCGAAAAACGTCCCCTTCTCCCTGGGCATGACCCTGGACGAGGCGCTACGGCTTTCAAAGCCCCTGAAGGAGATGTACGACGGCGACGAGCGGCTCCGGGACCTGGTGGACACCGCCCGGGCCCTGGAGGGCATGCCCCGCCACGCCTCCACCCACGCCGCCGGCGTGGTCATCACCGCCAAGCCCCTGACCGACTACGTGCCCCTGGCCCGGAACGACGAGTCCATCGTCTGCCAGTTCGACATGGTGACCCTGGAGCAGCTGGGCCTGCTCAAAATGGACTTTCTGGGCCTGCGGAACCTGACAGTGCTGAAGGACGCGGAGGACCTGGTCCGCCGGGCAGAGCCGGACTTCCGGGTGGACAAGGTCCCGGAGGACGATCCGGAGACATTCAAAATGCTCACCGACGGGCACACCAGCGGGGTGTTCCAGCTGGAATCCGTGGGCATGACCGGGGTGTGCGTGGGGCTCAAGCCCAAGTCCATCGAGGACATCACCGCCGTCATCGCCCTGTACCGGCCCGGCCCCATGGAGTCCATCCCCCGGTTTTTGGAGTGCGCCGCCCACCCGGAGCGGGTGACCTACAAGCACGAGCTGCTGCGGCCCATCCTGGACGTGACCTACGGCTGCATCGTCTACCAGGAGCAGGTCATCAGCATCTTCCAGCGGCTTGCCGGCTTCTCCCTGGGCCAGGCGGACATGATCCGCCGGGCCATGTCCAAGAAAAAGCACGCGGTCATCGACGCCGAGCGCAAGGCCTTCGTCTACGGCGATGCGGACCGGGGCATCCCCGGGTGCCTTGCCAACGGCGTTTCCGAGGACGTGGCCAACAGCATCTACGACGAGATACTGGACTTCGCCTCCTATGCCTTCAACAAGGCCCACGCGGTGTGCTACGCCGTGGTGGCCTACCGCACGGCCTGGATGAAGTGCCACTGGCCCCGGGAGTATATGGCGGCGCTGCTGACCAGCGTGCTGGACAGCGCCGGCAAGGTGGCGGAGTATATCGCCGAGTGCAAGCGGATGGGCATCGAGCTGCTGCCCCCGGATGTGAACGAGTCCGACGCGGACTTCACCGTGGCCGGCGGCAACATCCGCTTTGGCCTGGCCGCCGTGAAGGGCGTGGGCCAGGGGTTCGTGCGCCAGCTGATGGCGGAGCGGGACGAGTCCGGCCCCTTCACCGCCTTCGACGAGTTCTGCCGGCGGATGTACGGCAAGGAGCTGAACCGCCGGCCGGTGGAGAGCCTGATCCAGGCGGGGGCCTTCGACTCTTTGGGCTATAAGCGCAAGGCGCTGCTGCAGGTGCTGGACAAGGTCCTGGAGGGGGTCAACTCCGCCGGGCGGAAGAATCTGGCCGGGCAGTTCGACCTGTTTTCCATGGACGAGGACGAGCCCGTCTCCACGCTGGAGCTGCCGGACGTGGAGGAGTTCACCCCCATAGAGAAGATGGAGATGGAGAAG
Source organism: uncultured Oscillospiraceae bacterium (assembly GCA_947626345.1). Classification (GTDB taxonomy): domain Bacteria; phylum Bacillota; class Clostridia; order Oscillospirales; family Oscillospiraceae; genus CAJOIG01. The sequence continues at coordinate 21,107 of CANQSF010000029.1, read as the reverse complement.
CAGACCACGGGCCTGTATCTCACCGGCCACCCCATGCACAGCTACCGCCAGACGGTCGAGGCGCTGGGGGCGGCCTCCATGGGCGCCATCCTGGAGGATTTCACCGGCGAGGAGGGGCCCGGCCGGTATCAGGACGGCCAGCGGGTCATTTTGGCGGGCATCGTGTCCGCCGCCCGGACCCGCACCACCAAAAACAGCACCCTCATGTGCACCGCCACCCTGGAGGACGACTCCGGCTCCATGGAGGTGATCGCCTTCCAGCGGGCCCTGGACCAGGGCGGCAGCTATCTGAAGGAGGGCACGGCGGTGTGCTGCGCCGGGCGCATCTCCGTCCGGGACGAGAAGGACCCCCAGCTGATGCTGGACGCGGTCTATCCCCTGGAGGGGCTGGACGCCGGCGCCGTGGCCGCCATCAAGAACGCCGCCCGGGACGGGGGCTATGCCGGCCGGCGCACGGCCGCGCCCCGTCCGGCGGAGCCGGAGCGGGACGGGCCGGAGGAGAAGACCCTGTGGGTGCGGCTGCCCTCCCGGGGGGACCCGCTGTTCCACCGGCTGGAGCTGCTGCTGACCATGTTCCCGGGCCGGTCGCCCATGGTGGTGTATTTCAGCGATACGAAAAAGCGGCTGGGCGCGCGATGCGTGGTCCACGAGGCCCTTGTCCGGGAGCTGACCGAGCTTCTGGGAAGGGAAAACGTGGTGGTGAAGTGACGGGAGGCGGCACATGCTGGAATTTACGATCGGCGGCGCGGGCGGGCTGATCCCCTCGGGGGAGCCCGGCGGGACGGGGACGCGGCTGCGCGTCATGACCACGGAGGAGTTTCGCCAGGACGACAGCTACCCCCACCAGAAGCAGATGTTCCACAGCCTGGGCTCCATCCGCTACAGCAAGGCGGAGGCCTACGCCCGGTGCGTCCAGGGGGTGCTGCGCATCCCGCCCAAGGGGGAGGAGGACGCCGCCCATCTGGCGCTGGGGTTCTATCTGGAGCCGGACCGGCTCACCTTCATCGAGAGCGCCGGCAGTCTCAAGGCCCTGCCCGGGCGGCTCCGGGACCGGCTGGGAGAGAGCGTCTCCCCGGACCGGCTGCTGCTCCTGTTTCTGGAGATGACGTCAGAGGACGACGTGCTGTATCTGCAGCACATCGAGGAGCGGATGGACCGGCTGGAGCAGGCCGTGCTGGACGACGGCCCGGTGCAGGTGTTCGAGGCGCTGTCCCGGTGCCGGAAGCGGCTTTCCGAGCTGAACGCCCACTACGAGCAGATGAGCGCCCTGGGGGAGCTGATGACCTCGGAGGCGGAGGGAGGCGCCGGCCTGGTGCGCGCCGCCGGACCGTGGCAGAACTTCATCAGCCGGATGGGCCGGCTGCAGCGGTACGTGGCCCTGCTGCGGGAATACGCCGCCCAGCTGCAGGACGTCTACCAGACCCGGCAGGACGCCCGGCAGAACCGGATCATGAGCATCCTCACGGTGGTGACCACCCTCTTTCTGCCCCTGACGCTGATCACAGGCTGGTACGGCATGAACTTCGCCTACATGCCGGAGCTGCGCTGGCGCTACGGCTACCCGGCGGTCATATGCCTGGCCGTGGCGGTGGCCGTGGCGGAGATCATCTATTTCAAGAAGAAGAAAATGCTCTGAGAAAAGGAGAACGGCCATACAGGACACGACGGTAAAAAAAGAACGGGCGGCGCTGGCCGGCCTGGCGGCGGCCAGCATGGACGCGGCCGAGCGCAGCGACGAGGTGAGCATGGACGAGCTGTGGCGGCTGACGGAGACCGCCGGGGCGGAGCCGGTGTGCACCGTGCTGCAGACCCGGGACAGGCCAGATCCCCGCAGCTTCCTGGGCCCGGGCAAGGTGCAGGAGCTGAAGGATCTGGTGACGGACGAGGCCTGCGACCTGGCGGTGTTCGACAACGACCTGACCCCCTCCCAGGCCCGGGCGCTGGAGGAGGAACTGGGGGTGCGGGTGCTGGACCGGACCGGGCTCATCCTGGACATCTTCGCCCAGCGGGCCCATACCAAGGAGGGCAAGCTCCAGGTGGAGCTGGCCCAGTACCGGTATCTGCTGCCAAGGCTCACCGGCATGTGGACCCACTTGAAGCGCCAGGCAGGCACCAGCGCTCCCATCGGCACCCGGGGCCCCGGCGAGACCCAGCTGGAGACCGACCGGCGGCACATCCGCCGGCGCATCCAAAAGCTCAGCGAGGAGCTGGAGCAGGTGCGCCGCGTCCGGGGCACCCAGCGGCGGCAGCGGGAGCGCAACGCCCTGCCGGTGGTGGCCCTGGTGGGCTATACCAACGCGGGCAAATCCACCCTGCTCAACACCCTCACCGGGGACAGCATCCAGACCGGGGACCGGCTGTTCGACACCCTGGACACCACCACCCGGCGGTTGGATCTGGCCGAGGGGGGCCAGGCCCTTCTCAGCGACACGGTGGGATTCATCCGCAAGCTGCCCACGGAGCTGGTGGACGCCTTCAAGGCCACGCTGGAGGAGCTGACCTACGCGGACCTGCTGCTGCACGTGATCGACATCTCCAACCCGGACTGGGAGACCCAGGCCCGGGTGGTGGAGGAGCTGATCGTGCGGCTGGGGGCGGGCCAGACCCCCTGCCTGCGGGTCTATAACAAGTGCGACGCCTACTTCGGCCGGCTGCCGGCGGGAGAGGACGAGATATGCATCTGCGCCCGGACCGGCGAGGGCACCGGCGCGCTGCTCTATGCCATCGGCCGGAAGCTGGCCGGGGATCTGACCCGGATGGAGCTGGCCATCCCCTACGACCGGGCGGCGCTGGTGGAGCGGCTGCGCCGGGAGGCCAACATCCTGGACCTGCGGTACACCGACGAGGGCGCCCGGGTGCTGGCGGTGGTGCGGCCGGCGCTGCGGGAAAGCCTGCGGCAGTATGAGGTGGCCCATGGGTGAGCGGATGCGGCCGGCGGGATACGGCACCGGCGAATATGAGGAAAAGCGCTCCCGGTTCATCGGAGAGCTGTTCCCCGTCTCCGGTGAGGAGGAGGCGAAGGAGCGCCTCGCCCAGGTGAAGCGGAAATACCCCGACGCCCGGCACCACTGCTGGGCCTGGGTGCTGCCGGACGGGTCCTGCCGCTGGTCCGACGACGGGGAGCCCGGCGGCACCGCCGGCGGGCCCATGGCGGCGGTGCTGAAGGGGGCGGACCTCACCGGCGCGCTGTGCGTGGTGACCCGGTACTTCGGCGGCACGCTCCTGGGCAGCGGCGGCCTGGTGCGGGCCTATTCCAAGGCTGCGGCCCTGGCCCTGGCGGACGCGGGCACAGAGCCGGATCCGGAGAAGGCCGTGCTGCGCCTGGCCTGCCCCTGGGAGCAGCTGGACAAGGTCCACCGGCTGGTGCGGGAATATGAGGGGGCGCTGCTGGAAAGCGACTATGAGTCCGACCCGGAGCGGGCCGTGCTCACGGTGGAGCTGCTGGCGGATAGGACAGAGACCTTCGCCCGCCGTCTGGCCGACGCCACCGGGGGCAGGGCGTCGCTGGCGGAGCCCTGACGGGAACGACGGCGCTGCCCCGCGCTCCATCCGAAAAAGGATGGATTTTAAAAAATTTTTCCGCATAAAAAAGGAAAAACCGCCCGATGCGGCGTATAAAGGTATTGCAGAAAGCTCTGCGATACCTTTTTTATTTCCGTTACATACGAGGGGCGCCATGTCCACTATCAGGGAGATCCGCCAGGAGCAGGAAAAAGCCATCATCGGGCCCTACGGGACCCTGTCGTCCGCCAGCCGGGGCCGGCCGCAGCCGGAGCCGGAGGACGAGGTGCGCACCTGCTTCCAGCGGGACGTGGACCGGGTGACCCATTCCAAGGCCTTTCGCCGCCTGCGCCACAAGACCCAGGTGTTCCTCCGCCCCGAGGGGGACCACTACCGCACCCGCCTGACCCACACCCTGGAGGTGGCCCGCATCGCCAGGACCATCGCCCGGGCTCTGGGTCTGAACGAGGATCTGACCGAGGCCATCAGCCTGGGCCACGATTTGGGCCACACCCCCTTCGGCCACGCGGGGGAGCGGGCCCTGCGGGACATCACCGGCTCCTTCCGCCACTATGAGCAGAGCCTGCGGGTGGTGGACAAGCTGGAAAAGGAGGGCCGGGGGCTGAACCTGTGCCAGGAGACCCGCATGGGCATCCTGAACCACACCACCGGCGAGCCGAAGGACACCCTGGAGGCGGACGTGGTGCGCCTGGCCGACCACATCGCCTATCTCAACCACGACCTGGACGACGCCCAGCGGGCGGGGATCGTGCTGCCGGAGGACGTGCCGGCGATCGTCCGGGAGCGGGTGGGCACCCGCAACTCCCGGCGCATCAACGCCATGGTCACCGACGCCATCGTCAGCAGCGCCGGGGGGACGGTGTGCCTGTCCCCGGCCATGAGCGAGGCCTACGCCGCCTTTGAGGATTATATGTACACGGCGGTGTACCACAATCCCACCGCCAAGGGGGAGGAGTCCAAGGTCAAGGGCATCCTGGCCCCCATCATGGAATACTACATCCGCCACGCGGACAAGCTCCCGGCGGAGTACCGGGCCATCGCCGATGCCGAGGGCGTGCAGACCGCCGTCACCGATTACGTGTCCGGCATGACCGACAGCTTCGCCATCTATACGTTCGAGGACCTGTTCATCCCGGCCAGCTGGTCGGTGCGATAAACGGACAGCTGAAAGCCTCCCCTGTGCAAGGGGAGGTGCCGAGCGATAGCGAGGCGGAGAGGTTGTTGCCAGTCTTGCGGTAACTTCCAGTCCGGTAACAATCCCCCAGTCAGCGCTTCGCGCTGCCAGCCCCCTTTGCACAAGGGGGCCTTATAAGGTGGAGGTGACCGCCCATGCCGTTTTCAGAGGATTTCCTGGATGAGCTGAGCCGCCGCAACGACATCGTGGACGTGGTCAGCTCCTATGTGCCCCTGACCAAGCGCAGCGGCGTCAACCGGTTCGGCCTGTGCCCTTTCCACGGGGAGAAGACCCCCTCCTTCGCCGTCAACAGCGAGCGGCAGATCTACCACTGCTTCGGCTGCGGCAAGGGCGGGAATGTGATCAACTTCATCATGGAGATCGAGAACCTGGACTTCCGGGACGCGGTGCGGTTCCTGGCCCGCCGGGCGGGGATGGAGGTGCCGGAGGACGATCAGGACCGGGACCGGGGCCGGCGCTCCCGGATGCTGGAGCTGAACCGGGAGGCGGCGCGGTACTTTTACGGCCAGCTCATCGCCCCCTCCGGCGCCCCCGCCCAGGAGTATATCCGGCGGCGGGGCATCGTCAACATGGTCAAGCCCTTCGGCATGGGCTACGCCCCCGAGGGGTGGCAGAACCTCACCGACGCCATGACCGCCAAGGGCTTCACCCGCCAGGAGCTGGTGGACGCGGGCCTGGCCCGGGTGGGCAAGTCCGGCGGCCTTTACGACTATTTCCGCGGCCGGCTGATGTTTCCGGTCATCGACGTGCGGGGCAGCGTCATAGGCTTCTCAGGGCGCATTTTGTCGGACGGGGAGCCCAAGTACCTCAACAGCCCTGACACCCTGGTATACAGCAAGAGCCGGAGCCTTTTCGCCCTGAATCTGGCTAAAAAGTCCAAATGCGGATATATTCTTCTCGCAGAGGGGAATATAGACGTGGTCAGCCTCCATCAGGCGGGGTTCGACAGCGCTGTGGCCAGTCTGGGCACCTCCCTGACGCCGGATCAGGCCCGGCTCATCAGCCGCTACACCCAGCAGGTGGTCATCGCCTACGACGCCGACGCCGCCGGCCAGAAGGCCGCCCAGCGGGCCATCGGCATCCTCCAGCCCCTGGACCTGAAGATCCGGGTGCTGAAGATCCCCGGGGCCAAGGACCCGGACGAGTTCATCCAGCAAAACGGCCCCACCGCCTTCAAGAACCTCATCGAGCGCAGCGACAGCCAGGCGCTCTACCGGCTGGAGCAGGCCGCGGAGGGGTTCGATCTCACCACCGACGACGGCCGTGTGGGCTATCTGAAGGCCGCGGCGAAGCTGGTGGCCTCCTTCCCCGGCAGCGTGGAGCGGGAGATTTACGGCATCCGGGCCGCGGAGAAGGCGGGGGTCAGCAAGGAGGCATTCCTGGCCGAGGTGGCCCGGGCCCGGCGGCAGGCCGCCGCCGCGGCGAAAAAGAAGCTGGACCGGGAGTCCTCGTCCCCCCTGCGCGCCGTCCAGCCCCAGGCCAGGCAGCTGCGGTTCGAGAATGTGCGCAGCGCCGTGGCGGAGGAGGGCGTGCTGAACCTGCTGTGCCGGTTCCCGGAGCAGTTCGGGGGCCTGCCCCTCACCGGGGCGGACTTCACCTCCCCCTCCCTGGGCCGGATGTATGATGCGGTGACCGCCCGGATCCGGCAGGGACGGAGCGTGTCCACCGCCGCGCTGGCCGAGCAGTTCTCCCCGGAGGAGATGGCTCTGCTGGCGAAGATCCTGCAGCGGGACGACGAGATACCGGCCGCCGCCGCCGAGAAGGCCATGGGCGACTACATAAATAAGATCCGCTCCGAGAGGGACCGGGCCTCGGCCGGGGACGACCTGCGGAGCTACGCGGAAAAGCTGAAACAGACGAAAGGGTATGGTTCATAGATATGGCTGAGAAAAAGAGCGCGAACGAGGCCGAGATCCTCTCCGTGGAGCCGGCCGCTCCCGCTCCGGAGGATAAGCCGGAGAAGAAGAGAGCCGCCAAAAAGCAGGCCGCCGACGCCCCCGCCGCCGGGGAGACGTCCGAGGCCAAGCCCAGCGAGAAGACGAAGGAAGAGAAGATCGCCGAGCTCATCGAAAAGGGCAAGAAGGCCGGCAAGCTCACCAGCAAGGAGCTGAGCGACGTGCTGGACAGCCTGGGCCTCAGCCAGGACGAGCTGGACGCCATCTATGACCGGCTGGAGGACCTGGGCGTGGACACCACCGGGGACGAGTTCCTGCCGCCCCTGGAGGACGACGTCCTCCCCGAGCTGGAGGAGCTGGAGGAGATCGTGGAGGTCACCGAGGAGGAGATCGCCAACGCCGACGCCATGGCCGACAGCTTCTCCACCGACGACCCGGTGCGTATGTACCTGAAGGAGATCGGCAAGGTGCCCCTGCTCACCCCCGAGGAGGAGGTGGACCTGGCCACCCGTATGGCCGAGGGCGACCAGGAGGCCAAGCGCCGCATGGCCGAGGCCAACCTGCGGCTGGTGGTGTCCATCGCCAAGCGCTACGTGGGCCGGGGGATGCTGTTCCTGGACCTGATCCAGGAGGGCAACCTGGGCCTCATCAAGGCCGTGGAGAAGTTCGACTACACCAAGGGCTATAAGTTCTCCACCTACGCCACCTGGTGGATCCGCCAGGCCATCACCCGGGCCATCGCCGACCAGGCCCGCACCATCCGCATCCCGGTGCACATGGTGGAGACCATCAATAAGGTCATCCGCGTGTCCCGGCAGCTGCTGCAGGAGCTGGGCCACGACCCCTCCGCCGAGGAGATCGCCGAGGAGATGAACCTGCCCGCCGACAAGGTCCGGGAGATTTTGAAGATCGCCCAGGAGCCGGTGAGCCTGGAGACCCCCATCGGCGAGGAGGAGGACTCCCACCTGGGGGACTTCATCGAGGACGAGGGGGCATCCGAGCCCTCCGAGGCCGCCAGCTTCACCCTGCTGAAGGAGCAGCTGATGAACGTGCTGGACACCCTGACCCCCCGGGAGAAGAAGGTGCTGGAGCTGCGCTTCGGCATCATCGACGGCCGCACCCGCACCCTGGAGGAGGTGGGCAAGGAGTTCCAGGTGACCCGGGAGCGCATCCGCCAGATCGAGGCCAAGGCCCTGCGGAAGCTGCGCCACCCCTCCCGGTCCAAAAAGCTCCGGGATTTCCTCAACTGACAAAGTAAAACTCCTGAGACTGATGTCTCAGGAGTTTTTGCTTAATCCTTTTTGCGCCTGTTCCGCTCCGCGATATAGTCGCAGCTGACGCCATAGAAATCCGCCAGCCGGATGATGAAGGAAAAGGGCGGCTCCCGCTTTCCCTGTTCATAGTTGGTATATGTGGTCTTGTGCATGCCCAGCTTTTCCGCCAGCCTGGCCTGAGTGAGGTCGGCGTCTTCCCGCAGATCGCGTATCCTCCGATAATACAGACGCCATCCCCCCTCAACGCTTGGTGACATCATTATGCCCCAATACATCATTCGTTGTTGACAAAATACATCAAATGATGTATTTTTTCTTTGAATACAACAAATGGTGTACGGAGGAACACCCATGCCTGATTATGAGAAAATGTATTTTCATCTGTTCAACGCCATCACGGACGCACTGGCGGAGCTGGAAGAAGCGAACATCGGGCAGGCCGCCATGACGCTGCAAAAGGCGCAAGCTGACACGGAAGAAATGTATATCGAAAAGGTCGACTGACACACCGCCGGGACAGACGCTGTCCCGGCGTTTTATATGTGAACAAATTACAAATAATAACGTTCCGGCACTTGACAGGGGGGCGCAGACGTGGTAAATTAGCACTCGAGGGAAAAGAGTGCTAGAACATCTCGCGTCCGATCGCGGGGAGGCGGCCATGGAGCTGAGTGAGAGAAAGAAGAGAATACTGACGGCCGTGGTGGACAGCTACATCGCCACCGCCGAGCCGGTGGGCTCCAAGGCCCTGGCGGAAAAGATCGGCTGCTCCTCCGCCACCATCCGCAACGAGATGAGCGAGCTGACCGGCATGGGCTATCTGGAACAGCCCCACACCAGCGCCGGCCGGGTGCCCTCCCCCATGGGATACCGGCTGTATGTGAACGAGCTGATGGAGCGGCAGAAGCTCTCGGAGGCGGAGGCCGCCGCCATCAACGAGAAGCTGGCCCGCAAGAATGAGCAGATCGAAAAGCTCATGGCGGAGGTAGGCCAGCTCACCAGCGCCATGACCCAGTATCCCGCCTACGCCCTGACCATGAAGCCGCCGGTGGCGGTGAAGCGGTTCGACTTCATCTACGTGGACGCCAACACCTTCATCGTGGTGGCCCTGCTGACGGACAACACCGTGAAGAACAAGCTGGTGCACCTGCCCTTCTCCGTCCACCAGGAGCAGATCACCACCCTCAACAGCCTTTTCAACGCCAACTTCACCGGCGTGACGGACCGGGAGATCACCGAGTCCATCATCCGCTCCACGGAGCGGGCCGCCGGGGACACCTACGGCCTGGTGGCCGTGGTGGCCAGCTTCACCATGGAGTGCCTGGCGGCGGCCCGCACCGCGCCCATGCAGGTGGCCGGCACCTCCCAGCTTCTCAGCCAGCCGGAGTTCCGGGACCCGGACAAGGCCCACGCGCTGATGAGCTTCATCTCCGACGGCAGCCGCCTGATGGACGATCTGCCCCCCGCGGGGATGGGCAGCGACGGGCTGCGGGTGACCATCGGTCCGGAGAACCTGGCGGAGGAGCTGAAGGACTCCAGCGTGGTGATGGCCTCCTACGACGCCGGGGACGGCATGCGGGGCTACATCGGCGTGGTGGGACCCACCCGGATGGACTATTCCGGTGTGGCCGCCAAGCTGAGCTACATCGCCGCGGGGCTGAGCCGACTGCTGGCCGGCACCGACGCCCCCGAGGGGCTGAATAACAAACTGGTACTGAAAGAGAGTGACCGGCATGAGTAAGAAAAACGACAAGAAAGCTCCCGACCCGGAGGAGAAGGTCCCCCAGGAGACCCCGGCGCCGGAGGAGGAGACCCCCGCCGCCGCCCCGGAGGAGCAGCCTCCCCAGGAGGACGCCCTGACGAAGGCCCAGGCGGCCCTGGCGGAGCAGAACGACAAATATCTGCGGATGCTGGCGGAGTACGACAACTACCGCCGCCGCAGCGCCAAGGAGCGGGAGAACATCTACGCCGACGTGCGGGCCGACACGGTCACCAAGTTCCTGCCGGTGTACGACAACCTGGCCCGGGCCGCCCAGCACGAGACGGACGACGAGACGAAAAAGGGCGTGGAGAGCATCCTCAACCAGTTCAAGACCATCCTGGAGGGGCTGGGGGTGACGGAGATCCCCACAGTGGGCAAGAAGTTCGACCCGGCCGTCCACGACGCGCTGCTGCACATCGAGGACGAGAAATACGGCGAGGGCGAGATCGTCCTGGAGCTGGAAAAGGGATTCAAGCTGGGGGACAAGGTCATCCGCTTCGCCAAGGTCCAGGTGGCCAATTAAAACGTAGTTCCGTCCCGGATGGGACATGAAAATAGGAAAACTGTGAATTCAGCATACAGGAGGAAAATAAAATGGGAAAGATCATCGGTATCGACCTGGGTACTACCAATAGCTGCGTAGCCGTCATGGAGGGCGGCGAGGCGGCCGTCATCACCAACGCCGAGGGCGCGCGCACCACGCCTTCCGTGGTGGCCTTCTCCAAGGACGGGGAGCGCATGGTGGGCCAGGTGGCCAAGCGCCAGGCCGTCACCAACCCCGACCGGACCATCTCGTCCATCAAGCGGGAGATGGGCTCCAGCTACCGGGTCACCGTGGACGGCAAGAGTTACTCCCCCCAGGAGATCAGCGCCATGGTGCTGGCCAAGCTGAAGAAGGACGCCGAGGCCTATCTGGGCGCGCCCGTCACCGAGGCGGTCATCACCGTGCCCGCCTACTTCACCGACTCTCAGCGCCAGGCCACCAAGGACGCGGGCAAGATCGCGGGCCTGGACGTCAAGCGCATCATCAACGAGCCCACCGCCGCGGCTCTGGCCTACGGCCTGGACAAGGAATCCGACCAGAAGATCATGGTCTACGACCTGGGCGGCGGCACCTTCGACGTGTCCGTGCTGGAGATCGGCGACGGCGTCATCGAGGTGCTGGCCACCGCCGGCAACAACCGCCTGGGCGGCGACGACTTCGACGAGTGCGTCACCAAGTGGCTGGTGGATGAGTTCCGCAAGAGCTCCGGCGTGGACCTGAGCGGCGACAAGGTGGCCATGCAGCGGCTGCGTGAGGCCGCGGAGAAGGCCAAGTGCGACCTGAGCGGCGTGACCACCGCCCAGATCAACCTGCCCTATATCACCGCCGACGCCACCGGCCCCAAGCACCTGGACATCACCCTGAGCCGGGCCAAGTTCAACGAGCTGACCGCCCATCTGGTGGAGAAGACCGTGGGCCCCGTGCAGCAGGCCCTCAGCGACGCCGGCCTGTCCGCGGGCCAGCTGAGCAAAGTGCTGCTGGTGGGCGGCTCCACCCGTATCCCCGCCGTGCAGGACAAGGTCCGCTCCCTCACCGGCAAGGAGCCCTTCAAGGGCATCAACCCGGATGAGTGCGTGGCCGTGGGCGCCGCCATCCAGGGCGGCGTGCTGGGCGGCGACGTGGAGGGAATCCTCCTGCTGGACGTGACCCCCCTGAGCCTGGGCATCGAGACCCTGGGCGGCGTGTGCACCAAGCTCATCGACCGCAACACCACCATCCCCACCCGCAAGAGCCAGATCTTCTCCACCGCGGCCGACAACCAGACCAGCGTGGAGGTCAACGTCCTCCAGGGCGAGCGTGAGCTGGCCGCCTACAACAAGAGCCTGGGCCGCTTCCACCTGGACGGCATCGCGCCGGCCCGCCGGGGCGTGCCTCAGATCGAGGTCACCTTCGACATCGACGCCAACGGCATCGTGAACGTGTCCGCCAAGGACCTGGGCACCGGCAAGGAGCAGCACATCACCATCACCGCCTCCACCAACCTCTCCAAGGACGAGATCGACCGGGCCGTGAAGGAGGCCGAGCAGTACGCCGCCGAGGACGCCAAGCGCAAGGAAGAGGTGGACGTGCGCAACGCCGGCGACCAGATGGTCTATCAGACCGAGAAGACCCTCCAGGAGATGGGCGACAAGCTGGACGCCGCCGACAAGGCGGAGGTGGAGCAGAAGCTCTCCGCCCTGAAGAGCGCCCTGTCCGGCTCCGACACCGGCCTCATCAAGACCGCCACCGAGCAGCTGACCCAGACCTTCTACAAGGTCTCCGAGAAGCTCTATCAGCAGGCGGCCCCCAACCAGGGCGCCGGCCCCAACGCGGGCCCCGGCCCCGACATGGGCGGCGGCGGCGCCGACGGCGGCCAGACCTATTACGACGCGGATTACACCGAGGTCGACCCGGACAACAAGTAAAACATGATCCGTGGGCGCGGTCTCCCGCGCCCACATGTTCCAAAGTCTCCCTGTGCAAGGGGAGGTGCCGGGCGAAGCGTGGCGGAGGGGCGTTACAATCCCCCAGTCAGCGCTTTGCGCTGACAGCCCCCTTTCACAAGGGGGCCTTAAAAGGTAGTGATTTGATATATGGCAGATAAGCGGGATTATTATGAGGTCCTGGGCCTGCAAAAGGGCGCCACGGAGGACGAGATCAAAAAAGCATACCGCCAGGCCGCCAAGGCCAACCACCCGGACCTGCATCCCGGCGACAAGGAGGCCGAGGCCCGGTTCAAGGAGGCCAACGAGGCCTACGCTGTGCTGTCGGACCCGGACAAGCGGGCGAAATACGACCAGTTCGGCTTCGCCGGCGTGGACCCCAACTTCGCTGCCGGCGCGGGAGCCGGCGGGTTCGAGGGCTTCGGCGACCTGGGCGACATCTTCGGGGACCTGTTCGGCGGCTTCGGGGGCTTTGGCGGCTTCGGCGGCCAGGGCCGGCAACAGAGCCGCTCCGGCCCCCGCCGGGGCGAGAGCCTGCGGGTGCGGCTGACCATCTCCTTCGAGGAGGCGGCCTTCGGCTGCAAGAAGGATGTGACCATTACCCGGGTGGACCAGTGCCCGGCCTGCAAGGGCAGCGGCTGCGCCGCCGGCACCGCGCCGGAGACCTGCCCCGACTGCCGGGGCACCGGCACCGTGGTCACCCAGCGGCGCACCCCCTTCGGGGTGATGCAGTCCTCCGGCCCCTGCCCCAAGTGCGGCGGCAGCGGACGGATCATCCACTCCCCCTGCCCCACCTGCCGGGGCGCCGGGAACGTGCGTGCCCAGAAGAAGCTGAACGTGTCCATCCCCGCGGGCATCGACGACGGGGAGACCGTGTCCCTGCGGGGCCAGGGCAACGCCGGTTCCGGCGGCGGCCCGGCGGGAGACCTGCTGGTGCTGATCGCCGTGCGGCCCAGCCCCACCTTCCAGCGGGAGGGCTCCAACCTCTACGTGACCGCCGACATGAGCTTCGTCCAGGCCGCGCTTGGCGCGGAGATCCAGGTCCCCACGCTGGAGGGGCCGGTGAGCCTGAACATACCCGAGGGGACCCAGACCGGGTCCGTGTTCCGGCTGCGGGGCAAGGGCGTGCCCAGCGTGCGCACGGGGCTGAAGGGCGACCAGTTCGTCACCGTGAATCTCCAGACCCCCAAAAATCTCTCCCGCAAGCAGAAGGAGCTGCTGCAGCAGTTCGCGGACCTGGCCGGGGAGAAGACCAAAAAGAAGCACAGATTATAAAATTAAAATCGGAAGCATTGCGATGCTTCCGATTTTGGTATATAATAGCCCCGTATGGGGAGCGGTCCCCCCGCCGGGGGTGACATACGGCTCCCACAGCGCTTTATGCACCACTCGAGGCTTTTATATATGCTTTCCAACCTGACCATCCTCATCCCCCTGGCGGCGGCGTTGGGCGTGCTGGTGTGGATCGTCCGCTGGGCGGATATCCACCGCCGGGCGGCGCCGGCCGGGGCGGAGGCAGCGGACAGGGGGGCCCTCTCCCCCGCCGGCGGATCGGGCCGGGCCGTCACCCGGACGGACCGGATCGCCATCGCCGTCATCACCGCCGTCTATGCCGTCGTGGCCTTCACGGGTCTGGGCTCCACCGAGGCGCCGCAGACCTTTCTTCACTATGCCCAGGGCAACACCTACGCCCTCATCGAGCTGCACGAGAGCCAGACGGTCTCCGCCCTGCGGTATTACTCCGGGCTGTGCACTGCGGATTATCTGCTGCAGTTTTCCATGGACGGGGAGAACTGGACCGACCAGATCAAGGAGGACGGCACCTCCGGCATGACCCAGCAGTACACCCAGCTGTTCCGCTGGAACGACGCGGTGCTGAACGCCGACCGGGGCCCCACCCGGTACATCCGCATCATCTCCGGCGACGAGCAGTACCTGGGGGAGGTGGCCATCTACGGGGAGGACGGCGGCCTCATCGACCCGGCGGACATGACCGTCGCCGCCGGCTGCGAGATGCTGGTGGACGAGCAGGACGTGATCCCCGCCGCCTATTCCTATAAAAACGGCACCTACTTCGATGAGATCTATTTCCCCCGCACGGCCCTGGAGCACATCGAGGGCATGTGGCCCTATGAGATCACCCACCCGCCCCTGGGCAAGGTGATCCTGTCGCTGGGCATCCGGCTGTTCGGCATGACACCCTTCGGATGGCGGTCCATGGGCACCCTGTTCGGAGTGATGATGCTGCCGCTGTTTTATCTGCTGCTCAAGCGCATGACGGGCCTGACCGCCGCGGCGGCCGCCGGCACGGCGGTGTTCGCCTTCGACTTCATGCACTTCGCCCAGACCCGGCTGGCCACCATCGACTCCTACGTGGTGTTCTTCATCATCGCCATGTACCTGTTCATGTACCTGTGGCTCACGGAGCCGGAGGGGAGCCGGCGAAGGCTGCTGTGGCTGGCCCTGGCGGGGACGTCCTTCGGCCTGGGGGCTGCCAGCAAGTGGACGGGCATTTACGCCGGCGCGGGCCTGGGGCTGCTGTGGCTGGCCTATTGGGCGGAGCGCCTTGTCCGGGCCCGGAAGACCCCGGACGCCGCCGGGACGTGGAAGGCCCTGCTCCGGAACATCGGGTGGTGCCTCATCTTCTTCGTGCTGGTGCCCTGCTGCATCTATTACGTCAGCTACTGGTCCTATGCACCCAGCCAGGGGGTGGACGGGCCCTTCCGGCTGTTCAAGCCGGGATACATGCGCATCGTGCTGGACAACCAGGAGTACATGTGGAACTACCACTCCGACCTGGAGTCCACCCACCCCTACTCCTCCAAGTGGTACCAGTGGATCTTTGATGTGCGGCCCATCCTCTACTACATGGAAAACGCCGCGGACGGCTCCTCTGTGCGCATCGCGTCGTTCAACAGCCCCCTGGTGAGCTGGGCCGGCCTGGCCGCCATGGTGGCCATGGGATGGCTGGCGGTCCGGGACAGGGACCGGACGGCGGGCTTCATCCTGGTGGGGTATCTGGCCAACCTCCTGCCCTGGGTGCTGGTCAGCCGGCTCACCTTCGCCTATCATTACTTCCCCGCCTCGGTGTTCCTGGCGCTGGGCATCGGGTACCTGTTCGGGGATCTGCGCCGCCACGATCCGCGCTGGAAGGCGTCGGTGGGCAGCTTCACCGCGGCGGCGCTGGCGCTGTTTTGCGTTTTCTATCCCGTCCTGGCGGGCGTGTCCCGCCCGGAGTGGTATGCGAAGCTGTTCCTTCGCTGGTTCGTGGACACGTGGCCGTTCTGACAGATCGGAGCGGCTGCGGCCCCAGGAAACTATCGAGCGAGCACGCGGCCGGCCGGGGCATCCCGGCGCCCGGCCGCGATCATTGAGGGGAGAGATCCATGCCCTATCGCCCCAAGGACATATACAGAGGCCGCCGGAAGTTCCGGGTGCCTCTGAACATATTTCTGTTCGTGGCCGTTTTTCTGCTGGCGGGGACCATCGCGGCGTTTTACATCCTCCAGCAGTACATCGTCTACGACGCCACCGGCGTGCACCTGGAGTTCTCCGGCGGGCAGGAGGAGCCTGCCCCGGAGGAGAACGTGCCCACGCCGGAGCCCACCTTTGCGCCGGTACCGGTGGAGATCATCTGGGAGGACCCGGATTTCACCTCCATCGACCTGGGTGGCTGGCAGGATCTGAAGACCGTCCAGGCCCGGTTCATCCCCATGCAGACCGTGGTCAACGGCCAGAACCTGGCCACCGCCATCGGCGAGATCACCGGCGGGGACTTTTACTCCGGCGCGGTGCTGGAGATGAAGGACCGTTCCGGCCAGCTGGCCTGGCCCTCTGCCAGTGCCACCGCCGTGGCCTATGGCACCGGCGGCGCGACGGACGTGACCGCGGTCATCGCCGCCCTGCACGAGGCGGGCAAGACCGCCGCCGCCCAGATCAGCTGTTTTGCCGACAGACTGCTCACCGAGCGCAATTGGACCGTGGCGCTGCAGAGCGGGGGCGCGCCCTATACGGACGCCGCCGGCGTGTGCTGGGTGGACCCCTATAACCGCTCCGTGCGCACCTATCTGGAGGAGCTGGCGGCGGAGCTGGCCGCCATGGGCTTTGACGAGATCATCCTGGCGGACCTGTATCACCCCATATCCGAGGCGGGGTTCACCTACTCGGTGACCCTGCGCACCCCCGCCGACCCGGTGGTGGCTGTCTGCCAGGCGGGAAAGCGGATCGTCCAGGCGGTGGACGGGACCGGCGTGACCGTGTCCGCCCGGCTGGACGGGGACAGCCTGCGGGGCGGCCTGGGCAGCCAGACCGGCCAGGACATCGACATCTTCTGGCGGCTGTTCGCCAGGCTCTACTGCCCCTCCGCCCCGGACGTGCTGGCCACGGATATGGAGCTGGCGCTGGATAAGATGGCCGACGGCAGCGCCGATACCCGGTTCGTGCCCGTCATGGGCCTGATCCCCGACAACTGCAAGTCCTACGTGATCGCCGGCTGACGGAAAGCGGGAGGCTCAAAACCGGAACGACCCCTGCCCGCCGGACAAAATAACAAAGTCCTCATCCCTTCACAGGGATGAGGACTTATTTTATGCTCGTTCGCGGCCTGTTCACGGCCGCTGCCGGTGCCAGTTTTTCATGCACTGGAAGGTCTCGGCGCTGATGCAGTGCTCCACCCGGCAGGCGTCGGCGTAGGCGGTGTCCCGGCTCACGCCCAGGCTCATGAAGATCTCCGCGATCACCTCGTGGCGCTCCAGGATGGACCCGGCGATGGCCATGCCCTTGTCGGTGAGGGTGATGTGGCGGCTGCCGTCCACGGAGAGATAGCCGTCCGCGGCCAGCTCCCGCACCGCCTGGCTCACCGTGGGACGGGAAAAGCCCAGCTGGCGGCACAGGTCCGCCGCCCGCACGGCGTCCTGCCGCCGGGAGATCATCAGCACGGCCTCCAGATAGTTCTCCGCCGATTCCTGGATCTTCACGCCCCGCACCTCCTTGGTTTGGACTGCCTTACTTTTTCAGTATATCATGTTCTGTCAAGAGGGGCGGCGTCCGGGGAAAGGACACCGTCACCGTGAGGCGGCCGCTGTCATAGACCGCGCCGGCGGAGCCGCCCATCCGCTCGGCCAGGGCCCGGGCGATGGCCAGGCCCAGGCCGGTGGAGTTGCTGGCGGATTCCAGGGAGAAGAACCGGTCGAACAGCCGCCCCACCTGCACCGGGTCCAGCCCCGGCGCGGCGTTGGAAAAGGACAGGGCCCCTTCCGCCGTCAGCACGATCCGCAGGTCCCCGGCGCTGTACTTGAGGGCGTTGGAGAACAGGTTCGAGAGGATGCGCCCCAAGGCCGCCCGGTCCAGGGTGCGGATCACGTGCTCCTCCGGCATGGTGATGACCGGCTCGATCCCCCGGCCGGTGAGGGCGGCGTAATAGCCCGCGGCGCTCTCCTCCAGGGCGGCGTTCATGTCCACCGGCTCCGGCGTCAGCTCCTCCGAGGCGGACAGCGCCACCGAGTAGCGGAAAAGCTCCTCTGTCAGCTGCTTCATGGCCTCGGCGCGCTCGCCGATGCGCGCCAGATACCGGGCCGCCGCCTCGCTCTTTTCCTCCCGCTCGATGAGCTCCAGATACCCGCATATGGCGGTCAGGGGCGTGCGCAGGTCGTGGGAGACGTTGGTGATGGCGTCCTTCAGCTCCTGATCCCCCTGGCGGTACCGCAGCCGCTGGGCCCGGAGCGTGCGCAGCTGCCGGTTCAGCTCTGCCGCGAGACGGCGCATTTCCCTGTCCGAGGTGGACAGGGAGATGAGGGTATTGGTGTCCTCCGAGAGCTTTTCGGAGAGCTCCCGGAGGATCTGCCGGGCCGCCCGGCGCATGGCCAGGACCTTCAGTCCCAGCGCCAGGACGGCCGCGGCCAGTATGGCGCACAGAAGATACGCCACGCCGAACACCGCCTTTTTATCGGATGTCTTTTCGCCGGAAAAGGACCAGGCCCCCCGCCGTGACCAGCCCGAGCTCCGCCAGGGACCAGGCGAGCATGGCCCATGTGGCGTGATACCGCCCGCTGTGCCGCAGGGCCTGGAATATCTGCGCGGCGGGCAGAGCGTTGGCCGCGGCGGTCAGCGCCGCCGGGGGCTCGGAGGGCGGATCATATACGCTGCGGGGCAGACCGGGGCCCTCCGTGGCGGGGAATACGGGCTCCTGGCCCTCGGCCGGCTCCACCGGGTCATATTCCAGATACCAGCCGCCGTCGTAGGCCGTCAGCTCGTCCAGCACCGCCGAACCAGCCACAACGCCGCCCAGCACCAGGAAGATGAGCAGGATGGCCAGCACCGCCCGCCGGTGCACCAGCATGCACAGCGCCGTCAGCACCGCCGCCGTCGCCGCCGAGGAAAGCATCACCGCCGCTATGGTCAGCACCGCCTCGCCGGGGGTGAAGTGCCCGTATGAGTTTTGCCGGGCGGTGAGGATGATCCGGGGGCTGGACAGGGCCAGAAAAAGCCACATGACCAGAACGGACACCGTCAGGGCGGACAGGTATATCTCCATCCGGCCGTGGCCGGCGATGAGCTTGTTGCGGATGGCCCCGTCGGCGTGCTCCGCGCCGAAAAAGAGGCTGAACACCACCGCGCAGCACGCCGGCGGGAAGATGACCAGCCCGGCGTTCTGGATGAATAAGCCCGCGCCCGCCGAGACGGCCGCCGCCAGCCAGAACACCGGCGCGCGCCGCAGCCGGGCGAAGTGGGCGTGGATCAGGTTCGTCATGGCCGCCTCCTATCGGATGTCCTTTCGCTTGAAGAGGACCAGGCCCAGACCGGTGGTGAGGACCGTAAGGCCCGCGGAATACAGGAGCATCCGGGGCGTGGCCTCCAGCTCCATGTACCGGTAGGCCTGACAGACCGGCAGCGCGTTATAGAGAAACGCCGTGAGCGGTCCCGCCTGGCCCGGCTCCCTGAAGACCCACTGCTGCTGGCCGGCCTCGTCGATCATCAGCTGCATGCCCCCGTTGATGGCGGTCTCGTAAGCGTCCTGGACCTGGATGGCGGCGGCGAACATGGCCACCATCAGCAAAATGAGCACTACTGCCAGCACCGACCGGCGATGCACCAGCATACAGAGCATCACGCACACCGAGCAGTACGCCGCTGTGAGCAGCACCGTCCCGCCCAGGCACAGCGCCAGGGCCTTCGGCTCGGGGGCGGGGAAATTGCGCAGCATCCAGCCCAGCCGGGGCAGCCAGGCCAGCAGATCGACCGCATACAGTGCCAGCGCCGCCAAGATGCCCACCGCGAGAGTCGCCAGATAGATGCTCGCCCGCCCGTGACCGGCGATGAGCTTGTTGCGAATGGTGCCGTCGGCGTGCTCCGTGCCGAAGAAGAGGCTGAACACCACCGCCAGCACGATGCCCATCAGCAGGCCGGGGCCGAACAGGGGCTGGCCCCACAGACCGGCGGATACGACACCGGACTGAAAATCGCCGATGGCGCTGCCCGAAAGCCCCAGGCCGTAGGGGAGCATCACCAGAAGGGCCGCCCAGTACAGGGGGCTTTTCCGCAGCCGCGCCAGATGGGCGCGGATAAGGCTTGCCATGCCGCCGCCCCCCTATTTCAGGTCCTTCCGGCGGAAGGCCAGGATGCCCCCGGCGGTGGATGCGGCCAAAATGAGCAGGGAGTAAAGGCACATGGCCACGGGGTGGACCATCATGTCGAAGTTATAGAGAAGCGCCTGGCCCGTGGGCAGAAAGTCCGCCGCGAACTGGTAGACCTCCCGCTCCCGGCCCCGGAGATAGCTGGGATTCTCCCTATCCGACGCGATTGCCGGTCCACCCTCCTCGTTCATCATGATGACATGATTATACTCCGGCTCCTCCAGCCGGCCCTCCAAGTAGCCGCCGGCGGCCAGGCCCGCCAGCACCGCCAGCAGCAGTGTCACCGCCAGAACGGCCTTGCGGGAGATGAGCATGCTGCCCAGGGTGCACAGAGAGCACAGGGCCGCCGCCATGAGCAGCTCCCCGCCCACGATCAGGGCCAGCATGCCGCCCGTCATGCCCAGCCCCTCGGTGAAGAAGGGGCCGATGCAGACCACCGGCACAAAATAGGCCGCGATCATCAGAAAGCAGGCGGCCAGGCTCAGGATGAGGCTGGAAAGATACACCGCCGGGCGGCTCTTGCCGGCGATGAGCTTGTTGCGGATGGTGCCGTGGTCGTGCTCCGTGCCCAGAAAGAGCGCGCAGAACACCGGCGGCAGGAACACCGTGGCGATGCAGTGGGCGCGGCAAAGATCGCCCATGAAGTAGACGATCCCCTCCCGGGTGCCGTCATAGGCGCTATGGCAGACCAGGCCGCCCCAACCCGCCATGAATACGACGCCCAGCCAGAAGACGGGGGCCCTCCACAGCCGGGAAAAGCCCGCCCGCAGAAGGTCAGTCATGGCTGCCACCTCCCACCAGGGAGACGAAGTAGCTCTCCAGAGACTCGTCCCGCTCCTGCATGTCCGTCAGCTCGCAGCCCTCCGCCGCCAGGGCCGCCGTCAGCCGGGAGAGGGGGAGCTTCTGATAGACGTCCGCGGTGGCGTCGTCCAATATCTTATACTCCGCGCCCAGCTCGTCCAACACCCGGGCCAGGGCGGCGGTGTCGGTGACGGTCAGGCGCACGCACTTGCGGCAGGCCGCCTCCAGCTGGGCGGCGGAGAGCTCCTTCACCATCCGCCCGCCGTCGATGAACCCGTAGTGGGTGGCCAGGCGCGAAAGCTCATCCAGGATGTGGCTGGAGATGAGCACGGTGATCTGTTTCTCGCGGTTTAAGCGCAATATGAGCTCCCGTATCTCGATGATGCCCTGGGGGTCCAGGCCGTTCACCGGCTCGTCCAGCACCAGAAAGTCCGGGTCCCCCGCCAGGGCCACGGCGATGCCGAGGCGCTGCTTCATGCCCAGGGAGAATGCTCATGTACGGTAAAGTATCACAAGAAAATTATGTCGAATTGACAGCCGCCTCCGCTATACCGAATAAGG
>CANQSF010000028.1 GCA_947626345.1 uncultured Oscillospiraceae bacterium | reverse complement strand
TTACTTTTATCCGCACCCGGCGGACGGGCACCCACTTTTTCACACGCATGAAAGGAACGCCAGTTCCCTTTATGAGCATCGACTATCGGCAAAAGGAGAACACGACCATGAGAAGGAGCAGGAAACTTTCCAGAGCGCTGGCACTGGCACTTTGCCTTGTCATCACGCTGGGACTGATTTCCGGCATGACCCTGAAGGAGAGCGAGCCCGAGCCCTCCCAGACCGTCATGCCCGAGACGACGCCCGAGCCGGACGACCAGCTGGTCACCGGCGACCCGGGGGCCGTCGACGATTCCCTGACGGAGGACCAGACGGATGACGGCGAGCCCACGGACGAACCGGAGGCCACCGATGATCCGGAGACCACGGATGATCCGGAGGCCACGGACGAACCGGAGGCCACGGACGAACCGGAGGCCACGGACGAGCCGGAGATCACCGAGGAGCAGACCTATGCCGCCGCTGGCGACGGCGTGGCGGTCAGCGCCATTGCGGCGGCGGACAGCGGCATCCCGGCGGACGCCGCGCTCCACGCGGACAAGCTGGCCGAGGGCACCGAGGCCTACGCCCAGGCGTACGACGCCCTGTGGCAGGCGCTGGGCCTGGCGGAGGGCGACCAGCTTTATTACCTGCCCTATGACGTGTACTTCACCGACGCCGAGGGCGGCCGGCTGGAGCCGGTGAGCGGCCTGGTGACCGTCACCATGCAGTTCCCCGCCGACCCCTTCGCGGCGCTGCTCGGCGGCGAGGAGGACGACGCGGCGGACGGCCCGCTCTCCCAGCCTGGCCTGGACGGCCCCAGCATCGACGAGCCCGACGCGGGCGAGCCGGAGCCGGCCCCGGAGCGGGTGACGGAGCGGTTCATGGTACATATCCTGGACGACGGCACCGTGGAGAAGCTGGAGCCGGAGACGGCGGCGGACGGCGCCGTGACCTTCTCCGTGGGCTCCTTCTCCCTGATGGGCCCCGTGCTGCTCATCAGCGACGGCGTGCCGCAGCCGGCGGTCTACGTCCCCGCGGCCCCGGAGGGCGTGGAGAACGTCGCCGCGGCGGACACCATCGAGGAAGCGCTGGGGAAGCTGGCCAGCGGCGGCGTCATCTGCCTGACCCAGGACGTGCCCCTGAACGCGGCGGCCATCGACGGCAAGGCCGTGACGATCAAGTCCTATGACGGCGCGGCCTTCACCGTGACCAAGTCCGGCGAGGCGGAGAACATGTTCGTCCTCACGAACGGCGCGGCGCTGACGCTGGAGAACGTGACGGTGAACGCGGCGGGCAACGCCGGCCGGACCGTGACCGCCAGCGGCGTGAGCTCCCTCACCCTGAACCCCGGCGCGGCGCTGACGGGCAACACCGCCTACGGCGCGGTGTACCTGGACGGCTCTACTATTCATATAGCTGGCGGCGCCATCACCGGCAACACCGCGGGGGATAACGAAGCGACGCTGGCACAGAAAACATACGGCACCGCGACCCGCTTTGTCTATAACGCAGAAAACGCCGGCAAGCAGAGCCTTGGCGGCGCGGTCCTCATGGTAAACGGTTCCTCCTTTGATATGACTGCCGGCGCGGTCAGCGACAACAGCGCTATTTGCGGCGGCGGCGTTTACGCTTACGATTCTGCCGTGTCGATCAGAGGCGGCGCGTTCTCCGGGAACACAGCGGCCACGGCCACTGAAAACCAGGCCTACGGCGGCGCGCTCTTTGTGGATGGCGCGGCCTCTACGGTCACCATTGGCGGCAGCGCCCAGTTCACGGGCAACAGCGCCCAGCGCGGCGGCGCGATCGGCTTCGGCATCGACGCGGATGCAGTCGCCCTGACCATAACGGGCGGCACCTTTACGGGCAACACTTCGACGGCCCAGGGCTCCATCGCCTTCATCTCTTCCATGAACACCAGCATCGACATCAGCGGCGCTGTGTTCAGCGGCAACGTCGCGGGCAAAGAGGGCGGCATCTACAAGGCGGCTAACCCTTCGATGACGCCGAACGGGAGCGGCAAGGTCACGATCCATGGCGGCGCCCAGTTCATCGACAACAAGGCCACGAAAGGCCCCTGCTTCTATCTCACCAAGGACAACGCGGGCGCGATCAAGGAATTCCTGGTGGACGGCGCGACCTTCAAGGGCAACAGCGCCAGCGACAACGCCGGCGTGATCCAGTATAACGTCCCCAACTCCACGTTCACGGTCAAGAACAGCACCTTTGAGAACAACAGCACCGGCAGCAGCGGCGGCTGCTTCTACGCGGCGGTGGACGCCAAGGGCGCGACCTTCACCTTTGAGAGCAGCACCTTCACCGGCAACTACGCCAAGAACCAGGGCGGCGTCTGGCGCGGCTTCCCGCCCCAGAGCGAGTTCCTTTTCAAGGACTGCACCTTTACGAACAACAAAGCTGAGCTGGGCGACGGCGGCTGCTTCTACTTCCCCGGTGACGGCCCCAACTCCAACATCACCATCAACGGCGGCACCTTCTCCGGCAACACCTCCGGCGCTTCCGGCGGCGCGTTCCGCGCCAACCTGAACGGCGGCACGGTGACGGTCAAGGGCAACGCGACGTTCAAGGGCAACGTCGCCGATGTGAACGCCGGCGCGTTCTCCGTCCGCCGGAAGGGCGCGGGCTATTACGGCACGGTGCAGCTGCTGTCCGCACAGATCATCGGCAACCACTGCAACGCCAACTTCGACAACTATAAAGAGGCCGATCTTGAGCCTACGAAGCACTATAACACCGGCGGCATCTACATCGGCGAGAACATCACCTGCTACATGTATGACGCGCTGGTCACCGGCAACCGCGTGGAGAGCGGTTACACCGGCAGCACCGTGGGCAACGGCATCGCCCTGTGCCCCAACGCCCAGGTGTTCCTGTACCCGGAGAACGGCGCCATGATCTACGGCAACGGCACCACCGGCATGGACATCGTGGCCGTGCCCTACGACGAGACCATCAATCATGAGACCCCCGCCAAGCTCTATGTGAGCTCCACCGCCCCCGACGGCGAGGACTACAACTGGACCGACCTGAACGGCGACGACGCCCGCACCGGCGGCTATGACTGGACCAACATCCGCAGCGGCATCGCCACGGTCTCCGCAGTGGATGACGGCTATCACAGCGAGACGACGCTCACCCCCGTGGGCTTCAAGGCCAACATCCAGGGCGGCATCATGCCGGCCTCCGCCGATGGCGGCTACAGCGTCATTATCCAAGAAAACACCACGAGAGTTGCGGCCTATGGCGCTGGCGGCGTGATGGTCAACGGCACGCTCATCTCGGGCAAGTTTGAGGTGGATGTACAGAAGACGGTCGATGTCAAGGGCGCGACCCCTGAGGGGGCGAATGAACTCAAGACTAGCGTGCCGTATACGTTCACATTCAGCATCGTGGATGTGGATAGTGATAGTAAAGATAACGACAATCTTACAGCTCCTACTGGTGTTACCTATAAAAACAAGACCGGCGAGACGAAAGATTTGACGTTTACGCACGGCGAAAAAAATCTTACTGGCACTGAACCGGGGAACAGTCGTCCGGGTTATGGTGCTACTACTGGCACGCACGAATGCATCAGCTGCGAGTTTACAATTGTCGGTGAAGATTCGATCGCCTTTAGCGAAATCGATCCAGATACAATCGGGATTAAGGAAGACCACAGTTATCTCTTTCTGTTGGAGGAGAAGATCAATATCGCCGGCGCGAAAAAGCCCGATATCAAAGTCACTGGGCCTACCGGCACTGAACCGATCAAGTTCTCCTTCACCGTCACCAACACCTTCAACTTCGGCGAGCTGGACCTGACCAAGACGGTCGCCGCCGGCGGTGATGAGGACCGGCTGTGGACCTTCCAGCTCGTGTTAATGGATGATGGATCGGTGCCCGTGGAAGCGGCCACGTTCCCCGCTGAAGTGTGGGAGAACGGCGTGAAGACGGGAGACGCCCCCGATGTTGAGATCAAAGAAGGTAAAGCCGACGTCCAACTCAAGCACGGCCAGACCCTGAAGATCAAGGATATCCCCTCGGGCTGGTACTACAGCGTGACGGAGGAAGATGATCCCAATTATACAAAGAGCGTGGTTGGCCAGGGTCTCGGCGTGATCCCGGAGCCGAAGGAGGACGGAAGCGCCAACGTGGCCACGTTGGCCTACACCAACACCCGTAAGACCGGCAGCCTGACCATCAGCAAGACGGTGCCCGCCCCCGGCGACACGAATAAGCTGTTCCCGTTCACCATCACCCTGATGGATGGCGAGAAGCCGGTCAACGGCGACTTCGATTACACGGGCAGCGTGGAGGATCAAGCTGAAGACAGCTTGGACGGAAGCAAGATCAAATTTGAAGACGGCAAGGCGACGGTGCTCCTGAAGAGCGGCCAGACCATCACCATCTCCGGCCTGCCCGCCGGGGCCGCCTATACCGTCACCGAGACAGAGGATGCCAACTACACCGCCACGCACACCGGCGAGACGGAGGGGACCATCCACAACGACGGCACCGCCGCTGAGGTCGCGTTCACCAACACCCGCAAGACCGGCAGCCTGAGCATCACCAAGACTGTCTCGGGCGAAGAGGGCGAACAGGATAAGGAATGGGAGTTCGAGATCACGCTGACAAAGCCCACTGATATCGAGCTGGCGGAGGAGTACGATTACACCATCACCGGCGGCGGCACGGGCGACAAGAGCGGCAAGGTGAAGGTCGACACAGCGACTGGCGCGGTCACGCTGGATACCGGCGGGAAGGTCACGCTCAAGCACGGTCAGACCATCACCATCACCGGCCTGCCCACGGGCACGGAGTATGAAGTGACCGAGGACGAGGCCAATCAGAACGATTACAGCACACACGCAGGCAACACGTCCGGGACCATCACCGCCGACAGCACGGCAGAGTCCACCTTCAACAACGAGAAGCCCAAGGCCAAGGTCGGCAATTTGATCATCACCAAGGCGGTCGAGGGCGGCGGTGCTGACGCGGAGGGAAAGACCTTTACCTTCAATATCACCGGCCCCAACGGTTATAAGAATAAGGTCACCATCACCGGCAACGGCAGCGTGACGCTGGATAACCTGCATGTAGGCGAGTACACCATCATTGAGGATACTGCGAGCGCGGGTGTGGACGGCTATAAGCTGGAAGTCACCGGCGGCGGCACGGCCACTGTCACTGTCACCGACGGCGGCACTGAGGAAGTCACCATCACCAACACCTATACGTCCACCACCGGCAATCTGACGGTCACCAAGACCGTCACCGGCAGCGGCGATACGGCGAAGGATTGGACCTTCACCGTAAAGCTGAGTGACGAGACCATCAACGGCACCTACGGCGGCATGACGTTCGTCAATGGCGTGGCCACCTTTACCCTCAAGCACGGCGGGAGCATCACCGCCGAGGGCCTGCCCGCAGGGATCACCTACACCGTGACCGAGGCCGAGGCCAACACGGACGGCTATACCACCTCGTCCACCGGCGATACGGGCACCATCCCCGCCGGCGGCACGGCAGCTGCCGCGTTCACCAATTACAAGCCCACGCCTCATGAGCCCGAGGAGACCCCGGGACCCGGCAATACGCCGGAGCCCAGCGAGACCCCCGCGCCCAGCGAGACCCCGGAGCCCAGCACCACCCCCGAGCCCAGCACGTCGCCGGAGCCCAGCACCAGTCCCGCGCCCAGCGCGACGCCGGGACCCAGCGCCAGCCCCGTGCCCGGCAAGCCCGGCGAGCCCACCGCCCCGGATACCGGGGACGGGACCTCCGCCGCGCCGTGGGCGCTGCTGCTGACAGCGTGCGCCGCCGGCCTGGCCGTGACGGTAGCGCGCCGCCGGAAAAAGAACGGCGCCTGATCCATAGCGCGGCGCCATCATAAACAACGCAGGCGGCGGACGGGAGTTCCTGTCCGCCGTCTTACGCAAAGGATAAGGTGGGTATGAACGACAAGGGCCTGATCGGTCAGCGGTTCGGGATGCTGACCGTGACAGGGGATTCCGGCCGGAGAAAGGGCACCAGCGTGCTCTGGCGGTGCCGGTGCGACTGCGGCGGCGAGGTGCTGGCGGCCCGCCATCAGCTGGTGAGCGGCACGGTCCGGAACTGCGGCTGCCAGCCCGTCCCGGGGCGGCAGAAGGCGGCCGGGCTGGCGGGCCGGCGGTTCGGCATGCTGACGGTGACGGAGGACAGCGGCCTGCGGGCCAGCGGCGGCGTCATCCGCTGGCGGTGCCGGTGCGACTGCGGCGGCGAGAGGCTGGCCACCCGGCAGCAGCTGGTGAGCGGCAATGCGGCCAGCTGCGGCTGCGTCCCCCGGCAGCGCGCCTCCCGGCGGCAGGCGGAGGACCTGACCGGCCGGCGCTTCGGCGAGCTGACTGTGCTGCGCCGGGGGGATAACGACGGGCAGGGCCGGGTGCGCTGGCTGTGCCGGTGCAGCTGCGGCAATGAGCTGCTGGTGCAGGCGGTGCAGCTGAAAAGCGGCAAGACCCGCAGCTGCGGCTGCAAAAAATATGAGACGTCGTACAATAGCTACGACCTGACCGGCCAGCGGTTCGGCCGGCTGACGGCGCTGTATCACGTGGACCGGGAGGACCGGGTGAAAAGCAGCTACTGGCACTGCCGGTGCGAGTGCGGCAACGAGCTGGACGTGCATACCGGCAGCCTTTTGCGGGGCCTGACCCAGAGCTGCGGCTGCTGGGATAGGGAGCAGAGCGGGAAGATGCATGAGCACATGCACTATCAGGACGACACCTGCCTGGAGATCCTCAAGCGCTCCTGCACGGATACGGGCAGGAACAAGTCCGGCTTCCGGGGCCTGTTCCTGATGCCCAACGGAAAATATCGGGCGAGCATCACCTTCCAGGGCAAGCACTATAACCTGGGCCACTACTCGTCCTTCGACCGGGCGGTCCAGGCCCGGCTGGACGCGGAGGATGTCCTGCACGCGGGGTACATCCAGGCGCTGGAGCGCTACGAGAAAAAGGCGGAGGACGATCCTGCCTGGGCGGCGGATCACCCGTTTTTCTACCAGGTGGCGCGGGTGGACGGATCGTTCCAGGTCATGACCAACGGATAACAGCGGCGAAAACGCAAAAACACGGACCAGTCAAAGGCTGGTCCGTGTTTTTTCTGCGGGCGCGGGGTCTTT
This sequence comes from uncultured Oscillospiraceae bacterium, assembly GCA_947626345.1. Taxonomy (GTDB): domain Bacteria; phylum Bacillota; class Clostridia; order Oscillospirales; family Oscillospiraceae; genus CAJOIG01. Next base: position 18,002 of record CANQSF010000028.1, on the reverse strand, counting down.
CACGTCGTTCACCGCGTACTTCATGACTTGGCCGTTGACAAGAGGGGGCCGCTGTTGATAATGTAATATAGAACGAGAGTATGCAGCGCGGGGAGGGACAGTCCGATGAAGGAGCGCGAGGTGCAGGAAAACGAGCTTGCGGCCGTGGCCGGCGGCGGCGATGGCCGGAGCTTTGCCCAGCTGACGGAGGATTTCGCCAGGGAGAACCGCTGCGCCAACTGCCCGCACAAGATGATCTACCGCCAGCATGAGATGTGCGTCGAGGTATACGTCCAGCTGCTGCAGAGCTATACCAGAGGCCGGGATGTGGACATGCACTGTACCCGCCGGGGCGGCGGCACGGCGGCGGTCTGACAGCGGCGCAGCGCAGTACGGAGAGGGGAGAAAGCTGTGGGGAAAAGGTCGAGATGGCAGTACGTCTTCGGCGCGGCGGTGCTGGCGGCCGTGGCGGCGCTGGTGCTCGTGGTGATCTCCCTGCTCGGCGTCACGGATAAGGCGGACATCTATCTGGCGGACACCGCCGACGAGCGCTCCGGATGGCGCTATGAGATCCTGGTGGACGGCCAGGTGCAGGACTATGAGCCGGTGTTCGGGGAAAAGTCGTACCCGCTGACGCTGCCGGAGGGGGTCCAGGCGGTGCGGATCAGCCGCATCATGACGGAGGAGATCACCCGGGCGGAGCTGGAGTGGATGCGGTATGGCGACGGGGTGGAGGTGTCCCTGGACGGGGAGCTGCTCCACACCGATTTTCCCCAGCTTGCACGGGACGAGAACGGCTTCGTCCATCCGGACCAGGAGCTGTGGGACCAGCTCTACCGGGAGTCCAGCGGCGCGTGGCAGCGGGTGCGCATGAGCCTGCCGGATGATTATCTGGGCCGGGAGCTGACCGTGACCACCTACTTCCCCCCGGACGGGGGCAGCACGGTGCCGGAGTATCCCTTCCTGGGCAGCGAGGACTCCGCCATGGCGGACGCGGCGGTGTTCTCCGTGCGATACAACGTGGTCATGACCATCTACGCCATGCTGGCGCTTGCGATGGCGGGCATGGTGCTGCTGGAGATCCACAACAGCAACGCGAACAGCTGGACGCTGCTGCTGATGTGCCTGCATTTTGTGATGCTGTTCCTCAACACGGCCTACGGCACCTACGCGGGCTATTACAGCGTGCTGACGGAACGGCTGGATCTGCGGTTTTTGCGGGCGATCTACATGGTGCCGCTGTATCTCTATCTGGCCCAGCAGATCAAGAGCCGCTGGAAGTGGCCGCTGTGCGTGGGCATCCTGCTGTGGGCGGGATACGCGGGGGCCCGGGAGTTCCTGGTCATCCGCGCCAATGCCAATGAGGCCTATACCATCGGGCCGGGGGCGCTGGTGGTGTTCCTGACGGTGGCGGCCGCCCTGCTCGCGGAGGAGCTGCGGCAGAGGGGCCGGCGGACCCGCCAGGAGAAAAAGCGCCTGTCCGGATACGGCGTCATAGCGGCGGCGGTGACGGCCGTCTATCTGCTGGGCCGGGCCCGGGTGTGGGACGGACTGCAGCCGTATCTCGTGGACGGGATCTGGACCGCTCTCCGCATGGGCAACTGCGGGCCCCTGGTGACCCTGGTCACGGACGTCACCTCCTATATGACGGTGGTCGTGGTGGTGACGGAGGTGATCCGCCGGACGGTGCAGACCCGCCGGACGGTGGACGTGCTCCGGGAGCGGAGCCGGCAGACCATGGAGAGCTATGAGCGCATGCTGGCGTCGGAGGACGCCACCAACGCCCTGCGCCATGAGATGCGCCACCACATGACCGCCCTGGCCGCCATCCTGGACGGCGGCGAGGCGGAGCGGGCGCAGCGCTATGTGGACGCCGTGCTGGGCGATATGGACCGGCTGCCCACCGGCCGCTACAGCCAGAACCTGCTGGTGAACGTGATCGCCGGCAGCTATCTGGACCGGGCCCGGGCCCAGTGGATCCGCGTGGAGCACCGGCTGAACGTGCCCCAGGCGCTGAACATCGCGGACGAGGACCTGAGCGTGTTTTTGAGCAACATGCTGCAAAACGCCCTGGAGGCATGCGAGCGGATGGATCCGGGGGCGGACCGGTACATCAAGGTGGACATGCAGCTGAAGGGGAACTTCCTGTTCATCCGGTGCGTCAACAGCGCCCCGGAGGGGCCGGAGAAGCGGGAGGAGCGCTCCCGCAGGGGCTACGGGATCGACGCCATGCAGGCCGTGGCGGAGAAGTACAACAGCGTTCTGGTGATCAACCGCTCCAAGGGGGAGTTCTCCGCCATGAGCAACCTGTGCATGACCCGCTGACTGGGAAAAAACAAAAGATACGGACCGATTTGGTCCGTGTCTTTTTCTCTGTCTTGGCGGCCGTCAGCTCTTACGCCGCCGGACCAGGAGCGCTGTCAGCGCCCCGCCGCAGGCGAGCATCAGCAGCGCCCAGGGCAGCAGCGCCGTCTCGTCGCCGGTCTTGGGCGTGCTGTGGGGATTGGAGGGCCCGGTCGCGGGCACGGCCGTGGGGGCCGCGTGGCCGTGGGAGCAGGATCATCCGTGGCAGCGGGCTCATCCGTGGCAGCGGGCTCATCCGTGGGAGCGGGCTCGTCCGTGGCGGCAGGGCCGTCCGTATACACGATGGCGTAGGTGGAGAACAGGCTCGTCCGGAAGGTGATGGTGGCGGGGTCGCTGTCCAGATCGTCCAGCACGTCCGCCGCGCCCTCGTGGACGCGGATGATCCGGAAGGTCCGCTCCGCGGCCTGCAGCGCCTCAGGCACGGCCAGCTGCAGCGTGATCTGCTTTGTGCCGGCGTCGGCGATGGGGGCCTTCTGGCCGCCCAGACCCACCGTCTTGAACAGGGACACGTCCAGATACTGGCCCAGGGCGTAATCCGGCATCCCAGCCAGCGCATCGGCCACCGCCAGGGCGTCCGCCTCCGGGACGGTGTCGTCCGCGTCGGTCACCTCCAGCCGGATGGTGATGGGGATGCCGTCGGCCAGAAGGGCCCGGTCCTTCGCGGTGAGCACAGCGTTCTCCAGGGCCAGGCGGCTCTCCGCCGGGAGTGTCACCGCCGGCGCGTCTGGATCGGCGGGGACCGTCACCTTCACGTCCGCGCTCTCCGCCGGCTTTCTGGCGGAGCAGCGGGTGCACGTCCCGTCCGAGTCCCAGCTGTGGCCCAGAGGCGGGCACGTCCTCAAAGCGCCAGGACTCCGCAGTGGCGTCGCCCAGCGTGGCGGTGGCGGTCAGCTTCTGCACGCCGGGCTCGGTGCAGGTGGCCGGCGTCGTGACCGTCTCCGTGACGTCCACCACCAGCGGATAGGGCTCGGTGTGGTACGGACACGACGCATCGTCGCAGGTGACGTTCACCGTGAGACTGCCTGCGGAGGGGGGTATCCCACTGTACATTGGCGGCGTCGCCGGCCGCCGGGAAGCGCCAGACGTGCTGGCGGGCCTCCTCGCCGGAGGCGAGGACCGCCGCGGGGAACAGATTGATGAGCAGCACCAGCGCCAGGAGCAGCACTGCCCATCGGCGGAACGTAGTTTTCATACCGGTCTCCTTTCCGGGCGGAAGACGCCCGCTGCACGTATCGCCGCGCCGGCGGGAGCCGGGACGGCATAATGTACCAGTCTTTTTCTTCTACTACAGCCGGCGGGAGAAATCAATCCCTGCGCATGAAGAACGGCCCGGCAAGCATGAAAAAGCCCGCCGGCCCGGGGAAATCAGGCATTTACAAACGCTGTCGGGATTTGTTATAATAGGAGCGTTCTTTTTTGAAGGGAGAATGTGCGTTGTACGATATCGCCATTTGCGATGATGACGCCGCCTTTACCGCGTCCTTCCAGGAGCAGCTGAGCAGGGCGCTGGCCGACAAGGGGGCCCAGTGCGCTATCTCGGTCTATTCCAGCCCGGAGGCGCTGCGGCAGGCCGTGGAGAGCGGCCGGCAGTACAGGCTGCTGTTTCTGGACGTGCTGTTTGCCGAGACCCAGCAGGGCATCGCCCTGGCCGGGGCGCTGCGCCGGCAGGGCTGCGACGCGGACATCGTGTTCGTGTCCACCTGCCCGGATTACGCGGTGGCCAGCTTCGACACCGCGCCGCTGTATTACCTGGTGAAGCCGGTGCAGGAGGAGAAGCTGAGCGCGGCGCTGTCCCGCTTTTTGAATAAGAACGCCCCCTATCTGCTGCGCTTCGACACCAACCGGGGGTATCTGCAGGTCCCGCTGGCGGAGGTGGCCTTTTTCGAGATCTTCGTCCGGGAGATCGTCATCCACAAGACCAGCGGGCAAAAGGAGACGTGCGTGGGCACGCTGAAGGAGCTGGAGAACCGGCTGCCCGCCAACACGTTCGTGCGGCCCCACAGGAGCTATCTGGTCAACCTGGACCAGATCTCGGAGATCGCCCGGTACATGATCCGGGTCTCCACCGGGGAGACGGTGCCCGTGAGCCAAAAGCTGTATCCTCAGGTGCAGCAGGCCATCATCCGCCACGCGGATCAGCGGACGGTGCAGTTCTGACCGGCCCCGCCCGGGGCGGTCATATTATCGATATCGATCAGAGGAGGAGCCGATCATGGCAGAGCAGGAACACAGCGGCGAGGTCCGGGCGAGACAGCTGGCGGACGAGATGCTGAAAAACGTCATCGGCGGATATGGCGGCTGAGAGAAAAGACGAAGCGGGGACGGCGGCCGTCCCCGCGTTTTCGTTCCTGGTGCGCCCGGGGCGGCCGCAGCCTTGTAAAAGCCCGCGGTCTGTGGTATATAAAGGGTGACGGACGCGTCAGGAAGAGAGGTGCCTTTATGTAATTCACGTCCAAGATGCTCCCCCGCATCCTGCGGGATGTGACCGATGGCGTGATGGTGCTGGACGGCCAGGGAACGGTGCTGTCCATCCTCACCACCGTCCGGCAGCGGACCATCACCCAGCAGAGCATGGAACAGTCCGCCAAGGAGAGCGGGCTGTCCTACGCGCTGATCAGCGGCGTGCAGAAGGTGAAGCTGGCCGGCGCGGAGAAGCGGGCCTTCGCCAAGTGGAGCGAGCAGTACGCCAAGTGGGCCCATCTGCAGTACGACCCGCCCCTGTTTTTGAAGCTGAACGGCGTCATCAGCCTGGCCATCAGCCTGGCCGGGACGCTGGTGATGTACGCCGTGGCGGTGAGAAGCGGCGTGTCCGCGGCGGAGTACTACGCCTTCAACTCCGCCTACGCCATGATCGCCGGTGCCTTCGCCTCCCTGGCGGGCGTCGCCGCCATGGTGGGGCAGATCGTCCCCATCCTCAACATGGCCAGGCCCATCCTGGAGGCGTCGCCGGAGATCAGCGCGGATAAGCAGGTGGTGGAGCGGCTGGCCGGCGGCGTGGAGCTGAACAACGTCAGCTTCCGCTACACGGAGGATATGCCCAACGTGCTGGACGACGTGAGCCTGAAGATCCGCCCGGGCCAGTATGTGGCCATCGTGGGCAGGACCGGCTGCGGCAAATCCACCCTCATGCGGCTGCTCATCGCCCGGGCCATCGCGCCCAAGCCCCGCATCCTGCTGTTCGACGAGGCCACATCCGCCCTGGACAACATCACCCAGCGGGTGGTGTCGGAGTCGCTGGACGCGCTCAAGTGCACCCGCATCGTCATCGCCCACCGGCTGAGCACCATCCGCCGCTGCGACCGGATCGTGGTGCTGGACGGCGGGCACATCGTGGAGGACGGCACCTATGACGAGCTCATCGCCGGGGGCGGCTTCTTTGCCCAGCTGGTGGCCCGCCAGCGGCTGGACGCGCCGGCCGCCGCGGAGATGTGACGGCGGGCAGAAAAACGTGTTTCCGGAAGGGATACAGCCTTTCTGAAAAACTATATTTTGGGAGGAAACTGCAATGAAGTATGAGATCCTGGGCAATACCCTGCCGGTGGTGGTGTGCCATCTGGCCGCGGGGGAGAAGATGATCAACGAGGGCGGGTCCATGAGCTGGATGAGCCCCAACATGCACATGGAGACCACCTCCAACGGCGGCGTGGGCAAGGCCCTGGGCCGCATGTTCGCCGGCGAGCGGATCTTCCAGAACATCTATACCGCCGAGGGCGGCGAGGGGATGATCGCCTTCGCGTCCAGCTTCCCCGGCTCCATCAAGCCCTTCGAGATCGCCCCCGGCCGGGAGATCATCTTCCAGAAGAGCGCGTTCCTGGCGGGCGAGGCCGGCGTGACCCTGTCCGTCCACTTCAACAAGAAGCTGGGAGCGGGCCTGTTCGGCGGCGAGGGCTTCATCCTGCAGAAGGTGTCCGGCAGCGGCATCGCCTTCGCGGAGTTCGACGGCCACGTGGTGGAGTATGACCTGGCGGCCGGCCAGCGGATCGTGGTGGATACCGGCCACCTGGCGGCCATGGACGCCTCCTGCGCCATGGACATCCAGACGGTGAAGGGCGCGAAGAACGTGCTGTTCGGCGGTGAGGGGCTGTTCCTCACCAACATCACCGGCCCGGGCCGGGTGTGGCTGCAGACCATGCCGCTGTCCAACGTGGCGGCGGTGCTGCGCCCCTATATGCCCGCCAGCAACTGAGGCGGACCAGAGGACGGCCCGGACGCCACCGGCGGCGGGCTTGACTTCCAGGGGAAAACGCGTTAGAATACATCTCCCGCGCACCACAGCGGCGCGCGGGAGATGATCCTCACGGGGAGAGCGGAGGAACGCATGGGGTACTATATCCTGTTGATCCTGGCAGGCTATCTGATCGGCTCGGTGAACAGCGCCATCCTGCTGGTGCGGAGCAAATTCAAGCGGGACGTGCGTTCCGCCGGCAGCGGCAACGCCGGGGCCACCAACGTGGCCCGGGTGTTCGGCATGCCCACCGGACTGCTGACTTTGGGCTGCGACGTGGCGAAGGCCCTGCTGGCCGGCCTCATCGGCTGGGCGGTGATGGGCCGGACCGGCCTGATGGCGGCGGATCTGGGGTGCCTGGTGGGCCACTGCTGGCCGCTGTTTTTCCACTTTGCCGGCGGCAAGGGCGTGGCCGTGGCCGCCGGGACGCTGCTGGCGCTGGACTGGCGGATGTTCCTGGTCATCGTGGGGCTGTTTCTGGTGTGCGTGCTGGCGACGGGACGGGTGTCCGTGGGCTCGCTGGCGGGGGTGATCGGGTTCCCGCCGCTGTACTATCTGCTCCACGGGGCGGACGCGGCGCTGGCCATCGGGACGGCGATGTGCCTGCTGGTGATCTTCCAGCACCGCAAAAATATCCGCCGCCTCATCCACGGCGAGGAGCCCCGCTTCACCCTCCGCGACAAGAAATGACGACACATCGGCGGGGACCGGACCGGTCCCCGCCGATGACAAAAGCCGTGTAAGAACAGATGTGTAGTGGGATCACTGAAAAGCAGCCTTCATTTGCTGTTCCAGTTCACAAGACTGGCACAATTGTTTTATGTTTATTTATGTTTAAAACGTTTCCCACAGTTTAAGCAGTAAAACTCGTATTTTCCCTTTTTTCCGGCGAAGCCTGCGAGCACGCCAATGCCGCCGGTGAGCATCGCACCGATGCCCGCCTTACCTATAGAAAAGGCTTTGCGGTCATTTCCCATGACTTGCACATTGGTGCTGCGGCACCGGGGACAACGTATCTTTCCCATGATATGTCCTCCTTCACCAGTATTTTTGAATGAAATAGCGAGCTGCTTGTGTTACTTCCTTTTCAAACTGTAGTTGCTCTTCTGTTGGCTTCCGTGGACGACGTTTCGGTGGATGCTCTAGTTTGACACGCAACTCGTCAATGTGTTTTGGGAAATAAGAGTTATCAGCTTCGCCGTAATGCCAAGCCAATTCCAAATAATGGATAGCTTTAGCATAGTCGTGCTCGCTTTCGTACAGCTTGGAAAAAGTCGAATAGACACAAAGAGGGGAGTACATCCAGAACTGAGACATGAACGAGGGACGAATATACGGGATGGAAGTCTCGAAGTATTGAATTGCCAAGGGTCTGAAATGGGCGCCTTTCGTGGCATAGGCCAGCGCGACACTAAGACGATCAACGGGCCTACGAGATGAAGCGTATAGCTGGATGATCATTTCATGGAGCACATATCGTGGCTTGTAGACGATAGGGTAGCTCTCATTTGCTAGTCCCATGGACAAATACCGACGTGGATATTTGGCCTTCGCTGCGTTCAAGACAGCTACGATAACGCCAGTTTCATGGGATGAGAACCGAGTCATATCATAATGATGCTTTTCAGATATGATGCTTTGGTTCACATTCTGTTGGATGTCGTGCTCTGGGTAGTATACCTGCCCTTTCCTGGCCGAATCAAACATTGCCAGCGATGCTCCCTTTATGTAGGCATCATTCAAACCTATAAGAGTTTTGCTGTTCTTCTTTAACGAAAGCCCCCGGATCATACCGATCCAGGGGCTTACCATTTGGCACGGCATGAGGGATTCGAACCCCCGGCCTTCTGGTCCGTAGCCAGACGCTCTATCCAGCTGAGCTAATGCCGCTCGTGCCCGAACATAATAGCACAGGCACAGACAGATTGCAAGGGTTATTTTCCTTTTTTCTCTCTACAGTCCCAGGGAGCCGGCGACCTCGTCCACCACGTCGCCCATGGACTTGAGGGCCTTGCCGATGTTGAACTTCTTTTTCTTCGGCGAGGCGATCATACCCACCATGGAGCCGACCACGATGCCCAGCCCCATGCCCTTGACAAATGACATGTTATTCATGCTTTACCCCTCTTTCATGGCTCTTTCACGGCTAGTATTTCCCGGCATTTTGTGATATATTTCATATATCTATGATTTTTTGAGGAGACCGATATGATCATCAGTGTTTTGGCAGTGGGCGACGTGTGCGGCGCGCCGGGTCTGAAGATCCTGGAGCAGCGGCTGAAGGCGGTGCGCAAGGAGCGGGGCATATCCTTCGTGGTGGTGAACGGGGAGAACGCCAACGTGGTGGGCGTGACGCCGGATCAGTGCGACCGCATCTTCAACGCCGGCGCGGACGTGATTACCCTGGGCAACCACACCTGGGTGCGCTGGGAGCTGAAGCCCTATCTGGCGGAGCGGGCCAATATCCTGCGGCCCATCAACTACGCCCCCCAGTGCCCGGGCCGGGGCTACGGCATCTATGAGACCCCCTATGGGGAGATCATGGTGGTCAACGCCCTGGGCCGGTTCACCCTGGACAACAACACCGACAACCCCTTCGTGGAGGTGGATCGGCTGCTGACGGAGCTGGAGCCGCTGCCGAAGATCATCCTGGTGGATATGCACGCCGAGGCCACCAGCGAGCGGCTGGCCATGGGCTGGTTCCTGGAGGGGCGGGCCAGCGCCGTGTGGGGCACCCACACCCATGTGCAGACCTCCGATGCGGCGGTGCTGCCCGGGGGCACCGGGTATATCAGCGACCTGGGTATGACCGGGGCGGCGCACAGTGTGCTGGGCATCGACGTGACCCAGTCCATCAATAAGTTTTTGGGCGATCCGCCCATGCGGTATAAGTCCGGCGACGGGGACGGGAAGATGGAGTGCTGCCAGTTCGACATCGACACCGAGACCGGCCGGTGCGTGGGCGTGGAGGCCCTGCGGATATCATGATCAGGATCCTGCACGCGGCGGATCTGCACCTGGATTCGCCCTTCCAGGCCCTGGGCCGGGACAAGGCCGCCCTGCGCCGGAGCGAGCAGCGGGCGCTGCTGGGCCGGATCGCGGAGCTGGCGAGAGAGCGCGAGGCGGACCTGGTCCTGTTCGCGGGGGACCTGTTCGACGCTGACAGCCCCTATTCCGAGACGGCCCGGCTGCTGGAGCAGACGCTGCCCGGGATGGGCGTCCCCGTGTTCCTGGCCCCGGGCAACCACGACTGGTACGGTCCCCGCTCCCCCTGGGCGAGGCTGGACCTGGGGAAGAACGTACATCTGTTCACCGGCGGGGACGTGTCCCAGGTGGACCTGCCGGAGCTGAACGCGCGGGTGTGGGGCACGGCCTTCACCGCCCGCCACCGGCAGCCGCCCCTGGCGGGCTTTGAGGCGGCCAAGGACGCCGACACGGTGGACATCATGGTCCTGCACGGGGAGGTGGGCGTGCCCGGCTCACCCTACGGGGCCGTCACGGAGACGGAGCTGGCCCACAGCGGCATGGACTATGTGGCCCTGGGCCACAACCACGCCTGCAGCGGCCTGCGCCGGGCCGGGGACACCTTCTATGCCTGGCCTGGCTGCCCGGAGGGGCGGGGCTTCGATGAGACCGGAGAGAAGGGCGTGCTGCTCGTGGAGGTGGAGCCGGGAGCCTGCCGGGCGGAATTCGTCCCGCTGGGCGGCCGGCGGTATGAGACGCTGCGCGTGGACCTGACGGACAGCCCCGACCACGGCCGGACGGTGCTGGACGCCCTGGGCCGGGACGCCTCCCGGGACGTGTACCGGATCGTCCTCACCGGCCAGCCGGAGACGGCTCCGGACCTGCCGGGGCTGCGCGGCGCACTGGAGGGGCGGTTCTTCGCCCTGGAGCTGCGGGACGAGACCTGCCTGCGCCAGGACGTGTGGGAGGGCCGGGAGGTATTGAGCCTGCGGGGGCTGTTTTTGGCCGGCCTGTGGGAGAAGTACCAGGCCGCCCAGACGGACGATGAGCGGGGCCAGATCGAGCTGGCCGCAAGATACGGCCTGGCGGCGCTGGAAAACGGCGAGGAACCCCCTCTGGCGTAATAAGCCTCCCTTGTCAAAGGGAGAGAGGGGTCGAGGGCGGCATCGCAAAGTAAGGTACCGCTCAAAAGCCTCCCTTGTCAAAGGGAGGGGGACCGCACGAAGTGCGGTGGAGGGATTGTCGTTGGTCTAAGCACAATCCCCCAGTCAGCGCTCTTCGGCGGCGACAGCCCCCTTTCACAAGGGGGCCTTAGGAGATGGCCGGGGTCGGCCCCTTTTACAAGGGGGCTTGAGCGGTAGGGGCCTTAAGATGTGGCGTGACCTATAGAAGCCTCCCTTGTCAAAGAGAGGGGGACCGCACGAAGTGCGGGGGAGGGATTGTCGTTGGTCCAAGTGCAATCCCCCAGTCAGCGCAAGCGCTGACAGTCCCCTTTCACAAGGGGGCCTTTGGAGATGGCCGGGGGCACCCCCTTTCACAAGGGGGCCTGGGCGGTAGGAGCCTTAAGATGTGGCGTGACCTATAGAAGCCTCCCTTGTCAAAGGGAGGAGGACCGCGCGAAGTGCGGTGGAGAGATTGCTATTAGTCCAAGTCCAATCCCCCAGTCAGCGCTTCACGCTGACAGCCCCCTTTCACAAGGGGGCCCTTGGAGATGGCCAGGGCTGGCCCTTTCACAAGGGGGCCTTGAGCGGTAGGGGCCTTAAGATGTGGGGCGACCTATAGAAGCCTCCCTTGTCAAAGGGAGGGGGACCGCACGAAGTGCGGTGGAGGGATTGTCGTTGGTCTAAGCACAATCCCCCAGTCAGCGCAAGCGCTGACAGCCCCCTTTCACAAGGGGGCCTTTGGAGATGGCCAGGGCTGGCCCCTTTCACGAGGGGGCCTTGAGCGGTAGGGGCTTTAAGATGTGGGACGACCTATAAAAGCCTCCCTTGTCAAAGGGAGGGGGACCGCGCGAAGTGCGGTGGAGAGATTGCTATTAGTCCAAGTCCAATCCCCCAGTCAGCGCAAGCGCTGACAGCCCCCTTTCACAAGGGGGCCTTTGGAGATGGCCGGGGGCACCCCCTTTCACAAGGGGGATAAGAGGAGAAGATATGATCATCAAGAAAATGACCGCGTGGTTCGGCACGCTGGAGGGGGCCAGCCTGGAGCTGGGGGAGGGGCTGAACGTCATCTATGCCCCCAACGAAAGCGGCAAATCCACCTGGTGCGCCTTCATCCGGGCCATGCTGTACGGCGTGGACACCGGCCAGCGGGCCCGCCAGGGCCAGCAGCCGGACAAAAAGAAATATCTGCCCTGGAGCGGCGCGCCCATGTCCGGGAGCATGGATGTGCTCACGGCGGAGGGGCCGGTGACCCTGCGGCGGTGGACGGAGCGGGCGGGCCAGCCCATGCAGGCCTTTTCCGCCGCCGTCACCGGTACGGACGATCCCGCCCCGGGGCTCACGGCGGAGAACGCCGGGGACGAGCTCACCGGCGCGCCACGGGAGGTGTTCGAGCGCAGCGCCTTCATCTACCAGGCGGGGCTGGGGCTGACCTCCGACCCGGAGCTGGAAAAGCGGTTCGCCGCCATCGTGTCCGCCGGGGACGAGGAGCAGTCCTTCTCCGAGACAGAGGGGCGGCTGCGCGCCTGGCAGCGCCATCGGCGCTCCGGCCGCCGGGGGGCCATCCCGGAGCTGGAGGGGGAGATCGCCCGGGTGGGGCAGGAGCTGGACCGGATCGACGCCGCCGGCCGGGACGTGGACGCCCTGGACCGGGAGCTGGCCGCCGCCCAGGAGCGGCAGACGGAGCTGACCCGCCGGATGGAGGCCGCCCGGGAGGCGGCCCGGAAGAAGGCCCTGGCGGACTATCGCGCCGCCAAGGCGGAGACGGAGAGCCGCGCCGCGGCTCTGGCCGCCGCCCAGGAGGAAAAGGTCCGCGCGGCGCAGGCGGTGAAGAGCTCGGTGTTCGGCGCCATGGGGCCGGAGAAGGCCGCGGAGCAGGTGCAGCAGGATATGGACGCGCTGACGGATACGGCCGGCGCGCTGGAAGCCCTGCCCAAAAACTGGATGCCCGTCATCCCCCCGGCGGTCGCCGGGGCGCTGTGGCTGGGGGCGGCGGCGTTTTGGCCGAATCCCGTCGCCATCATCGCAGGTGGAGTGCTGTTCCTGGGGGCGGCCGTGGCAGCATGGCTGTGGCGGCGGCGCATCCTGGACCGGCGGTATGCCCTGGAGGCGGCCCGGCGGCATATATTGGACGGCTATGACGCACCCGTGCCGGAGGACATCCGGGACCGGCTGGAGGAATACGAGGATCTGTGGGCCGACGCCCAGGACGCGGCCCGGGCCCAGGCCCGTGCGGAGCGGGATCTGGCGGAGGCCCAGGCCCGCCAAAAGGCGGCGGAGGAGCCGGTGCTGAGCGGCCTGGACTTCGTCCACGGGGACAGCGAGGCGGCCCGGGCCTCCCGGGCGGTGACGGAGGGCCGGGAGCGGATCGAGTCCCTGCGGGAGCGGCGGGCCATGGCCGAGGGCCGGGTCCGGGCCCTGGGGGACGAGATGGTGCTGCGGTCCGATCTGGCGGCACAGACGGCCCGGAAGGAGGAGCTGGAGCGCCAGGAGCGGGCCCTCGCCCTGGCGGCGGAGAGCATGGAGCGGGCGGATATGGGCCTGCGGGAGAAGTTTTCCCCCATGGTGGCGGACCGGGCGGCGGCGCTGTTCGCCCGGCTGACCGACGGCCGCTACGACGAGATCACCCTGGCCCGGGACCTGTCCGCCAGGACCCGGCGGGCCGGGGACGCGGTGGGCCGGGAGTCGGACTACCTGTCCCAGGGGGCGCGGGACCAGCTGTATCTGGCCCTGCGACTGGCGGTGTGCGCGCTGGCGCTGCCGGCGGAGAAGGCCTGCCCCATCATCCTGGACGACGCCCTGGCGGCCTTCGACCAGGAGCGGATGGGCCGGGCGCTGGAGCTTTTGAAGGAGCTGGCTGGGGAGCGGCAGGTGCTGCTGTTTTCCTGCCACGAGCGGGAGCGGGAATACTTCGCCGGGGACAGCGGCGTGACGAGTATCACTTTGTGATCGCGACGGGAGGCATACCGCAGAAAGCCTCCCCTGTGCAAGGGGAGGGGGACCGCGTAACGCGCGGTGGAGAGGTTGTTACCGAGCTTGGAGAACAATCCTCCAGTCTCCGGCTATCGCCGGAGCCAGCCCCCTTTGCACAAGGGGGCCAATAAGGAGAGAGATATTATGTTCGAATTCACGGTGCCGTGCCTCTTTGGCCTGGAGGGGCCCTGCGCCGAGGAGCTGCGGCGGATGGGCCTGGACGATGTGCGGGCGGAGAACGGCCGGGTGCGCTTTTCCGGGGATGCGCTCGCCTGCGCCAAGGCCAACATCCGCCTGCGCACCGGCGAGCGGGTGCTGCTGCGGCTGGGCGGCTTTGAGGCAAGATCCTTCGACGAGCTTTTCGAGGGCGTGAAGGCACTGCCCCTGGCGGACTTCATCCCCCGGGACGGGCAGTTCCCCGTGAAGGGCTACAGCCTGGACTCGGCGCTGCACTCGGTGCCCGACTGCCAGCGGATCATCAAGAAGGCCGCCGCCATCGCCCTGGGCCGGGCGTATCACGCCCAGTGGCTGCCGGAGACGGGGGAGATGTATCAGATGCAATTCTCCCTCATAAAGGACCGGGCGGAGATCTATCTGGACACCTCCGGCGCGCCGCTTTTCAAGCGGGGCTACCGGCCGGGCCACGTGGCCGCGCCGCTGCGGGAGACATTGGCGGCGGCGCTGGTGGGCTTCGCCCGCTACCGGGGCCGGGACGGGTTCTGGGACCCCTTCTGCGGCAGCGGCACCATCCCCATCGAGGCGGCCCTCATCGCCCGGAACCGGGCCCCGGGACTGGACCGGGACTTCGCCGCGCAAAAATGGGGCTTCATCCCCCGACGGGTCTGGACCGACGCGGCCGCGGAGGCCCGGAGCCTGGAATACCACGGCGAGTACCACATCTTCGCCTCCGACATCGACCCCAAGGCCGTGGCCCTGGCCCGGGAGAACGCCCGGCGGGCGGGGGTAGAGGTTGACATAACTTTTTCTGTGGCCGACGCCCGCACCGCCCCCGCCCCCTGGGAGCGGGGCGTGATCGTGTGCAATCCGCCCTACGGCGAGCGGATGCTGGAAAAGCAGCAGGCCCAGGCCCTCTATCGGGACATGGGGAGGACCATCGGGAAGCTGCCGGGGTGGAAGCAGTACGTCATCTCCTCCGAGCCGGACTTCGAGCGGCTCTACGGCCGCCCGGCGGCCAAACGCCGCAAGCTTTACAACGGCATGATCCAGTGCTATTTGAACATGTATTGGTGAGGGATATGAAGATCAAGATCGCGCTGCTGCAGCTGCTGCCCTGCGGCGGCCTGCGGGAGCAGATGGAAAAAGGGATACGCGCCTGCGAACGGGCGAAGGAGATGGGAGCGGATATCGCGCTGTTCCCGGAAATGTGGAGCGACGGGTATGCGCTGCCCCAGGACGAGCAGGCCCTCTGGGAACTGGCGGTCACTGCCGACAGCGGGTTCGTGGAGGCCTTCGGGGCCCTGGCCGCGGAGCTTCAGATGGCGATAGCGGTCACTTTTCTGGAGAGCCACGAGCCAAAGCCCCGCAATTCCGTGGTCCTCTTTGACCGCCGCGGCCAGCGGCGGCTGCACTATGCCAAGGTCCACACCTGCGCCTTCGATCTGGAGAAAGTGCTGGACCCCGGCGAGGATCTCTATGTGACCGAGCTTGACCTTGGGGGCGACGTGGTAAAGGTGGGCTGCATGATCTGCTTCGACCGGGAATTCCCTGAGAGCGCCCGGCTGCTGATGCTGAAGGGCGCCGAGCTGGTCCTGGCACCCAACGCCTGCCCCATGGAGATCAACCGGCTGGCGGCGCTGCGCACCAGAGCCTATGAAAACATGATGGCGGTGGCCACCTGCAACTATCCGGCGGGCCAGCCGGACTGCAACGGCCATTCCACGCTGTTCGACGGTATCGCGTGGCTGCAGGAGGAGCCCTGGACGCGGGATATGTGCGTCTTTGAGGCGCCGGAGGAGGAAGGGGTCTACATCGCCGAACTGGACCTGGACCAGCTGCGCCGGTATCGGGAGCACGAGATCATGGGGGACAAGTACCGCCGCCCGGAGACGTACGGCCTGCTCACCGCGGAGACACGGGGACCGGCCCCGGCCCGGTGAAGAGCGGCCGCGCCCCTGGCCCTGGGCTTCCGCTGCGTGGGGGAGTATATGTGCTACAAAACGGTGCTGTGACCGGCGGCACGACAGATCGGGAGTTGTAAAAGTCACCGCTAGGCTAAAGCCTCCCCTGTGCAAGGGGAGGTGCCGAGCGAAGCGAGGCGGAGGGGTTGTTATGGAGCGAAAGTACAACAAAGCCCTCGTGTCAAGGGCCAGAGAACTGCGCCGGAACATGACGAAAGAGGAGCGACGCCTCTGGTATGATTTCCTTCGGGGATATCCCATTCCCTTCTCAAGGCAAAAAGTCCTGGGAAGATATATCGTTGATTTTTACTGTGCCCAAGCAAAGCTGGTCATCGAATTGGATGGCTCCCAGCATTTTGAGCCGGATGCTATGGTGAAAGATGCTGATAGAACGAGCTTTTTGGCTGGATATGGCCTGACGGTCATAAGAATACCAAATAATGAGATAGGTCAGAACTTTGACGGCGTTTGCGAATACATAGATGGTGTGGTAAAACAATCCCTCAGTCAGCTTCGCTGACAGCCCCCTTTACACAAGGGGGCCTTTCAATATTGTGTCGCTTTCAGCGACAAATTCCCATTTCTCGGGGCGAGGCGGGAACGATAGAGGCTTGATCGGAAAGGAGAGAGGACACGGATGAAAAACAAACTCATGCAGGTAGTACGGACGCTGCGGTGGAAAAACTTCCCGCTGCTGTTTCTGGCCGGGTGCGTCAACGCCTTCGGCGTGACGATCTTTTTGGCGCCGGTGAAGCTCTATGACAGCGGCATATCCGGCACGTCCATCCTGCTTAGCCAGATCACCCCGGAGAAGCTGAGCCTTTCTCTGTTCCTGCTGCTTTTGAACATCCCCCTTTTCCTGTTCGGGGCCAAGAAGCTGGGCGCGGCCTTCACCGTCTACTCCCTGTTCGCGGTGGCGGTGTACGCGGGGGCGGCCTGGCTCATCACCGACGTGCTGCCCATCGACGTGACCATGGCCTCCCCCCTGGCGGGGCAGGACCTGCTGCTGTGCGCCCTGTTCGGCGGGGTCATATCCGGCGCGGGCAGCGGCCTCACCATCCGCAGCGGTGGGGCCATCGACGGGATAGACGTGCTGGCGGTGATCTTCGCCAAGGGGCTGAACATCACCGTGGGCACCTTCGTGATGGTCTACAACGTGCTTTTGTACATCGTGTGCGGCTGCGTCGTCCACAGCTGGATATTGCCGCTGTACTCCATCGTCACCTACGCGGCGGGGCTGAAGACCGTGGACTTCATCGTGGAGGGCTTCGACCGGTCCAAGGAAGTGCTCATCGTCACCGACAAGCCCAAGCCCATCAGCGACGCGCTCATCGACGCCTTCGGCTGCGGCACCACCAAGATCGCCGCCGTGGGCGGCTACTCCAACGCGGAGAAGACCGTCATCTATTTCGTGGTCAACCGCTTCCAGATCGCCCGGATGCGCAACATCGTCCGCCAGATCGACCCCAAGGCGTTCATGACCATCAGCGACGTGGCGGACGTGTTCAAGAACAACGACCGGTGAGGGCGGTCATATCATAGGATGCACAAATTACACTTCCCATATTTGTGCAGATTGCCAGTTGCAGAAAACGGCGGTATAGGGTATTATAACGGTGTTAGCACTCAGAGGAAATGAGTGCTAATCCCATGAAAACGTATTTACTTTGTTAGGAGGCATATACAATGACACTCAAACCGTTGGCCGACAAAGTGGTCGTCAAGCGCCTGGAGGCTGAGGAGAAGACCAAGAGCGGCATCATCCTGGCCCCTTCCGCCCAGGAGAAGCCGGAAATCTTCGAGGTCGTGGCCGTTGGCCCCGGCGGCATGGTGGACGGCAACGAGATCAAGATGGAAGTCAAGGCCGGCGACCGGGTCATCACGGGCAAGTACAGCGGCACCACCGTGAAGGTGGAGGATCAGGAATACACCATCGTGCGCCAGGGCGACATCCTGGCCATCGTGCAGTAATCGAGGAGGCAGATCACAATGGCAAAGCAGATCATTTACGGAGAAGAAGCCCGTGCCGCCCTGCAGCGCGGCGTGGATAAGCTGGCGGACACCGTCAAGATCACCGTGGGCCCCAAGGGCCGCAACGTGGTCCTGGACAAGAAATACGGCTCCCCCCTCATCACCAACGACGGCGTGACCATCGCCAAGGAGATCGAGCTGGACGACCCCTTTGAGAACATGGGCGCC
>CANQSF010000027.1 GCA_947626345.1 uncultured Oscillospiraceae bacterium | reverse complement strand
TTCCTCATGCTAAAGCTTTTATTTGCCCCCGGTAGAACCGGGGGTTGCTTTCCACGTCTAAAGACACCAACAGCAAATGCCGGCGTGGAAGACCACGCCGGCATGGGATATCCGTATAGTCCGCCGCCCGCGTCACGGCGGCACTCTGGGTCAAAGCTCCCGTTCGATCTGCGCCAGCGCCCGGGCCAGAAGCCGCTCCACGTCCGCGCCGACGATGTCCAGCCCCTCCGCCGAGAACCGGCGGACGTCGGGGATGCCGAAAAACGACTCCGCCAGCGAGCGCACATATCCGAAGCCGTGATCGCTCCCGGCGATGGGCCCGCCCGCCGTGGTGACATATACGAGCCGCCGCGCCTTGCACAGGCCGAAGGGGATCCCCTCCGGGGAGTAGCCAAAGGTCACGCCCGTGATCATCACGTTCTCCAAATAGACCTTCAGCGCCGCGGGAAAGGACAGGTCCCAATACGGCGCCGCGATCACGATCGCGTCCGCCGCGGCGAACTGCCTGGCGTACCGGAAGGCGGGCGCGCCGTAGTCCTCCCGCGCCAGGAGCGCATCCCGCTCCTGCAGCGCCCCCAGGTCCAGCGGACGGACGGGCTCCCGGCCCAGGTCCACCTCTTCCACCGTCCCGCCGAGCTTTTCCAGCACCCGCCGCGCCAGGCGCAGCGTCCTGGACTGCGGCCGGACGCAGGCGTTGACAAACAGTATCGGACCCATAGGAAACTCCCTCTCTCATCGCCGCCGTCTCCGCCCTTTCGGGCGGAGACGGCGGTGTATATGTTTCGCGGGATCTGCTCTCTTGCCGGCGGCAGGGCCCCGCGTCCTGCCGGCGCGGGGCGCTCTGCCGGGAAGACCGTCACGCGGCCTCGTCCACCACGAAGGCCAGGCTGTAGTAGCCCTGCTTCACCGTGACGGTGCCGGAGCCAGAGTAGTTGTTCACGTACACGGGCACGCCGTCGGCGGACTCCTGCAGATACAGGGTGTGGGGCCCCTTGTCCAGGGTCAGGTGCAGGTTGCCATCGCTGTCGGTCTCAACGTCCTCGTACTCGCCGCCGTCCACCCGCAGGTGCAGCGCCATATCCGCCGCGGGGCCCTCAGAGCCCGCCACGGATACGGGCACGGTCACGTCGTAGGTGTCGGGAGACTGGTCGTTGTCGATGATGATGCGGTCCAGAACGGTGGGCCAATCCAGCGGCACCGTCCCCTCGTGGGTCTGGGCCAGCAGGTAGTCCTCCACGATCATGTCCTCGCCGCCCAGCTCGCCCAGCTTATCCTCCTCCGGGAAGCCGGAGGCCACATAGCCGTTGGTGACCAGCAGCAGCTCGGTCTCCTCGTCCTCCCGGTCCAGGGCCGTGCCGTCGTCCAGCGTCACCGCCGTCACCTTCGCGCCCTCCTCGCCGGCCGGGTCAAAGCTGTAGGTAAAGCCGCTCACCTGCATGAAGCTGCCGCTGACACGCTCCCGGATGAGAAGGCCGGTCTCGTCCTGGCCGGTCATGGTCAGACCGGCCTCCAGCGCCGTATACAGCTCCGCCGGCGTCACGTTCAGCACCTCCACCAGGTTGCCGTGGTTGAAGGCGTTCAGCACGTCGCCCCGGGTCACCTGGCCCACCGGCAGCGTGGCGGACACGCCGCCGCCGTTCTCGATGGCCACGATGGGCATCTCCAGCTCCTGCGCCTCGGCGAAGACCGCCGCCGCAGACGCGAAGGCGTCGGTGACGAAGTCGCCGAAGGCGGTCTCCACGATGCGGGGCTCCGCGTAATCATAGTAGATATAGCCGCCCCACAGCGGCGCCTCGTTGGTGCACAGCTCCTCGCCCAGGATGGTCAGCTGCCCCTCCATGATCTCCTGCAGGGCAGTCTCCACCGCGGCGGCCGCCTCCGTGCCCGCGTCGGTCAGGGGGAAGGCCGCGGCGTCCTCGCTCTCCAGCAGGCTGCCCTCGGCGCTCACGCCGTCCTCACCGAAGGTGATCTCGATCACGCCCA
Organism: uncultured Oscillospiraceae bacterium; assembly: GCA_947626345.1. GTDB lineage: Bacteria > Bacillota > Clostridia > Oscillospirales > Oscillospiraceae > CAJOIG01. The sequence goes on along the minus strand of CANQSF010000027.1, from coordinate 26,342 downwards.
GGCGGGTGAAGAGGGTGCCGGTCTGGACGATGGGGATGTTCGCGCCCCGCTCCGTATAGGCGGCCTCCTCCACCGTGTGGCTGTGGCCGTCCACCAGGGCCGTGACCTGCGCCAGCTCTTCGTCGGAAAGCGCGTCCAGCAGCTCCGTGCTGGTGCAGTCCACCGCCAGGTCGTTGTCGCCCATGTGGCAGATGAGCACGATGGCGTCCGTGTCCGGCGCCAGAGCGGCCAGCTGCTCCTTCGCGGCGGTGACCTCGTCCTCAAAGGTCACGCCCCCCAGCAGGCCGGGGTTGGTGGATGTGGCCGTGTCCGTCGTGGTCAGGCCGATAAAGCCGATGCGCTTGCCCGCGACCTCGATCACCGTGCTGGGCTCCAGCAGCTGCTCGTCCCCGTCCATGGCGTTGGCGCTGAGGATGGGAAAGTCCGCCAGCGCCGCGTTTTGCAGCAGACGGTCCTTGCCATAGTCAAAGTCGTGGTTGCCGGCGGCCATCACCGCGTAGCCCGCGGCGTTCATGGCGGCGATCACGTCCGCGCCCTCGGTCACGGTGGCGAAGGACGTGCCCTGGGTGGCGTCACCGGCGTCCACCAGCAGGGCGTTTTCCGTGGAAGCCGCGATGGCGGCGGCCTGGGCCAGGCCGATGACCTGGGAGTCCTGATCCTCGCCGGGGGACATCGTGCCGTGGATGTCGTTGGTGGTATAGATGGTGACGACCGTCTCTCCCGCGTCGGCCGCCATGGCCGGCGCCGTCAGTGTCAGCGCCAGGACCAGCGTCAACAGAATGCTTGCCAATCTCTTCATGTCGATCTCCTTTTTGATTGCTGTTCTCATGATTTGGCGCCCACATGGGATCACCCATGCAGGCGCTTTTTGACTTTTATGACGCCGCCGTCCCCGTCGCGGGGATCACAGGCTGCTGGAAATGCCGACCAGCTTGCCCTTTTCCACCCTGAATTTGCTCCGGCAGCTCACCCGGGGGCAGGTCACCGTCACGTCCCGGGTGGAGGCGGAGATGGTACAGCCGCAAACGGGGCACTTGTACGTGACGCCTCCGGTGGGCGAGCTGGGGATGGTAGCAGATCCGGTGCCGCCGATCACTTCGTCCAGGTCGTTGTCGTTCAAAGCATGGAAGTCGTTCATGTCGGTATCTCCTTTCGCAAGATCATATCTTCCTTTCGCGCCGCAGCGCGTCTTTCCCTGTGCCGGGTCCGCCCGCGGGCAGGCTCATTTCAGCTTCTCTAGCTCCTCTTCCTCCACGTAGATGGAGATCTCGCCGCACTTCAGGCACACCGCCGCCTGGGGGTAGACGGCCTTGCCGCTCAGGCCCTTGCGGCGGATCACGTTGCCGCCGGCGCCGGTGAATTTGAAGCCCTCTTCCATCACTCCGCCGCATCGGATGCATTTCCTCATCGTAAATGTCCCTCCCGCCGTCTGATGTTTTGCGCCCGCGCCCGCCATGGACGCGGAGCGCCCTGCACATAGAGTTATAGGTCCTCCGCCCCGGTTTGTCAATGTCTCTTTCCTGAAACACCCACCATGGGACGTGAACGCCGTATCGCAGGCCGCCGGACGCGTCTGCGTCCGGCGGCCGACGATTCATTTCATCTGCCGCAGGAATGCCAGCACCGCCGCTGCGGTCACCGCGGCGGCATAGCCCGCCACCCACCACAGGTGCGGCAGCGCCCCCGTCCGATCCCCGAGAAGGACGGCCCGCTCCATCTCCACGGCGTGGACGAAGGGCAGCAGGTGGGCGAGCTTTTGGAACGCGCCGCCCACCAGCCCCAGGTCGAACCAGATACCGGATAGCCACGCCGTCAGATTCGTCAGCAGCGCCCCGCAGATGCCGCCCACCTGCTTGTCCGTGAAAATACTGCCGCATAAAAGCCCCAGCGACACGAACAGCAGCGCGACGGGGAGCGTGAACAGGATCGAGGTCACGATATGGACCGTCACCTCCAGCCCCAAAAGCACGGCCACCCCATAGCAGATGGCCGACTGGGCGATACAGATGGGCAGGATCGGCAAAAGATAGCCCAGGATGAAATCCCCCGCCGTCAGGGGCGTGGTGTACAGCCTCTGCAGGAATGAGCTGCCCCGGTCCCGGGCGATCAGCGTGGCGGAGAACAGCGTCATGAACGACAGCCCGAACACCGCGATCCCCGGCGCCAGGTGTTCGATGGCAAACATCGCCACCGGGATATTGGCCTGGATCGCGGTCAGTAGGAGCAGCAAAACGATGGGAAAGCCCACGCCGAAAAACAGGTTCAGCGGGTCCCGCAGGATCTCCCGATCGTTCCGCCTGGAAAACGCCAGCATCCTCATGCCTCTCCCTCCTTTACCACGCGCACGAACGCCTCGTCGAATCTGTCCGCGCCCGTCCGCTCCATGATCTCCGCCGGCGTGCCGGTGAGCAGGAGCCGTCCGCCTTTCAGAATGGCCACCCGGTCGGACAGCGCCTCGGCCTCCTCCATGTAATGGGTCGTCAGGATCACGGTCATCCTCCCCTTGAGGGCGCGGATCATCTCCCACAGCTCGCCCCGCGCCAGCACATCCAGCCCCAGCGTGGGTTCGTCCAGAAACAGGATCTGCGGCCCGCTGACGAGGGCCATGGCAATGCTCAAGCGCCTCTGCCAGCCGCCGGAGAGCCTGCCCGCCTTCCTGCGGCCGATCCCGTCCAGGCCGAAGCGGCCGCTGAGGGCCGCGGTCCGGTCCGCCGCCTCGCCTTTGGACAGCCCGTGGACGCCGCACATCAGCTCCAGATTCTCCCGGACGGTCAGATTGGGGGCCACCGCCGTCTCCTGGGGCGAGACGGCGATCATGGCCTTGACCGCCGCGCTTTCCGTCAAAATGCTCTTCCCGTTCAGGAAGGCGTCGCCGGAGGTGGGCCTGGTCAGGCCCGTCAGCATCCTGATGGTCGTGGTCTTGCCCGCGCCGTTGACGCCCAGCAGACTCATCAGCTCTCCCTGCCGGACGGTGAGGTCCAGGCGGTCCACCGCGGTCAGGTCTCTGTATTTTTTCGTCAGCTCCACTGTTTTGATAGCGTCCATGCTACTGCCCCGCTCTCTCGCAAAAGCGCGCCTTCAGCCCCATGTATGCGTCGGTCAGCACGTCGCTGACAGTCTCCATCTCCCAGTCCAGATAGGACGTGGCCAGCATGGACGCGATGCCGTGCACGAACACCCACATCTCCAAGTGGAACCGCTCCGCCTCCTCTCGGGACAGGCCCGTGTTTTTCATGATCACGGGGAGGATCGCCTCCATCTCCCTGCCCGGCCGCAGCGGCTCGCCCTGCCGGTCGCGCATGAAAAGCAGCTTGAAAAGCTCCCTCTCCTCCCTGGCGAAGCGGATGTAGGCCATGCCGCTGGCCTTGTAGGGGGGATACTGCCCCGCGGCCATGTCCTGGCGGATGTACTGCTGGTACAGCTCGTCTGCCGCGGCCAGCACCTGCTGCTGCACCTCCTGCATGCTCTGGAAAAGGCTGAAGATCGGCCGGGATGACGCGCCCAGCCGCTCTCCCAGCGCTCTGGCCGTCACGGCGGACGCCCCCTCCTCCCGCGTCAGCTCCAGCGCGGCGCGGACGATCTCCTCTCTCGTGAACTTACATCTAGGCGGCATGTTCTGTCCCTCCGTTTATAAAACAAACGTTATGCAATATCTGTTTTAGATTATAACAGACAGCTGTCCTTTTGTCAAGTGTCATGTTACTGTCATGCCGCCCGTCAAACGCTGGGCAGTACAGAAAGCAGGCCCCCTCCGCTCGGAGGGGCCCACGCCTGTATCATATCAGTAGGGTATGCCCAGATAGTCCAGCACCTTGCCCAGGCCCAGACCGTCGGAGTCAGGCCGGAGCTTTCCGGCGGCGAGGGCCAGCTGCTCGGCGTGCTTGAGCACCTCGTAGATGCCGCCCCGGGCCTTGACCGAGCCGGCGATGGGCAGGTGACTGTCCATTTTCAGCAGCAGCCGGCCAGGTATCTCACACCGGTAAGCGTCCTGCAGCGCCTGCTGCCTATGGGGAATCGCCGCCAGAGGGGACTCGATGATGCCGCCGCTCTCCGCCGTCTCCGGAAAGCACTTGGCGATGAAGGGCGCGAAGCGCTGCAGCCGGTCCGCGGCGTCCTGGATATCCTCGTCGGACACCACCAGCTGGCACACCGCGTCCGTCATGTCAAAGGGCAGGAACCGGGGGTTGATCCACGCCGTCTCCTCCAGATCGGCCATCCGCCGGACGGCGGGGTCCCGGTCGATGTATTTTTGTGCGTCCATTGTGTTCCTCCCCTTCTCTCAGGGCTGGAAGTTCTCTATGACGGTGCCCACGCCCTCCGCCATGGCCCGCTCATACACATACTGAGCCAGAGCCACGTCCAGCACGCCCAGCCCAAAGGGGCTGTAGACCGAGGGCTTGCCCGCCGCCCGGGGCGGCACGGTGCCCTTCACCGCGTCGGCGATGTTGCCCGCCACGAAGTCCGTATTCCCCACCTTCTGGTATGTCAGGTGGATGGAGGTCTTTTCCCGGCACACATGCTCCAAATCGTCCACGATGTTGTGGCTCATCTCGATGATGGCCGGGTCGATGTCCCGCAGGGAGATGCCCAGCACGGTGTGCTCCGGCGTGAGGGCGTCCAAGTGGTGCACGTAGGGCGTGCCCGCCGTGGTGGCAAAGGCCACCAGCTTTGCCGCGGCGAACAGGCTCTCCAGCCCGTCGCACTTCTCGTAGCGCAGGCCCTCATAGGGGTTGTTGGCCACGAACCGGTCCATCCGCTCGTCGGACAGGTCGTAGAGATATGCCTTTTCCAGCTTCGGGAAGACCGCCCGCAGGAACCGGAGTATCTGCCCGTTGATGGCGCCGCAGCCCACCAGGCCCACGGCTGTCTCGTCCGCGTTCCCATGCAGGCACTTGCCCGCCAGCGCCGCGCTGGCGGCGGTGCGCTGGGCACTGATCAGCGAGCCCTCCAGAATGGCCCGGACACGGCCCGTGGCCATGTCGTTGAGGAACACGGCGGCGCTGGCCCGTTCCACGCCCTTCCGGATGTTCCCCGGGAAGGAGGACACCCACTTCATGCCCGCCACACCGTACTCGCCGCCCAGATAGGCCGGCAGGCCGATGATCCGGTCCGTGTCGTTGCCGGGGAAGCGCAGGAACACCGAGTGGGGCAGGGACGACTGCCCCTCATGGTGGAGCAGATAGGCCCGCCGGATGATCCCGATCACCTCATTTTCCCGCCCTGCCAGTATTTTCTTCACCTGGGGATTGCCCAGGACCAAAACATTTTCAGACATGTCCTCTATCCTTTCGATTCAGCCAAAGTATTTGCTATAGAGATTGTTGAAATACCGGTCGCCCCGGTCATGGGACACCAGAACGATCTTCTTCCCCGCCAGGCCGTGGTCCTGCACGTATTTCCGGGCCCCGGCCATCACGCAGCCGGAGGAGCCGCCCAGAAACAGCTGCTCCTGCCGCAGCAGGTCGTACAGCGCCTGGATGGAGCTGGGCTCGTCGATGACGATGTAATCATCGAACACCGCCCGCTGCACGTTGTCGCTGCGGATGCTGGAGCCGATGCCCGTCAGGTGCTTCACCGCCTTGGTATTGGGGTCGAATATCTTGGACCCCTCCAGGTCCACCGCCACCACCTTGGCGCCCCGGCCGTATTTCTGCATGGCCTGGGAGACGCCCGCGATGGTGCCGCCGCTGGATATGGCCACGAATACATAGTCCACATCCGGCAGCTGCTGGGCGATCTCCTTGCCCACCGTCTCTCGGTAGGCCTCCACCACCAGCGGATTGCCGTACTGGTTGAACCAGTATACATCGTCGTGACCTGAAAGATACTCCCGCACCGTGCGCAGCCGGGCTTTCAGGTAGCTGCCGTTCTCGTCCGCCTCCGTGATCTTGACGGTGTTGGCGCCAAAGGAGGTGATGAGAAATTCGTTGAGCTTGGAGATGGACTCGTCGATCATAATGGTGATCTTCAGCCCCATCCGGGCGCCCACCGCCGCCAGGGCCACGCCCATGTTCCCGGAGGAGCTCTCCACGATCTCCGTCCGGCGGGTGATGACGCCCTCCTCCAGCAGCTTCGTCAGCACATAGATGGCGCAGCGGTCCTTGGCGCTGCCGTAGAGGTTGCTGCCCTCCAGCTTGATATACGCCTCGTTTCCCGCAAATCCGCTCAGCCTTACCAGCGGGGTGTTGATCTTGAAATCTTCCAGCACGTTCTCAATCCCTTTCCTGTGTTCTTGCCTAGTTCCGGGGGTTAGACGTCGCAAAAGCCGATTCGTTACAAGTTTTTTTCAAAATTCCCGCTGTATCCACTCCCTGTCCCGTTTCACCCGTGCCCCAATCGCACCTCTGTCCCGGAAAATGGATAAAAACCGCAGACCGCGGTCCCCGCGGTCTGCTTCGTATATCGTATGGAATTATTGCCACGCTTTACCCCGGCCGGAGGAGGACTGCAGCTGCTTTCTCACCAGCGCGGCGAAGCGGCCGTTCTGCTCCATGAGCGCGCCGTAGGTGCCCTCCTCCACGATCCTGCCGTCCTCCAGCATGACGATCCGGTCGCAGTCCATCACGGTGGATAGCCGGTGGGCCACCATGATGACCGTGGCCCGCAGGCCGGAGACGGCCTCCAGGACCTTTTTCTGGGTCACGTTGTCCAGCGCGGAGGTGGCCTCGTCCAGGATGAGCACGGATGGCTTGCCGGCGAGGGCCCGGGCCAGGAGCACGCACTGCTTCTGGCCGCCGGAGAAGCCGCCGCCGGACTCGGATATCTCCGCGTCCAGGCCCAGGGGCAGGGAGCGGATGAGCTCGGCGATCTGCGCCTTTTCCGCCGCGTCCCAGATGTCCGCATCGGTGGCGTCCGGCGCGTTGAAGGCGATGTTGTCCCGCAGCGTGCCGGGCATCAGCTGGCTGAACTGGAACACAGAGCCGATGTGGCGGCGCAGGGAGCGCTTGTTGAGGGACGGCAGCGGTCTGCCGTCGAAGTATACGCTGCCGGAGGAGGGCGTCTCCATGCCCATGATGAGCCGGAGCATCGTGCTCTTGCCGCAGCCGCTCTCCCCCACCAGCGCCACCTTCTCCCCCGGTTCGACGGTGAGGGAAACGCCTGCCAAACACTCGCTCCCGGCGCCCTCATAGGTGAAGTGCACGTTCTCCACCTGGATGCGGCCGGAGAGGCTCTTCACATACTCCTGGGAGCGGGTCTGCTCCGGCTCCGCCTCCAGCACGGGCTGCAGGTTCTCCAGCAGCGGCTTTAGGGAGAAGCAGGAGTCGATCACGTCCATCAGCTCCGTCACCGCGGTCACGATCAGGCTGTAGGAGGCGGTGAAGGCGATGTAATCGGCCCGGGTGACGCCGGCCGGCGCGGCCAGGGCCAGGATCAGCACGGTCCCCAGCGAGGAGAGGAAGGCGATCAGCACCCCCCGCAGCTTCACCAGCGCGGGCGGGTCCAGAACGTATATCAGCATCCGGCGGTACAGCTCCGCCCACCGGGCGTATACCCGCTTCACCGCGCCGGAGGTCTTCAGCTTCCGGATGCCCCGCAGGGCGGAGAAAACGAAGCCGTTCTCCTCCATGGCCAGCTCATTGCCGGCGGCGGTGTTTTTCGCGTACACCGCCGAGGCGATGATCCCCAGCGCCAGCTGGGCCGCCAGGACCAGCAGCGCCGGCACGCACAGCGAGGGGGCGAAGCTGGCCATCTGGGGGATGTACACCAGGGAGAAGAGGGTCGCCACGGAGGTGTCCGTCGCCATGCTGGTGAGCTGCTCGGCCAGGGTGCGGCTGTTGTGGATGCGCTTGGACAGCTTCCCGGCGGACAGGTCCTTGAAAAAGGCGTCCGGCAGAAAGAGGATGCGGGAGACCACCGCCGCCTGGACCTGGGCGCTGACGCGCAGCTTCACGGAGTTGAGCAGCAGGGACTTGACGGCGGTGACGGCGGCCCGGAGCAGGCCCACGGACAGAAACAGCACCGCCGCGGCCGCCAGCTTCGGCCACGCCGCCGAACCCATGGGCACCAGCTTGTCCAGCACCACCCGGTTCAGGGCGGGCGCCGCCAGCCCCAGCAGGGTGATGGCGCCGATGGCCGCGACGATGAGCCCGCTGTCGCCGGGAGAGAGCATGGACAGGACCAGCCGCAGAAAGCTCGTCAGGGACCGCCGGCCGGGCGGCAGCGGGCGGTAGATGGCGTAGGCCGTGTCCTCCAGGGCCATGTCCCGGCGCACATAGCCGCTCCGCCCGGTGGCGGGGCATACATACCGGTAGCCGCCCAGGGACGGGAACAGGGCCACGGCGGTGCCGTCCCTGAGAAAGCCCAGCATGTGCAGGCCCCGGCGCCGCCAGGCCGTCTTGCGCAGGTCGCAGGGCTCATACATGATGCACAGCGGGTCCAGCACGCAGTCCAGCAGTTCCCCCATGCCGGCGCACTTGCGGGCGGGCTCGGCGGCGACGCCGAACCGGTCCAGGATGAACCGCAGCACCGCCTCCGCCTGGGTCAGGCGGTCCTCGCCGGCGGAGGGCGTGTTATTCAGCAGAGAGGTATCCGCGTCGGCGGCCAGGCGGCTGTCGATGCGGTCCCGCTCCAGGATGAGATCGGAAAAAATACTCATGGCGGCACCTCTACTGGGTATCCAGCAGCCGGCGGTAGAGCCCGCCGGCGCGGTAGAGCTCCTCGTGGGTGCCCTGCTCCACGATCCGGCCCTTGTCCATGACCACGATCCGGTCGCAGGACACCACGGTGGAAAAGCGGTGGGCCGCCAGCAGGCAGGTGGTGCCCTTCTCCCGGATGGCCTGGAACACCCGCTCCTCCGTCAGCGCGTCCAGGGCGGAGGTGAACTCGTCCAGCAGCAGCAGCGTGGGCTCCTGGCTCAGCGCCCGGGCCAGCTCCAGCCGCTGCAGCTCGCCGCCGGAGAAGTTGCGTCCATTCTCATAGACCGGTGCGTCATAGCCGCCAGGGGCGGAGATGATGCGCCGGTGGATCTGGGCGTCCCGGGCGGCCAGGATCATCTCATAATCCGCCACCGTCACGTCCCACATCTTGAGGTTGTTGGACAGGCTGTCGCTGAACATGGTGATCTCCTGATCCACACAGGCAAGCGAGGAGTGGAACACCACGTCCGGGATCTGCTCCCGCCGCAGCCCGTCGTACAGGATGACGCCGCTGTCGGGCCGGCTGAGCCCGGCCACCAGCTTCATCAGCGTGCTCTTGCCGCAGCCGGTGGAGCCCACCAGCGCCACCATCTGCCCCGGCTCGATGGTCAGGGACAGATCGTCCACCGCGGGCCGGTCCCCGGCGTCATAGCGGAAGGTCACGTGCTCGATATGTACCGCGCCGGAGAGCTTGTTGGCCTGGGACTCATCTGTCAGGGGCACGGCCGGCTCCGCCGGCTGGTCCAGGACGTCCTCCACCCGCTCGATGTCCGTCCGGCGGCTGGCAAGGTCGTTGAAGGTGTTCACCAGCGCGCTCAGGCTCTGGCGTATGCTGCCCAGGGCGGACTGGAAGGCGGCCAGCATACCCATGGTGAACTGGCCGCGGATGATCAGCGCCGCGCCCACGAACAGCAGGCATGCGGAGGATATCACGCCGTGGCTGCCGCCCAGAAAGCCGGACAGAGCCCCCATCCGGTTCATCTTCGCCGCCCGCTCCTGCATGCTGGCCTGGGAGGCGCTCCACAGGGCGAAAAAGGATTTCTCCGAGCCGGTGGATTTGATGGTCTCGATGGTGCTGAAGCCGTTGAGGAGGGCGGTGTTCATGGCGCTCCGGCTGGTGCTCAGGCTCCGGGACTGGATGGCCACGCGCCGCTGGTACAGAAGGCTCGCCAGGATGTACCCCACCTCCACCGCCAGGCACAGCGCCGCCAAAAGCGGATCGTAGCACAGCAGCAGCGCCAGATAGAATACCAGACTGGCCGCGTCCACGACCACCGGCAGGATGGTCCGCAGCAGGGAGTAATCCAGCCGGGCGTTTTTCTCCAGCCGGTCCAGGACGTCCCCGGCAAAGTGCTGTTCATAAAAGCGCATGGGCAGCGCCAGCATCTGCCGGAACAGCCGTCCGCCCGAGGCGGCGGCCATCCGCCGGCTGGCCCGGTATATGCGGACGGTCTCCACCGCGGACAGGCACGTGCCCAGCGCCAGCACCACCGCCATGCCCATCAGCAGCGGCAGATACAGCCCCGGCCGGCTGCCGTCCATGACCTGGTCCAGCATCCGCCGGACCAGGGCCAGCAGCGCCAGATGGGCCAGGGTGCTCAGAGCGTGGAGCAGGAAGATGACCGCCATGGACGCCTCGCCGCCCCGCAGCCGCCGGCGCAGCAGCGCCGTCAGCGGCTCCCGCTGGCCGCCGGGCTGAAAGTCCGACCCCGGCGCCAGGGAGACGGCCGTGCCGGTATAGGAGGCGGCGAACCGCTCCTCCGTGACGGCGTAAGCGCCGCCGGCGGGGTCGTTCAGGTACACGTTCCCGCCCCGGAAGGCCCGCACCACCACGTAATACTTCCGGTTCCAGCCCGCGATCACCGGCAGCTTCATGCCCTTCAGCGCCGCCAGGTCCGCCTTGACCACATCCCCCTCCAGGCCGAACGCCTGAGCCGCCTGGAGCAGCTGCTGGGGCGTGGAACCGCTGCGGGAGGTCAGGCACTTTTCCCGCACGGCCGCCAGGGGCAGGTGCTTTTTGTAGCAGCCCAGGATCATGGCGAGGGCCGCCGCCCCGTTCTCGCCGGAATGCATTTGGATGATGACCGGTACGTTCAAGACTGCTCCTCCCCCCTGCGCCCGATATCGCAATGATATATATAACTGGATATTTATAACATGTTTTGCCCACAGAGACAATACCCTTTCTACGAATCGCATACATGCACGCATGAAAATCCAGCGGGCGGCTGCGCGCACTCATGCGCCAGGAGGCATGATTCATGTCAGGCGGTTGATTCCCGCCGCGGCGCTGTGGTATGATCGGCAAAAAGGGGAAAGAGCGCGGAAACGCGCGCCTGCAGCGGGCATGGGGCCGCCCTTGAAACGGCTATGCAGGCGGCCGGCGGCTATGCATGCTCAGTGAACTTTCCATTGAATGGTGTCTTTTCCTCTTTCCGGGCCGCGGATGTTCGTCCGCGGCCCGGTTTTTTCGAGGGGCGCGCGTCCCGCCTCTTTTGTTGATAACTGCCCGGGATTATGATAAACTGTTTTATGCCTGACGCATGCCGTCAGGCAGGGACGATAAACGCCGCCCATGTCGGGCAGGACGGTCGCCAGGGAGGGCGGAACGATGGCTCTGCATTACGACGCTTTTATCTCGTACCGGCACGCGCCGCTGGACATCCAGGTGGCCGCGGAGATCCAGCGGGGCCTGGAGCGGTTCCACATCCCCCGGGAGATCCGCAAGAAGACCGGCCGGCAGAAGATCGAGCGGATCTTCCGGGACAAGGAGGAGCTGCCCATCACCAGCGACATCAACGACGACATCGCCGCCGCGCTGCGCAACTCGGACTTTCTGATCGTCATCTGCTCCACCAACACCGCCTCCTCCATATGGGTCCAGCGGGAGATCGAGACGTTCCTGAAAGACCACGACCGCCGGCACGTGCTGACGGTGCTGGCGGACGGCGAGCCCCAGGACGTGATCCCGCCCATCCTCCGCCATGAGGACGTCCAGACGCGGGACAGCGTCGGCGCCGTGCACACCGAGCGCCGCGAGATCGAGCCGCTGAGCTGCGATTACCGCCTCAAGCGCGCCCAGGCCAGGCGGGAGGAGCTGCCCCGGCTGGCGGCCGTGCTCCTGGGCTGCGCCTATGACGAGCTGCGCCAGCGCCAGAGACGCCACCGCATCCGGCAGATGGTGGCCGGCTTCTCCGCCGCCCTGGTCCTGGTGTCCGCCGTGGCCGCCTACGCCATCAACAGGGCCTATGTGATCGCCCGGCAGGCGGAGCAGATCGAACAGGAATACCGCAACACCCTCATCAGCCAGTCCCGCTATTTATCTGAAAGATCCAGTGAGCTGCTGGACCAGGGCGACCGCATGGGGGCCATCCAGGTGGCGCTGGCCGCCCTTCCCGCCGGGGAGGCGGACGACTCCCGCCCGCTGGTGACCGAGGCGCTGTACGCTCTGAACAGCGCGGTGTATCCCTATCATGTGGCCCAGCCGGATGAATTTCTGGCCAACTGCACCCTGCAGACCGACGGCAGCGGCGGCGCCTGGGCCCTGCAGGACGGGCTCCAGCGGCTCAGCCCGGAGGGGACCCGCTGGATGACCACGGATGAGAGCGGCCTGCTCTATGTCTTTGATCTGGAAAAGGACGCCCGGATCGGGTCCATCGCGCCTCAGACCGTCCTCCCGGACGGGGAGCGGGCCGGATTTCTCAGCGCGGACTTTCTCTCCGAGGAGCGGATCGTGCTGTACACCGGCAGCTGCGCGGTGTGCTGGGATCTGGCAGCGGACAGCGCCGTCTGGCGCACCGAATACGCCGAAATGGACATCGGCGGCGACACCTACGGCTATGTGGCCGCGGCCAGCCTTGTGGATCGGGACCGCCAGGTCCTGGCGGTGACGCTCATAGGCACCGACGACACCTGCCGTCTCTGCCGGCTGGACGCAGCCTCCGGCAAAGTCCTGTCCGTCATCTCCCAACAACTTCCCGGACCCGGGCTGTACGGCCTCGCCTGCCATATGGCCCTGTCCCCTGGCGGCGGGCGGCTCGCGGTGGGCTTCGAGGACGACGGCCGCCGGGAGGAGGGCGAAGAGGCGGCTCCGGCGCTTCTGCTGCTGGCGGACCTGGACAGCGGGACGCAGCGGATGATCCCCGTGACGCAGGGCGACGTGGCGGCCCTCACCTTCCTGGACGACGACCGGCTGTGCCTGCTCACGACGGATATGTACTACGCCGACTATCTGGACCACAGCTTTTCCTACGCTGTGGAGCTGTACGATTTTGCCGGCGGCCAGCCGCTCTGGTCCTCCACCGGCCAGCTGGACGCCGATCGGGCGGCGGGGGCCGAGGCCCGGCCGTCCAGCGCTCTCTGGCTCTGGACCAGGGAGCTGGACAACGGCACGACGGAGGACCTTCTTCTGGCCCAGCTGGCCGGGCGGCTGCTCCTGCTGGCCCCGGAGGACGGCAAGGTCCTGCGGACGGCGGACTTTCCCGCGGACGTTCTGGACATATGCCCCTACGACGCCGGGGAGCTGTTCCTGGCGCTCCAAAACGGACAGCTGATCGTATACATGCCGGTGAGCGGGGCCTACGGCGACATGGGCGGCGTCTCTGGGGCCCTGCGGGGCGCCGCTTTCGCCCCCGGGCTGGGCCAATGCCTGCTGGCGCTGGAGGATTCCCGGGACATCGTGGTCATGAGCGACCGGCTGGAGGACCCGGGCGCGGCGGAGGTCACCTTTGATGGCGACGTCTCTGTGGAATATGCCTTCGGCGAGGGCTGGGAGTACCGCGTCGTGCGGGAGACTGCGGAGGACACCGGCGGCGAGCGGCTGCTGTTTTACCTTCCTCTCAGCGACACGCCCCTCGCCGCCACTGACACAGAGGGCAGCATAGACGACTTCGCCGTCTGGCACACCGGCGAGGGCGAGGATATCTGCTATTATCTCCTGCGGGAGGCAAAGACCCTGTGCGGCTGGGGCCTGGAGCGGGACGAAAAGGTCCTTGCCTATGACCTGGAGGACGCCTACGGCAGGATACTGGGCTTCTCCGGCGGACGGGTCCTGCTGGAGACCGGGGACAGCCTGCGCCTCATCGACCCCGCCGGCGGGCCGGAGAGGACTTTGGAGCTGACGAACGCCGCCTATACCGAGGCGTTCAGCCCCGACGGCCGGTATCTTGCGGTGCTGAGCGCCGGGGAGCTGGAGCTTCTGGACACCGAACAGTGGTCCTGGGCGGAGCTGCCGGAGGAGCTGCGTGCCCTGCGGGCCGACAGCTTCCAGGGCGGCGGGAACATGTCCTTCTCCCCCGACGGGAGCAAGCTGGCCGTATGGGCGGACAAGGAGCTGGTGATCGTGGACCTGGCCTCCCTATCCATAGACCAGCGCGTCCAGATCCCCTGCCGGTCCAGCGGGTACAGTCTCTTCCTGAACGACCACATCCTGCTGGTGTCCGGGGACTCCGGCCATCTGACCACCTGGGACCTGAACACCCGCTCCGTGGTGATGGAGGACCCCTTTGACGTCCCCGCCGGCGGGCGGGAGCTTGTCCGGGGCAGCGGCTATTTCCAGCTGGGCGGCCGGGACATGTGTCTCTACGCCTACGGCGAGGACGGCAGGTTCGCCCGGTATCTCACCGTGGACCATGGGTGCGTCAGCCCCACCGGCTCGGAGGTGCTCAGCTACCGCAACCAGTACGGCGCAGGGAACGTGGTCACGCTCATCGCAAACAATGCGTTCCGCATCTATCCCCTGTACACGCTGGACCAGTTGGAGGCAAAGGCCAGCGAGATACTGGACGGCAGGACCCTTACCGACGCGGAGAAGATCCGCTACTTTATCGACAAATAGCGCCGCCCCACGGAGACGAAGGAGCCGCCTGTCCCAATGGGACAGGCGGCTTCTTTCGCGCGCGCTTTATCGGGATGTCTCCGGCTCGAACAGCTGGAGCACGTTCTCACGGTCGTATTCCTTCAAAAGGCCCGGGCTGGACTGGGGCAGCGCGTCCAGCTCGTCCCAGGGCACGAGACAGGCGTGGCGCTTTTGGGCGGCCCGCTTCGTGACGCAGCCGCGGATCTCCTCGGCGGTCAGCTCCTCCCGGGGCAGGACCGTCCAGCCATGGGTATACTGGAACACGCACCAGCGCCGGTGCTCATACCGCGCCAGCTGCCAGTATACGGCCTGCCGCGCCTCGGGGGACAGGCCCTCCATATCACCCGCCAGCAGCAGCTTGTTGGGGATGTCCCACACCACCGCCCGGTTGGAATCCTGCCGGAAGGTGCCCAGCCGGTTCCAGTCCGTGGCGTAAAGACTTTTCCTGTTATACTGCCGGTTGAGGGCCTCCGCCCGCCGGTCGGTCTGCCGGAGGATCAGCTCGTCGTAGGTGAACTGGTCGCTGTTGCTCTGCAAAAAAACGCCGCCGGCCTTCTTGTACAGGAATTCGATCCCGCTGTCCATCTTCTCGAACAGGGCGATCACCAGCTGGGGGTGCTCCTGCTCCATGCCGTGGCGGCGGAACATCCGCAAAAGCCGCATCGCCATGTCCAGGTTGAAGCGGGTGTCCTCCGTAGCGATGAGGATCTGATCCAGCTGTTCCAGACGCTCCGCGATGGCCTGGGCGCACGCCTCGGAATCCGGCGCGGCGTCCAGCCACGTGAACGAGGGCTCCTGCCGCAGCTGGGGCACGTCCAAGAGAAAGGAGGCCCGCCGGCCGGCGAGGTCCCCATCCACGATCAGCGCGTCCAGGCCCCGCCCGTCCGGTGCGCCGGTCATGAACGCGGTGTTCTCCCAGGTGGACAGCAGAAACTCCCGGCTCAAAGCGCCAAATCCCAGGATACACAGGGAGAAGGGCCTGGCAGGGCGATACACCCCCTCCGCCATCTCTCCCGGCGCCCGCTCCTTCAGCGCCCGAAGGGGCAGATGATCCTGCAGAAATCCCCGGATCAGCTGCTGCTCCCGGGACACCAGGTACACATCCAGATGGGGATAGGAAAGATCCTCATATCGGAGCACGTCGCTGTCCAGAAACGCGGTGACCCGCAGGCCGGGGAGCTTCTCCCCCAGCCTGTCCAGCTCGTCCAGGCGGCAGAGGTTGTTGTTCCCGGCGTCGGGCAGGAGGATGATGTGGTACTTCTTTCCCCTGCGGAGGAACTGATCCCACGGCCGGGTCATGACCATCGCCTTCACGTCGGCGCCCTCGTCCGCCTCCTTTTGCGGGACGAAGGCGATGGCCGCCCGGCGGTCCCGCTCCCGGATCTCCCGGATCATGCTCCTGGCGTCCTCCAGCCCGCCGCAGACCACAAAGATCTCCCGCCTGCCCTGCATCCGCAGCCAGTTGGCGACAGCAGCCACAGCCCGGTGGAAAAACAGGACCAGCACCGTCCGCACCGTATACACCGACATGATATAAAACAGCAGCGTGACGGCCGGATCGTCGTACAGCGTCAGATCCGCGCCGAAGGTCATGGCCTTGGGTGCCTCGTAGGCGCACCGCAGCAGCAGATTGAGCGCCGCCGGCACAGTGGCGTCCGCGGGGAGGCGGGCGAAAAAGTAGAGGGGGATGATAAAGAGGTAGTTGTATCCCACGATCAAAAAGCTGCGCAGGCGGACCGACCTCTTGCGCAGCAGCCAGCTCAGCAGGACCAGCCCCAGCAAATATCCAAGCAGTATCAGCATGATCGTCGCACTCCTTGACAGCCGTCGCCGCCGGCAGCGCGTCTTGCGGACCACACGGCAATGCCCCCGCAGCGCAGCAGCAGCTTTTAGATGATTATAGCATCCGGCGGGAAGATTGTCCATCGCCGGTGCAGCGGTGCGTAGGCCACAGTCCGGGGATGCCCCGCCGCTTTCTTATGAGGCGGCACGTGGCTCTATCGGTCTTGCGAGCCGGGCTCCTCAAAGCACTTCTCCCCGTTCATCGCCTTCCAGCAGGGCTCGTCCAGGTCCAGCACGTCCTCCGTCACGGTGACGGTGTCCGTCCCGTCTGTGTGGTAGACGCAGGTGAACTTCCCGTCCTCGCACAGGAGGAACCACCGGAAGTACCTCTTCTCATAGAGATAGTCGGAGCTGTCGAAGCAGGGAAACCGCTCCGCCGCCGTCAGCACGGCCCGGCCGTACCGGTCCAGGGCCCAGGGGCCGCGTTCGTCCTCCTGCCGGCAGGTCAGCTGGCGGAGCGCGCCGTATGTCTTCCCCGCGGCGGTAAAGGCGCTCTCCGGCATGGTCCCGGTGCGGGGCTCCGGGGTACGGGCGCGAAGAGGCGTCCCGTTCTCGCCCTTCTCCCGGCTCACCCACTCCAGCCGCACAGAGCTGCAGCAGATGCCGCCCCCGCCGGAGTGTTCGATTCTTTCGCCCGGGCCCGTCTGGCGGGGGACCATCTCCCCCGCCCACCGGCGCTTTAAGGGCGCGGCCGGCGTGTCGGTCCGGGGCCCCCCAGTCGGGGAGGCCTTGCCGAAAACGCCCTTGATAAAGTCCCTCAGTCCCATTCCGTCTCCTCCCTGCCGAACCGGTAATAGCCTCTGGCGATGCGCCGGCCGCTGGCCAGCGACACCGCCGTGATCTCCGCCTGGCCGGGCGCCAGTTCCAGCCAGAGCATGTTCCCCTCCGTCCACTCCTTCGGCCGAAGGGGCTCCTCCGGCTTGAGCGTGGTGGTGCGGACGCTGCCGCCGTTGACATACAGGATGCTCCTCTCCTGGTCCGTCTCCACGCAGCCGGTGGGGCAGTTCACCGAGATATGGGTGTGCCCGGACAAAAACAGGATGTTCCGGTGTCCCTCCAGGATCCGCTGCAGCTGCCCGTCCCGGCTGAAGTAAGGCATATCGTTCGTCTGGCGGCGCTGTGGGTTGTGGGCCAGCAGCGGCGCGTGGCACAGCACCACGTGCCAGGCGGCGGGCGTGTCCGTCAGATGCCTGTCCAGCCAGGGCAGCTGTCCCTCGCGCCGAAAGGCCAGCTTCCGTCCCGGCCGGGCGGCGTTGAGGCCTATGATATCGACGTCCCCCAGCCGGACGGCCCAGGCGCCGCTCTCGTCCCGCTCCACGGCAAGGCCCTGACGCTCCGCCCGGTCCAGCAGCCGGTCCTGCAGGGCGTAAAAACCCTCTCCGGCGTCGGGCTGCACGGGAAAGTCGTGGTTGCCGGCCACGGCCAGCATAGGCGTATCCCGGCCCAGACGGGTCTCTATGAGCTGCCAGAGCAGCGCGAACTGCTCCGGCGTGCCGTCGTTGACCATATCCCCGGCGCACAGCACCCCGCCGCCCGTCCCGGCCAAGGCCAGGGCTCTGCCCACCTGCCAGGGCTTGCCGGCAAGATGCAGGTCGGTGATGAAGCCCAGGCGGACGCCCCCCTCCACGGGCGGCGCAGGCCGCCGGAGAGTCAGGGGGATGAGGGTCTCCTCCGCTGTCGTCATGTCGGGCCCGACGGCGCGGACGGAGACGTGGGTGGCCTCCCGGGGCACCGCCCGGCCGCCGGTATACCGGAACACGCCACGGCCGGACGGGTCTATGGGCACGAATGCGAAGGCCGTCCAGTCCGGCAGAGGGCCTGCGTCATCCGCCCACCGGAGGCCCGCCACGAGGCAGCCCGGGGCATGGACCGTATACAGCCCGTCGGCACAGTTGGGCCGCTCCCATTCCACCTTCAGCCGGATCATGCCGATACCTCCTGTGTTCGCTGTCATTCGGCGCGACGCGCCGCTGCCCGCAGGGCCTCCAGCCGCCGCAGGAACTGATACTCCGTGAGGATGGTGGTCCGCATGTCCTTCTTGCCCATGGTGTGCGCCAGTTCCTTGTCTCCAACGTCCGCCAGCGCCTGCCGGAAGGAGGGGCTCTGGTCATACATCTCCCGGTAGGCCCGGTCGATCAGCCTTTGGAGCCCGTCGGAGAACAGCCCATAGGCCTGTCCCTGCCACCAGACGGTCTTTGTCAGCCTCCACAGGCGCTTTTTCTCCCCGGCCCGCTTCGCTTCTTTCCCCATGAGGGCGCATATCTGCGCTTGCTTGGCCGGCTCCCGGTATTTCAGCGACTGCAAAAAGCCCTCCATCGACCCGCAGGGGACGCCGTCCAGGGTAAAATGGTTCTCCGCGAAGTTGGACAGCGCCGAGGAGGGGTATTCTCCCTTGGAGTAGATATCTATCACATTCTCCGTCAAGTCCATGGCATCTCCCATCTTTCCCATACATGACGCCTCCTTTTTCCTCGCCGGTGGTCTATTCCTCTTTTCACCGCGCGTCTCTGCTCGTCCGGCTCGTTGGCGAGAAGAGTCAGACGCAGGGTCTTTTCCATCTTACGGCTCCGCGAATGCCGCCAGGAGCTGCCACTGAGACGGCTCCAGCACAGACCTGAGGCACTCGTTATAGGGGGAAACATCGGCAGCGCCGGTCTCCTCCCATTCCGCCAAAAGACCGTCGCCGAGGGCGGCGAGCCGGCGCATGGCCGCGCTGTAGCGGGCTTTTTCCTCCGGGGAGCGGTTGGGAAGGACCTTCGTGCCCTCGGTATAGGGCCCGTCGAACTTCAGATTGACCACAGAGATGGGCCGCACCCGCGGGCAGGCGAACTCCAGGCGCAGTTCCGGCGGCCATATCTCCAGCCCCTCGGGCTTCACGGCCGCGCGGTGGCAGAGGACGTGGGCGCAGAGGATGCCCCGCTTCACGGAAAACGCCGGGTAGAGCATGGTCATGTCCACAGGGAGCATGGCGCGGCAGACAGGGTCCTGCCGGATGTCCCTCATCAATCCCTGCAGCGTCATAGCTGAGCCCCCCTTCCGCCGTCCTCCGGCCGGTGCGCCACGCACATATAGCCGCCGCTGGTCCTCCACGCGTCCTCAAAATTCTCCCGGGACATGGACATGGCCCGTCCGTTGGGGATGCCGGGGTCGTTGACGATCACCCGGGGATCCTCCGGGTCGGAATCGTCGATGTCCAGCACCTCCACCATGTGGTTGGCCGAGAACGCGGGATAGCCGTCGGCCCACTCGGTGGTCATGGCCATGTTCTGGACGGCCGTCAGCACCCGGTCTCCGGCCGCCAGGGCGCTGGCGAGATCGTCGAAGTCGCCCTCCGGCCGGATCGTCACGTCGATGCCGTAGGCCATCAGCAGATTCCCCACGTCCGCGGAGGACGTTCCAAGCCCCTCGTACCATCCCATCTGGGAGGCCGTCTCGATGAGCTCCGCCTCCGTGACGGGGAGGCCGGTATACTCGCTGATGACGAATTGCTGGCTGGCGATGGCGCAGGAATTCGGCTCCAGCTGCTCGTGCCATTGGTCCGCCCCGGCCTTGACGCTCTCGCGGAAGGCGTCCGGGTCAAAATCGGAGCCTCTCTCCCCGGCGGCGAGCCGTTCCGTTTCGCCGCCCCGCATGTCCGCCATCGTATCCCGGGCCCGGTCGATATACTCCCGGATGATGTCGGTCTGCCCGGACCGGTCCGTCCGTGCCTCGCGGATCCTCTCCAGGACGTCCGGCGCAATCTCGCTGTTTTCCGTGCCCGCCCGTGCCTGCTCCAGGTTTTTGAGGATCGCGCTGTCGTTGATCGGCCAGTCCGCCGGATGCTCCACGGACTCGGGGACTCCGGTATCCAGGGGTCGGTCCATGCTTTCCCGCATATCCATGGTCAGGGCTCTCCTTTCATGATGATCCCCTGCTCCACCGGCCGGCCCTCGAACATCCAGCAGGGCTTCACAACGCTGCATACCGCGTCGGCGTCGGGCGTTCCATTGCCGAGAAAGATATAGGCATCCCCGGCGGCGCCGTATGGGATGGTCTTTTCCTCAGCGCGCATGATCCCCGCTCCCGCGATGCACTCCAGCAGAAGGGAGAGCTTTTTGCGGTATTCCTCCTCCGGCGCATGCAGCGCGCCGTCAAAGGCGTCCCGAAAGGCTTCGGTGTATCCCGGCTCTCCGCCGATGCGGGAGGTCCTTTCACACCACTCCGTCAGGGTGTCGCGCTCCATGGCCTCCTCATGGGCGAGGATCTGGCAGAGCCCCTCATAGAGCCCGTCGTACAGCCCCGCATGGCGGGCGATGCCGTCGGAGATGATCCTCCTGCGGTTCTGCGTCTTCCGCCGGCGGACCAGGAGCGCGGCGGCCGTCACGGACGCGGCGGCAACCACCAGACCGGCTGTGATCAGCTTGACTGTTGACGTGATCGGCGGCATGGTATCCCCTCCTTACGTGGCCAGGTGCACCCAGGCGGCCGCGTCGTCCTTGTCGCCGTAGATGATCGCGTTGCCGATGGGAAGCGCCGGGATGAGCGAGCGCTGGTCGTCCCGGAGCGCAAGGCTCGCGGCCATGATCTCCCCGTCGTCGGGGGCGGTGAGACGGTGGACGATCTTATAGTTGGTGTTCTTGATGGCGTCCTGGATCAGCCTGGTGGGCACCTGGTCCACGATCATGAGGCCCTGGCCGTAGCCGCGGATCTCAGAGAGCATGTTGCTGAACAGGTCGGCCACCACCTGCTGGGGGTTGCCCGTGTCGGCGCCGGTCTGCTGGGGCTTCATGAGCACGTTGTGGGCCTCCTCCACCAGGGTCATGTGCAGCAGCTCGTTTTTCGCGGCCCTGGCCCGATACTCCGGGTCGTTGGCATAGCGGGACTGGCGGTACTCATAGAGGCTGAGCATGAGAAGGGACATGATGAGCGCCTTGTCCTTGGCCGCGGATATGCCGCTGATGTTGATCACGGTGGGCCGGTCGAAGATGACGGCGGGGTCCGTGGACTTGTCCACGTCCAAGAGCTGTCCTCTGGTGCCCCGGACCAGGTATTGGAAGCGGGTCTCCAGGCACGCGATCAGGTTGTCGCGGACCTTTGCCTCGTAATCGCGCTCGGACAGGACGAACTTTGCCATGCCGGTGAGCTGGGACAGGGGCGGATATATGTCCGCCTGCTCCATGGGGCGGCCGGAGGTGAACGCCTTTCCAAAGTAGCCGCAGTAATGGTAATACACCGCCTCGTCCACCAGTACGGGCAGGATGTCGCCTGTGGGAAGGCTGGCGTTCAGGAAGGCCACCAGATTCTCGCACCGGGACATCATGTTGACCTTGGCGTCCCGGTAGGCCGCCGGCTCAAAGGGATTGAGGCGCAGCTGACCCAGCGGGACCCCCTCGAACTCGTCGCAGCCGGGCATGAAGATCTGGAATCTCATCTCGTCCGGGAGCGTCTTGTTCATCTCGATGGCCCAGCGCACATAGTCGTCCTTGGCTGGCTCCACCACCAGCACCGGGATGCCCTTGCTCAGCAGCTCCTTCAAAATGCGCTTGCAGGTGTAGGTCTTGCCGGAGCCGGTGCTGCCGCAGACCAGGGCGTGCCGCACCAGATCGTTGGGGTCGATGCGGTAGACAGCGTTCTGCTCCACGCCCATATCTACCATATTGCCCATGGTGATGGTGTCGCCGTGGGTGACGGGCGGGTTGTTGGCGAAGCGGACAGCGGTCTTCACGAACCGCAGGCCGGGCACGTCACGCTTGGGCAGGGACGTGGTCAAGGCCAGCTCCTTCGTGTTCATGGGAGTGCTGAGATACTGATAATACTTGCCGAAGACGTGCCACTCGGTGTCCTCGGTCATGCCCTCCACGCTGTCGTCGTAAAGGGGCACCATCTGGAGCTTGCGCACGGTGTCCAGCGCGCCGGAGTTTTCCCGGAGGACGTGCAGCCGGATGGGCTCCACATAGCTCTCCCGCCCGGCGTAGATGGACCGCAGCATCCCGTTGACGGTGGTCACGTCCTTGCGGGTGTCGCCCAGGACGTAGACGCCCACGTTCCAGTAGCCCAGATTCCGGCCCTGCTTCATGCGGTCGATGTGGATCTCAGTGAGCTCCTCGGCGTACTTGGCGAACTTATCCAGGTAGGAGGTGTTGACGGTCAGGGAGAAGCTGGAGGAGACGTTCTTGTTGAGCTGTCCCATGCCGACGCCCAGGGCGCTTCCAAAGAGGCTGGAGATTCCGTCCCCCAGATTGGTGACCGCCACGCCGAGGGCGGGCGATATCGCGAAGGCCGCCGCGCCCGCCGCCTTGCTCAGGATCTTGCCGGCGCTGGTGCCGAGCTGGGCGGCGGCAAAGGGGTTCAGGCCCTTCTGCTTGCTCTCGCTGTTGCTCTGGTTGGCGTTCACGCTGCGCTCCACATCGGAGTGGATCTGGCTGCCCAGGCGGCGCATCCGGTCGATGATGTCCCCTGTCTCCCGGTCGGAGATGGGATCGGCGATGACCAGCAGAGAATAGGACCGCTCCTGGTCCTGGTCGCCCCGGATGCCGAAGGCGAGGGAGTCCAGCGTCTGGAGGATGCCGGGCTCCTTCTCGTTGAAAAACGACGGCAGCCCCGTCACCGCGCCCAGGCACTTGTGGCTGACAAGGGGGATCATGACCTCGGCCAGACTCTCCTTGTCGCTCAGGGGCCGGAGCTCCACGCCGGGCATGCTGCCGGAGGTGGCCTCCCGCATCTGCTCCACCGCGTCCCTGGAGAAGAAATCCCGGTTGTTGGAGACGGTCCCCAGGTACAGATGGGTCTCCCCCTTCCACCGCTGGAGAAGGAACAGGAACCGGTAGCCCCAGGCGTGGACCGACGAGAGGACCCCCTGCCAGCGGTTGAACAGATCATAGCTGTCGGCATTCTCCGGGTGGACGGGAAGGCGCGTCACCTGAAGCCAGGTGACCGTGTCCTTCGGCATGCCGGTACCGGGGAAGTGGGCCCGGTCACTGACGTACTCCAGCGTGCTGCGCTCCATGGAGCAGTCCAGCAGCTCCCGATAGAAATCATCCGGTACCTGGATGGGGTTGTCTATCTTCAGTTTTTCCGGGTCGATGCCCTGAAAAAGGTCGGAAAAGTTGATATCCGTCTTCGCCATGGAATGACCTCCTCAACGCAGTTGCTGTATATGGCTCGTTTCTGTCATAAGCGCCAGGGATGCATCTTGCAGGCGTTCCTGGATCCGGAGAAAGAGCATGGTGTTCGTCTGCTTCTGATCGACGCTGGATTCAAACTCTACCTTTTTGCCGTGCGGATCCAATAGCGTAATGCTGTGTTCCTTTCCCAGCAGCGTTCCGTTCAAAAAGGCTCTCCAGGGGATATAGTAGGGAGAAGACATTGTCGGCCGGCTGAAAAGGCCCAGGTCAGTGATCGCCCAGCCGGTTTTCCCCAAGTTCGATTTAAATATCGCCGTGGTTTGGGCCTGATAGATGCGTGCCTTTTGGGGGATGTCCAGCCGCCGCCGCAGGGTCCGCATCCAGTCTTTCTCTGTCTCAATGTCCTTAAAAAACGCCTTGACCTCGGGAAGCAGCCGGTCATCCCAGATATAGGCGGCAGGCCTCTTCTTAAGCGCCGCCCGCAGTTTTACAAAAAACACCTGCAGATGCAGCACTACATCATTGATAGGCCAGCTGGCCAGACACGGCCCCTCCCCTTTTCCTTCTGACAGCGAGATACGTGTTTCTCCCAATTCGTCCAAACCGAAGCAAACAGGGTAAGAAGCGAGAAGATCCTCCCAGCTCACAGCTCTCCGCCACTGCTTGGAACTGCCGTTCATATTGTGGATATGCACACCGTCTTCGGCTGCGGATAGAGTATATTGCCTGTCATCATCCTTCCACCGGATGGCAGAAGGGTCCGGGCCGGAGATCGTCCAGGGCGATGGATAATCGGGCTCTATGATCCAGTGCCTGAAAAACTTCATCGCCAGCCTTTTCAGCTCATCGTGTGACGGCACTTCCCTGGCCACCGGCTGCTCCCTGACCGGCTGCTCCGCCTTGGGCTGGGGTTTCTCCTCAGGCATGGGCTCTTCCTTGGGCTGGGGCTCTTCCTCCTTTGTCAGCCGCATGGGCAGCTGACTGTACACCAAGCCCAGCGCCACCGTCTCCTGGGGATTGGAAAGCCGCATCACCCGCGCCTTCTCCGCCTGCACTCGCCGCAGGGCCGGGTGGGAGACGCCCGGCATGACGCCGTTCAGCAGCGCCTCCGTGAAGTACCACGCGCTGTGGCCCCCCGTGAGCACCACCAGGTCCAGCCCCCGCTCCCGGATGGCAGGCTCCAAGGCACAGGCTTTGTCCAGGCAGCCGGTGACGAGGGACTTGAAGCCATCCAGCTTTTCCCCCAGCATATCCTCCAGCTTGGCCCGGTCGATGCCCGGGAAAGGCTGCCTCTGGGGTAGGAGCATCATGTACCCCGCCAAAAAGCCGCAGCTATCCACTACGGCCCCGTCATTGAGCCTCGCCGAGACCGTATCCTCCTTCCAGGCCTTCACCGAGTCTGCCCGGCACACCAGCTGCCGCGCCATGTCCCCTGCCAGGCCGCAGGAGATCATGTAGTCGGTGAGATAGTCCTCCAGCAGCCGGTCCACCTCCCGCCCGCCGAAGGTGGGCGCGTCGGCGCTCTCCGGCCAGGTGGCCACCAGCTCGTTTTTGATCTGCTCCGCCCGGATGACGTCTCCGCTCCCGGCCGTGACGGTATACCGGCACACCGCCAGGTCCGTAGTCCCCGCGCCCATGTCGATGAGCAGCATGTACCCCGGCTTCCCGGTGCGCAAAAAGCCGTTGGCGCTGACGTCGTTCATCTTCCGGGTCAGCGTGGCGTACAGCGCCGCCGAGGGCTCGTCCATGACGCTCACGTCCGGGAACCCCGCCTTTTTGGCCGCCTCCGCCATGAACGTGCGCGTTCCCTCCGACCACTTGGCAGGGAAGCTGACGATGGTCTTCTCCTTGTCCCCGGCGCCGCCCATGTCAGAGCGCTGGTGGTCATACCACCGGTAGAGGTACTTGAAAAACTCCTCCGTGAGGCCCCGGGCCTGGGTCCGCTTCGCCTCGTCGGGGCTCTCCAGGTCCATCTTGAACTCCCGGAAGACCTCCGACCCCGGCGCTTCGTCCCCGGCCTCCCGGCCGCAGGTATATGTACCATCGCCGTTGCGGCGCACGAGGGTGTGGGCCCGCGTGTCCCCCTGGCCGTTGCCGAAGGTCACCGAGGAGCTCGAAAACGCGTCCCCCACGGGGCTGCCGTCCTTATATCGTTTGACACACACCACCGAGGTGCTGGTCCCAAAATCGATGCCTATGATCCGGGTCACATCCGCCCCCATATTGTCCCCACCTTTCCTGCCTTAAGATGATCAGCGCTTGTTCTTCTTTTCCAATTCCTTTTCCAGCTTCTTCTCCGCTTCCTTCGCCAAGACCTCCGCCAGATCGCGCTTACTGTGTTCGGCGGCGGTCTTATTTCCTTTTTCGATGGCCCTTTCCAGTTCATGCCGGGCAGCTCTTGCCTCCACCGACTCCCCAAAGCGCATATCATGTCCACCCGCGCCGGCGCCCCGTTCCAGTTTGGGCGCTTGGATCTCGGTGGAAGCGTCGCGCTCCAGCTTTGGCGGGAAGTCCTTTGAAAGGTCCTTCGGTTCCGCCGGGATGTCCCGTGCCTGTTCCATGCTCTCGCTGAAGATCTCTTCAAGACCCATGATATTTTCCTCCTGTCAGTGTTTGGATCGATGCATATGTAATAGCGTTATATTTGTTTGGTTGACGGTTTTATTATACACACAAATGCCTCTTTATGGAATATTTTTTATTATTGGCAGGCGAAACAACATTTTTGGCAGCCCAGAGATGCCGGGATGCAAAATGCAGCGAACCTCACCGCATCAACAAGAGCCATCCGACAATAATAGTTTTCAACTCTGACAAGGGAAAACGTCCCAAATAGTCATGACCACCAGTAAACTGGTGGCATGACCAGCCCCTAGAAGGGGCAAATACGGACGTAGCCCCTGG
>CANQSF010000026.1 GCA_947626345.1 uncultured Oscillospiraceae bacterium | reverse complement strand
GGATGCGTTTATGGAAGAGTATAAGGATGAAATAGTGAAGAGCACTGGTGTGCTTACGGAAGTTTGTAAGATATAGGGAACGATGGATAGAAAAAACAATATTTAAAACTGGCCCCCGTTCCTGCATATGCAGGAGCGGGGGCCAGTTGCTTGTGTGGACGGTTTCACTGCAGGCGGCGCTGGCTATAGGCTTTCCTTTTTCGCGTCAGACGCGCGGCGATCTTTGCGCCGCTGGGCAGCTGTCGGTATACCTTCTTCAGAGCGGTATTTTGCCACTGTCCGCCGGGAGACCCTGATGCCGGAGCCGGACAGAGAAGCTGCCAGCGCTTCGTCGGAGAGCGGACGGTCGGACGGCTCGAGACTGATGAAGTGCAGTATCCGTGCCTTAACGGCGTCCTGGGACAGAGGACCTTCTTCTGTCCGGATGGGAACGGAGAAAAAGTGGCGCAGGGGAAGCAGTTCGCCGTCAAAGAGAATGTATTTGTCCTTTACTGCCCGGCTGACGGTAGAGGTGCTGACATGCATCTCTTGCGCCAGATGGCTCATAGTCATTGGCTGCAGGGCGTCCTTGCGCTGGAAGAAGCCGGCCTGCTCCCGGATGATATACACCAGGAGCGTTTCCATCGTCTGCCGGCGGTTGTCCAGCTCCGCGATCACGTTCCTTGCCTGCTGCAGATATCCCTGGAGGTATTCCCGCACCTCCGGATGGCCGTCCTCTTCCAAGAGCTTTTGATAATAGGGGTGTATTGACAGCTGGGGGGCCTCCGCGTTGTTGATCTCCAAAAGCAGCGTCTCTCCCTCGCGGCTGACCGTCGCCTCGGGAACGATATACGCCGTCGGAGCCTCCGCGCCGAAGCCCCGGGAGGGGATGGGATTGAGCTGTTGGATCACAGCGGCTGTGCGGCGGACATCATCAGGACTTGCGCGAAGCAGCCCGGCCAGGCGGTCATAGTCCTTCCGGGCCAGGAGGTCCAGACCGATGCTCGCCATCCGGATGGACAGATCGTTGAAATGCTTGCTTTGGGCCAGCTGGAGCAGCAGGCACTCGGAGAGAGAGCGGGCGCCTGTACCCAAGGGCTCCAGTTCCTGGACGACGAAAAGCGCCTGCTCCAATTCAAAGAGGCTGACATTTGCCTCCTGGGCCAGTTCGCGGAGGGGACAGTCCAGATAGCCTGAGGCATTGAGGCACCCCACAAGATATCTGCAGAGGGAGAGCATCCTTTTGTCCAGGTCGGCCCGCTCTCCCAGCTGGGCCAGCAGATGGTCTGTATAGCTCTCTTCCTGGGCGAGCCGGCCAAAAAGATCCGTTGCATTTTCCGCCGGGACGTGATAAACGCTGTGAGACCCATAGACGGTCTGTATGGTTGGCAGTCCGCTGCCGGCCGGTCCTGTCCGCGGGGAAGGGGAGCTTTCGGGAGGGAGGGATTCCAGCATCGGATTTTCTACCAGCGCTTTGTCGATATAGGACTGCAGCTCGGCAGCAGGGAGCTGCAGCAGCATCAGAGAGTGCTGCATGGCCTGGGAGAGAGACTGCTTTTGTGACAGCTCCTGGCTCTGTTGAAACGCCATCGTTCCTTCTTTCTCTTTCCGGGAGCGTTATATTCCCAGCTCCCTCATTCGGCGCCAAAGGGTGGATCTGGAGATGCCCAGCATCTGCGCGGCTTTGGATTTGTTGCCGTCGCAGCTTGTCAGCGCCGCCCGTATCCCGTCGGCGCTGGGCTGCCTCTGTACTTTCCACGGAGCGTCGCCGCCGGGAAGAGGAGAGGGGTCCCGCGCCAGAGATTCCAGTATGATCTGCCGATAGTCGGCGTTGGTGTGGCTGAGCACGGAAAACCGTTCGGCAATATTTCGCAGCTCCCGGGTGTTCCCGGGCCAGGCATATTCCCGCAGCTCTGGCATTTCCGCAAGGGAGGACAGTACATCGTCGCTTATGTGGGGGCAGAGCCGCTTCAGGTAGTGGAGAAAGATCAGGGGGATGTCCTCCGGCCGGGAGGACAGAGAGGGGATGTTCAGAGACAGGATGTTCAGCCGGTAGTACAGGTCTTTTCTGAACTGCCCCTTTCGGACCATCTCCCGCAGGTCTCGGTTGGTGGCGGAGAGGATGCGTATGTCCACGGGGCGGATCTTCTCGCCGCCTACGCGCATGACCTCTCTTTGCTCCAGGACGCGCAGAAGATGGGCCTGGGTCTCCGGCGAGATTTCCGCGATCTCGTCAAGAAAAACGGTCCCCGTATCCGCCAGCTCGAACACGCCGCGCTTTCCTCCCCGCTTGGCGCCGGTAAAGGCTCCCTCCTCATAGCCGAACAGCTCGCTCTCCAAAAGCTGGTTGGTCATGGCGGCGCAGTTGACCGCGACGAAGGGCTTGCCGCAGCGCGCCCCGGCGTTGTGGATGCTCTGAGCAAACAGCTCCTTGCCGGTGCCGGAGTCGCCTGTGATCAAAAGCGTCGCGTCGCTGAGGGCATACTCCCGGGCTTCGTCCACAGCCTTGCGCAGCGCCGGGCTGCACCCGATGATGTCCTCAAAGTGGTGCTTTGCGACGAGCCCGCGCGTGTATAGCTTGTGGCGGATCTGCGCTTCGGCCTGCTCCACTTCGTGGACGCCCCGGAAGGTCGCCAGCGCGCCGATCACGACGCCGTCAGCCGCCATGGGCACGCGGTTGGTCAGCACCTTTATCCCGCCCTCGTCCTGGATCTGGTCCAGCTCCTTGACACCCGTCTGACGAACGATGTTCAGACGGGTGTTTTTCAATACGTCGTAAACCTTCTTTCCGACCGCCTCTCCTGGGCGGATGCCGAAGATGCGCTCGGCGCTGGGGTTACACAGGGTGATCACGTCATCCCGGTTGATGGCGATGACGCCCTCGTTGATGAAACCGAGGACGCTGGACAGCTGCCGGGACTGCATGACCTCCTGGTGGCGGGTCTCCACCAGCTTCGCAGCGGTGCGGATGGCGTCGGTCAGGCCAGCCTCGGTGACAAGATAGTGGCCGTAAAGCCCCTGCTCCGCCGCTGCCTGCAGGGCCAGGCTGCCGCCGATCACGTCCCGGATGCCCTGCTCGCGCATCCCGCGCACGATGTCCTCCAGCTGCCGGCGGGTAGAATAGCTGCAGCTGACCACAGACAGGTTGATCAGGTCCTTCAGCCCCTCCAAGGCTTTTGCTACGTCCGGCATGGAGTTCTCATAAAAAATACAGCCGACCCGGTCGGTCCGCAGGCTCACGTCCTGCAGGACCTTGATCAGGTCGTAGCCATTCGGCCGGATCTGTACGATGGGCACAGAGGTGATGATCCGCTCCAGGGTGGCCGCGTTGCCGCCGGTGGCGACGAATGCGTCGGCCTCGTGGGCCTGCTCCAGCCGCTTGGCCTCCACAGAGAGGTCGTTGAGGACCAGGTTCATCGGCACCAGTTCCACATTGGCGGGGATCATATCGGGCCGGAGATCGTTCGCCATCCTCTCCAGGATGCCGTACGTAGCAACGTAGATACGGATCTTCATGCAAATTCCCTCGATCAAATGTTTCAATGTTTCGATATTTCAAACAAAATGTTTTCTTTGAAACATAGTTTAACGGATTTGAAGGGAAATGGCAAGTGGAAAGTTCCGCAAAACCAATCGGAAGCCGCTGGAAAGATCGACAAAAAACACGGGGAGGATTTGCGCAGAATATCCAATTTTGCGGGCGAAATCATAGAAAAACGCTGTTTTTGCCAGCTGGCGGGGCCACAGAAGTTTGGTATGGCACCGGTTTTGCTGGATAATAAGCGAAGAGCCTTTTGTGAAAGCGAGGGATGTGAAGGGATGACCATTACGGAAAAGATCCTTGCCGCGCACAGCGGCAGGCAGACCGTGCGGCCCGGCGAGCTGGTGACCGCCCGGCTGGATGGTGTGCTGGCCAATGACGTCACCACGCATATCGCCATCCGCGAATTCAAGGGCATGGGCTTTCAGGATGTCTTTGACAGGGAAAGGGTGTATCTGGTCAACGACCATTTCGCACCGAACGCCACGACGGCCGCTGCCGCGGCCAGCAAAGCGGCGAGAGACTTTGCCTGCGCGTGCGGAGTGGAGCACTTTTACGATGTGGGGCGTATGGGGATCGAACATGCGCTTTTGCCGGAACAGGGACTGGTCCTGCCAGGCGAGATCGTGGTGGGCGGCGATTCCCACACCTGCACGTACGGGGCGCTGGGAGCGTTCAGTACTGGTATGGGCAGCACGGATATCGCCGTAGCGATGGGCAGCGGTGAGCTGTGGTTCAAGGTCCCGGAGACGATTAAATTCATCTACAAAGGGTCCTGCCCCCGTTTTGTGACCGGGAAAGACCTCATGCTGTATACCCTGGGTAAGATCAGCGTTTCCGGCGCGCTGTACCGGGCCATGGAGTTCACAGGACAGGCCATATCGGAGCTTCCGATGGACGGCCGTTTCACGATGTGCAACATGGCCATCGAGGCGGGGGCAAAGAATGGCATCATCGACCCGGACGAGACCACGATGGACTATGTGAAAGAGCACGACCGGTGTCAGCGGCCCTTTACCGTCTATCACAGCGATCCCGACGCGGAGTATGCGAGCGTATACGAGTGGGATGTGTCTGCGCTGGAACCGGTAGTCGCCTGCCCCCATTTGCCGGACAATACCCGGTTCGTGGGAGAACTGAAGAACGTTCGCGTGGATCAGGTGGTGATCGGTTCCTGCACCAACGGCCGGATCGGCGACCTGCGGGCGGCGGCAGAGGTGCTGAAGGGCAGAAAGGTGGAGCGCAATGTGCGCTGCATCATCATCCCGGCGACGGAGGAGATCTGGCGGCAGGCGATGCACGAGGGGCTGTTCGATATCTTCCTGGAGGCAGGCGCTGCCATCTCCACGCCCACCTGCGGCCCCTGCTTTGGAGGGCATATGGGCATCCTTGCCAACGGGGAGGTCGCCGTTTCTACCACCAACCGCAATTTCGTCGGGAGGATGGGGCATCCGGGCTCCTCTGTCTATCTGGCCAGTCCATATGTGGCCGCCGCGTCAGCGGTTGCAGGCAGGATCATCCATCCGAAGGAGGTCGTATAAATGGGGACTGTTTTCAAATATGGAGACAATATCGACACAGATGTGATCGTGCCCGGGAAATATCTGTCTATCAACGACCCGCAGGAGCTGGCCCGGATCTGCATGGAGGGGATCGATCCCGAATTTGCCCGGACAGTGAAGAAGGGAGACGTGATGGTGGGCGGCAAAAACTTCGGCTGCGGCAGTTCCCGGGAACACGCGCCAATCGGTCTGAAGAGCGCGGGTATCCAGTGCATCATCGCGGAGAGCTTTGCGCGCATCTTCTATCGCAATGCCATCAATCTGGGGCTGCCTGTGCTGGAGGCACCGGAAGCAGCCCGGGAGATCGCGGCGGGGGATGAGGTGACGGTCGACGTGGCGAAAGGGGAGATCCTGGACCACAGCACCGGCAAACGCTACACGTTTTCGCCGTTCCCGGAATCCATCATGCAGATCATCCTCGCCGGGGGGATCAAAGAAAAATTACTGTCTGACGCAAGCAAAAACAACAAAAAAGGAGGAAAGTGATCGTGAGCAAAGCCAAGATTCTCAGAGACATGCTCAGCAGCGGAGAAATGATCATGGCGCCCGGCGCTTATGATGTCTGGAGCGCAAAGATGGTGGAAGCGGCGGGATTCCCGGCGGTGTATATGACCGGGTACGGCGTTTCGGCCAGCGTTCTGGGCAAGCCGGATATCGGGCTGATGACCTTCACGGAGGTGGCCACGATGGCGCGGAACATGGCCGCGGCTGTGCAGGTGCCGCTGATCGCGGACTGTGACACGGGCTTCGGCAATTCCCTGAACGTCATGCGCTGCGTGGAGGAATTCGAGGCCTCCGGGGTCGCGGCCATCCAGCTGGAGGACCAGGTCATGCCCAAGCGCTGCGGCCATATGGAGGGGAAGGTCCTCGTTCCCATGGAGGACATGGTAGCCAAGATCCGCGCCGCGGTCGCGGCGCGCCGCGACCCGGACTTCGTTATCGTGGCCCGCACGGACGCCCGGGCCGTCTATGGCCTGGACGAGGCCATCCGGCGTGCCAAGGAATATGTCAAGGCCGGCGCGGATGTGATCTTTCTGGAGGCTCCCCAATCCGCCGAGGAGGTCAGGCGGGTGGCCGAGGAGCTGAAGGTGCCGCTGCTGTCCAATATGGTGGAAAAGGGCAAGACGCCGCTGTTTTCCGCGGAAGAGCTGCATGACATGGGATACAGCATCGTCATCTATCCGGTCACGCTGCTGTATGCGACCACGAAGCACGCCATGGAGACCCTGGCCGTTCTGCGGCAGACAGGGAAGATATCCGAGACGAGATCGTACACGTGCGATTTCCCCACCTTCAACAAGATGATCCATCTGGATGAGCTGAGGGCACTGGAGAGATCCTTCACGGAGTGAACATACCGAACAGAGGACAGGAACGGACGACGGGATGCGATATACCGCCCTTCGGGCGGGAAGGAGGAAAATATGAGATTACAGGATCTGCGTGAACAGGAGAGCTTTCGCTGTACGTATATGCGCGGCGGCACCAGCAAGGCGGTCTTTTTCAAGAAAAGTGATCTGCCGCTGGATGAGGCCCTGCGCGACGAGATCATCATGGCGGTCTTTGGCACGGACGTGCGTCAGATCGACGGCCTGGGAGGGGCGGACATCACGACCAGCAAGGTGGCCATCATCGGCCCGCCGACCCGGGAGGATGCGGATGTGGACTACAACTTCGGGCAGGTGCAGATGGGCCAGCACAAGATCGTCTGGACCAGCAACTGCGGAAACATATCCTCCGCTGTGGCGCCCTTTGCCATTGACGAGGGCATGATCCGAAACATCACCGAGCCGATCACGGAAGTGCGTATCCACAACGTCAACACCCACAAGATCCTTCTGGCAAGGGTACACGTGAAGGACGGGCGGGCCCAGTACTGCGGGGATTTTGTCCTGGACGGCGTTCCCGGGACCGCCGCCAAGATCGAACTGGACTACAAGCTGACCTTCGGCGCTACCACCGGCAAGCTGCTCCCCACGGGGAATGTGGTGGACGAGCTGGAGGTGGAGGGGTTCGGCAAGGTGAAGACTTCGATGGTGGATATCGCCAACCCTGTGTGCTTTGTCACGGCTGAGTCAGTCGATCTGCGGGGCGATGAGTCGAAACCGGAGCTGGCGGCGATGAAGGACAAGCTGGAGCTGCTGGAGAAGATCCGCGCCCAGGCGGCCATGAAGATGGGGTATGTGGACAGGGCGGAGGACGCCCTGGAGAAGGCCACCACCAGACCCATGCTTTCCATCGTGTCGCCGGCGAGGGACTATGCGGATTATGCTACCGGCAGACCGATCCTGGCAAAGGATCTGGATTTCCTGGCGCGGGTGCTCTGGAATCAGGAGCCGGTGGACACCTATACCGGCACCGGCACCATCTGCACGTGCGTTGCCGCGCAGATCGAGGGGACGCTGGTGAACCAGGTCTGCGGCCCGGAGCCGAAAAAGACGGGTCTGGTCCGTTTCGGACACGGCCGGGGCATCAACAGCGTGGAAGCCACGGTCACAAAGGCCCCGGACGGGAGCTTCACGGTGGATAAGGCCGTCTTTAACCGCACGGCCCGCCGTATCATGGATGGCTATGTGTACGTGAAAAAGGAAGTCATCAACGAAGCGATGGGAGAAAAATAAGAGAAAGAAGGAAAAAGCATGTTAGCGGAATTCGTGTTCACACCGACTGAGTCAAAATGTCTGATCGCCAAAGCGGTGGCCCAAATGCCGGAGGTGCAGGACGCTCTGCATCATGGCATCATCGCTATGCATCCCAGCACATCCACATACTACCTGCTGAAAGAACTGACGGGGGAATATCCGGATGTGGACAAGGTCTGGGTCACTGGCATGATCGTCCCCAAGGGACAGTGCGTCGAGGCGCATACACAGCTGAAAAAAGCGGAGAAGGATACGGGGCTGAACAAGGCTCTGGCCGACGCGGGGACCTATCCCCACAGCTACGTTCTCCTGCAGGGCAAGCGCCATTACGGATGGGTGCTCAGCGATCTGATCGAGAAGATGGGACCGGACGACATTTATATCAAGGGAGTAAACGGCCTGGACGCCCAGGGCAAGGTCGCCGTGCAGATCGGGAGCGTGGATGAATACGGAACGATCGGGCGCATGGTGGCCGCCAGCAAGCGCAGCGGATTCAGGATCATCGCGCCGGTGGGGCTGGAGAAGCTGGTCCCCGGCTCCCTGACGGAGGCCGCAGGATTCGTCAATCGGTGCGTCGGCTATGCCATGGGCGTCAGATCAAAGCTCTATCCCTTTGATGCGCTTGTGGTAACGGAGGTGCAGGCGCTGGAGATGCTGGCAGGGGTCAAGGCCGTGCCCTTCTCCGCCGGCGGCATCAGCGGCGCGGAGGGCTCTGTCTCCATAGCCGTAGAGGGCAGCGATGAGCAGGTAGAGAAGGCCATCGTCATCGCCGAATCCATAAAAGGTTCCCAGCTTCCACAGATCTATTCTCCCCAGTGTATGGACTGCAGCATGCCCAGCTGCCATCTTTGCGGCATGCGCAAGCCGTGGGTACAGGAAGAATAATAAACTAAATAATAACTAAGGAGGAAAAAGCAATGGGTGAAACTCGCGAGTTGGCAAAGTTCGTATCGGGACTGAAGTATGAGGACATCCCCCAGGAAGTGGTGGCCAAGGCAAAAACGACCATGGCGGACTCCCTGGCGGGCGGCATCGCCGGATTCGTCATCGCCAAGAAAGAATGCAAGTGGATCAAGGACACCGTGGACCAGTTCGGCGGCAAGCCGGAGACGACTCTGTGGATCGACGGCAGCAAGACGTCCGCGCTCATGGGTGCGCTTTGCAACGGCACGATGATGCACACCGTGGACTATGACGACACGTACTACCGGGCTGTTGCCCACATCGGTTCGGCGGTATTCGCGTGCGCCATGGCTCTTGGCGAGGCGCACGACGCCACCGGCAAGGATCTGATCACCTCCTATGTGGCGGGCTTTGAGGCCGGCGCCCGCGGCGGCAACAGCGTTAACTATCAGACCCATACCCACAGCACATATTTCCACACGACTGCGCCCACATGCACCATAGCAGCCGGCGCTACCGCCGCACGCATGATGGGCTTTGACGAGGACCAGACGGAGCGCTGCCTGGGGCTGGCCATCGACCAGGCGCAGGGTTTTCGCGCGTGCCTCAGCCAGGGCGATTTTACCAAGAGCCTGCACTGCGGCTGGCCCGCCATGCGCGGCGTGATGGCGTCCACCCTGGTCGCGAACGGCTCCACCGCTCCCCGCGGCCTGCTGGAAGACCCTCAGGGCTTCTGCAACGCCATGTCTCAGGACCCCCGTCTGGACGAGATAACCCGCGGCCTGGGCACGATCTGGGAGCTGATGGGCGACTCCATCAAGATGTATCCCTCCATCGGCTGCGGCCACACCGCTGTCGAGACAGTCGCCACCATCTTCCAGGAACAGAAGCTGAAGCTGGAGGATGTGGAGTCCGTCCACGTGCGGATCACCTATCTGGGGCCCGGGCAGGGCGCCCATAAGGAGTTCCATACTCCCATGCAGGCCCGCCTCTCTATGGCTTACGCCTGTGCCACAGAGGCCCTCACCGGTCACATCCTGCTCACGGATTATACCGATGCAGCCATTGATTTTGAGCGCGGGAAGCCAAAGGATCCGCAGGTGGAAAAGCTCATGGAGATGATCGTCCTGGAGCAGGACCCCACTCTTAACGAGCAGTATCCGGACGGCTCTGCCGCTGAGGCGACCATCATCACTAAGGATGGAAGAAAGTTCCAGTCCTTCCAGATCTATCCTCGGGGCTGCTCTCCCCAGCGCCCCGCAACCGCGGAGGAGCTGCACAAAAAGTTCGTGGATGTGATCACGCTCGTCTGGTCTAAGGAGAAGGCCGAAAAGGTCTACGATATGTTCCTGAATCTGGAGAACTATACCGTGCGGGATATCGTGGCTGCCATCGTCGCGTAACGGTAGAAGAAACAAAGAGACTGAAGATAGAAAGGAGCAACTCACATGCCAACAGGTGTCATCTGGTTTCTGATCCTTTTGGTCATCTCGATCGCCGTAGGCGCGATCTTCAAAAAGAACATAGGTATTTTCGCTATTTTGTCCTCGTTCCTGCTGGCGGGCTTTATCGAGCCGTCCATCGGCGTCAGCGCCGTGTTCAGCGCCTGGCCCTCCAAGCTGTTCGTAACGCTTTTGTTCGTGATGTTCTGGTTCGGCTTCGCCGTTACCAACGGCACGCTGAGCAAACTGGCGGATAATGTGGTATGGGCTTTCCGGAACATGCCGTGGGCCGTGCCCTTTGTGCTGTTCTTCCTGATCCTGCTCCTGTCCGCCGGCGGCATGGCCACGTATGCGTGCTTCGCGTTCATGGGCCCCATCGTGGTGGAGATCGCCAAGAAGCTGAATATGCACCGGATCATGGTGGCCTGCATCGTTATCGGCGGTTCCGTCATCGGAGGCATGACGCCCATCAGCCAGCTGGGACTGACCCATCTGAATACCATCGCCAATGTGGGCTACGGTGCGGAGGAAGCCCGGCATATCCTCTGGGTCATGTTCGCGAACAACTTTATCGGTGAGTTTTTGATGTTCCTCATCTGCTACTTTGTCTTTAAGGTATATCGCGTCAAGCTGGACCCGTCCTTTACCAAGCCTGAGCCTCTGACGGATGTGCAGCGCAAGACCATATGCATCTTCGGCGGCGGCATCGGCGTGATCGTGCTCGTCTCGCTGCTGTATACCTTCCTGCCCAGCGTGCCCATCATCAAGACGCTTTACACCGGCTTTGATATCACCCTCGTGGCGTTGGTCGGCATCATTCTCTCCGCATTCCTTAAGATCGGTGATTACAAAAAGGCGCTGTCCATCGTTCCCCTGGATTCTCTGATCCTCGTCTGCGGCATCAGCGTGCTGGTCTCCATCGGCACCAAGGCCGGCGCGGTAGACGCGCTGTCCGCCTGGGCAGGAGCCAGTATCAGCGGCAAGGTTGCGCCCTACTTCATGATCATCATCAGCGCGATCTACAGTCTGTTTGCCGCGGCTGTGGGCGTGGTGGTCCCCACGATGGCCACTCTCATCCCCGGCCTGGTGGCGGCCAATGCGGCCTTCACGCCTGCGTATCTGTTCTCTCTGGCCAATACGCCCTCTATCCTCACTGGCTACAGCCCCTTCTCCAGCGGCGGCTCCATCACCATGAGCGGCGTTTTCGACCAGAAGGAGCGGGATGAGCTGTTCAAATGGCTGCTGGTGTTCCCGGCGATGTCCACAGTGCTGTGCATCATTCTGAATGCGCTGGGGCTCGTCATTCACTGATCACATTATCTCTCTCCTCGATCCTCGCGGAAAAGCCGGGCCATTGGCCCGGCTTTTTCTACGTTTAGGGTCAGACCAGCTTCCCCTTGAATGGATGGCGAGCGGGGCGCAACGACCAGATGTTGACGGGATCGAGGTGACGGCAGGCCGCACCGATAGAAACGGCGGGCTCCGCATTGACAGGGGGAAAAGGGCATGGTAAGATTCTAACGGCATGAAAGCAATGCGAAACAGAGCGAGAGAAAGGGGACCGAACGCCATGGATAACGTACAGGAGCTGCGGGAGAAGACCAACCCCGTATTCAACACAGCCAAGGCCACGCTGCTGCATCTGACCCAGGCCGGCCACGCCGATGCCGCCGTGATGGCGGAGAGACTGGGCCTGGATCTGGCGGCCGTGACAGGCAGCGACGAGGGGAAAACGGCCATGGGCCAGTCCAATGTCGCCATCGTGGAGCTGCGCTACCGCTCCATGAACGCCTTTATTGAGGCCACCGGCGCGAAGACCATCGTGGACCTGCCCTGCGGCTACACGCCCCGGGCCCTGGAGGACTTCATCGCGAACAAGCGCTACATCGCCTGCGACCTGCCGGCGGTGGCGGAGGAGATGGGCCCGCTGGTGGCTCAGATGCTGGCCGAGCGGGGCCAGAAGCGGGACGTGGCCTACCACGGCGTGGACGGGACCAACTACGCCTCCCTCCGGGCGGCGCTGGAGGGGGCCCAGGGGCCGCTGTGTATCACCACCGAGGGGCTTTTGATGTACCTCACCCAGCCGGAGCTGGCCGCGCTGAAGGACAACATCCGGCGCATCCTGGAGGAGTTCGGCGGGGTGTGGATCACCCAGGACCCGGAGGTGGGCCGGGTGTACATAGCCATGACCGTGGTGTCCATGAGCAGTGACCCGGCCGCCGCGAAAGCGGCGATGGAGGCACTGGACGGCGGCGCCGATCTGGGCACGGTCCTCAAGGCCATGGCGGGGGACAAGGGCCGGTCCACGCTGGGCGCATCTATGAGCACCTTCGGCGGCGAAGCGGATGTGGATTTCAGCAAGGCCATGAGCTACCGGCCGGAGCAGGCCGAGGCAGCGGAGAAGGAGTCTCTCCGCGCCCACGGTCTGAAGGCGGAACTGACGCCCGTGGCGGAGCGGATGCCGAAGCTGGGGAGCCTGTCGCCGGAGAAGACGGAGCTGGTGCGCCAGGCGATGGAGCGCATCAACCTGTGGACCATCACCCCGGACAGGGCCACGCTGCTGCATATGACCGACGGGGGCAGCAACGGCTTCGGCGTGTCCATCAGGGCACGGGATGGGGTCATGGACGTGGCCCTGCGGGGCCGGGTGGACTCCCTCACCGCGCCGGAATTTCTGGCCGCCTATGAAAAGGCCGCCGGGGCGATGGACCTTGCCGACGTGCATGTGGACATGTCGGAGCTGGCATACATCTCCTCGGCGGGCCTGCGGGTGCTGCTGATGATGATCAAGGCGGTGCAGCCGGGCCATGTGTCTGTGTCCGGGGCCAACGAGACGGTCCGGGACATCCTGACCCAGACGGGCTATGCGGATATGGTGACGATGGCCTAAAAGCGGCGAACGCCTAGCGGTGCGCGGCCGTCAGCCGCCGTCGATATAGACGATCTCGGTGTCGTTGTGGAGCCGGGGAAGACCCGCTGGGTTGCTCAGCCCCTGGCTGATGACCAGCCGGCCGTCCACCACGCCGCCGGTGAGCGGGGGGAACAGCCCCTGATCCGGCGCGTAGACGCCCCGCCACGCTTTCGTGCGCAGGTCGTAAAACCGCCACTGTCCGCCGTGGGCGTGGCCGGAGAGGACCAGCTCCACGGAGGGCGGGACGAGGCGGATATACTCCGGATGGTGCATCAGCAGAATGTGATAGCCCTCCGCGGCGGCGTAGCCCGCCAGCCAGGCTGTCTCCGGGTCCGGGCTTCTCACATCCCTCTCCGTGGCGCCGCACCGCCGGTAGGCGGTATGATACCCGGAGGACAGCCCGCCGACGATGAGCCTGCGCCCGCCGGCGTCGAAGGGGAGAAAGGCGTTGTCCAGCAGCTTCACGCCGGTGGCGCGGACCGCGTCGAAGTCGGCCTGGGTGAGATAGGCGTCGTGGTTCCCGACGGACAGGAAGGTGGGGGCCAGCGCGGCGCAGCCCGCCAGCAGGGCGAGGGCGTTTCGGCTCTTATCGATGCTGTCGCCGGGCCGGGGCTTTCTCCCGCGCACGAAGTCGCCGGCCAGGGTGATGAGCGTGGGGGCGTGGGACCGGAGGGACGCCAGGATCGGCGCCGGGTCGGTGTCGTGGGTGTCGGCCAGCAGCGCGATGGGGACGGGGCAGCCGTCTATCCTGCAGCGCGTTTCGATCATGAAAGGGCCTCCGAAGCATACAGTGTTATGGTGTCATCGTGCAGTCATTCTATCATAGAACGGAGAAACTATCAACGAACGGGGCGGAAGGAGGCTGTCGCGTGGGAAACAAGGGAAAAACGCTGACCCGCATCCTGTGGATGGCCTCGGCGCTGTGGATGGTCCTGTGCCTGTATCTGTCCTGGCAGACGGGGGAGGAGACCGTGGGGGTGAGCGGAGCGATCACGCGGGCCATACGGTGGGTGATCGGGCTGTTCGGGGTCGACGTGGATATGGCGGCGCTCCACGCGCTGGTGAGGAAGAACGCCCATATGGCGATCTTTTTCGTGGCGGGGGTGCTGCTGTACTGCCTGCTCAGGCGGAGCCTGCCGCCAAACGCCCACGTGAACGGGCTGTCCTTCTGGCTGGCGGTGATCATATGCTCATTGCTGGCCGTGGTCGCGGAGGTGGGCAAGCTCTGGATACCGGGCCGGCACCTGCAGTGGGACGAGACCATGCTGGATGTGCTGGGGGCGCTGGGCGGCGCTACGATCGCCTGGGCGGTCCGATGGGTGTTTTGCGCGTCTGCCCGGGGAAGGACCCGGGACCGGGAGGCGTGAACCACGGGGCCGTCCGCTGCCGCGGAGCAAAATGGATAAAAAGGGCGCCTGCGTGTTGCAGGCGCCCCGTGCTTTATATGTTACAGGCTGTTTTCAAAAAGCATCCTCACAGAGAGCGGCTTTTCATGATTGCAAATGTGATAGACGTCGGATATACTGGGATCAGGCACATTTTTTGCTAAAGAGCGACGGGTTGAGACGGCGCAGATCAGGCGTGTTTTATGGGAAGGGGACTCTGGGATGAGACGCATTCGATGGATCCATTTTTCAGATCTGCATTTAGGCAGCGATAGTGCGGTCGAGACGCGCCTTATGAGGGATCTTCTGCCCGAATATTTGAAAGGCTTGGGCACGCGCTTTGATTATGCGTTTTGCACGGGGGATATCAGGGAGCACTCAACGCCATATTCAGATGCGGCGGTATCGGCCATCAAAAAGATTTGCGGTTCCGCCGGAGTGCCGATAGAGAGAGCATTTGTCGTACCGGGAAACCATGATGTCGATGTGACAGATGCCGGGCGCTCTGAATTGGCCGCCGAGCTCACGGATTGGAACAGCGATCGCTACGATCCACACATCGGATCGATCAGTACAGACGATCTGGATGTGCTGTCCAGAGGAAAGCAGGAGTTTTCTTCGTTTGCAGACGAGCTGTTCGAGGGCGTCCCCGGCCGTGCGGAGCATTACCACGATATGCAGCATCCCCATTTTCTGATGACCACAGATGATCTGAATATCCTTCATCTTGACACCACGCTGACATATGGCGGGCGCAGCAGCCGTGACTTTGTCATTGGTACGGCGTTGCTGCTGGATGTGCTGGAACAGCTTGACCGATCAAAGCCCACCGTTTTACTGACGCATTACTCCTTCGATTTCCTGTCCCAGAAGGAGCGGAACGAGGTGGAGCTGCTGCTTGGCAGATATCATGTCCAGCTATGGTTTGCCGGCCATGAGCATGAAAACCTGATCCGCAGGCAACGGGACGTGTTTTGGGAGTGCCAGTGCGGGAACATGAAGCTCCAAAATGGCGCGAGGTCGTGTATCCTCACAGGCGAGCTCGACCTGGATACCGGAGAAGGCGCTGTCTGTGTTCACGCATGGTTCCCAGAATGCGGATGGGCAAAGTATCCGTTTGCCAGGAAGCTTACCGGGGATGATTCGATCTATCCCTTTTCGATCAGTCTGCCCGGCGCTTCGGCGCATACGGAGACCCCGCCCGAGCTCGCTGCGGCCCGCAAGGCGCTCTTGGCCCTTGAAGTGGCAGGCGGACCTTTTTACCGATTGGATCTGAGAGCGACGATCCTGCCCGATCTGGCGTGTGCCAACAGAGTCTTCCCTAATCGCATCTGCGGTCCGGAGCAGGAGGGGAGCGAAGAGGCCGTCGGGGACCTGCCTCTGCATGCAGCGCTGCGGCATCTCTGGGAGGAAAAAGGCAAGGATCCCACGACGTCATGCCATGGGCTGATCCTGGGTGACGGAGGTATGGGAAAGAGCACGATGATGTTCCAGGAGTGCCGGACCATATTGGACCGTGAAAACAGAGCGGCCGTCTATCTCTCTCTTCAGGCGCTGGAAGGCGCAGGCAGGGGCATCAAGCAGTCGATCATGGAAGCGCTCTATGGGCCGAACGGCGATGAGACCAAGCTGTACAGGCTGATCGCCGACCGTCACGATCGCCCCGATCTCACGGTCTTTATCGACGGCTTCAACGAATTGAGCGGACCGGCGTCCCAGCGCTATGTGGCGGAGATCAAGGATCTGGCCAGGTATGCGGGGCTGCAGATGGTCATATCCTCCCGCATGGATTTTCTCCGGGATTTTGGCCTGGTGCAGTTTTGGATGATCCAAACATGTGATCTGCGTGAGGATCAGATACATGACCTGTTTCAGGACAACGAATCCGAATGGAACGATATCCTCGCGAAAAAGAGCCTGCGGATCTTGCTGAGAAATCCCATGATGGCCCTCTTGTATGCCAGTACTTGCCCCATCATAGACAGGAACAGAGATCTGGAATATCTGGACTGGGCCATACCTGTCTCCAATGAGACAGACCTGCTCCGGAATTACTATCTGGCACAGGTCGCCGTACTGCTGGAGAGAAATGCGCCCGATCCGGGGTGTATATTCAACTGCCTGGCATTGATCCGATTCGTCCTTCCAATACTGGGGCATCGCGCGGAGAGAGCCAACGTGACGACCTGGTCTGGCGCGAACTTTGACAACGCCCTGACTGCGGCTGTGGAGGAGGCAAACGCAGCGATCTTCGGGGATACCATGCCGGAGCAGTTGAAGCAGGTCAAGCGGAAGTACCGACTGCAGATCGACCGGCTGGATGAAGAGGACCTGTATCAACTGATGATCACAGAATTGTGCCTGCTTCGGTCTGGAAATGGGCGGGTCGCTTTTCTGCATCAGATCTTCCGGGACTATCTTGCTGCCGTTCATCTGTACCGCCGCCTGCTTGAAAGGCCCGACGCCGACGAGCTGTGGCACGAGGAACCGATCAGCGTGGGGGTGGCGAAGTATCTCCGCCATATGCCGGAAAGGAATCCCTGGGAAGAAGGCGGCTTGACAGCACAGCTGCTGTCCAATTACCGCGGAAAGACAGCGGATGACCGGGACCATCTGGTCGCCAATCTGATCAGATGCTGGCTGCCGCTGAGTTCCGAGCCGGACGCCCCTGCGCAGGACTATGACTTGTCCGGTCTTGACCTGCGCAAAATATCCTTGGCCGAAACATTAAAACGCCCCATCTCCGGGCATATCGATATCGACGGCGCCATCGTTTCGCGGGGCACCTTCATAAACGACAAACACCATGATGCCATCGCCGCTATGGCGTTTTCTCATGATGCCAGAACGCTGGCGGCCGTGTCGAAAAACGGGCTGGTCTCTGTGACGAATATCATGACACAGGGGCAGATGATCGTGGGCGAAATGGAACTGGCCGGCAAAGTCACCATCGGCTTCGACGCCGGCGACTGCCTGATGCTGAAGGACGACCGAGGGACAAGGGTCTGGCCTACGATTTCCTACGATGTGATCGAGAACGCTGACCGGGACCGGGCGATCCTAAAACTGAACTCCATTGGGCGCGCTGCGGCAGAGAAGATCGCCTCGCTCCGCACCAGATTGCAGGAGTCCGGGCTCATGGGATGCATCAGCACCGCCTCAGAGGATGGCAGATATTTAGCCGTGGGCTTTGAGAGCGGATACATCCAGGTCTGGGAGACAAAAACGCTGGAGTGCGTCGCCCGTCTCTCCCTTAGCGACAGCCAGATCCTCACGGCGTCTTTCACACCGGACGGGGGCATGGCGGCGATCGGTTCCGGCAAAAACCTGGTACAGCTGTGGAGCGTGAAGTCCGGCCGGTGCATCCGTACGCTCTGCTTTGAAAGACCCATCAGCCGCGTCAGCTTTCCCGTAGAGGCAAAAGCCCTGGACTGCTATTACTCCGATGGGAACTGTGCTCGTCTCGACCTGGAGACCATGAAGATCAGCAGTGTTCAAAAGCCCAGGACACAGCAGTTCGTCTCTGCGGCGCTGCTGAAGACGCTGAACAAGCGCAATCTCTCATACATCAACATCAGATCAGCCCCCAACGGCAACGCCATCGTGCTGGACAGCAGACACGAGGCGTATACATGGGACGAGTCCAGAAAAACGCTGCAATTCTGCCCGGGCCACGGATCGGCGGTA
Source organism: uncultured Oscillospiraceae bacterium (assembly GCA_947626345.1). Lineage (GTDB taxonomy): Bacteria > Bacillota > Clostridia > Oscillospirales > Oscillospiraceae > CAJOIG01. The sequence continues at coordinate 12,457 of CANQSF010000026.1, read as the reverse complement.
AAGGTCGTGGCGATCTGTGAGACAGACGGACGTTTTGCTGCCAGCTATTCGGATGAACGGTTTTATCCCAATGCAAAGGCGGCGGCAAAAAACAGAAGGGCGGAACTCATGGGCCAGAAGATCGTTCGGGTCCGTATCGTGAAAACAGGCCAGTGCCAGTGGCGCCTTCCGACGAAAGACAGGTCCATCGATCGACTCCAGTTTTACACAACGAACAGGATCGTTCTGGCCGGATTTGCTACCAACGGCGATATCATATTGTGGGAGCTCATCAACAGAAAAGTGAACGGCGTTGAACATGGAAAATGGAACAGCGTAGAGATCGTAAAGAACAATCAGGTCAGACCGCTGGAGTGCGCTGTTCCGGAGGACAAACAGGAGTTTATCAGCGCCTATGCCAACGGCAGCATCGTGGTCCGGCCGTTTCAGAACGGAAGCGAAGGCCGCCAGATCCAGACCTTCCCGGGGATCAATGCCTCGGTGCTGCGGTGGAACACTTTACAGGGAGACCATATGACGATCGATATCTTACGGTGTTACAAGGAGCAGGATTAGAAAATGCTTGTCGCACGATCCACACTGACTGCACAAATGATCATGGGCACGGCCGCCGCGGCCGTGCCCACGATCATGTCCACGCAGCACCAGCTGCATAGGTTTTGCTTATAGAAGGATCAAGAATACACCAAACAAAAAATGAGCTATTCACTTATAACTGACAAATTCGCCCGGCGACATGATCCGTGGGTGCTTGATCCCGGATTCGAGGAAGTCTTTGTCGCCCGTGACAAGAATATCCGCCTCGGCTTCTATGGCGGCGCGCAATATGGGACGGTCCTTTATATCTCTGATCCTTTCCTCTGCATCCGGTGTTTTGGTGGGGACAGGAACAAGCTCCAGTGTCATAAGCGCGACCGAAAGAAAGGCATCCAACGCGGCCATCTTGTGGGGAAACTTTTTGTTGAATATCCGTTTTATCTCATCTACGTTCTGCTCACATATCATCCCGTGATACGGATATACCGCCGCTTTCATATAGGCGCGGCATGGAACACTGTTCGGAAACAGCGCCGCAGAGATGAGGACATTGGAATCTATCAACACACGCATCGGTCAGTTCTAGTCCCGCATTTCCTTAATAAGAGCCATGACATCATCATCCGAAGCGATCCCGGCCCGTTCCGCTTCCCCGGCCATTTCCTGCTGAAGCACCTGCATAGCGTAGACGGCAGAATTGACGATACGGACGGTATTCCCCTCGACGATGAAAGAGACACGGTCTCCATTTGAGACGCCCAACACCCTCCGAACATCCTTCGGGATCGTGACCTGCCCCTTTGCCATGACCCTGGCATTGTCAACAAAAGCATTCGCATTCATCGCATCGCACCTCCTTGCGTATGGAAAGTAGGGAATTTCCTACTCTTATTATACGCAACGGTCAGGTGATATGCAACAGCAATTTTCGGAAAATCTGTTTTGTGAGGTGAAGAACATTATGGTGTTTCTTCAAAATCCATGCTATAATCTTAAAAAAGCAGAGCGAATATAAAGAGACTGTCAGGGATCATATCTACATCTGCGGCGACTGCTTGAGGGCCGGAAAGCGTACACATGGGAGGGCGTCACCAATAGGGCGGATATAGAGGATGCACATATATCACGCAAAACAAAATGTGAGGTCGTCCCTGTTTTGGGACGGCCTCTTTTGATCGGCTTAGACTTGCGCAAATGGCTTATCCGTACCGCCGCCCGCGAGAGGGCACATGCAGTAGGTCGCACCGTCATTATCAAGGCCAACGCCGCCGCCAACACAGGCACAGTCGTATTTGAGGTCGCTTTCATTCTGCCACGGATACCCCTCCCCGTGTCCTGTGCCGCCACCGACGAGTGGACAGCCACAGGCGCCTCCGCTCACCGCGTCCAGTTCGTCCTTGTCCAGTTCCTTCTCCTTGTCCAGGATCTCGTTCTTCTTCTCGTCAGACATGCTCTTTTCCTCCTTAAAATGATTTGGATGTATTGTGTTTGACCTCCTCCATGACGGCCCGGATCTTCTCATCCCAGCCGTCCCGGAAGATGGCGCAAGCGTACATATCCCGGCCCATGATGTCGTCCGGCGCGGTCTCCAGCGCGCTGGCCCGGCACCCGCCCAGACATCTGGCAGCGTGGGGACAGGCCCGGCACTCCGGATCGTGGGCCAGCACCTCCGATGCACGGGTCTCGATCAGGCGCATATAGCTGGAGTCGGTGATGCATGCGCGCAGCCCCAGCTCCGGGATCAGCGGATAGTTCTCCTGGATGGGCATGCCCGACAGGGCCATGCAGGGCAGGGCCCGGCCCTCGGCGGAGATGTACATCACCATTCGGGCGTGGCCGCACACGCATACCCGGCCCGGGTCGTCGCAGTTTTTCTCCAGAGGGATGGACCAGCGCTCCGGGTCGCGGGGGCTGGCGGAGAAGAATCCACCCAGCTGCAGGCTCAGGGGCATACCGTCCTCATAATACTGGGGGATGTAGTCCAGATAGGTCTGGAAAAGCTCCTCCATACCGATGCCCGGCCCGTAGCCGCCCTCCTTCCAGGCGCCCACGTTGGAAATGGGGTTCGTCTTGAGGCTCCCGCAGCCCAGGCTGGCCAGAAGATTCACAGAGTCCCGGAGGGTGTGCTTGTTCCGCTGGTGGATGCACATCTCGGCCCCGGTGGGAAAGCCGTGCTCCCGGCAGAGCCGGAACGCGTCCGTCACGTACTTCTCCGCGCCGGGCACGCCCCGGAGCCAGTCGTGCCAGCCCACCCCGTCAAAGCTCATGTTGAACTCCGGGCGGATGCCCCGGTCCTCCAGCTTTTTCAACAGCTCCTCCGTCACCAGCCGGCCGTTGGAATAGATCTGTGAGATATGTACGCCGCCGTCCAGCAGCACATCCACGATGTCGAAAAAGTCCCCGCGCACCAGCGGCTCCCCGCCGGTGAGGGTCACCTCCGCGATGCCGCAGTCCACGATCTGGCGGGCGATGCTCATGGCCGTGTCATGGTCCAGCTCCCCGTATTTGGCGTCCGGGGCGGACATGTAGCAGTGCTTGCAGCGGTAGTTGCACCGGCCCGTCACGGACCAGTGGGCCGTGCGGATATACCGATTGTCATAGAACCGGTAGAGCTGATCGTCCTTCAGCTTCTCTCCCGGCCGGCAGGGCCGGATGACACCCCGCTCCAGGGCCGTTTTGACCGCCTCGCGCCGCGCCGACGGCGTCTCCGGTCCGTCCAGGTCCCGGCTGCCGTCACAGTCCAGCAGAAGCTCCATGTCCGGCCGGCGGAGGAACCTGGCCCGGCCCGTATCCCGGTCCACCAGGGCAAAGGGCAGCTTCCGCCATCCCCGAAGGCAGTACCTCTCATTCAGCAGGTAATACATGCCGGTCTCCCCCCACTCCTCTTTCCGTCCAGTCTTATGTTATTTGTCATTGGCGCTCCCGAATCGGGCGTTCTATAGCCGGTAACAATACCATAGGGACAGCCATACTGTTCATGCCCCCGTACCCCCCAACAGTTTGGAGAACCGCTTTTTTCGCGGAGTTGGGCACTCCGCGAAAGCGCCGGGTACTCAATGCTGCCCAGGCTCATATCCGCATCACGGGATGCAGGTATGGGCTTTTTTCTAATTTGCATGCTGTCATATTATATATCGAATTGTGGATAAAAGTCAACAGATAGCGATTAAGTTCTTTCCCTCCTGTGGATATAATTTAACAAGTTGATACTGGAGGTGAGACGATGGATGAAAATGAGAAGTGGCTCCAGATAGTAGGCCAGAGGATCACCGCCAGACGAAAAAAACTTGGCTGGACGCAGGAAGAACTGGCCGAAAAAGGGAACCTGACGCCGCAGTTCGTTTCCTATGCGGAGTCTGGCAAACGTGCCATGCGCCCGGAAAACCTCCTGAAAATATCGTCTGCCCTTGGCGTCAGCGCAGATTATTTGCTGACGGGGGAGATCATCGACAAAGATCTGCTCCTGCTGTCAGATAAGATGCAGAAACTCTCCCCGGCGCAGCTTCGTATCGTTGAAAGCATCGTGGATGAATGTCATACGCTTTTTCATGGTGATGGCGCTTCCTAAGTGAAAGGAATAATAAAAACCCAGACCAACATCCGCACGGATGCAGTCTGGGCTTTTTGTTGCATATGCCCTGATACTCGGATACTTTATGTTTGCCGAAACTACGAGCTATCTGTTGAACCAAACGTGTCCTTTGAATCGTTGCGATCATTCATCCCACAATACTACACGCCGACAGTTTCATCTGTCGGCACAGGACGCAAACAAAAAAGGCACCTGCATTTCTGCAAGTGCCCTGAGATGGTGGAGACGAAGGGATTCGAACCCTCGACCTCTCGGATGCGAACCGAACGCTCTAAGGTCCGGGACGACATTACGAGCTGGAGCAGCTGCGGACGGAGGCAAAGGAGTATTTGGATGACCTGACCTCCCGCGACCAGCGCATGATCTACGGCGTCGTCACCCTCGTCCACATCGCGGCCAGCAAAGAGGAACTGGACGCCGACACCGAATCCCTCATATCCATAGGCCGGGAGCATTTATGCCAGTTTTCCATCCTCCGCTACCAGCAGGAGGATGGACTGAACACGGTGCTGCCCTACGGTCTGCGCCGGATCGCCGCGCTGCGGACGCTGACCACGGAGAGCGTCGCCGTCCTTATGCCGTTCCGCGCCCAGGAGATACAGGACCCCGGCGGGATCTGCTACGGCGTGAACGCCATATCCAACAACCTCCTGATCTGCGACCGCAAGAAGCTCATATCGCCCCACGGCTTTTACCTGGGCGTGTCCGGCTCCGGCAAATCCATGGGTATGAAATCCACCGTGGAGAACGTGGCCCTGGGGACGGACGATGACATCATCATCTTCGACATCGAGAGGGAGTACGGCCCCCTGGTCCGGGCCTTTGGCGGGGAGGTCATTGAAATATCCCCCCACAGCAAGCACCATATCAACCCCCTGGACGTGGCCGACGATTACGACGAGAGCGAAAGCCCCATCGCCATAAAATCCGAGCTTATCACGGGCATTTTGGAGCAGCAGATGGGCGCGGGCACCCTCACGGGCAGCCACAAATCCATCATCGACCGCTGCACCGCCAACGTGTATAAGGCGTTCCGGGGCAAGGGCCGCGCCCCCATCCTCCGGGACTGGCGCAACGAGGTGCTGCAGCAGCCGGAGCCGGAGGCGAGGGAGCTTGCCCTGGCCTCCGAGATCATAACCGAGGGCAGCCTGAATGTGTTCGCACACAAGACCAACGTGAACACCCACAGCCGGATCGTGTCTCTTGACCTGTACGAAATGGGCGACCAGCTGCGGCCCACCGCCCTCGTCGTGGCCCTGGACTATGTGCAAAACCGCGTCATTGAGAACCGCAAACAGGGCCGCTTTACCTGGGTATTCATCGACGAGGTGTACCTGTATTTCAAGTACCATTACAGTGCGGAGATACTTTACAAGGCGTGGAAACGCTTTAGAAAGTACGGCGGCATCCTCACGGCGGCGACGCAGAACGTGGAGGAATGTTTGCAGAGCGAGACGGCCCGGCTCATGCTGGCCAACTCCGAATTTCTCATGCTGTTCAACCAGGCGGCCACGGACCGCCGGGAACTGGCGAACCTCCTGCACATATCCGATACCCAGCTGGGCTACATCACCGACGCGGAACCGGGCCACGGTCTGCTCCGCATGGGCGGCGTCCTGGTGCCGTTCTCCAACGTGATCCCCAAAGACACCGACCTCTACCGCCTTATGAACACTTCCCCCGGTCAGAGCAGGTAACATACAACAGCGCCCGGCGGGATCTCCCGCCGGGCCGTTTCTCATGTCACCATAAATGCGTCTCACGGTGAGACGCATTTATGATACTGCTTGTTTGATGTGCTGCTCTGTGATAATATGAATCTATCGGATCGTTTTGCAAAGGGGGACAGAAAATGAGCATCCGCACAATGGCCAGCGGCAAATCCGCATGGCGGGGCTATCAATATTATAAGGAAAACAAGGTGCTTTCCCTGTCCCAAACGGGCTATGATGAATACACGGGACTGGTGGCCGGGAGTGGCGCTGACCCCTATCAGGTCACGATCAATACCGAACACCCCCGGCGATCCAAATGTAACTGCCCACACGCAGACGGACGGCGGGTAGTCTGTAAGCACATGGTTGCCTTATATTTTGCCGCGTTCCCCGATGAAGCGAAACAGTACATGAAAGAAGTAAAAGAAGCTGAACGCGAGGAAGAAAAGCGCCAAGAAGAACACCTTGCAGAAATTCGCGCTTATGTGAAAAGCCTGTCAAAAAGGGAATTACAGGACGAGCTATTTGAATCGCTGCTGAAGCTGGACGAGATATACCGCAGCAGATGGTAGTATTCGTGGCTTTGATAAAAAATAATATCGTGTCAAAAATGCGTCTCACCATGAGACGCATTTTTCGCGCTCTAGGAGGTGAGCATTATCGCAGAAACCGAAAGCAAGAACATTCGCACCCGCAAAAAGGGCGATATAAAGACCAAGGACAGCGCCAGCCAGGGCAAGGCCAGCGGGCTAAAGGGCAAGCCCATCATCGAAAAAGCAGCCCGCGCCGCCGCTGTCAATCAAATCTATCAATCCATCAAGACCCGCCGCGCCGAGGACGGCGAGGCACCCGGCAACGAGCAGCGCACCGCCGCGCCCGTGGAAAAGGTGGAACGGGCCGCTGGCGTCACGTCGGCGCAGACCGTCGCCGCCATCCAGAAAGCCAAGCGCACGACCGCCGCCAAGAAGCTCTGGAAAGAGAAGCAGACCCGCGTCGCGGAACAGACAGCCGCCTCGCGGGAGGCAGCACCAACGGCCCCTATATCGCCCACGGCTCCGGGCGCGACATATACTTCTCCGACGGAAACAGCGTCCCCGGCTCCGGGCGGCACTCCCACCAGCCCCGCCGGGGGAGAAGCCCCGGCCAGCGTGACCGGGCAACCGCGCCAAGCCGCCGCCAGCCTCCCGGCCATCCGGGAGCGAGGCACCAGCGGCACCGCCCCGGCCATCAAGGAGAAGCCCCGGCTCGGCCCCACCGCTATCAAGGCCCGGCCAGAGCCGCGCCGGACTGTCTTTTCCTCCCGGATCTCACCCATGGCCCAGGGCGCGGGGAAACAGGCAGCCATCACCAGCGCCAAGAAACGCCAGCGCAGGGCGCAGGAGGCCGGGCGGCAGCTACTTGTCCAGCAAACCAAAAAGGCGGCCCGCGCCGCCGCCGTCACGTCACGGAAGATCGTGGAGGCGTCAGCCAGAGCCACAAAAGCCCTTATCAGCGCCCTTGTCGCCCTCCTGGGCGGCAGCGTGTTCATCGCCGTGGTGTGCCTCATTTTCCTTGTGGCCGCCATCGTGTCCTCGCCCTTTGGCATCCTGTTCACCGACGAGCCGGAGGCCCCGGACGCCGTTTCTCTATCCACGGCCATGTCCCAGATCAACGAGGAATACAACGCCCAGCTGGAGGCGCTCCAGGCTGGGTATGATACGGTGAACATCCAGGGCAGGCCCCCAAGCTGGCGAAATGTGATAGCCGTCTTTGCGGCCAGGACCGCCGCTGCCGACGACGGCATGGACGTTATCACCCTGGACGCGGAGCGCGTGGAACGGCTCCGCGCCGTCTTTTGGGATATGACCACCATATCCACCACCACGGAGAGCATCGACCACCCGGACACAGACCCGGACGACGGGATAGACGACAGCCACACGGAGAGCGTCTTGACCATCACCATCAACGGGGCCACCACATCGGATATGACGGTGCGCTACGGCTTTACCCGCTATCAGGTGGAGGCGATGGAGGCCCTCATGGATGAACTGGAAGAATGGGGCCTGTTCATAGGCGACCTGGAAATCTCCGACGCCACGGCCATTGAGGTATGGAACAACCTACCGGCTGGCCTGTCCAACGAGCGCCGGACGGTGATCCAGTACGCCCTGTCCCTCGTTGGCAAGGTGCATTATTTTTGGGGAGGCAAATCCCTTGTCCTGGGATGGGACCCCCGCTGGGGCACGTCCACCCAGGTATGGGCCGCAGGCAGCCCCACCACAGGCACATACCGGCCCTACGGCATGGACTGTTCCGGCTTTGTGGACTGGTGCTTTTACAATCAGAGCGGCGGCGAGTACATCATCGGTCACGGCGGCGGCTGTATCGCTCAGCACAACACTTGCCGGGCCATAAGCTGGGGCGAGGCCATCCCCGGCGACCTTGTATTTTATCCCGGTGACTCCCATATCGGGATCGTATGCGGCTGGGACGCCAACGGGAACATCCTCATTGTCCACTGTGCCAGCGGCAGCTTGAACGGCGTCGTGATCACAGGCAAGAGCGGCTTTGTCACCATCGGCAGACCCACATACTACGGAGAGTAAGGAGAAATGCGTCTCACCATGAGACGCATTTTTCGCTCTTATTCCTTTTTCTCTGGACATGGGATCGTCGAGTAAAAGCCGAACAGCCGTTCATTCTCCAGATAATTCAGCGTGTATGTTCCGCCGTTTTCAGCCAGCAGGGACGCGACGATCTTCAATCCATAGCCCCGCTCCAGCGGGTCGCCTTTCGTGGTCTGTACCGTGTTGTTTTCGATCTTCACGGGCTGGGCCGTCGTGTTCTCTATGCAAAGCCACGCCTCCGCCGGGCGCATCTTCATGGACAGCCGGATATAACGCTGGCCGTCCGGCGGCATCGCTTCACAGGCGTCCATGGCGTTGTCGATCAGATTGGACAGGATCACCACCAGCGCATTATCCGGCAGCGGGAACGCCGCCAAATCGTCAAACTGGAAATCAAACTCTATCCCCAACTCCTGCGCTTTGCTGGCCTTCTGGCTCAACAGAACATCCACGGTCGTGCGGTGCGCATGAAAGCGAATAGGCGTCGGCTCTTTCGCAGCGATCAGCCCGTCCAGATACTTTGAAAAATCCTCCTGGGACGCGCCCCTTTCGGCCATTCCCTTTAAGACGGAAAGCTGGTCATAGTAGTTGTGGGTCTGCCGCCGTTGCTGTTCATAGCTGTCTTGCAGCGCCTCGAAGTGTTCTGCCTCCAATTTCAGATTCTGCCGCAGGACAGCGTTTTCCCGCGCCGCCGCCTGTGTCTTGTCCAGCTTGTCCAGCAGGTACACGGACAGAAGATCGACCAGGAGCAGCACCACTATACAGATTAAAATGCTCCCCGCAAGGGTCGGGTCTGAAAGCATGATGTAAAACAACACCACGCCGATCCCCAGCGAGGCCAGCGGGAAGAAGCCGAGCCGCAGCCACTCTATCACGGAGGCGGCCAAATCGCGTATATGGCGCGTTTTCATCCAGGCGCGAAGCAGCATGATACCCACTATCTCAATAAATTTTGTGAAGCAGCAAATGAGAAAATATGCGGTGGGATACGCATTTGCATATTGAACGATATCCCCGTGTGTTTTGGCGATATAAGCCATCCCTACGCTATCTATTGCGGTCAAATAGGCCAGTATAAAAAACGAGAAAAAACAATATCTGCCGAGGCCTTTTCCATAAACCACCTTTGTCCAAATAAACACATAGAGGAAAGAAATAATGAATTTTACTACAATATGATTGTAACTTGAGATCCACGGCTGGAGCGCAAATATAATATTCGTGCAGAGCAGTGTCAGCAGCGAGATAATATAAAATCGCTTGGAGCAGACACGGGAGAAAAACACCGATGCAGCAGAAATGATTATCCCCGTCTCCAGAGAGATAAGGGCAATACTCATCAGTGTCAATACAGCAGAACTCATATCCGATGCCCCCGCCACTTCATGTAGCTTTCCTGTACCTGACGATACAGCGTCCGGGAAACGGGGAGGTTTTCTCCCGTGGTGAGGGTCACGGAGTAGCTTTGCATCCGCTCAATGTGCAGCGCGTTCACAAGGTAACTGCGCTGAATGCGTAAAAAGCCCTTTTCAGCCAGCCGCTTCTCATAGTCCGAGAGCTTGCCCAAACATTCTGTGGCCTCTTTTCGGTAGGTATGGACAACGACGTGGCGCGTCGGCGTCCCCTCCAGATATGTGATGTCCCGCACGCGGAACGTCACCGTATTGGCGAGGGTCTGCGCCTGGATCGTCTCCTGGCCGGAGATCAGCTTGCTTTCTATGGCGTCCAGGCAGGGAGGGAGCATCTCTGCAAGCCTGTCCTTCAGCAAGTACCGAAACGCCTCTACGTTGTATCCGTCAACGGCATATTCAATGTACGCGGTCACAAAGACGATCACCAGCTCCGGGTATCTGCTGCGAAGCTGCCGCGCAACGTCCAGCCCGTTCACATCCGGCATATCTATGTCCAGAAACACAACGTCGAACTTGGCAAGATCGCTTTTCAGCAGGGCATCCCCCGAAGCGAAAGACCTGCATTGATGGGGCCAGTCCTTTAAGGCGTAATATGCCTCCAGCCGCTCTTGGAACAGTCGGAGAAACTCCTTGTTGTCGTCACAAATCGCTACCGTCATCCTGGCGATCACCCCCCTTGTCCGCCCCACAATATAGCAAATCCTTTTGCCTGTCAAGAGTGCCGCCGCCGGGCAAAACACCATAAAACGGGCGGTTGCACCCTGTTTTTGTAACTTTTATGCAGTTTACTGTAATTAAAATGCAATTTACTGCAATTTCCGTTTTTGAAAAAATTTTTTGGTATAATTACGATACCTTGCATTATAGGCATCAGCTTGGCGGGGTATCAACGATACTTGAAACCATGTAGGAGGTATCAACTAATGAGCAAGAAATGGATCAGTATGCTTTTGGTCGTGATGATGCTACTCGGTCTGTCCGTGCCTGCCTTTGCAGAAGGCGAGCCGGAGGTCCCGCCCCCGGCTGCAGTTGATGAGGCTCCCCCAACGACTGACGAGGCCATCCCTGCCGGGGACACGGCAACGGAGGACACTGCTATCGTGGATGCCACTACTACTGAGGACACCCCCGTTGAGGACGTAGACGCCGATGATGGGTTCATGACCGTTTCTGCCGCGCCCGTTTCCATTGGTGGCGTGACGCTGACCATTACCGGCATAGTAAGCGGAATCAAAGACTACCATTTCACCAGCCCGGATGGACGCTATTGCGCCGTTGATCAAAGCTCTGTCAGTTATGGTGGCGGTGGTAGCACAACTTGGGATAATGTCATCAACACTTCTAGCATAACGACTCAAATATCTGTTGCGCCTGGGGCGGAGATTGTCTTTGACGTGAATCTGGACTGTGAACTTTCTGTCACGGGCGGGACTGTTACCAATGATGAATTTTGGGACAGATACTACAATGACGGTGAGTTTGATGTATGGCGTTTCGTAACCGTGAAAGCGCCCTCCAGTGGGAGCATGACCGTTACGGTCATTGGCTCGGATGCCATTGGGCCGGAGGTCATTCCCTTTACGTTTTACAATGAGGATTCTTCCATTGTTGTGAGCGGCGGCGAATGGGGTTCTTCCTGGCGCAACACGGTTACAAATGCTGATGGCACCACGCAGGAAGTGGTAACAACCGGCGGCGAGTTTGCGCTTGACATCAAGAATGGCTACTCTATTGAAGTCCTGAAGGGTGGATATGTGGCCGAAACACGCGCACCTGAAGGCCCAGCATATTTCCCCGATTGCACCGAGTACGTTCTCCATGTTGATTTGGGTGCTGAAGAATTTGTAATTTCCTTGGTAAAGAATGGTGAAAAAGCACAAACCCCCGACACCACTGAGCCGCAAATTGAAGCGCCCCCGGCAGAAGATACCACCGCGCAGACTGGCGGCACGTTTACCGACGTGGCCTCCGGCGTGTGGTATGCCGATACCATCCAGAAAGCCTATTCCAGCGGCATCGTCAAGGGCGTGACCGACACCACCTTTGCCCCCAACGGCACCACCACGCGGGGCCAGACCGTGACCATGCTCTACCGGGCGATGGGTTCCCCCGGCGGCTCCAACGTGTTCTCCGACACCACCGGCGAGGTGGGCAGCGCGGCGGGCTGGGCGTCGGCCAACGGCGTGACCAACGGCGTCAGCGCCACGGCTTTCTCTCCCAACAGTTCCATCACCCGTGAGCAGCTTGTGACCATGCTGTACCGTATGGCGGGCAGCCCTCCGGCTGACACCGGCAAGCTGGCGTCCTATTCCGACGGCGGCTCCGTGCAGAGCTACGCGCAGAGCGCCGTGGCCTGGGCCATCAGCAACGGTCTTTTGACCGGCTACGGCGACGGCACTATCCGTCCCGCTGGTGTGGCCACCCGCGCCGAGGTCTGCACCATCATCATGCGCTATCTTGGGTGAGACAACCGAATAGTGACATGGATGAGCCGATGGCATAACCCATAGAACGCCCCCCGCTTGCGGCCCAGCCGCAGGCGGGGTATTCTATTGTCCAGAAATGCGTCTCATGGTGAGACGCATTTCTGAA
>CANQSF010000025.1 GCA_947626345.1 uncultured Oscillospiraceae bacterium | reverse complement strand
GTGTGGGTGGACGCGCTGTTCAACTACATGACCGCCCTGGGCCTGGAGAACGACGCCCACCACGACCTGGACAAGTACTGGCCCGCGGACGTGCACTTCGTGGGCAAGGAGATCGTCCGGTTCCACTCCATCATCTGGCCGGCCATGCTCATGAGCATGGGCCTGCCCCTGCCCAAGAAGGTGTACGGCCACGGGTGGCTGAACTTCGGCGGGGAGAAGATGTCCAAGAGCCGGGGCAACGTGGTGGACCCCTACATCCTGGCAGAGAAGTTCGGCGTGGACGCCCTGCGGTTTTTCATGCTGCGCACCTTCCCCTTCGGCTCCGACGGCAACTTCACCAACGAACTGCTGATCCAGACCATCAACACCGACCTGGCCAACGACCTGGGCAACCTGGTATCCCGCACCACCGCCATGGCGGGCAAGTACTTCGGCGGCGCGCTGCCCGCCGGCGGCGAGATCGGCGAGCCGGACGGGGAGCTGAAGGCGCTGGCAGACGAGGTGACGGCCAATTACCGGACCCAGATGGACGCCTTCCAGTTCTCTGTGGCGCTGAACGAGGTCTGGCGGCTCATCAGCCGGGCCAACAAGTATATCGACGAGACCATGCCCTGGGCCCTGGCCAAGGACGAGGGGAGAAAGCCCCGGCTGCTGGCGGTGATGAAGAATCTCTGCGAGGCCATCCGGGTCTCCGCCATCTTGATCAGCCCGGTCATGCCGGATACCGCCGAGGCCATCTTCCAGCGCCTGGGCGTGCCGGCCGGCGGCAGGAACTGGGACGCCGTGGGCTTCGATCTGGAGACGGATGGATACTGGAACACCTCCACCGGCGAGCCCCTGTTCCCCCGCATCGACGTGGAGGCGGCCATCCGGGAGCTGGACGCCGCCGCCGAGGAGGCGAAAAAGGCCGCCCTGCCCGCCGTGGAGGTGGAGCCGCTGGCCGCGGAGAACGTGGACTTCGACACCTTTTGCAAGAGCGATTTCAGGGCCGTGAAGGTGAAGGACTGTAAGCCGGTGAAAAAGAGCGAGAAGCTGCTCTGCTTCACCCTGGATGACGGCACCGGCACGGACAGGCAAATTTTGTCCGGAATCGCCAAGTGGTATAAGCCGGAGGAGCTGGTGGGCAAGACCCTGGTGGCCATCGTGAACCTGCCGCCCAGGAAGATGATGGGCCTGGCCTCCAACGGCATGCTCATCTCCGCGGTGCACACCGAGCACGGCGAGGAGAAGCTGAACCTCATCATGGTGGACGACGCCATCCCCGCGGGCGCGAAGCTCTGCTGAAGGCATAAATAATATCACCCTCCCATATTCTTGTAGCAAAGAGTATGGGAGGGTTTTTCATGGCCTATGAGGAAAAAAAGCAGCCGCCCCGGCCGCCCCACAAGCTGACCATGGAGGAGCGCAGCCGCCTGTGGATGAGCGGGGTGGAGGAGGTGGAGAGCTTCGACGAGGGCCAGGTGGCCGTGCGCACCGCCATGGGCCTGCTTTTCGTGCGGGGCGAGGATCTGCGGGTGGATAAGCTGGAGAAGACCAGCGGGGAGCTGACCGTGTCCGGCACGGTGACGGGACTGGATTACGCCGACGACGGGCCCAAGGGCGGGTTCTGGGCGCGGCTGCTGCACTGATGGAGCTGCCGCCGCTGCTCCAGCTGCTCCAGGCCGGCTGGGCGCTGCTGGCAGGCGGACTGCTGGGGGCGCTGTACGACCTGCTGGGCGGGGCCCGGGACCGGGCGGGACTGCCCGCCTGGGCGGGGGACGGGCTGTTCGCCCTGGCCGCCGCCGGGGCGCTGTTCGCGGGGGGACTGGCCGGGGTGGAGGGCCGGCCGCGGCTGTATATGGCGCTGTTCGCCCTGGCGGGGACGGGCCTTTGGATGGGCTGCGTCTCGCCGGTGACCCGGCCCCTGGCGGGAAAACTGTGGGCCCGGGCGGCCCGGGGGATGGGCCGGGTGACCGCTCCGGTGCGCCGGGGCGGGAAACTTTTGGCCTGCCAAATAAAAAAACTCTTTTCAAATAGCCGGAAATGGTTTACAATAATAGCTACAAAATGGAAACAGACCCTCCGGGAACGGAAAGGAGATAAGCGCTGTGAAGTTTCGCAGGGCCAATTGGCTGACCCTGATCGTGCTGGTCGGGCTGATCGCCTATGCCTGTATCGCGCTGCTGAATATGCGTACGAAGGTGGCCGAGGCCACGGAGACGGAGTCGGAGCTGCGCCGGCAGGTGGAGGAGATCCAGGAGGAAAACGCCTCCCTCCAGTACGCCATCGACCACCGGGACGACGAAAAGACCATCGAGGACATCGCCCGGGATAAGCTGGGGCTGGTCCTGCCGGACGAGAAGATATTCTACGACAGCGGCCAGTGACGGCCCCTGACAGGGGAAAACGACAGAGAGGGTGTCCGCTATGTCTTTTTCAGACGCGATCAAACGGCTCTTTTCCCGGAACAGCGCCGGCCCGGATGAACTGAGGGACGATCTGGGCGGCGGGTTTTACTGCACCTACCGCGAAAAGCCCAATGGCCTGGGCGGGTATCACCCGGTGGATATGTGCCTGCGCAGAGAGGACGCGCCGGGCTTCTGCCGGCAGATTACCCGGTCCGACGGCAGCTTCGCCGCCTTTCCCGGCGTGGTGCACGGGACCTGGGAGAAGCAGCTGGATATGCCCTTCCGCCCCGCCGTCCAGTTCCAAGCCATCGTCGGCCCGTTCCGGGACGGCAAAGCGGAATTTCGGTGGCTGCTCCAGCCGGACGGCCGGTACTTTGCCGACGAGGACGGCTTCGGGGCCGAGAACTGCACGGAGATATGGCTGCGGTCCTATATGGATGAGAAGGGGCGCTTTTTGGAGCCGTTTTCTGTGTGCAAGAATTGAACAGAACGAGCGTCCGGGGCAGAACGCCCCGGACGCTCGCATTTTTTCTGTCCCCTGGAGAGAGGCTCACTCCCGGCGGATGTTGGAGGAGATGTCCCCCAGGGCGGCTGCTGCCTCCATGCAGAAGATCTCCCGCCGGGCCATATCCGCCAGGGAGACCATGCCCACCAGCCGGCCCTCCTCCACCACGGGCAGGCGGCGCAGCTGCTCCCGGCCCATGGCGCCGGCGGCCTTGCCCACGTCGTCGCCGGCCTTGCAGGTGCGCACGCCCCGGGTCATGATCTCCCGGAGCATGGTGTCCGCCGGGTCCAGGTCCAGGGCCACGCAGCGGGTCACGATGTCCCGGTCCGTCACCATCCCCCGCAGGGCGCCGCGCTCGTCGCACACCGGCAGGACGCCCAGGTTGTGGCGCTTCATCAGCCGGGCAGCGGCGGCGACCGGCTCCCGCTGGCCGACGGAGATCACATGGGACGACATGATATCTTGTACTTTCATTTTTTGCTCCCCTGTTGTATAATTGATCCAGCTATGGCGCATAGCTATGTACCGCTCAGGAACAGTATGTCCCCGGCGGAGGGCGCTCATGCGCCCACCCGGGCGGCCAGGGCCGGGCCCACCGCGTCCGCGAACTGCTCCACGGCGGTGATGGCCTCCTGGAGGGTGTTGCCGGTGGTGCCTACCTCCAGGATCAGGCTGCCGGCGGTGAGCTGCTGGTTGTACCGGTAGGTGCTCAGCAGCGTGGGCCGGGTCAGATGGGGGTACTTGGCCTCCGCCAGACCCTGCAGGCTCATGGCCAGGGCCAGGTTGTCCCGCCAGTTGGGATGGGTCAGGTTCACGTCCGTGCCCACCACGAACATGATCTGGGCCGCGGCGGGGTCCGCCTCCCGGTCGGCCACGGTGCGGTAGACCGTCTCATCGGTGCCCAGGGCGTCCCGGTGCAGGTCGATGACCATGGCGATGCCGGGGTCCTGCTCCAGATGGGCGCGGATGGCGGCCTCGCTCTGGGCGTAGGAGCCGTTGTAGCTGGGCCAGTCGTAGATCCCCTCGTCGTGGATCACGTTCAGCCCCCAGCCCCGCAGCGCCTGGGCCAGCGCCTCACCTACCCGGACAACGCTCTGGTCTGTGTCCATGGTCCGGTAGCCCACGTCCGAGGGGTAGCGGTCGCTGCCGTCGGGGGTGTAGGCCTCCGTGGCGTGGGTATGTATGATGAGGATCTGGGGCCCCTCCGCCGGCAGGCATATGGCCGGGCTCTCCTGGATCAGGGACGCGCCGTCCACCGCGAGGGACGTGCTGTTTTTGATGGGGTCGGTCCAGGTGATGGTGGTGGTCAGCACCTCCGCCTCCGGCGTCCAGTACGCCTCCTCTTCCGCCGGCTCTTCCGGCTCAGCTGTGGGCTCCGGCTCGGGCTCGGCCGTAGGATCGGGCACGTCGGATGGCTCGGCAGCAGGCGCGGGCGAAGCCGTGGGCTCAGGCGCCGCGGAGGGATCGGCCGCGGGCGTGGGGACAGCCGTTGGGCTCCCGGTGGGGAGCGGGCCGCTCTCCGCCGCCGCGGGCACGTCCGCCCCCAGCACGGGGATGGCCCCGGAGGCCAGCCCCAGAAGGGTGAAGCTGACGGTGAGAAGCACCACGGACAGGATCTTGAATCGCATGTTTCTGCCTCCTTGGCATGTGTGAAAAACTCGCGTCATATTTTTGGCAACAATGAAGTATATTCCGATCCGACGAAAATCATACATCTGCCGGACCGTAAAATTTAACAAATGAAGGAGAAAACATAAAATGCAGATCACCTATACCCCGAAGGGCGTTTGCTCCAGACTGATGCGGATCGAGGCCGAGGACGGCGTCATCAAGAGTGTGGATGTTGTGGGGGGATGCAATGGGAATCTCCAGGGAATCTCCCGCCTGGTGGTGGGCATGACCGTGGAGGACGCCATTTCCCGCATGGAGGGCATCGACTGCAACGGCAAGGGCACCTCCTGCCCCGATCAGCTGGCGCAGGCCCTGAAACAATTGACATAATCGCCCCCGAAAAACCCGGGATCCGTCTACATAAAAAATATTATGACAAGTCAATAGCGGTTCTTTTTTTGGAAATTTCTGTCGAATTTTTGGCGGCGACCATATTTTTCCAGTTTTTTGACACAAGATATTGAAAGCTCGTCCCGGTCATTTCGGCGGAAAAATACAAGGTATTGTGGATTTGGTACAACGAACAATTTGAAATCCCGTCGTTTTGCCACAATGCCGATTGTTTTCAAGCCTTTCCTTTCGATATAATTAGAGTACCAAAAATGAAAGCTGGGGGACCGGCGCCCGTTTTTGGCACATTGCGCGAAAGGAAGGTGGGCCAAATGAAGTATCGCTGGCTGGCGAGGATCGCCGCGGTCGTGTGCGCGGCCTGCCTTGCCGTGGGCGTGATGAGCCAGACCGTGTTCGCCGGGGACGATTCCCAGGCGGACGCCGGCTATACCGCCGAGCTGCCCCAGGCCACCTTCGTGGTGCTGGGCGCCGCCGACGAGGCCACCCCTTCCCCGGAGGTCACCGACAACCGGATGAGCCTGCCGCTGTACATCGGCCAGGACTACGCCGGGGAGTGCACGCTGATCGGCGCGCAGCCCTATGTGAGCGTGGCGGGCTTTTTGAAGGCGCTGGGCGTGGCGGGCGACGTGAACGATCAGGGCAGCGCCCTGTCCCTGGCGGCGGGGGGCGTGGTGCTCACCGCGCGGGTGGGACAGGCCTGGTTCGAGTGCAACGGCCGGTACCTGTATCTGGAAAACGGCGCCCAGGAGCTGAACGGCTCTCTGGCCCTGCCGCTGGAGCAGCTGGTGAAGTGCTTCGGCGTGGCGGCGGCCTGGGACCGGGTCCAGTGGCGCGTCACCGTGGAGAACAGCGGCATCGTGCCGTTGCAGTCCGGGGACGAGTTCTATGACGAGGCGGACGTGTACTGGCTGAGCCGGATGATCTGCGCCATGGCGGCGGAGGAGCCCTTTGAGACCAAGGTGGCCGTGGGCAGCGTGTGCGTCAACCGGATGAAGGACGCCGACTTCGGCCAGCCAGCGAACATCTATCAGGTGATCTTCGCCAAGAACCAGTTCGACATCGTCACCAACGGTATGATCTATTCCGACCCGGATGAGGAGGCTACCCTGGCGGCCAAGCTGGCTCTGGATGGGTGGGACCCCACCGGCGGCGCGACCTACGTCTCCGAGGGAGATATGGGCACGGGGTACCAGTGCCTGGCGCTGCTGGGCGGACTGGGCTTCTATACGGCCGCTTGAACTGGCGCCGCCGGTGTGATATACTGCCGGCAGGGCGTGAAAAACCGAAAGACGAAAGGCGCGCCGCGGCGCGCCTTTTTCATTTTATCTTTTGTGAGGACAGCGATGGAGGATATCCTGCGAGCGGGACTGGCGGAGCTGGGGCTGACGGCGGACGAGGGGCAGATCGGCGCCCTGGTCCGGTACGGCGAACGGCTCATGGAGGTCAATCGGATAACGAACCTGACGGCCATCCGGGACGAGGCCGACGCGGCGCGGCTGCACTTTCTGGACAGCGCCGCCCTGCTCACTCTGGCGGACTTTTCCGGCAAGAGCGTCGTCGACGTGGGCTCTGGGGCCGGCTTTCCCGGGGTGCCCCTGCGGGTGCTGGGGCAGGACGTGGAGCTGACCGTCATCGACAGCGTGGGGAAAAAGGTGGACTTCGTGCGGGACAGCTGCCGGGCCGTGGGGCTGGAGGATGTGACATGCATCTGGGGCCGGGCGGAGGAGATGAGCCAGCTGCGGGAGCGGTTCGATGTGGCCGTGAGCCGGGCGGTGGCGGAGCTGGACATGCTGGCGGAGCTGTGCCTGCCGCTGGTGAAGGTGGGCGGACTGTTCCTGGCCATGAAAAAGCCGGACTGCGACGAGGAGGCGGCCCGGGGGGAGTTCGCAGTGAAGGCCCTGGGCGGCCGCATCCGGCAGATCCGGCGGTACGCCGTGCCGGGGACGGACACGGTCCACGCGGTGGTGATGATCGAGAAGGTCCGGCCCACGCCGGGGCAGTATCCCCGCCGGTGGGCCCAGATCAGCAAAAAGCCCCTGCGGGGCTGAAAAATGGCAGCAAAAAGCGGGAGACCGTGTGGTCTCCCGCCTTTTTCAGCTCTCCAGGCCGCCGTACAGGGCCAGGGTGAAGCGCCGCAGCGCCCGGTCCCGGCGGCGGTAGACCTGGGCCTTCTCCCGGTCCAGCTCCTCGCACAGCCGCTCGCAGGCGCCCTTGTGCCGGTGGACGTAGAACCGGTCCAACACCAGCCGGTCCTCCTCGTCCAGAGCGGCCAGCCCATTGTCCGCCATGGCCACCCACGCCCGGGCCGACTCCAGCTGGCGGCTCAGCTCCTCCCGCCGGACGATGTTGGTGAGCATGGCGTCCTCCCGCCGGCTGCCGGAGCCCCGGGCGGGGATGGCGTCCGTCACCGAGGAGCGCAGCCCGGCATAGTCCAGCTCCAGCCGCTTTATCTCCGCCGGGATGTTCTCCAGAGACTGCCGCCGGGCCTCATACTGCAGCAGCTTGTCCGCTGCCTCCTGTTTCCAATCCATCTCTATGGCCTCCTTTTCAGGTGATTTACAGACAAATGTCCCGAAAAAGGGATATCATGACTGTATAATAATACCGAAAAAGGGATTTGTCAAGGAATTATATCCCGAAAAGTAGATAAATTTGTTGACAGGCGGGGAGAATTCGGGTAGAATATGGGCAGACAGGAGGGATGTGCTGTGGAGCTGGGCGAGAGGATCACCGCCTATCGGAAACAGGCGGGACTGACCATAGCGGAGCTGGCCGGCCGGGCGGGGGTGTCCGTGGGGGCGCTGAACAAGGTCATCGGCGGCAAGACCATCAGCCCGTCCTTTGCCATGATGCAGGCGCTGGCCCGGGCGCTGGGGCGGCCGCTGGCCGACTTTGAGGACGGCCCGGTCCCGGCGGAGCAGGGCCCGTCGGAGGAGGCCATGGGACTGGCCCGGGATTTTGACGGACTGGACGAGCACGGCAGACGGGTGGTCCGGTCCGTGATGGGGGAGGAGAAGCGGCGCATGGCGGCGGCCGCGGAGCCGGCTCAGCGGCCGGTGAAGGTGATCCCCCTGTTCGGCAACTCCTTCGCCGCCGGCCGGGGCGACCCGGACTTCGGCAATCCCTGGGAGGACTACGAGGCGCCGGCGGACAGCGGGGCGGACTTTGCCGTGCGCATCAACGGCAACTCCATGGAGCCGTGGCTGCCGGACGGGTCCATCGCCCTGGGCGTCAAGCGGGCTCCTCGGGACGGAGAGGTGGCGGCGCTGCTGCTGGACGGGGAGTTTTTGTGCAAGCAGGTGTGTCAGGATTTCGTGGGGAACCTGTATCTGTTCTCGCTGAACCGGGCCAGGAAGGACGCGGACCAGGTCATCCCCCGGGACGAGGAGAGGAGCCTGACCTGCTTCGGGACCATCCTGATGGAGCGGGTGGCGCTGCCCACGGATGTGTGAGCGCTTGTGAAACGGTATTTGAAGTGATATACTGATCGTCAGCTTACAGGCGGAACGGCCGATATCTCATGGCGGGAGGGAAAAAATATGAAACGGATGATCTCTCTTCTTCTGGCGGTGTGCCTGCTGGCGCCGCTGGGGGCCAGGGCCTTCGCGGAGGACGGCTCCGACGGGGGAAAGCACATCATGGATCTGCTCACCGAGTTCAAGGAAGACGCGGAGCAGGCCGATGAAACGGAACAGTCCGACGAGGCGGAAGGACCCGACGAGGCGGAAGGACCCGACGAGGCGGAAGAGGCCGTGAAACGGGCGACGCTTGCCGCGTCCTCCCAGGTGGTGGGCATAAAAGAGGACGGCACGGTGGTGGCCGTGGGGCCAGACACAGGCGAGTGCGACGTGTCCGGCTGGAAGGACATCATAGAGGTATACGCGAATGGCAGATTCACGGTGGGACTGCGGTCCGACGGCAGGGTAGAGCTGACGGCGGAGGGTGACGCCGCCCTGCTCGCGGAGGAGACGTCCCAGTGGACGGACATCGTGGCGGTGGCCTTGGGCAGTTATCATGTGGTGGGGCTGCGGTCCGACGGCACGGTGGTGGTGGCCGCGGATCCCGGCTTCGACGGCCAGGACAACGTGGACGACTGGACAGACATCGTGGCGGTGGCCGCGGGATATGACATCACGGTGGGTCTGAAGGCGGACGGCACGGTGGTGGCCTGTGGGCGCAATGACGACGGCCAGTGCGATGTGGACGACTGGACGGATATCGTAGCGGTGAGCGTGGGGAGCGACTTCACCAGAGGTGTGCGCTCCGAGGGCACGGCATATGTGGTGGGACTGCGGTCCGACGGCACGGTGGTGGCCACGGGGTACAACAGGTACGGCCAGTGCGACGTATCCGGCTGGACGGACATCGTTGCCATATATACCAGCGGGCTGGGGATGGAGACCGTGGGGCTGCGGTCCGACGGCACGGTGGTGGGTACGGAGTTGACAAATGGCGCCGTGGCCGATTGGACGGACATCTCGGCGGTGTCGGTGGGTATTGGCGGCATAGCGGGCCTGAAGACGGACGGCACGGTGGTGTACGCGGGAAACGAGACCATGAAAGGCTTGGACGACTGGACGGACATCGTGGCGGTGATCGTAAGGACTACTTCCACCTTGGGGCTGCGCTCCGACGGCACGGTGGCGTTCGCGGGGTACGATTTTGGCGACGGCTTCTACGCGGGCGGTTGGACGGATATCCGGCTGCCGTGAGGCGGCGCGGCGGAGAAATAGAATGAGCCCGGACGTGGGGGACCACGTCCGGGCTTTTTATCGTGCCGGCGGGCAAAGGGAGCTTGTAATGCGGCTTCGGGCGTGGTATACTTAGTTTGCCACACAATCGTATATCGGTCTACTCATCAGTGTGCGTTTTTGCTTTTTGGCAAAAGCGCAGGCTCCGCCTCTTCGCACCTGTATGGGTAGATGAGCGATTGTGTGGCAGCAATCGGGGCTGGCGTTTTTCGTGGCGCAGTTCCGACTGCGCCACTTTTTATTTTTATGGGGGGATACTGATGAAGGGCAACAATATGTGGATACTTATTCTTACGATCGGGATAGTTGTTATTGGCCCTATACTAATGCTGTTGGGCGTCCCAGAACTTTATGCCATTGTGATTGTGGCCGTAGGGTTGCTGTTTGAGTCCTTGTTCGTGTATGACCGGAAAGACAAAGAAAAAACTGCAGCCAAGGAGAAGGAAGCGGAAGAGAAGGCGCGCCGGGTAGCAAATTATAGATTTTATAATGAATGTAAAAAAGCTGGCATCAGAAGCTTAGATACCCCGGAGAAGCAGGAAAAGGCAAAACTGATCGCGTCCAGTCTGGGGATCGAAGAGGGAACGGACCTGTTCGCCCTATTTAAGGAAAAACAGGAACAGGACATACAGGCAGAGGAAAGAGAACAGCAAAAGAAGCGGCAGGAGATTCTTCAGAAAGAACAGGACCAGTATGATGCGCTGACAAAGTATTCAGACTTGACGGGGAGAGAAAAGCGATTGCAGATCTTGACGGACCTGCGGGACGAAAAGAAGCGCGAAATAAGCGAATCGTACAATAGTAAAAATTCAATGATCTCGCTTACCGGCGCTTTCATGCAAAAAGAGCAGAGCTGGGCCACGCAAGCGGGCATCGCCAACGGCCTCGCGGGCCCGGTGGCGGGGATCGCCACCGCCATGGATATCCAGGCCAAAAACGCTCAGATACGCGAAGAGAATAAAGAACATGTGCAGCTATTGTCCAAAACTGTATTAGGTATTGACGAGCGGATCCGGTCCTGCCAAAAAGAACTCGGAGTACTTGAAGAGGAGCTTGCAGACGCCAAGTTCAAAATGGTCGCGGATACGCCGGGAGAAAAACTGATCAAGGCGCTGTCCTTTCAAGTGACCAACGTCACGATATCGGAGACCGGCGCGTTCACGGTAAAAGCGACCATAACGAAAACAAAGGATATCAAGGTCTTCAAGGACCTGAAGTCGGAGACGGTCATCGACGGGACGATCTCCGCAGACCTGTATCAGGAGGGGAAAAAGAGAGGGAGCGCCCTGCTGGTGCTGCCGGTCTTTGGCCTCGGTCCGGCGGTCACGGTCGAGGGAATGGGCCTGAATGGCGCGAAAAAAGATGTGGCTTATGAAATAAAGTTTACGCCCTATCACCTCTGGGCCATGGAGAGATAGAAAAGGCCGGGGAGCGGACCGCTCCCCGGCCTTGTCATGCACGGTGGGTTTGAAGGACGGCAGGGGTCATTTCAGCTTTGGGCGGATGATCGCCTTGATGATCAGGGAGATGAGGATCGCCACGGCGGCGACGAAGCCGTATACCAGAAGGCCCGCGTACCAGGGGGCGGAGTTCATGGCGTACAGCTCCGGGTGGGTGCGCCAATCCCAGTACAGGAACAGCGCGTCGCCCGCGAACACGCCCAGGGTGGCGCCGATGACGATGTTCAGCAGCTGGTCCAGTTTCTTCATGGCAGCAGCTCCTTCAGCTTTGCCAGGCGGCGCAGCGCCTCGTCCAGGGCGGACTGGTCCTTGGCAAAATGCAGGCGGATCAGGTTGTTCACCGGCTCTTTGAAAAAGCTGGAGCCGGGCACCGCCGCCACGCCGATGTCGCGGATCATCCACTCGCAGAACTGCAGGTCCGTCCAGCCCGCGAACCGGGGCAGTGCCAAAAAGTCGGAGATGTCGATCAGGACGAAATAGGTGGCCTGGGGGACGTTGTGCTTCAGGCCGATGGCGTCCAGGCCCGCCAGGAAGTGATCCCGCTTTTGGGTGTAAAGGGCCAGAAGGTCATCATAGTAGCTGTCCGGCAGCTCCAGCCCGGCCACGGCGGCAGCCTGCAGAGGCGCGGCCGCGCCCACGGTGAGGAAGTCGTGGACCTTTTTCGCGCCCTCCGCCACCGCCTCCGGGGCCACGATGTATCCCAGGCGCCAGCCGGTGCAGGAAAAGGTCTTGGACAGGGAGCTGCAGGTGATGGTGCGCTCGAACATGCCCGGCAGGCTGGCCATGGGGATGTGGCGGTAGGGGGCGTAGACGATGTGCTCATACACCTCGTCGGTGACGGCGAAGGCGTCGTATTTCGTCAGCAGCGCGCCGATGGCGGTCAGCTCCTCCCGGGTGAACACCTTGCCGCAGGGGTTGGAGGGGTCGCAGATGATGATGGCCTTGGCCCCGTCCCGCAGGCCCTGCTCGATCAGGGACAGGTCGAAGCTGTAGTCGGGCGGGACCAGGGGGATGTAGATGGGCTCCGCGCCGGAGAGGATGGCGTCGGCGCCATAGTTTTCGTAGAAGGGGGAGAACACCAGCACCTTGTCCCCGGGGCTGCACACGGTCATCATGGCGCACATCATGGCCTCCGTGGAGCCGCAGGTCACCACCAGCTCCCGGTCCGGATCGACAGCGCGGCCCATGGAGCGGCTCAGCTTGGCCGCCAGCGCCTGGCGCAGATCGGGCGCGCCGAAGGTGATGGAGTACTGATGGGGGCCGGCATAGGCCGCCTGGGCCAGCCGGTCCAGCATGGCACGGGGCGGGTCGAAGTCGGGGAAGCCCTGGCTGAGGTTCACGGCGCCGTATTGGTTGCTGATGCGGGTCATGCGGCGGATCACCGAGTCGGTGAAGGTGCCTACTCTGTCACTGAGCGACGGCATGGCGATACCTCCCTGTCAAATGCCCAGCCAGGAGAGAAGAGATGCGATATCCTGGCGGAGGATGGCCCAGTTCATGGCCAGACGCTGGCCGTATTCGGCCAGGTGACCGTGGGCCTGGATGGCCGTGGGGGAGCTGCCGGTGAAAAAGCCGACGCCGATCCCCAGCGCGCCCAGCAGAAAACAGGCGAAGGCCAGTGAGCTGAATACACGCCACAGCTTATGCACGGCTGATCACCTTCCTTCCCAAAAACAGATGCTTCATCCCTGTGAGCAGGCGTATATAGAGCCTGACCAGGGCCACGTCCAGCCACAGGCCCAGAAACAGGGCCATCAGGGCCAGACCCAGGATGAAAAAGGCCGCGCCGAACAGCATCACCGCGTCGGCGATGTAGCTGACGCACCAGAGGCCGCCCACGGCCGTGAGCCACGCGGCGGCCAGGATGGCCAGGCCCGGCAGCAGGAGCAGGGGCAGCAGCACCAGCAGCACCGCGCCCAGGGGAACGGCCGCTGCGATCAGAACGAGGATGAACAGCGGCACGCCCGCCGCCAGGGGCATGGAGCGCTTCACCGTCACCACCGGTTCCGGGGCGGGGCGGCGCTCCTGGGGCCGGTGGTCCAGGGGCACGGAGATGAATCGGGGCGCGGGCCGCTCCGGGGGGAGGACAGGCGCGGGCCGCGCCGGCTGGGGTGCTGGGGCGGGGGCTTCCTCCGGCTCCGGCGCGGGCTCCTCCGCCGCGGGCTCCGGTCCGGGGGCGGGCTCCGGCTCCGGGACGGTCCCGTCGGGCTCCTCCTCTGCGGGGCCCTCCGGCTCCGGCTCTTCCGCCACAGGCTCCGGCTCCGGGGCGGGGGGAATGGGCAGGTCCGGCAGGCCCAGGTCGGGCAGCTCCAGATCCGGCAGCTCCTCCTCCACCAGGGAGTGGTCGTAGACGGGGAGGCGGTCCTCCGGCGGGGAGGCGGGGGCCTCCTCCGGCTCCGGCTCGGGCGCGGGTCCTTCCTCTGCCTCCGGCTCCGGCGTCTCCGGTCCGGGGGCGGGCTCCTCCGCCTCCGGCTCCGGCTCGGGGGCGAGGATGGGCGAGCCGTCGGGGAAGAATTCGTCCCGGATGACGCCGGGTTCATAGGAATGGCTCAGGCGGATGGCCACGGCGGTGGGAGAGCCCACGCGGCGCGTCAGCTCCTCCTCGCCCTCCGGGCCGCAGGCGTCGAACAGCGCGCCGTACCGGCGGACGGTCTCCTCCCGGTCGGCGGACGTCATGAAGATGAGCAGCCGCTGCAGTTCGGCCAGATATCGCTGTTTGCTCATATCGGGTCCCTTTCAGGAAAAAGAAACGGATTTCGTTCCATTATTATAATCTAAGGGCCGGGAACGGTCAAGTCCCGGCTTGACAAGGAACAGACAGATATATAAAATAGACGGGCAAACATACCAGTGAAAGAGGTCGAGGAAACTATGGCGAACAACAAGCAGGTGGAGAGCATCACCTCCATGGACGAGAACTTTGCCCAGTGGTACACCGACGTGTGCACCAAGGCGCAGCTCATCGATTACTCCGGCGTGAAGGGCATGTTCGTGCTGCGGCCTTACGGCTACGCCATCTGGGAGAACATCCAGGCGTGGCTGGACGGGGAGTTCAAGCGCACCGGACACGAAAACGTGTCCATGCCCATGCTCATCCCCGAGAGCCTGCTGCAGCGGGAAAAGGACCATGTGGAGGGCTTCGCCCCCGAGTGCGCCTGGGTCACCATGGGCGGCAGCGAGGAGCTGCCCGAGCGGCTGTGCGTGCGGCCCACCAGCGAGACGCTGTTTTGCGACCATTGGAAGAACGTGCTCCACTCCTGGCGGGACCTGCCCATGAAGTACAACCAGTGGTGCAGCGTCATGCGCTGGGAGAAGACCACCCGGCCGTTCCTGCGGGGCCGGGAGTTCCTCTGGCAGGAGGGTCACACCCTCCATGCCACCGAGGAAGAGGCCCGGGAGGAGACCCTGCGGATGCTGGATATCTACGCCCGGTGCTATGAGGAGCTGCTGGCCATGCCCGTGATCAAGGGCGACAAGACCGAGAAGGAGAAGTTCGCCGGCGCGGTGAACACCTACACGGTGGAGTGCATGATGCACGACCACAAGGCCCTTCAGTCCGCCACCAGCCACTACTTCGGCGACGGCTTCGCCCGGGCCTTCGGCATCACCTTCCAGGATAAGAACAACCAGGCCGTATACCCCCACCAGACCAGCTGGGGCTTCACCACCCGGTCCATCGGCGGGCTCATCATGACCCACGGGGACGACCGGGGCCTGGTGCTGCCGCCCCACGTGGCGCCGGTGCAGGTGATCGTGCTGCCCATCGCGGCCCATAAGCCCGGCGTCACCGAGGCGGCGGAGCAGATCGTCCAGCGGCTCAAGGCCGCCAGCATCCGGGCCAAGGGGGACTTCTCCGACAACAGCCCCGGCTGGAAGTACGCCGAGTACGAGATGAAGGGCGTGCCCCTGCGGCTGGAGGTGGGCCCCCGTGAGCTGGAGAGCGGCCAGGCCGTGGCCGTGCGCCGGGACAGCGGGGAGAAGAGCTTCCTGCCCCTGGACGGGCTGGAAACGTCCATCCCCGCGCTGCTGGAGGACGTGCAGAAGGGGCTGTTCGACAAGGCCAAGGCCAATCTGGACAGCCACACCTGGCCCGCCCAGACCGTGGAGGAGGTCAAGGAGAAGGCCATGGACGGCTTCGTCAAGACCATGTGGTGCGGCGATACGGCCTGCGAGGAGAAGATGAAGGAGCTGGCGGGCGTGTCCAGCCGGTGCATCCCCTTCGAGCAGGAGAACCTGGGGGATACCTGCCCCTGCTGCGGCCGGCCGGCCAAGCACATGATCATCTGGGGCATCGCGTATTGAGGCGCTGAGGGATCTGACCGCGCCGGACGGCAATACCGTCCGGCGCGGTTTTTTGTAACGTTTTTCGTTTTCAGTTGTCTAATGGGCGTCCGGACAAAAGGAAAGGGCGGTGACGGCCGGTGCGGAGAAAAAGGCGGGACGGGGAGCTGTCGGACGAGGTGCTGTGCGCCGAGTACGAGGCGGTGTACCGCTACGCCCTGAGCCTGTGCCGCAGCGAGGCGGACGCCCAGGACGTGACCCAGGAGACCTTTTTGAAGGCCATGCGGGCCAAGGACACCTTCGCCGGGGACAGCAGCCTTTACACCTGGCTGTGCGCCATCGCCAAAAATGTGTGGTCCAACCGATGCAAAAAGCTGGGCCGGGAGACGCCGCTGGTCCGGGACGGGGAGACGGCTGCCGGGGATGTGGAGCAGGCCGCGGAGCGGCACGACGCATCCATGGCCGTGTTCCGGGCGATGCACGCGCTGGACGAGCCATATCGGGAGGTGTTCTCCCTGCGGGCGCTGGGAGAGCTGTCCTTCGCCGAGATCGGCGGGCTATTCGGAAAGACGGACGGGTGGGCCAGGGTCACGTATCATCGGGCCAGAAGGGCCATCCAGGAACGGCTGAGAAAGGATGATGGAGACGATGGATGAGAACAAGACGAAGCTGCCCTGCCATGTGGTGCGGGACCTGCTGCCCCTGTACCACGACGGGGTGGTCAGCGCCGAGACCCGCTCGGCGGTGGGGGAGCACCTGATGGAGTGCGCGCTCTGCCGGGCGGAATACGAGCAGATGGAAAAGGCGCTGCCGGTGAAGGGGGCGGAGCCGTCCACAAAAAAACGGTTCCTGGCCATGATGGGGCGACAGAAGCGGAAAAAGATCATCGCCATCGTGCTGGCGGCGGTGCTGGCGGCGGCCGCCGCCGTGGGCGGTATCACGGCCCTGAACCAGTGGTGCGCCGTGCCGGTGAGCGCGGACGAATGTGCATTGAAGGACATCTGTTATGTGGATACGCCGGACGGCCGGACGGCCTTCGTGCTCTGGTCCTGCGCCTATGGGAGTTCGACCAGCACAAGGTGCCGCTCTCTCGAGACGGACGACGGCGCACGCGTGGAGATCGAGATCAAGCATCCCGTGCTGGGATGGAGCTTCGCAAAGGGCAGCGAGCGGACGGATTACTGGTTCGTGCCCATAGAGGGCGATATGGGAGAGGTCTGCTTCAACGGGCGGACGGTCTGGACGGCGGAGGAGGGCATCCGGGAGGATACCGGCTATGCGCAGGCCTTCCGGGAGTGGGATCAGGCGATGAAGCAAGCCGGCGGCGGCGTGGCGGCCTATGATTTCGCGGATGAGTATGTATACCTGCTGTTCCCGGATGGGCACGAGGAGTACTGGTCCTATGACGGCCAGCTTTTGGAGCAGCCGGCGGCGCAGGACGGCGGGGAGCCGGACTGGAGCCTGGTGACGCCGACGCCGGAGGGGACATGACAGCGAAGGCGCGGCGCACATCGCCCGCAGCGCGCGACTGGGGAAAATACCGAAAATGATAAAATAATGAGGCGATTTTGCCCGTTCGCGGGTGTATGATAGGCACAGTGAATAAAGCAGCGAGGCCCCGGCGGGCGAACGCCGGGGCCTTTTTATGGGGGTGCGGGGTTGGAACGGGCACAAAATTGGTTGGAAGAGGATAGGCTGACCCTGCTGGAAGGCTGGGCCAGGGATGGGCTGACAAGAGAACAGATCGCCGCGCGGATGGGCATCGCCATCCGCACATTTTATAAGTGGCAGAAAAAGTATCCCCAGATCGGCCAGACGCTGCGCCGGGGAAAAGAGCTGGTGGACTATCAGGTGGAGGCCGCGCTGCTGGATAAGGCGCTGGGGGGCGATCTGAAGGCGCAGATGTACTGGCTGAACAACCGCCGGGGGGACCGGTGGCAGGAGCACCCCCGGGAGAAGACGGAGGACGGCTACGAGCCGGTAACGGTGATCGTGGATGGCGGGCCGGAGGAGCGGTGAGAGCATGGTCGAGGTGAGATTGAGCGGGCTGCTGGGACCGGACTTTCAGGACCTGGCCAGGGACGTGTTCCGCCACGGGCACACCCACTACGATCTCAGCGGCGGACGGGGGAGCCTGAAGAGCTCGGCGGTGTCGCTGCTGGTGCCGGTTTTGCTGGCGCAGAATCCCGGCACCCACGCGCTGGTGCTGCGCAAGGTGGCGGCCACGCTGCGGGACAGCGTGTTCGCCCAGTACCGGTGGGCGCTGGAAAAGCTGGGCATGGAGAGGCTGTGGGCGGTGAGGCTGTCGGACATGGAGCTGGTGTACCGGCCCACGGGACAGAGGATCCTGTTCCGGGGAGCGGACGATCCGGTGAAGCTGCGGTCGGTGAAGGTCCCCTTCGGGTACATCGCCGTCACCCACTTCGAGGAGAAGGATCAGTTCGCCGGGCGGGAGGAGATCCGCGCCATCCTGCAGGGGACCATGCGGGGCGGGGAGCGGTTTTGGAACTTCGAGACCTACAATCCGCCGGCCAGCCGGGAGCACTGGGCCAACGCCGACGCGGCGGAGGACCGGCCGGACCGGCTGCGGCACAAGAGCTGCTACCTGGATGCGCCCCGGGCGTGGCTGGGGGAGGCCTTCTTCGCCGAGGCGGAGCGGCTGCGCGCGGCGGATGAGCGCGCCTGGCGGCACGAGTATCTGGGGGAGGCGGTGGGCACCGGGGCCAATGTGTTCCGCAACGTCCTGTGCCGGACCATCACCGACGAGGAGATCGCCGCCTTCGACCGGATCTATCAGGGGGTGGACTGGGGCTGGTACCCGGACCCCTTCGCGTTTTTGCGGGTGTATCACGACAGCGCAAGAGAGCGGATATACCTGTTGGATGAATATTATGTTAACTATAAAAGTAATAGAGAAACGGCGATGTGGGCGCTGGAGAGAGGATATTATGACTACCCGATTTTGTGCGACAGCGCCGAGCCCAAGAGCATCCGGGACTGGCGGGAGATGGGCCTGCCCGCCCGGGGCACGGCCAAGGGGCCGGGGAGCG
The DNA here is from genome assembly GCA_947626345.1 of uncultured Oscillospiraceae bacterium. Taxonomy (GTDB): domain Bacteria; phylum Bacillota; class Clostridia; order Oscillospirales; family Oscillospiraceae; genus CAJOIG01. The sequence continues at coordinate 13,852 of CANQSF010000025.1, read as the reverse complement.
TGGAGTACGGTTTCAAGTGGCTGCAGAGCCGCACCATCGTCATCGACCGGGCCAGGACCCCCTGTGCCTGGCGGGAGATCAGCGGCTATGAGTATCTGAAGGACCGGGCCGGGCGGCTGGTGAGCGGCTATCCGGACAGGGACGACCACGCCATATCGGCGCTGCGGTACGCCCTGGAGCCGGCGATCATGGCAAGAGGCCGGGGGGCCTGAGAGGAGGAGCGAGAAGACATGGATCTGAAGGAGAGGGCCAGGGAGCTCTACGGCCTGGAGGCCGGGCCGGGGAGCGGGCTGGAGAGAGTGCTGCGCCGGTGCGCCGACGCCTATCGGGGCGCGCCGGACTGGGTGGACCGGGAGGCGGGCATCGGCACGGTGAATTACGCCAAGGCCGTCTGCTCCGAGGCGGCGCGGCTGACCACCCTGGCGGTGCGGATCGGCGTTAGCGGCGGCGAGCGGGCCCGGTGGCTGCAGGAGCAGATCGACGGGCTGTACTACCAGCTGCGCCACTGGGTGGAGCTGGGGTGCGCCTGGGGCACGGTGATCTTCAAGGCCCGGGAGGACGGCGTGGATCTGGTGGGGCCGGACCGGTTCCTCATCACCGCCGCCGAGGGCGGCCGGGCAACGGGGGCGGTGTTCCAGGACCGGGCCTATGACCGGGAGCGGGAGCGGTATTACACCCGGCTGGAGTACCACCGGTTCCTGCCGGACGGACAGTACGCCGTCAGCAACCGGTGCACCGTGGGCGGCAGCCCCTATGACCGGGGCAGAGAGGTGGCCATCGAGGCGACGCCCTGGGTGGGACTGGCGGAGGAGACCCGCATCCAGGGCCTGCGCCGGCCCCTGTTCGGGGTGTTCCGGACCCCGGAGGGGAACAACGTGGAGCCCGGCTCGCCCCTGGGGCTGCCCCTGTTCGCCGGGGCCATGGGGGAGCTGCGGGATCTGGATGCGGCCTACAGCCGCAACGCCGGGGAGATCTATGACAGCCAGCGCATCTCCCTGGTGGACGAGCGGCTCACCGAGCAGACCGGCGCGCCCCTGGGCCGACGGCGGGAGATGAAGCTGCCCCGGTTCGTGCGGCGGGTGTTCGGCGCCGGGCCGGAGGAGTATTACCGGGAGATCGACCCGGCGCTGCACACCCAGGAGCGGCTGGCGGGGATCAACGCCCTGCTGGGGCAGATCGGGTATAAGTGCGGGTTCTCCAACGGCTACTTCGTGTTCAACGAGCGGTCCGGTCTGGTGACCGCCACCCAGGTGGAGGCGGACGACCGGCGGACGGTACAGCTGGTGAAGGATCTGCGGGACAAGCTGGAGGATGCGCTGACCGGGGTGATCTACGCCCTGGACGCCTTCGCCCAGGCGGGGCATATCACGCCGCCGGGGGCCTATGAGACGGTGTTCGACTTCGGGGACGTGACCTATAACCGGGAGGAGGACCGGGCCCGGTGGTACGGATACGTGGCCGACGGGCGGGCGCCCTTCTGGTACTATCTGACCCGGTTCGAGGGGTATTCCCAGCAGGAGGCAAAGGCTTTGGCAGGAGAAGGAGGAGAGGAACGATGACCCAGGAAGAGCTGCTGCGGCAGGGACTGACGGAGGAGCAGGCGGCGTACGTGATGGACGCGTGGGAGGACCAGGTCCGGCGGGAGGCCGTCCGGGCGGCTATGGAGGGATATGTGTTCTCCTCCCTGGCGGCCAGGGATTCGGTCCAGCGGCGCGTCATGGAGGCGGAGCTGCCGCTGGAGGACGGCCAGCTCCGGGGACTGGAGGAGCTGATGGAGAGCATCCGGCAGGAGGACCTGGAGGCCTTTTGGACCGACGAGCCGCCGGTGCGGTTCACCGTGCCCATGAGCCCCGATCAGGCTCCCACCAGGGAGCAGATCATCAAGATCCCCGACCGGGCCCGGCGGCGGGCCGCGATCGCGGAAAATATGAGACTATTCAAAGGAGAGGATTGACATGGCAGAAAACATCATCACCAGAGAGGATCTGGCCCGGGCCAGAGAGATCGATTTCGTCGCCACCTTCGGCGGGTCCATCGGCAAGCTGATGGAGGCCATGGGGGTGACCCGGAAGGTGCCCAAGCAGGCGGGCACGGTGCTGAAGGCCTATAAGGCCAGCGGCGAGCTGGGCAGCGGCGTGGTGGCCGAGGGCGCCGCCATCCCCCTGTCCAAGTACAAGACCGAGGCCATCCCCTGCAAGGAGATCACCCTGAAGAAGTGGCGCAAGGCCGCCTCCGCCGAGGCCATCATCGACCGGGGCTACGACCAGGCGGTGGATATGCTCACCGACGAGATGCTCCGGGACGTGCAGAAGAGCATCCGCAAGGACTTCTTCACCTTCCTGGCCACCGGCACCGGCACCGCCTCCGGCGAGACCTTCCAGGAGGCGCTGGCCAAGAGCTGGGGCCAGCTGCAGGTGCTGTTTGACGACGACGGCGTCAGCTGCGTGTTCTTCATGAACCCCCTGGACGTGGCGGGATACCTGGCCACCGCGCCCATCAGCATGCAGACCGCCTTCGGCATGAGCTACGTGGCCAACTTCATGGGCCTGGGCACCGTGATCCTCAACGCCAGCGTGCCCCAGGGCAAGATCTATGCCACCGCGCCGGACAACCTGGTGCTGTACTACATCCCGGTGAACGGGGCCGATCTGAACGGCGCGTTCGACTTCACCGCTGACGACACCGGCTACATCGGCATCCATGAGGAGGCCGACTACACCACCATGACCGCCGCCGACACGGTGGTGTGCGGGATGGAGCTGTTCGCCGAGCGGCTGGACGGCGTGGTGGTGGCCACCATCGGTGCGGCGTGATGTACGCCGGTTATGAGGACTACCGGGCGCTGTACGGCGAGGGGGTGACGGAGGCGGAGTTCGAGCGTCTGGCCTGGGAGGCAGGCCGGATCATGGACGCCGTCACCACCGGCGCCGACGGCGTGCGCAAGCTGGAGACGGCCATGCCGGAGGACGCCTACGGGATCAAGGCCGTGAAGCGGTGCTGCTGCGCGCTGGTGCGGCGGCTGTGGACAGCGGAGCAGGAGATGGATTATGTAAACCGCGAAGACGGGACGGTGACGGGCCGGGTGATCACGGGGATCACCGCCGGGGCGGAGAGCGTCACGTACGCCCGGCCGGGCGGTACCGCCGCCGGCGAGGGGCGCGGCGCCATGCTCCGGCGGACGGCGGAGGAGCTGCTGGCCGGGATCGGCGACAAAAACGGCGTGCCGCTGTTATACATGGGCGTCTACCCCGGATGCATCGCGGAGGGGGCGTGAGCTGTGGCGGGCGATACGGTGACGGTGTACAACCGGCTGGGGGACAGCTGGTACCCCACGGTGCTGCGCCAGGTGCACGCCAGGCTCCGGCGGGGCGCCGGCCCCGCCGCCATCGGGACGGGGCGGGAGGACGAGCTGACCGTGCTGGTCCCCTTCGTCCCGGGCCCGGAGGGGCCCTCGGTGGGCGGACGGATCTACCGGCCGCCCAAGGCGTGGCAGGCGGCGGCCGACCCGGAGAGGTACGTGACCTTCGACCCGGGGCCGGCGGGAACGGTGCTGGTGCTGGGAGAGCGGGAGGACGTCCCCGTGGGGGAGAAGGACTGGCCGGAGGGCTTTTACGCCCACATGGACAGGAGCGGGGACGGGGCCTTCGCCCTGACGGCGGCGGCGCGGTACGAGGCGCTGCCGCACTTTGAGCTGACGGGACGGTGAAGGAGATGGAGGAGACCTTTTCCGGCGCGGCGGAGACCGTGCTGGCGCTGGTGAACCGCTTCCCGGGCCTGGGAGAGGGGGAGCGGTTCCGCCTCACCGATCCGGGAGCGGAGCACGGCCTGGCCCTGCGGATCGACGGCGGACCGGTGATCCTGGAGGAGCGCCGGTCCGTCACCGGACGGATCAGGCGGCTGTGCCGGCTGCCGTTCACGGCGGTATGCCGCACCGGCGGGGCCGGTCAGCGGCAGAGACTGGACATGGCGGCATGGCTGGAGACCCTCGGCCGGTGGCTGGAGGGGCAGACCGTCACCGTGGGAGGCCGGGATCACTGCCTGGCGGCATACCCGGCCCCTGCGGGGGCGGAGCCCTTTTCCGCCATCCGGCGGGCGGGATCGCCCAGACAGGCGGAGCAGAGAGCGGATCGGACGGAGACGTGGATCATGGAGCTGACGGCGGACTATCCGGTCCGCATCGAGGCAGGGAGCAAAACAGAAGCTGACACAACGATCATTTGGAGGGATCAAGCATGAAACTGGAACGCGAGGCGCTGGCCACTTATCTGGACAGCAAATTCAACACCAAGCTGGCCCAGGCGGCAGAGGCGGAGTTCGAGATCATCGGCGACGACATCGAGGAGATGAGCGTGGAGCTCAATTCCGACACCGAGCAGATCAAGAATATCCTGGGCCAGACCAAGACGAGGGACAACGGCTTTGAGGCCAGCATGGACGCCGATCCGTTCTATGCCGACCCGGACAAGAAGCTGTATCCCAAGCTGCGGGACATCGCCATGAACCGGCTGAAGGGGGACAAGTGCAAGAGCCTGATGCTGGAGGTGATCGTGGAGGACACCGCGGCGGAGAACCACAAGGCGTGGCTGCGGGAGGTCATGGTGAAGCCCCAGAGCTACGGCGGCTCCACCGAGGGCTTCAACATCCCCTTCACCGTCAGCGAGGACGGAGCGAGCCAGGAGGGGTATGTGACCGCCGCCAGCATGAAGGGCGGCAGCCCCACCTTCACCGCCGGCGCTATGCCGGCGTGAGGCGGAAGACGGCCCCGGGGCGACCCGGGGCCGCGATCATTGGAACAGGAGGGAGAGAACATGGCGGAGACCATGAAGCTGACGGTGGAGACCGGGGCCGTCACCGTAGAGGTGGAGGATGAGCACGGCCGGGCGATGGGGAGCTTTGAGTTCAACCCGGCGGACTCCAATATCTTCAAGCGGTACGGCGCGGTGGTGGATTTTTTCAATAGCGTCACCCTGGAGGACGGGGGCACCGAGGAGCAGCAGATGGAGCGGATGAACGCCCTGGCGGACGACATCGGCGGCCAGTTCGATTATCTGTTGAACGGCAACGTGGCGGCGGGCATCTTTGAAAAGTGCGGGCCGCTGACGGTGACGAAAAACGGCGACTTTTTCTTCGAGCAGGTGTTGGAGGGGATCGGCGCGCTGATCGAAAAGACCACCAAGCAGCGCCTGGAGAAAAAGCTGGCCAAGGCGCGCAGAGCGGCTGGGAACGCGCCGTCGGTCCGGGCGCGGAAATGAGCGGCTATGAGCTGCCCACGGCCCTGGAGGTCGGGGGCGTGGAATACGCCATCCGGACGGACTGGCGGGACGTGCTGTACCTGCTGGGGCTGCTGAGCGGCGGCGGATATGAGCCGGACGAGCAGGCGGCGGTGTGCCTGGGCGTGCTGTATGAGCAGTGGGAGAGCATCCCCGGACCGCTGTGGCAGGAGGCGCTGGACAGGGCGGTGGAGTTCATCGACGGCGGCCTGCTGCCGGAGGAGCGGCGCGCGCCCGTCCGGCTGATGGACTGGGAGCAGGACGCGGGGCTGATCGTGCCGGCGGTGAACCGGGTCCTGGGCACGGAGATACGGGCCGGGGCGTATATGCACTGGTGGACGTTCCTGGGGGCGTACATGGAGATCGGGGAGAGCCTCTTCGCCTCGGTGCTGGCCATCCGGCGGAAAAAGGCCAGAGGGAAGAAGCTGGAGAAGTATGAGCAGGAGCTGTACCGGGAGAACCGGGCTTTGGTGGACCTGCGGCGCCGGGAGCGGGAGGACGACCGGGCCAGGCGGGAGGCACTGAAGGAGCTGTTTGTGTGAAGAGAGGAGGCAGACGATGGCGCAAGAGGACAGGGCGGTCCGGCTGAGGGTCCAGGCCGGCGGGCTCCAGGCGGTCCGCAGGGAGACGGAGGCCTATGCCAGGGCGTGCCGGGGCGCGGCGGCCCGAGTGGAGAGCATGGGGCAGGCGCTGGCGCTGCTGGCACGGGAAAACGACAGCGCGGGCCAGAGCGTCCGGGAACTGCGGACCGGCATCACGGGACTGCGGGACGCGCTGGCCGGGGCGTTTTATCCGGTGGTGACGGCTGCGGCGCCGCTGCTGGGCAGCCTGTGCAGCGCGCTGGCGACGGCGGTGAGCTATGTGTCGCTGTTTTTCGCGGTGCTCAGCGGCGCGGACAGCTATAAGCGGGTGGTCGCGGGCCAGGACAGCTACAACGAGAGCCTGAAGTCCGGGTCCCGGGCGGCGAAAAAGCTGGTGAACAACCTGTCCGGACTGGACGAGGTGAATCTCTGGAGGTCGCCCTCCGGCGGGTCCGGCTCCGGCGGCGGGGCAGGAGGCTCCGGCTCCGGGGGGCCGGTGCTGGAGGACGTGCCCATCGAAAACGCCGACGCGGTGCGCGCGCTTTTGAAGGACATCCTGTGGTATGCCGGCGCCATCGGCGCGGCTCTGGCGGCCTGGCGGATCGCCAGGGCCCTGGGGGCCGATCTGCGCACGGCGGCAGGCCTGGCGGCCCTGCTGGGCGGCACGGTGCTGGCGGTGAAGGGCTATCTGGACGCCTGGAGCAACGGGATCGGGCTGAAGAATATGCTGGAGCTGCTGAGCGGCATCGCCCTGGCGGCGGCGGGGGCCTTCGCCCTGTTCGGACCGGCGGGCGCGGGGGTGACGCTGGCGCTGGGAGGCATCGCCTCCGTGGTGCTGGCCCTGCGGGAGTGGTACCGGACGGGCAAGCTCACCTGGGAGGCCATGGGTGTGCTGCAGTCGGGGCTGCTGGAGCTGGGCGGCGCGGCGTCGCTGTTCACGGGTAGCACCGTTCCCCTGGTGATCAGCGGGCTGGCGGCCATGGCGGCGGGCTGCGCCAAGTATGCCTATGAGATGCCCGAGCAGGTGGATCAGGCCTTCCGGGTCACCGACAGCGAGGCGGCGGCCGGGGCATTCGCCCTGGGCATGACCATCCGGGAGCACTGGGACGAGATCGTGGCCTGTACCCGGGACAAGTGGGAGGCCGTCCGCCAGTGGGTGACGGACAAGGCTGCGGCGGCCCGGGACAAGGCGGCGGAGATATTCGAGGCCATGAGGCAGAGGATCGGAGAAAAGGCCACAGCGGCCTGGGAGAAGGTGCAGGAGGTGTTCGAGAGCATCCGCGCCACGATCCAGGAGAAGCTCGAGGGGGCCAGGCAGACGGTGTCGGACGCCATCGCGGCGATCAAGGGGCTTTTTGACTTCGAGTGGAGCCTGCCACCGCTGAAGCTGCCCCACTTCTCCATCACCGGGTCCTTCTCCCTGGACCCGCCCTCCATCCCCCACATCGGCGTCAGCTGGTACGCCCGGGGCGGCATCGTGGACGGCGCTACCCTCATCGGCGCGGGAGAGGCGGGCCGGGAGGCCATCGTGCCGCTGGAGCGGCACACCCAGTGGCTCGACTCCGTGGCAGAGCGGCTGGCGGAGAGACTGGCCGCTGGACGGCTGGCCCCGGCGCTGGAGACCGTGGCGGACCGGCTGGGAGAGATCGCCGGCTCCCTGGAGGGGCTGCGGATGCCCATGCCGGCGGTGGCCATGGGGACGGTGACGCCGCCCCGGGCGGAGCAGAGCGCCGCGGCGGCGGAGGAGCTGGCCGCGTCGGTCCGGGGACTGCGGCAGCTGCTGGCCGGGCCCGGCAGCGGGGCCATAGACCAGGGCGAGACGCGCTACACCTTCATCGGCCAGCTGGACGGGAAGGTGCTGTTCGAGAAGGTGCTCACCCAGGGCCGGGCCGCGCGGAAGAGCACGGGGCGCAACCCGTTCACGGAGCTGTGAGGAGGGCAGGATGCAGGAATATGTGAGGATGAACGGCCAGATCGTCCGGCAGCCGGACGAGGGGCTGGGCTATGACTTTGAGACCACCTACACGGAGGATACCACCCGGACCATGGACGGGACGCTTTACTCTTCGGCCATGTTCACGGTGGAGTCGTTCTCCTACAAGGCAAGCTGGCTGACCCAGGAGGAGATGATGACCATCCTGCAGATCGTGGCCAAGGGCAGGCCCTTCACGCTGCGGTACCTGTCGCCCTATTACGGCACGTGGCGGGACGGCCGGTTCTACGTGGGCAAGGGCTCCCTGTCCGTGGGCCGGTGGAACGAGAAAGAGGAGCGGTACGAGGAGCTGAGCTTCAACATGATCGGAGTGGACCCCATATGAAGACGCACGGAGAGCGGGAATACAAGGTGACCGTGGGGGGCGTGGAGTACGGCATGGACCGGATCGAGACGGCGGAGATCAGTCAGGAACTGTTCTCCGCCCCTTCCGTGGGCGGGGCCGTGTGCGCCCAGTTCACCATGACCTTCCGGCCGAAGGCGCCGCCGCCCCGCATGGCCGAGGTGCGCCCCTTCGCCCGGGACGCAGACCAGGCGGAATGGGTGCCGCTGGGGATCTTCTGGATCGACCAGCGGACGGAGAAGGACGGAAGGCTGGAGATCACCTGCTATGACGTGATGCTGAAGGGCGAGGCGGAGTGGATACCGGACCAGGCGCTGGAATTCCCCATGAGCATGGAGGCCGCCGCCCGGGCCATCGCCGCCAAAATGGGCACGGCGCTGGATGAGCGGTGCGCCTTTCACACGGGGTACACGGTGGACTATCCGGCCAACGAGTACACCATGCGGGACGTGCTGCGGTATATCGCGGCGGCCCACGGGGCCAACTGGCTGGTGACGGCGGCGGGCGAGCTGCTGCTGGCGCCGCTGTACGGGTCCATGCCGCCGGAGACCAGCCTGCTGATCCGGGAGGACGGGGCCGCCATCACCATCGGAGGGGTGAGGATCAAGGTATGAACGGAAAGCAGTATGTGGGCCGGCGGGTGAGCCGGTTCGAGAGCTACGGCCCGGTCCGGGAGGTGACCGGCATCGCGCTGGCGGTTGACGCTGACAACGAATACCGGGCCGGGGACGAAACGGGCTACGTGATGCAGATCGACTGCCCCTATGGCAGCCAGGCCATGGCGGATGATCTGCTGGCGGCGCTGGGCGGCAAGAGCTATATCGGCTATACGGCGGAGAACGCCGTGATGGACCCGGAGGCGGAGCTGGGGGACGGGGTGACCGTGGGCGGGATATACTCCCTGCTGGCCAGCCGGCGGATCGCCTTCGGGGCCGGCCACGCCGCCAGCATCGGCGCGCCGGGGGAGAGCGACCTGGACCGGGAGTACGGCCCCGGCGAGGGCCTGGCGGAGACCATCCAGCGCAAGCTGGCCCAGACGCGGAGCTATATCGACAAGACGGCGGAGGAGATCCGTATCGGCGTGGAGGGCGTGAGCGGCGAGGTGTCCGAGCTGAGCGTCACCGTGGGCGGCATCTCGCAGACGGTGAAGGACCTGAACGGCAACGTCTCAGAGCTGGGCGTGACGGTGGGGAGCATCGACGGCAAGGTCCAGAGCCTTTCGGGCGAGGTGTCCGAACTGAGCGTCGCCGTGGGGAGCATCACCCTGAAGGTGACCGGTTCGCTGGGCGGACAGGCGTCCATCGAGCTTTCCAACGGCAGCAAGGGAAGCCTGGATCTGAGCGGCGTGCGCAGCGCCTTTGCCAACGACAACAGCTCCGTCACCATCTCCGGCGGGACGGTGACCTTCAACTCCAACACCTTCGTGGTGAACAGCACCAACTTCTCGGTGACGCGGGAGGGGCGCATCACCGCCACGGCGGGGAGCATCGCCGGCTGGACCATCGGGACGAAGGCGCTTTACAAGGACCTGAGCTCCTTCACCGGCAGCGGGACCGGGGCCTATATCGGCACGGACGGCATCCGTTTCACCGACCGGGAGGGCACCGCCGCCCTGTCCGGCGGGATGGTCACCGCAAATACGGTGGACGCGGACTATGTGATCGCGCCGCAGATCTCCATAAATGGGATCGGCAACGGGCTGACCTGCTGGACGGCCAGCGGCGACGATATCTGGCTGACATATGCCAGCGACAACTACCGGGACGTGCTCCCTGGGGCGACCTGCGTGGTGCTGGGGTATAAAAACCCCACCCGCATCAACGGAACGGCCATCAATATGCAGACGACGCCCACCTATGGCTCGGACCGGGACGTGAAGCGGGACATCGCCCTGATGCCGGAGAGGTATCTGCGGCTGCTGGACGAGATGCGGCCGACGGTGTACCGGTATCGGTGGGAGAGCGGGGACGCGCCGCTGCACTGCGGGTATATCGCCCAGGAGATGGAGCAGGCCATCATCCTGGCCGGGCTGACCCGGGCGGATGTGGCGGCGCTGAGCGGGACGGACGGGACCGGGCAGATGGCCATCGGCTACACCGAGCTCATCCCCATCCTGCATCTGAAGATCAACGCGCTGGAGGCGCGGATCAGGAAATTGGAGGGCGCGGCATGAACGAACTGCAGAGGGAGCTGGACCAGGTGTTCAGGATGATCGCCTCCGTTCCCGTGAGCGGGGACGGGGTGGAGATCATGGCGGCGGCCCGGGAAGGGCTGCGCCGGGCGTATCGGCTGGCGGGAGAATACGCGCCGCCGGCGAAGAGAGAGGAGGACAGCCATGGCGGATAAGAGGATCGGCGAACTGCCGGCGGCGGAGGCGCTGGAGAGCGAGTCGCTGCTGGTGGTGGAGCAGCACAGCGAGGCACGGTGCATCCGGGGCGAGCTGGTGGCGGACTTTGCCCGGGACGCGGCCCAGGCCTATGTGGCCGAGGCCGTACGGTCGGCGGAAGCGGCGGCCCAGTCCGCCCGGGATGCCGGGACCGCCAGGGAGGGAGCCGAGGCGGCGCTGGGCCGGCTGGGGGACAGCGTGGAGAAGGCCGCGGCCTCCGCGGAGGCGGCCGGTCAGGCCGAGGAGGGAGCCCGGAGCGCCGAGAGCGCGGCGGAGAGCGCCGCCGCCCGGGCGGAGCAGGCAATGGCAGACAAGCAGGATAAGCTCCGCGGCGCGGCCGGTCAGGTGGTGGGCTTCGATGAGAGCGGCAACGCCGTGGCCCAGCAGGCGCCCGCCGGGGGCATGACCCAGGCGGAGGCGGACCGGCGGTATCTGGCGGTGGCCGGCGGCATCGTGACCGGGCAGGTGTATATGTCCGCCGGGCTGACGCTGCTGAACGGCGGCACGGTGAACGGGAGCCTGACCTTACAGTCGGAGCCGCAGAGCGACAGCGACGCCGTGAACAAGGGATATGTGGACCAGCGGCTGGCGGAACTGGCCAAAAAGCTGGGTGTGACGCTGTAAAAACGGCGAAAAATAAAAATTCTACGTTTTGCACAAAAATGGATATTTATTCGCGATTTTTGAATGTTCATGAAGAGTTATGTAACATGCGGAGAAGGGGTGAATAGGATGAAAACCACTGTATGTGCCGCCATCGGGGCGGCGGGAAGCTGGATCGCCTCGATGCTGGGCGGTTGGGACGGGGCCATGACCACCCTGGCGATCCTGATGGCGACGGACTATGCCGCCGGGCTGATCGTGGCGGGGGTGTTCCACGCCTCCGGCAAGTCGGCGGGCGGGGCGCTGGAGTCCCGGGCGGGGTTCAAGGGCCTGTGCCGCAAGGGGATGACGGTGCTGTTCGTGCTCATCGCCAGCCGGCTGGACATGCTGCTGGGGGCAGATTACATCCGAGAGGGCGTGATCATCGGCTTCGCGGCCAACGAGCTGCTGTCCATCGTGGAGAACGCGGGGCTGATGGGCCTGCCGCTGCCGGCGGCGGTGACGCGGGCGGTGGACGTGCTCAGCGCCAAGGGGGAGGCGCCCCATGACTGACGCGGCGAAGGTGGTATCCATCGCCCTGGCGGAGGTGGGGTACCGGGAGAAGGCGACCAACGCCTCCCTGGACGATCCGGCGGCCAACGCCGGCAGCGGCAACTGGACCAAATACGCCCGCGACCTGGCGGCGGCCGGCTATTATAACGGCAGCAAAAACGGCTTCGCCTGGTGCGACGTATTCGTGGACTGGTGCTTTTACAAGGCCTTCGGCCCGGACGCCCAGCGCATCCAGTGCCAGACCGGCCCCCTGGGGGCGGCATGCCCCTACTCGGCCGGCTATTACCGCGCCCAGGGCCGCTATGACGGCAGCCCCCAAGTGGGCGACCAGATCTTTTTCCGGCAAAACGGCGCCCTGGTGCACACCGGCATCGTGGCGGAGGTGACCGCCGCCCAGATCGTCACCGTGGAGGGCAACAGCTCCGACCGGGTGGCGAAGCGCACCTACGCCCGCGCCGACGGCTCCATCGACGGCTACGGCCACCCCCGCTACGGCGGCGAGCCGTCGCCGGCGGCCGTGACGGTGGCGCTCAGCGCCCTGACCAGCGGCAGCACGGGGCCCCAGGTGAAGACCGTGCAGCGCATCCTCTATTCCTACGGCGTCAAGGGCGCGGACGGCAAGGCCATCGCCGTGGACGGCGAATTCGGCCCCAACACCGCCCACGCCGTCCGGCTCCTGCAGGGAAAACTGGGGCTGGCGGCGGACGGCGCGGTGGGCGCTGACACCTGGCGCAGTATGTTGACAGAACTTTCCTGATTCCCCGGAGTGGGCCTCGGCCGCCGGAGGAGCGAAACGCTCCTCCGGCGGCCGATTTTTCGTTTATATCGACCGATATACCGTCAATATTCGTCGAAAACCCGGGGATATGCACTGATATGCGCCGCATACGCATATGCATGAATGACCTGCGCGGCCATTCATGCGTATACATCCCCGCCGCCCCTCGCCATAATAGGTAGACATAACACCATTTTTTACAGGAGGGACCCATATGATCACGATCGGGGCGGCCCAGCTGGACGCCTACCGCCGCCACTTGGCGGAGCGGGAGCGCTCGACGGCGACGGCGGCCAAATATCTGCGCGTATTGGAGCGCCTGGCGGCATGGAGCGGCGGCGAATTGCGCGAGCGCGGCCAGCTTGTGGCCTTCAAAAGCCGCCTGCAGCGGGACTTTGCGCCGGCGACGGTGAACGCCATGCTGGCGGCGGTGAACGGCTATCTGCGCTGGGCGGGCGCGCCGGAGTGGACGCTGGGCTTCCTGCGGATCCAGCGGCGGGACTTCTCCCGGGAGGAGCGGGAGCTGACCCGCCGGGAGTACGAAAAACTGGTCGCCACGGCCGAAAAGTCGGCGGACAGGCGGCTTTCCCTGCTGGTGCAGACGGTGTGCGCCACGGGCATCCGCGTCAGCGAGCTCGCCTCGGTCACGGTCGCGGCGGCGCGCCAGGGCCGGGCGGAGGTGCGCTCCAAGGGCAAGATCCGCCTGATCCTGCTGCCCAAGCGGCTTTGCGCGGCGCTGCTGGGCTGGTGCAAGGCCCGGGGGATACGCCGCGGGCCGGTATTCGTCACCTCCACGGGCCATCCGCTGGACCGCAGCAACATCTGGCGCATGATGAAGGCGCTGGCGGCGCGGGCGGGGGTATCGCCGGCGAAGGTGTTCCCCCACAACCTGCGCCACCTCTTCGCGCGCACGTACTATAAGATGTATCGCGACATCGTGCGCCTGGCGGACATCCTGGGCCACTCCAGCGTGGAGACCACCCGCATCTACACCGCCCACTCCTACCGGGAGCAGCGCCGCCAGATGGACGCCATGCCGCTGCTGCTATGACGCCCTGACCCGCACATTATAATGATTCCGTTGTAAGCCCGCCTCTGGGGGGCTCTTTTGTGCTGTCCGGGGCCGAAAAAACGGCGTTTTTCCCATATTCAACAGAGATTTCCATGCAAAAAGCAAAATTTTTTTGAATTTTCCCCTTGCTTTTACTGGCGGGTGGCGTTATAATCAACACATCGAATCGTGCCCGCAGAAGATTTCTTCGCGCCATAACAACGGAATGTTGATTCTGTTGTAGATGGACGGGTACGAAGAAATCTTTAAAAAAACATTAGGAGGACAACAAAAA